>CBCSLZ010000008.1:0-81711 GCA_965141245.1 uncultured Collinsella sp.
CGGTCCGACCGGGCCGCGCGGCAAGGAGATATATTGCCAGACCGGAGGGGCGCCGTTGGCGGGAATCTGGGCGTACACATTTCCTACACATTTTGTGATTCGACTAACGTTTGCCAGCCGTTAACTACCGCTCGCCGAGCATCTCTTTATATAAGGCAGTCTCATGGTTAAAGCGGATACGTCCCCCTAGCTAAAGCACAGCCAGCATCGAGCAACTCATCACGTTCTTCCACCGAGAACCCCTCGGCGTAGACGCGCACCACTGGTTCGGTCCCGCTAGGACGGACCAGCAGCCACGTGTCATCCTCGAATGACAGACGCAAGCCGTCCATATGACTAACGTTTTGCGGCACCTTGCCACAAATCGACTTGGGGTTTACGCCCGGCAGCAGGGTTCGTAACGTTTCGGCATCTTCGGCCTCAAGGCGCAAATCGCGTCGACCGTAACTCGTCTTACCAAAACTGTCCTCGAGTTGGTCGACCAGAACGCCCAAAGGCGCGTCCGTCTTTGCCATAAGCTCACACAGAATCAGACAGGCGAGGATTCCATCGCGCTCGGGCATATGCGCGGCGATGCCGATACCACCGGCTTCTTCGCCGCCCATGAGGACGCCGCCCTTCTTCATCTCCGCCGCTATATATTTGAAACCGACTGGTTTGACGGTCACGCGGCAGCCAAGCGCCTCGGCAATGCGACGCACGAGCGTCGAGCACGAAAGATTGACGACGACGCGCCCCTCCAAATTACGAAATTGAACCAAGTCGCCCAAAACGAGCGCCATGATCTGGTGCGGATGTATATATCTGCCTCGCTCGTCAACCGCGCCGATACGGTCGGCGTCGCCGTCGGTCACCAGGCCAGCGCAAGCTCCGTCCTCGATAACCGTGCGCTCGCAAGTGTCCACCCAAGGCTCAACGGGGTCGGGGCAGATATCTTCTTGGTCAGACGCCCGCCCGGCGTGAATCTCGTGCACCTCAACGCCAAGCTCGCGCAGCAAGTCGGCTAGATAGCCCTGGGCTGCGCCGCCCATGGGATCGACAACCACGCGCAAGTGCGCGGCGCGGATGGCTTCGGCATCGACAAACGATGCCACCGCCTGCATATAGTCAGGAATGATATCCGCGGTGCGATATTGCCCCTCGATCCCCATTGGCTCGGGAGCCATGGTCTCTTCGAGCTCTTCGATGACATCCTGGTTGGCGGTCGAGCCGTCACCCATGCGAATCTTGAGGCACAGATAACCCTGCGGATGATGGGACCCCGTCACCATGAGCGCGCCGCACGCCTCACCGTCATAAGCCGCCGCCCACGTAAGGGCAGGGGTCGGGACAGGTCGCGAAGCGAGCACGGCGTCTAGCCCGTGCGCTGCTAGCACACCCGCCGCAAGCTCAGCGAACTCGCGCGCCAGGGACCGGGTGTCGAACCCTATATATACCGTTTTGCCCGGATTGGTCTTTTGCCACAACTCGCCGACGGCATCGGCGATACGGGCAACGTTATCGGCAGTGAAGTCCTCATCGACGCGAGCGCGCCAACCGTCAGTTCCAAAATGAATTATCGCGCACACGCGCAGACACCTCACAGTGTTTGGATCATGGTACGCGTGAGGTATACCCGCAACACGCACTCGGCAACCTGCCGGCACCAGCATTCACCATTTGGGCAAATGCTGCCGAGGACATGCAAGCAATAAAAAAACCGCCCCGTATGGAGCGGTTTTGCCCTTTAAATATCGAGCGCCTCGGCCATCGCTGCCGTAGTGATTGCCGTGGTTCCACAGCAACTGCCCACCATTGCGGCACCGGCATGCCTCCATTCGATGCATGCGCGCGCGAAAGCTTCGGGGTTCTCGTGCCATACGGGGCCATCCTGAGTCTGGACCGGATCGCCTACGTTGGGACGCACCGTAACGGGAGTAGTCGCCGATGCAACCATCCTGGGCACCGCCGCGTTCGCGGCCGCAAGCGAACAGCAATTAACACCAACCGAGTTTGCGCCGTGTTTTTCGGCGTACAAAACGGCTGCCTCGATGTTGAGGCCATCGCCCAGCAGGTCGCCTTTATCGTCAACGACAAAACTCACCAGAACAGGCATGCCGTCGGCGGCATCTCGGGCGCCGGCAAGCATGGGCTGCAGATTACGGACAGACGTCACCGTCTCGATCAGCAGACCGTCAACGCCAGCATTGAGCAAGGCGTGCGCCTGTTCGCGCGCAATGCCTCGGATTTCACGATACTCGGCAGAGTCCTCGGCAAACCACTCAATACTGATCGGGCCCATCGAGCCCAGCAGCAGCTGAGGGTGCGCCTGGCGGGCATCGTCGACGGCCCCGCGATTGACCTCCGCCACGGACGGCGCAATCTGGTCGTGCTTGAGGGCATAGCTTGATGCCTGAAAGGTGTTGGTAATGAGCACCTGCGCGCCAGCGGCGACATACAAGCGATGGATACGAGAAACGGTCTGCGGCTCCGCCAGATTCCAAAACGCCGGTGGAATGTCGGCGGCATCGTACTCACTCAACAGAACACTGCCCATGGGGCCCTGCGCCAACAAGGTCTCGCTCGACAAGCGGCGCGTAAGTTCCTCGGCACCAAAGCGGTTGTAATAACTCGTATCCATATATATCCCGCTATTCCTCGACGCTGATTCCCTGCTTTTCGAGATAGGCGAGCCAGCGGCTCATCGTGTCCTCGGATAGCGCATGCTCCATCATGCAGGCCTCGGAATCGGCTCGCTCAAATTCGACACCGAGCTCCTGAACCAAAAACGTGCGGATGAGGCGATGACGGTACCAGATAGCCGTGCCAACCTCGCGGCCGCGATCGGTCAGGATTACCTTGCCATAGTGCGATTGCTCGACAAGTTCGGATGCCTTGAGCGCCGAAACCGCTTTATTGACCGATGCCTTGGAGACGCCAAGGCGCTGCGCGATGTCGACCGATCGCACGCCGTTGGTTTCCCCCTCTTCGCTTTCAATGCGAACCATGCACTCCAAGTAGTCTTCGTTCGCCACCGTCAGATGTAGTTCGCGCGAGCTATTTGTCGTATCCATGATCTTCCGTCCCTTCTGCATTCAATGGCTGATTCTACCCCATCCAAGCGTCGTGGTATGCCGTGGCATACCGTGCTAGAGTTCTTGTTGCACACGACGACCAAGATTGGAGCGGTCTTTATGGAAAACACCACCACGAGCCCCGATGTCCTCGAGCGCTTTTTGCGCTACGTCCAGATCAACACGCAGTCCGAGGATGCAAACTGCGACCAGGTACCCTCGAGCGCCGTTCAGTTTGACCTTGCCAACGTGCTGGCTGAAGAGCTGCGCGAGCTTGGTGCGGAAGATGCCCACGTGACCGAGCACGCCTATGTCTGCGCGCATATCCCCGCAAGTGCGGGCGCTAAGGACAAGCCCGCCCTGGGCCTGATTGCCCATCTCGACACCACCGAAGTTGCACCGGGCGCCGGCGTGAAGCCGCACATCGTACACTACGAAGGCGGCGACCTGGTCTGTGGCACGGTTGACGGTAAGCCCGTTGCCATGAGTACCGCCAAGCTTCCCGCCCTGAACGACCTCGCGGGTGAGGACCTAGTCTGCAGCGATGGCACCACGCTGCTGGGCGCGGACGACAAGGCAGGCGTCGCCGAGATCATGTCGCTTGTCGCGCGTATCGCTCAGGACCCTTCTCTGCCCCATCCCGCACTCGGCATTTGCTTCTGCCCTGACGAGGAGATCGGCCACGGAGCCGAGCTGTTGGATATCGATACCTTTGGCTGCAAGTACGCCTACACGGTCGACGGCGGCCCCATCGGCGAACTGGAGTGGGAGTGCTTTAACGCCGCCGAGGCGACCGTCCGCTTTGAGGGCCAGTCCATCCACCCGGGCGACGCTAAGGGCCGTATGGTCAACGCAGGCAATCTGTTCTGCGACTTCAACGCGTTACTCCCCTACGTGCAGCGCCCGGAGTATACGGAAGGCTACGAGGGCTTTTATCACCTTGAGGGTGTATCTGCGACCGTCGATCACGCCACAGCGCGCTATATCATCCGCGACCATGACGCCGCCAAGTTCCAGCAGAAACTCGACCTTATTGATGCCGCCGCCTCGATGCTCAACCAGCGTCTGGGTGAGGAGCGCGTGACAGTCAAGATTAAGCAGCAGTATCGAAATATGGCCGAGATCGTTCGTGACTATCCCGAGCTTATTGATGTTGCCAAAGAAGCCTACCTTGCCTGCGGCGTTGAGCCCCAAGTGCTGCCGATTCGTGGCGGCACCGACGGCGCCCAGCTGTCGTTCCGCGGTCTGCCCTGCCCCAACCTTTCCACCGGCGGCTATTGCTACCACGGCGTCAACGAGTTCGTCCCGGTCAGTTCGCTCGTCAAGATGACCGACGTGCTCCAGGAGCTCGTCGCCCGCTTTGCATAAGGAACTCGAACAATCTAGGTAAGCAAAACCGCCCCGTCCTCAAAACTGAGAACGGGGCGGTTTTTGGTGCAAGGGGAGTAGTCAGCACCGCATGTTGAGCCAACGTCAGCGAGCGACGTCCAAGGCGAACAAGTTGGCATGAAAAAGGCAGGGCATTGACCTTCTGGTCATGCCCTGCCTTTTGAATGACAAATTGTCGCCTTGGGCGGCGCGCAGCGTCGAGCCGTTACGGCGTTTGGTAAAACGCCGTAACTTAGTAGTTAGCTTCGTAGCCGTTGCCGTCGCCGGTGGGCTCTTCGTAGTAGTCCGAATCGCTCGAATCGCTTGAGTCATCGGAATCGTCAGAGCTGACCGATGAGGTTGCGGTACCGTTTGCGTAGTCGTCAGACGTGTTGTTGTTCAGGTCGCCGATCGTAGAGCTGGAACCGTCGGAAAGGCCCATGGTGTTTGGACCCTTGGGATCCTTGCCGGCATCGACGCGCTCCATCATTTCCTTGAGCTCGTCCTCGTAGACAAAGACGTAGCTCACACCGTCGATCATGGTGCTGTCGTCGGCGTACGAGGGCAGGTTGGCCGAGTAGATACCGTCGACATCCATACCGCGCATGGCATTGACCGTAGCCACGATATCCTGAACGCTCATATCGGTTACGAGCATATCGGACAGCGAATTAACCAGGCCAAAGATCTTCGTGGCATCGAAGTTATTGAGGATCTGGTTGGCAAGGGCGCCGAGTACCTGACGTTGGTGGCGCATACGCGTGTAGTCGCCATCGGCATAGATGTAGCGACAGCGGGCATAGGTAAGGGCGGTTGCGCCATCCATGTGCTGCTGACCGGCGGTGATCTTAATGTCGAGGTGCTCAGGGTCATCAACGTCATCGGTCGCGTTGATGTCGATGCCGCCGACCGAGTCGATGAGCGACTGCATGCCATCGAAGCTGACCTCGGCATAGTGCGAAATCTGCACGCCGCACAGTTCGTTGACCGCCTGGACCATGGCCTCGGCGCCGCCGTAGGTGTGGCAGGCGTTGATTTTCATGGTCGAACCGTTGTAGACGACCTTGGTATCACGCGGAATGGAGATGAGCGTCGCCTGCTTTTGCGTGGGATCGATACGCGCCAAGATAATCGAGTCGGCGCGATACGTATCCTCGCCCGGACGACCGTCGGTACCAAGGAGCAGCACGTAGAACGGGTCTTTTGCCTCGTCGGTATCGACCAGAATCTGACGCAGGTTGTCGGTAATGACGTTGGAATCGCCGAGCTTGCCCATAATGGTGGCGAACCACAGGCCGGCGGCAGTCGTTGCGCTCAGCAGCACACCGAGCACGGCAATAAGCGCGACGCGGCGAACCGTGTGGCCGCGACGGCGCTGACGGGCGCGCTCGGAATAGCGGGCGACGTTATCACGGCTATAGATCTTGGCCTGCGCACCGGTCGAAGGTCTTCGGGATTCCGCAAGGGGCTTTTTCTTAAACATAGGCAACCTGCATTAGTAGATGACGGGATCGGGGACAGTGGCGTGCTCGACGTGAGCGCCAAGTGTCTGCAGCTTTTCGACAAACTGCTCATAGCCGCGCTTGATGTGATGGATGGCCGACACCTCGGTCGTGCCATCGGCAATCAGACCAGCGACAACAAGAGCTGCTCCGCCGCGCAGATCGGGCGAGGTAACCTGCGCACCAGAGAAACCCTTGACGCCGTGAATCATGGCGTGGTGACTCTCGATGCGAATATCGGCACCCATTCGCACCAACTCGGATGCGAACATAAAACGATTCTCGAAGATGTTCTCGGTGATAACGGAGCTACCATCGGCAAGGGCGGAGAGTACCATAATCTGCGCCTGCATGTCCGTCGGGAAGCCGGGGAACGGAAGCGTCTGGATGTCGACCGGCTTGATGCGCTCGGCACGCCTCACATGGACGCCATCCTCGACGCGCTCGCAGTCGATACCCATGAGCTCCATCTTCTTGAGCACCATGCCCAAGTGAATGGGGCAAAAGCCCGTGACATCGACGCCGCGATCGTCGGCCATCAACGCACCGGCAACGATAAAGGTACCGGCCTCGATGCGGTCGCCCACCACGCGATGGGTAACAGGATGCAGCTCTTCCACGCCCTCGATGGTCACGACAGGCGTACCGGCGCCGACAATCTTGGCACCCATTTCGTTGAGCATGTTAGCGAGATCGACGATCTCGGGCTCGCGAGCCGCGTTGTCGATAACCGTGGTGCCCTGCGCGCGCACGGCAGCCATGATGAGGTTCTCGGTCGCACCGACACTGGCAAACTCGAGCGTGACGGTGGTACCGCGCAGGCCCTGGGGCGCGTTGGCGTTGATGTAGCCGTGGGCGGTGTCGAACTCAACGCCCAGGGCCTCGAGACCCAGGATATGCATATCGATCTTGCGAGCACCTAGGTTGCAGCCACCCGGCATGGCAATCTTGGCGCGATGGAAGCGGCCCAGCAGGGGCCCCATGACGGCGGTGGAAGCACGCATCTTAGCGACGAGCTCATAGGGAGCCTCCCAGGAATCGACCTGAGAGGTATCAATCTCGAGCGTGTGCTCGTCGAGAACATCGATCGTTGCGCCCATGCCCTTGAGCACCTTGCCCATCACGTGGACATCGGAAATATCTGGCACGTTCTGCAGCGTCGTCTTGCCCGGCGCCAGAAGCGTTGCCGCCATGAGTTTGAGCGCGGAGTTTTTGGCACCCGAGACGGGCACGGAACCTCCGATGGCGTGGCCACCCTCAACGCGGATAATATCCAAGGTCTACCCTTTCAAAAAGCATGCCCGGGGTGGCTGGGCCATCCCGGGCATGATGTGTTCGCAAATGGTCGAACGCTAAAGCGTTTGACTATTGGGCAAGCTTGAGCTTACACCATGCGATTTCATTATAGAGGTAGGCGCGGCGTGCATCATCCTCCGACAAATTACCCAGCTTCTCTTCAAAACCTTGAATATCAGCTTTAAGCTTGTCGGCGTCGACGGTCGCCAAATCGCAAGCGCGCTCGGCGAGGACGGTCACGACATCGTCCGCAACCTGGGCATAGCCGCCGGCCACGGCAAACGTGTGGTCAACAGTGCCCATGGCCTTATCGGAGACGCGAACGTAACCGCGGTCGATCGTGCAGATCTCGCTGGAGTGAGCAGGCAGAACGCCAAACTCGCCATCCGTGGACGGAATCGACACAAACGCAGCGTCGCCCTCATAGGCGCAGCTCACGGGGCACACGATGCGGATACGCATAACCTACTTCTCCCCCATCTTGCGGGCGCGCTCACGCACGTCCTCAATCGTGGAAGCATAGCGGAAAGCCTGCTCGGGCAGATCATCGGCCTTGCCGTCGACAATCTCGGCGAAGGAGCGGACGGTATCCTCGACGCGGACGTAGACACCGGGGTTGCCGGTGAACTTCTCGGCGACGTGGAAAGACTGCGAGAGGAACTGCTGAATCTTACGAGCGCGGTTGACCGTAAGGCGCTGCTCCTCGGACAGCTCGTCCATACCCAGAATGGCGATGATGTCCTGAAGGTCGGAGTACTCCTGCAGGAGCTCCTGGACCTTAACGGCGACACGGTAGTGCTCCTCGCCGACGATCGAGGGATCGAGGGCGTCGGAGGAAGACGCGAGCGGGTCAATGGCCGGGAACAGGCCGAGCGACGAAATGCTACGCGAAAGAACCGTAGTGGCGTCGAGGTGCGTAAACGTCGTGGCAGGCGCCGGGTCGGTCAGGTCGTCTGCAGGGACGTAGACAGCCTGGACGGAGGTAATGGAACCCGTCTTGGTCGAGGTAATGCGCTCCTGGAGGTCGCCCATCTCGGTAGCCAGCGTAGGCTGGTAACCGACGGCGGACGGCATACGACCCAGCAGTGCGGAAACCTCGGAACCGGCCTGGGAGAAGCGGAAGATGTTGTCGATGAACAGCAGAACGTCCTGGCCGCGATCGCGGAAGTACTCAGCGGTGGTAAGGCCGGCCAGGCCGATGCGCAGACGCGCTCCAGGCGGCTCGTTCATCTGACCATAGACCAAGCAGGTCTTGTCGATAACTCCAGACTCGCTCATCTCGAGGAACAGGTCGGTGCCCTCACGAGTACGCTCGCCGACACCGGTGAACACCGAGGTGCCGCCGTGCTCCTGGGCGAGGTTGTTGATGAGCTCCTGAATCAGAACGGTCTTGCCGACGCCGGCGCCGCCGAACAGACCCGTTTTGCCGCCACGGATGTAGGGCTCGAGCAGGTCAACGGCCTTGATGCCGGTTTCGAAGATCTCGGTCTTGGTGGTGAGCTCGTCGAAGCGGGGCGCTGCGTGGTGGATGGGATAGAACTCCTCCACCTCGGGCATGGGCTTACCGTCGACAGGCTTGCCCATGACGTTCCAAATGCGGCCGAGCGTCTTGGGGCCAACGGGCATCTTCATGGGCTCACCGGTATCGGTGGCGATGAGACCACGCTGCAGGCCGTCGGTCGAGGACATGGCGACCGTGCGGACGACGCCGCCCGGAAGCTGGCTCTCGACCTCGAGGATCGTGCTCAGGTGACCGATCGGGGTCTCGGCCTCGACCGTGAGCGCGTTGTAGATCGGGGGCACCGCGCCGTCAAACTTGACGTCGACGACAGGGCCGATGATACGCACGATGCGGCCATCACCGGCAGTCGTCTTCTTGGTGGCTTCCTCGACCGCAAGCTTTACGGTGTTATTAGCCATTACTGTTCCTCCAATGCTGAGGCTCCGCCGACGATCTCGTTAATCTCGGTCGTGATCGAAGCCTGGCGCACGCGACTATACGTGCGGGTAAGGGTCGAGATGATCGCGGTGGCGTTTTCCGTCGCGGAGTGCATGGCCTTGCGGCGTGCACCCTGCTCGGCAGCCGCCGAATCGATCAGGGCCTGGTAGATGACCGTCAGGATATAAGACGGCACAAGCTTGCCGAGAACATGCTCGGGAGAGGGCACGAACTCGAACGTGGACGAGATGCGCTTAGGGGCGTCGGTCTCGTTCTTACGCGGACCGTGGGCCATAGCGATCATCTCGGGGTCGAGCGGCAACAGATGCTCGACGCGAAGCTCCTGATCCACGCGGTTCTTGGCGTGGTGGTAGACAAGCTCGACACGGTCAAGCTCACCGGCACGATACGCATCGCAGATATGAGAGGAGATCATGCGGGCCTGATTGAAATCGGGCTCAGAGGAGTTGCCCTCAAAGTGCATGACGACGTTTGCGCGGTCACGGAAATACGTGGCCGGTTTGCGCCCACACGCGATGATCTCGCACTCGATGCCGTCGTTCGCCCAAGAAGCGGCGAGCTTTTCGGCCGTGCGCTCCACCGTCGTATTGAAACCGCCGGCAAGGCCGCGGTCCGAGGCAATAACGACAATCAGGCCATGCTTGACGCTCTCATGCTTCTGCAGCATGGGATCGGTGCCCGAACAGGAGGCGTCGCCGGCGACCGTCAGCATGACGTCGGTCAGCGCCTCCTTATAGGGCTCGGCCTGCTTGGAGCGATCGAGGGCACGACGGATCTTGGCCGTAGAGACCATCTCCATCGTGCGCGTGATCTGCTTGGTCGTGGTAACCGAGGAGATTCGCTTCTTAATGTCGCGAAGGTTGGCCATGGGGCTTAGTTCTCCTCTGATCCAGAAACATCCGAATGGTGCTTGGCCATGAACTGCTGCTTGAAGTCGCCGATGACGCGCAAGAGCTCAGCCTTGGTGTCATCATCGATCTTCTTGGCGCGAACCTTGTCGAGCAGCGAGCCAAAGCCATTGTCCATGTACTCGATGAGCTCGGCACGGAAAGGCAGCACGTCGGCAATCTCCAGGTCATCCAGGAAGCCCTCGTTGCCAGCGAACAGCGTAACGATCTGCTCGCCAACCTCAAACGGCTTGTAGCGCGGCTGCCTCAGGAGCTCGGTCATGCGGGCACCATGGGTCAGCTGCTTCTGAGTAGCCTCGTCAAGGTCGGAGCCAAACTGCGTAAAGCCAGCGAGCTCCTGATAGGAAGCGAGGTCCAGACGGAGGTTGCCGGCGACCTGCTTCATGGCCTTGGTCTGCGCATCGCCACCGACGCGGGACACGGAAATGCCCACGTCGACTGCCGGGCGCTGGCCCTGGAAGAAGAGCTCGGACTGCAGGTAGATCTGACCATCGGTAATGGAAATGACGTTGGTCGGAATGTAGGCCGAGACGTCGCCGTCCTGGGTCTCGATGATCGGCAGAGCTGTCATGGAGCCGTAACCGTTCTTCTTGGACATCTTGACAGCACGCTCGAGCAGACGAGAGTGCAGGTAGAAGATGTCACCAGGATAGGCCTCGCGTCCGGGCGGACGATGCAGCGTCAGCGACATCTGACGGTAGGCCACAGCCTGCTTGGACAGGTCGTCGTAGATGACGAGCACGTGGCCGCCGGGGTTGGTCTCGCTGGCGGGCTTGCCGTCCTCGCCGTTGTACATGAAGAATTCGCCGATAGCGGCACCGGCCATAGGCGCGATGTACTGCATAGGGGCGGAATCGGCAGCGGTGGCCGAAACGATGATGGTGTAGTCGAGCGCACCGTGCTGAGCGAGGGTCTCGCGGATGTTGGCAACCGTGGAGGCCTTCTGGCCGATGGCGACATAGATGCAGACCATGCCCTTGCCGCGCTGGTTGAGGATAGCGTCGATGGCGATGGCGGTCTTACCGGTCTTACGGTCGCCGATGATGAGCTCACGCTGACCGCGGCCAATAGGCACCATGGAGTCGATAGCGAGCAGACCGGTCTGAACCGGCTCACACACCGGGGTACGGTCGATGACGCCGGGGGCCTTGAACTCGATGGGGCGACGGTGCGTGGCGACGATGTCGCCCAGGCCGTCGATGGGCTGGCCGAGCGGATTGACGACGCGGCCGAGCATGGCACGGCTCACGGGGATATCCATAATGCGGCCAGTGGTGCGGCACTCGTCGCCTTCCTTGATGGAGTCGACAGCACCGAACAGAACGGCGCCGACCTCGTCACGGTCAAGGTTCTGGGCAAGGCCGAAGACGGTCTCACCGGTATCGGAGCTCTTGAACTCCAGAAGCTCGCCTGCCATGGCGCTCTTGAGGCCGGAGACGCGCGCGATGCCGTCGCCTACCTCGTCGACCGTTGAAACCTCATGCGTATCGACCGTCGCGGAGAGGCTCGTGAGCTGCTCCTGCAGTTTCTTGGCGATATCCTGAGCATTGAGGGTTTCGGACATTAGGCTTCACCTCCGTACGAATTAGCAGAGTTTGCGAGGGTCTCCTGCGCGATGCGCAGCTGCGTCTTGACGGAAATGTCACGACGCTCGCCGCGGGCCTCGAGCACCAGGCCGCCCACGATAGACGGGTCGACCTGCTCGATAAGGAATACCTTGCGGCCGAAGTCCTGCTCGCATTTCTTAGTGATGGTTTGACGCAGCTCGTCGTCGAGCGGGATCGCCGTGGTGACGGTCACGCCCACTACATCCTCGTCTTCCTCGGCAACATACTTAAAGGCAGCTGCCACCTTGGGAAGAAGGTCGAGCTGGTCGCGCTTGGACATGGTGTCGAGCACGGCGATGATCTCGGGGCTGGCGCTAGCCAGGCGCTCGATCATCTCGAGGTCCTCGAACACATGGTTCTCGGCCTTGGCGGCTTCCAAAAGGGAGCGCGCGTAGGTCTCGAGCACCTTGTCCTGATAGCGGCTAGTCGGCATTCAGGCTACCTGCTTCCTGGATGTAGCGCTCGATGAGCTTCTTCTGCTCGCCCTCGTCCTCGAGTGCCTCGCCCACAATCTTGGTGGCGACGGCAACGGACAGGTCGGCGATGGAGCTCGCGGCACCGGCGTAGATGGACTTGCGCTCGTCTTCGACGGTCGTGTGGGCCTTGGCGATGATCTCCTCGGCCTCCTTGTGAGCAGCCTCGATGATACGGGCGCGCTCGGACTCGGCGTCCTTACGGGCCTCGAGAACGATGTCGGCAGCCTGACGACGGGCGTCGGTGACGATCGAGTCGGACTCAGCGCGCTTGGCGATAGCCTCCTGCTTGGTCTTCTCGGCCTCGTCGAGGCTCTCCTCGATCTTCTTGCCGCGCTCCTCCATGGTTTTCATGATGCCCGGCAGGGCGACCTTGGCCAGCACGATCCAGATGATCAGGAAGGCGATAAGCGCCGGGATGAACTCCGCCATCTTAGGGATGAGGATGTCCGCACCGGCAGCGCCGTCCTCGGCGAACGCGGAAACCGGCATGAGCAGCGCGGCCGCGGACGCGGAGAGTGCGATCGCGCTCTTCTGGGATGAAAGATTCATACTTGACGCTCCGTGCTATTTAACGATCAGCGCGACAACGAAGCCGATCAGAGCCAGAGCCTCGCCGAAGGCGGAGCCCATGATGAAGACGGTGAACACGCGGCCCTGGACCTCAGGCTGACGGGCCATAGCACCCGTAGCACCCAGAGCAGACAGGCCGATAGCAAGACCAGCGCCGATAACACCGAGACCGTAACCGATAACTCCCACGATTCCTCCTTTGTCGTGCGTGTCTTATTTCACGCAGGATAACCTTTTTATAACTGCCGGGCTCCATGGGTACGGGCACCGGCGGTTTAACGAATTGCCTTACCTTTAAGGCGCGAACGGAAGACTACTCCTCCTCCGCGACCTCCTCTGCCTCGGAGACATACACGGCGGTAAGGACCGTGAAGACGTAAGCCTGGATGGCGCCGACCACAAGCTCGATCGCATAGATCAGGATGAGGATGGCAAGCCAGGCCAGCGAAGGCAGGGCGCCGACGGCGTGGGCCGCGGAAACCTGCTGAAGCAGCGGCTGCATGAACATGCTCGCCATGATGGCGAACGAGCCCATGACCACATGTCCTGCGAACATGTTGCAGAACAGACGGACGGCGAGCGTGATGAGGCGCAGGAAGGTCGAGAAAAGCTCGACGACCCACACAAGCACGTTCATCGGGAAGCTCACGCCCTGCGGGGCGAGGCTCTTGATGTAGCCGATCACGCCGTGAGCCTTGCATCCGTAGTAGATGAAGTACACGAAGGCGAAGATGGCGAGCGCAGCGGTGGAGCCGATTGCGCCGGTGCCGGGCTTCATTCCCGGGATCAGGCCGATCATGTTATTGATCAGGATGAACAGGAAAAGCGAGCACAGGAACGGGAAGTGCTTCTTCCAGTTCTCACCCACGACGCCCTTGCCGATATCGTTCTCGACGTACTCGATGATGTACTCGAAACCGTTGACGAAGAAGCCCTTGGGGACCAGGGTCTGCTTCTTCTTGAACACGGCCAGGACGATCAGGAGCACGATCGTGGAGACGATCAGCCAAAACGAGTACTGCGTGATGCCGCAGCTCAGATCGCCCACGACAGGGGTGGAGCTGAACTCGCTGACCAGATGATTAATCTCATCAGGCAGCTTTTCAAAAATTTCCACGACTTACCTTTCGACCTCATGAGGATCTCGCAGCGCCTTGGCGACGCGAACCGTGCAGGCGGCCATAAAGGCCACGAAGCCGATCGCCTCGCCCAGGAGGAACACGCGAAATGCCTCTCCGAACAACGCAAACACAACCAAGGTAAAGACGAGCAGGGCGACTGCCGAGACCGCCAGACTCACCATACCCTTGAGCATGTCCGCATTCTGCTTATCGTCAAGAACCGGCTTGAGCGTAAAGACAAAGGGAAGGAAGGCAATTGCGCCCGCGATGGCGCCTGCAACGATAGCGAGCAGATCGGCTATCTGAAACACTGGCTTCCTCGCTTTCCTTTTTAACGCCTCACAGCACAGTCCCAGCCAAACATTGGTGACTATTGTACGAGCCAATCGCTAAAGTACAACCGTAAAACAAACGGTTAATACGCACCTGTACGTTTTCTTAAGGCCTTCTTTATGCCGCAGGTACGGTAATACGTTTTTTCGAACCCCTCAGGGCAAAACGTCCGTTAACAGAAGTGCGCGTGGACGACTTTTGCTCGCCCGCGCGCACCATTTCTTCGTATTTGTGACCGTAGCCGACAAGGCCCAACGACTAGAGCGTGCCGTAGATGCGGTCTCCGGCGTCGCCCAGGCCGGGAACGATGTAGGCGGCCTCGTTGAGATGGTCGTCGATGGCGCACGTATAAATATGTACGTCGGGGTCCTTTTCGGTCAGTGACTTGAGGCCCTCGGGCGCGGCGACGATACACAGCATGCGAATATCCTTGACACCGCGCTCGCGCAGGTAGCTGATGGCCATCTCGGCCGAACCGCCCGTGGCGAGCATGGGGTCGACAACTAGGCAGATGCGCTGATCGATATCCTTGGGCATCTTGCAGTAATACTCATGCGGCTCGTGGGTGACCTCGTCGCGCTCCATACCGATGTGGCCCACGCGAGCGGAGGGCACCAAGTCGAGGATGCCATCGACCATGCCGAGGCCCGCGCGCAGGATAGGAACGATGGCGAGCTTCTTGCCGGCAAGCTGCTTAAACGTGGCAGTGGTGATGGGGGTCTCGACCTCGACGTCTTCCATGGGCAGGTCGCGCATGGCCTCGTAGCCGTCAAAGAGCGCAAGCTCGCGCACGAGCTGGCGGAACTGGTTGGTGCCGGTGCTCTTGTCGCGCAGGATCGACAGCTTGTGCTGGACGAGCGGATGGTCGACAAGCGTCACGCGGGACGTATCGTAGGTGACGGTCATGGGTTGATTGCCCCTTTCGTTGCGGCCGGAAGATGGCCTTGCTGACAAGACGCCTGGCGACATTGTTGCCTCGCGCCGTGCATAAGTTTAACGGTTTGTTGTATCGAGCAGCTCGTCGCAACCCTACTGAGCGGTGTTGAGCGAACGCTTGACGGCATCACGCCAACCAGCGAGGTTGCTCTCACGGCGCTCGGCGGACATGTGAGGATGGAAGACTTTGACGATCTGAGCGTTTTGCTCCAGCTCCTCCAAATCCTCCCAATAGCCGACAGCAAGGCCCGCCAAGTACGCGGCGCCAATCGCCGTGGTCTCCACCGTCTCGCACTGCAGCACGGGGATATCCAGCAGATCGGCCTGGAATTGCATGATGAACTCGTTGCGCGAGGCACCGCCATCGACGGACAGGCGCTCAATCGAAAGTCCCACGTCCTGCTCCATGGCGCGTAGTACGTCATAACTCTGGTAGGCCATGGACTCGCAGGCCGCACGCACAATGGTCGCGCGACTCGAGGCGCCGGTCAGGCCGCACACGATACCGCGAGCATGCGGGTCCCACCAGGGAGCGCCCAGGCCTGCGAAGGCGGGGACGAAGTAGCAGCCCTCGTTGTCGCTGATCGAAGTGGCGAGTTGCGCGGACTCGCTCACGCTCGAGATGATGCCCATGTTGTTGCGCAGCCAATTCATGGTTGAGCCGGCGGCAAAGATAGAGCCCTCGAGCGCATAGCTGATCTTCCCGTCCGCGGCGATACCGATCGTGGAGACCAGACCGTTCTTGGATTCGACGATCTCGTCGCCGGTGTTCATGAGCATAAAGCAACCCGTGCCATAGGTGTTTTTGGTCTGGCCGGGATGGAAGCAGCAGTGGCCGAACAGCGACGCCTGCTGGTCGCCCGCCACGCCCATGATGGGTGGCATGTTGGTCATGATGTCGCTCGCGACGCGGCCGTAGTCGCCCGAGCTCCAACGAACCTCGGGCATCATGGAACGTGGAACGTCAAAGAGCGCCAGCAGATCGTCGTCCCAATCGAGCGTATGGATATTAAAGAGCGCGGTGCGGCTGGCATTGGTGTAGTCGGTGGCAAAGACCTGACCGCCGGTGAGGTTGTAGATGAGCCAGGTGTCGATGGTGCCGAACATGAGGTCGCCCGCCACCGCGCTCTCACGCGCACCGTCGACGTTGTCGAGGATCCACTGCACCTTGGAAGCCGAGAAATACGGATCGAGTGTGAGTCCCGTGCGGGAGCGCACCAGTTCTTCTGCGCCCTGCTCGACCAGCTCGTCGATCAGAGGTGCGGTGCGACGGCATTGCCACACGATGGCGTTATAGATGGGTTGGCCGCTTATGCGGTCCCACACCACCGTGGTCTCGCGCTGGTTGGAGATACCGATGGCGGCAATGCGGTCAGAATGGATGCCGCTCTTAAACTGGACCTCCATCATCACGCCGATCTGGCTGGCAAGCACCTCCGTGGGATCCTGCTCCACCCAGCCGGGGCGCGGGAAGCTGGTTTTGACGCTACGGCGCGCCTGGGCGACGATGCAGCCGTACTCGTCGACGATGGTCGCGAGTACCGAGGTAGTGCCGCAGTCGAGCGCCATGATGTAGGAACCGCCAAAGCTAAACGAGGCGTCTTCCATACCCAGGCTACCTAGATTCAACGACATCGCTTACACCTTTCTATTGCATCGGGTCGGACAGGACCCGCTCGATCTCTGATGCGGGAAGCGCGCCTTGGCGCAGGATCTGGAGCTCGCCGTGCTGAAACGACACGATGGTTGAGGCGTCGCGACACGGGGTCTCACCGGCGTCGACGGCCACATCGACCCCCTCCAGGATGCGCTCCTCCACCGTGACAAAACTTGCCGGCGCGGGCGCGCCATGCGTGTTGGCGCTGGTGCAGGCAAGAGGGCTGCCGCAGGCGCGGATGAGCGCCTGCACCACGGGCGAGGCCGAAGCGCGAAGTGCCACCGTGTCGTCGGCGGCGCGCATAAAGGTCGGCACGCAGGGGGCCGCCTTAACCACGATAGTCAGGGCGCCCGGCCAGCATCGTCGGGCGAGCACGCGGGCCTCGTTAGGGATATCCACGCAATAGCGGTCGAGTGCCTCGGCATCATCGACCAGCCAGGCAACCGTTTGGGTGAGCTCGCGCTGCTTGAGGGTAAAGATACGACGATAGCCGGTGCCGAGTGCGGGGACCGCGGCGCCGTTGACGGTGGCCTGCGGATCGCGCGGCCACGGCAGAGGTTCACTTGTATCTTGTGGAACGGCATCCGAGAAGGCGTTGACCGCCACGGCGACACCGTAGACCGTCTCGGTTGGAATAAGCGCCAGGCCGCCGCGACCGAGTAGCTCGGCCGTGCGCTCGACTGCAAGCCGATGCGGCTCGCGCGCTCCCTCGTATACCCGATAGACCGTCTGCATGTGTATGCCAGCCCCTTACGCTCTGGTGCAAGTTTGTTTACTGTGGGGCATTCTCGCACGAAACGTTCAACCTATTTGCCCAGAGCGCATGTTGGTTTGGTGAGCGGCTCTAGTAGTCGGTGAAAGTGAGGGGGTTATTGGACGGCTACGAACTTCTTTGGTCTTCCGGCGTGACGTTCTTGAGCGGCGTAACGCTCGATGCTGTCTATCGTGATCATCCGACGGCCATCGACGAGTTCAACATCGAGCTTTCCGGCTTTGACCAGCGCGGTAATCCGCGGAGCGGAGACTTTGAGGTCCAGCGCTGCGTCTTTAAATGTTCGGCACGCCGCTTCCCGAGCGTCCTCGTGGTCGATTTCGACTGAAAGGGCCACGACCTCGGCCGAGCGTTCGTACCCTGCCGGAGTCAAACCGTTGTTGAGGTCGTCGGCCAAAAACGCCATCAGCGCCTCGGTGGCATGGGCAATCGCTTCTTCGCGCGTATCGCCATCGGCAAAAGCGCCGGGAATCTGCGGGAAGCTGGCGCAGTAACCGTCGTCTTCTTTTATGAGAACGCAGTCATAGGTAAATCGCTGCCTCATTTTGCCTCCAACTACCATCCAGCTTGGCGACGAATACTTGCCCACGTGCCCTTCTTTGGTCGATCACCACCAGAGCCGTTCACGGTGACAGCACGGTCGCCAGAAACATACTTAGCATGACTACCGACTTGCGCGACCTTCACGAATCCATCGTGCTTGAGTAGGGCAATGATTTCCCGAAAGGTAGGAGGTTGCATGGGCCGACCTCTTTCAGCCGTCCTAATTATAAACTACTTTATAATTTTTGCTAACAAGTTAATAAATATTACTGGCGCTGTTTGGGCTCGGTGACGATGGCTCGGACGATGCGGGGGCGATCGGTGAGGTCGTGGACGATACGCACGTCCGAAAGGCCTGCCTGGCGACAGAGCTCGGCCGCGGCATCGAGGGCGCCCTCGTAGAGCTCGCAGGCAAAGAGGCCGCCGGCGCGCAACATGTAGGGCGCCGCGTTGAGCAGGCGGCGGAAGATATCGAGGCCGTCGGCACCGCCCTCGAGCGCCAGATCGGGCTCAAAGTCCTTGACCTCGTGCGGCAGCGAGCGCATGACATCGGTGGGGATGTAGGGCGGGTTGGAGACGAGCACATCAAAGGTGCCCCACTCTTCGCGGGGAATGGAACTCACCAGGTTGGTGAGGCTAAAGGCAACCTCATCTGCCGTGAGGCCGAGGGCGTCGCGGTTTTTGGTAGCAAGGTCGATGGCGCGCGGCTCGATATCGGTAGCAGTGCAGGTGACGTGGCCGCGGCGCTCCCAGGCAAGGGAGAGCGAAATGCAGCCCGTGCCGCAGCCGACCTCGAGAACGCGGGCAGTGCAGGACTCGGTTGGAGCAGGCGCAGCGGCATCCTGAGCTGAAGCCGTCTCCTGGTCGGCACCCTCGATGGCGATGCCGTATTCGTCGAGCTCGGGCTCGGCGGCTTCCGCGGCTTCGGCTTCTGCTGCCTGCGCGGCGGCTTCCTCGGCTTCGCGATCGGCAAGCTCCTCGGCATAGGCGCGGCTACCGAGCACGTCGCTACCCAGCGCAGCCTCATCGGCGGCCGTCAGGTTGGCGGCACGGCGCTCGGCGGTCGCGCGTTCTTCGGCCAGCGCCGCCTCGGCTTTGCGGGCCTGCTCGACCTCATCGTTCCAAGGCAGCTCCACGCGCTGGCGGGCGGCGGCCTCGGGGCTCAGCACCTCGGCATCCAGGTAGTTGAGGACTTCTTCGACGAGCATCTCGGTCTCGGGGCGCGGGATGAGCACGCCGGGGGCACACGCAACATCGATCATGCGAAACTGCGTGCTACCGGTGATGTACTGCAGCGGCTCGCCCTTCGCGCGACGGACGACCGCCGCGTGCATGGTCTCGAGCTGCGCCGCGTCGAGCGTCTCGTCCATGCGCATATACAAGTCGATACGCGCCAGGCCCGTTGCCGCACACAGCAGCCACTCGGCAGAAAGACGGGGATGCTCCTCACCGCGCTCGGCCAGGTACTCCTTGGTCCACTCGAGACAACGCTTGATGGTCCAGATCTCGTTTGCCATGGGGTCCTCCCCTCTTAAGCGCCGAGCGGCGCGCGAATGTCGGAGCAGATTGTACGCGAGGGTGGCACGCAGCAAGGGACGATTGGAAGCGATTATCGAGAATCAGCCCAGAATTTTGCTTGGATTGCAATCGAAGCGTTCATTCGCCGACGTCTAAATCTGCATCCGTCAAGCTTTTGGTAAGGTTGCCCCAAAACTGACCAATATCTAACCAAGAACTTGCCAAATCACTTGACGCGCGACGCATCAAAAATCGCCCCGCGACTTCTTGAACGATTTTTCGAGCATTATTTTTAAAAATGATAAGTAAATTTAAGCAGGTAAACAACTTAATTGCTATTAAAGAAGATTGAATAAACTCACAAAGCAATGTGCCTGACCTAGTCATTGGGGACGTTCTTAAACGACTAGCTGTCAGGGACAGTCTTCGCAGCCAGCCACAAAGAACCGTCCCCATCTGTCGGCACAAAAGGGGCGTCCCCAACTGCCAAGTGCCGCAAGAATGTCCCTTTTGACTAGTCATTTAAGAACGTCCCCAATGACTACCCAAGAGAACGCCGCAGGTAGAAAGCGGACAGCGAGCGACGTCCAGAGCGAACAAGTTGGCATGAAAAAGGCAAGGCATAGACCTCCTGGTCATGCCTTGCCTTTCGAATGACAAATTGTCGCTCTGGACGTCGCGCAGCGTCGAGCCGTTACGGCGTTTGGTAAAACGCCGTAACTTAAACCGCCTGTGCCAGCTTCTCGGCTCGCTCGGCGGCGGCAAGTGCCTCGATGACGGTGCCGAGCTGATCGCCCAGAAGGACGCCGTTGTAGGTGGAGTTGAAACCGATACGGTGATCGGTCACGCGGTCCTGGGGCTGGTTGTAAGTACGAATCTTCTCGGAACGGTTGCCGTGGCCAATCTGGCTCTGGCGCTCGGCGCCGAGCTCGGCCTGCTGCTTCTCGAGTTCCATCTCGTACAGACGGGCACGCAGCATCTGCATGCAGACCTCGCGGTTCTGGATCTGGGAACGCTGCTCCTGCGACTGCACCACGGTGTTGGTGGGCAGGTGGGTGATGCGCACGGCGGAGTAGGTGGTGTTAACGCACTGACCGCCAGGGCCGGAGGCACAGTAGGTATCGATGCGCAGGTCGGACTGGTTGATCTGAACGTCGATCTCCTCGGCCTCGGGAAGCACGGCGACGGTTGCCGTGGAGGTCTGGATGCGACCCTGGGACTCGGTCTTGGGGACGCGCTGGACGCGATGCACGCCGGACTCGTACTTCATGACGGAGTAGACGCGGTCGCCCTCGACCTTGAACTCGATGGACTTAAAGCCGCCGGCCTCGCTGGGGCTGGAATCGAGCACGGTGGTCTTCCAGCCGCGCGACTCGCAGAAGCGCTGGTACATCTTGTACAGATCGCCGGCAAAGATGGCCGCCTCGTCGCCACCGGCGGCGGAACGGATCTCGACGATGGTGTTCTTGTCGTCGTTGGGGTCGCTCGGGATGAGCATGTACTTAATGTCTTCCTCGAGCTGGGGAAGCTTCTCCTCGTTCTCGGAGATGTCCATCTGGAGCATCTCCTTCTCATCGGCATCGGTGGTATCGTGCAGCATTTCCTTGGCAGCCTCGATGTCATCGAGCGCACCGATGTACTCGCGCGAGGCGGCAATGAGGTCGGACTGGTGCGCGTACTCCTTGTTGAGACGCGTAAACTCCTTAATATCGGAGGCGACGGCCGGGTCGGAAAGCTTCTTCTCGAGCTCCTCGTAGGCCTTGATAATCTTTTCGAGCTTGTCGCGCATGGCGGGACTCCTTTATATGCGTGAAGGTGAAAATCGGCAGAGTTGATGGGGCGCGCGGCGCCACTGCGGGGGTAAGCCCGGCTAGAACATGTCGATCTTCAGATACATGCGCATCCCTTCGCGTATGGGGTACATAGTTGCGGTCTAACCCATACATGATAGCGTGCGCAGGCAAACCTGCATATAACCCGCACGGAATGATTGGACGCAGCCGTTGGGTCGGGGACGTTCATTAACGACCAGTCGTTTAAGAACGTCCCCAACGGCCAACAAAGGGACTGTCGCTTGTCACATTCTAGAGCGTTTGGAGCAGAGCGACGAGGAAGCGGATGCCCTGGAGGTAGGCGCGGCGGGTGATGCGCTCATTGGTGCCGTGGACGCCGCGATCACACTCGTCGTCATCAACCACAAAGGCCGAGAAGCGAATGCACTCAGGGCAAATTTGTTGGTAGTTGGCAGCGTCGGTCGCACCGATCACGGTCGAGGGCACAATTGCCACTGGCTCGAATGATCCGTTTTCCTCCGTCCCCTTTGAATTACGGAAATAGCGGGCGGCGATGGAGCGAACCGCCTCGAGGCCGGGACCACCGATGCGCGGGGACGGCGAGGGTTCGGAGCTACCGGGGCCTAGCTCCACTTCGACACGACCGGCAAGGTCCGCCCCGGCAACCGCCTCACGGCAGCGCGCCACAACGTCGGCCACGCTCGTGCCCTCGAGCATACGGAAGTTAATGTTGACCCACATATCCTGCGGCATTACGTTGGCGCCGGTGCTGCCACCCTCGATCTGCGTGGGCGCGCAGGTGGTCGTCACCAGCGGATAGAGCTTCTTGCTGGCGAGGCAATCGCGGACAATGGCATTCCCGTTGGCGGCAATTTCATCGGCCGTGTAGAGCCCCAACTCGACGAGCTGGGCGGCAAGCAAGTCGGTCACGCGCGTCGGCCACTCGATATCGCAGATTGCGGTGATGGCACGGCTGAGCACCTCGAGCGACGTGCCGCCGTAGGGGTTGGAAGAATGTCCACCCGCGCTCTTTGTCTTGAGCACGATATCGGCATAGCCCTTCTCCGCGAGGTCGGCGTGCATAAGCCAGCCCTCGCCCGCGCTGTACTCGGCAGCCGGAACGATGCGGTAGTCGCCCTCGTCGATCAGGTACTCAAGCTCAATGCCGCGCTCCTCGAGCACGCGGCCGATGGCGCCTGCGCCGTACTGCGTAGTCTCCTCGTCCTGGCCAAAGGCCAGCAGCAGCGTGCGCTCGTGCTGCCAACCGTGCGCCAGCGCATACTCGACAGCCTCAAGAATACCTGCGACCTGGTCCTTCATGTCGATCGCGCCGCGGCCCCAGATGTAGGTGTCGTCCACGTGCCCGCTAAAGGGGGCGTGCGTCCAGTCGGCCTCGGTACCCGGCACCACGGGGACCACGTCCATGTGGCCCATGAGCATAACGGGCTTAAGAGCCGGATCGCTGCCGGCAAGCGTCACCAATAGCGAATGGTCGATAAGCTCGACCTCGCCCGCCGCGAACACGCGCGGCCAGGCCTGCTGCATATACGCGCGCAGGTCGTCGAAAGGTTGCCAGTCCACCGCCTCGGCATCCATGCTCGAGATGGTCGGAAACGACAGCACGCGGCCCAAGCGCTCGCACGCGCCTGCCTCATCTATATCGGCAAAATCGTCCTCATGCGCAAAGAAGCGCCAAACCTCGGCCATGACATCCTTTCGATTGTGATGACGAGGGCCGCCCCACCGGAGCGGCCCTGCCACATAAGCGTTTGCGGTCGGTTATTTGTCCTCGAGATAACGCGAGAGGAACTCGCGGGTGCGCTGGTGCTTGGGGTTGCCAAAGAGCTCGGCCGGCGCGGCATCCTCGAGCACCACGCCCTTGTCCATAAAGACCACGCGGTCGGACACCGTGCGGGCAAAGGCCATCTCGTGCGTGACGACGACCATGGTCATGCCGTCGGCCGCGAGCTTGCGCATGACCTCGAGCACCTCTCCCACGATCTCGGGGTCGAGCGCGGAGGTCGGCTCGTCGAACAGCATGATCTGCGGATTCATGCACAGGGCGCGCGCGATGGCCACGCGCTGCTTTTGGCCACCGGACAGGCGACCCACAGCGGCGTGCGCGAACTTTTCGAGCCCCACGCTCGTCAGATGCTCCATCGCGACCTTCTCGGCCTCGGCCTTGCTCATCTTTTTGAGCGTGACGGGCGCGAGCGTGCAGTTGTCGAGCACGTCCATGTTGTTGAACAGGTTAAAGCCCTGGAACACCATGCCGATGTCCTCGCGGAGTTTATTGATATTGCAGCGCTCGGCCGTAAGGTCCTGGCCGTGGAACCAGATTTGGCCCGCGTCCGGGGTCTCGAGCAGGTTGAGGCAGCGCAGGAAGGTCGACTTGCCCGAGCCCGAGGCGCCGATAATGGTGACGACCTCGCCGGGATTGACGGACAGGTCGATGCCCTTGAGCACCTCGAGCGAGCCGAAGCTCTTACGCAGGCCCTCGACGCGGATGAGCAGCTCATTGGTCTGTGCGGCGGCCGCGGTGCCGGTAGTGGCGGTATCTGCCATGATGATTCTCCTCGTCTTGAGCCTAGTTGGAGCTGGGCAGCGTTGCCGGGGCCTCGGCGCCGAGCTTTTTGCCAAAGGCCTCGAGCAGGCGGCTCGCCACGAGCGTCAGGATCAGGTAGACCACGAGCGCCACGCAGTAGACCTCCATCTGGCGGTAGCACACGCCGGCGACAGTGGTGGTGGCGTACATGAGGTCGAACACGCCGATGACCGAGAGCACCGACGAGTCCTTGATGTTGATGATGAGCTCGTTGGTGAGCGCCGGAATCGCGTTTTTAATGCCCTGGGGGAACACGACCTTGCGCATGGCTTGCCACTGCGACAGACCCAGCGAGCGCGCCGCCTCGGCCTGGCCGGGATCGATGGACTCGATGCCGCCGCGCAGGACCTCCATCATGTAGGCGGTGGAGTTGAGCGAGATGGTGACGAGGCCGGCGGTAAAGGTGCTCCAGATCTGGTTGGCCTGGGCGGTCTCGAAGCCCATGCCGCGCAAAACGGTGAAGCCCGCGTAATAGATGAGCAGGCCCTGGACCATCATGGGCGTGCCGCGCACGATGGTGGAGTAGACGGTCGCAAAGCCGCGGCCGATACTCTTAAAGAAGCGCACCAGGTCGTTATCCACGCGGTCGAACGTCTGAATACGCAGGAACACAAAGAGCAGTGCCAGGAAAAAGGCAATGACGGTACCGAAGGTCGCAAGCGCGATGGTGATCTCGATGCCGCGAATAAAGAAGTCGCCGCTCTTATAGGTCATGTAGACCAGGCTCGACAAAAAGTCGCTGGGGTTGGAGTCCGAGACAATGCTCACCTGCACCAGGTCGATAAATGACATGACGCAGCGGTCGATAAAGAAGATCGCCGCGATGGCGACCACGACATAGCTGCCCAGGCGCGCGCCGCGGCGGAAGCGCTCGGATGCGAACGGCGACGTTTCGCGATAGTCGTTCCAGTGCATGAGCTTGGTGACCAGCGCCGCCGCCGACACGACGAGCCAGGCCCAAAGGATTGCCCAGAGGCAGTCTTGGAACACGCCCGTAGGCGCCAAGAAGCTCAGCGGCGTGGGGTTGCGTTGGCTAAACGCCAGGCCGAGCGCCGCGATAACGCTCGTGCCCAGGTACACATAACGGTGGTCGGCCTTGATAAAGGAGGCCAGTCGATTGACGGTTTTCATGCTGCCTCCCTATGCCGGCTGACGGTCGAGGCACGCGTCCCACATTTGGTCGCGCTCCTCTTGGCTAATGCCCTTGAGTGTCTTGTCGATGAGCTTAAGCAGCTTGTCCGAGCCCTTGCGGCAGCCGACGTTTGCCGCGACCTCCTGCTTAAAGCCCTCGCCCTCGGCAAAATGGATGGGGACGATACCGGGATTTTGGGCCATATAGCCCTTCTCGTTCTCGGTGTTGTAGGTCACGGCGTCACAGGTACCCTGCAGCAGGTTCGAGAACACCGTGGGGACGGAGTCGACCGGGTTTTTGTGCACAACGCCCGGGATCTCGTCGATGACGGTGTCGAGCATGGTGTCCTTTTGGCCGAGCACCGTGGCACCGCTAAAGTCGCTAAGCTTGGTGGCGTTTTGGTAGGGGGAACCCTCTTTTACGAACAGGCCAAAGTAGCCAATGAAGTACGGCTCGGAAAAGCCGACTGACTCCTCGCGCTCGGGCGTGGCGCTCATACCGGCGATGATGAGGTCGATTTGGCCGTTGTTGAGCGAATCGATAAGGCCCGAGAAGCTCTGCTTGACAGCAACGGGCTCGCCACCGAGGGCCTTGCAGACGATCTTGGCGATCTGTACGTCGTAGCCATCGGCATAGGCGCCCTGCACGTTGTCGATGGGGATGGTGTACTCACTGGCTTCGGAAACCTGCCAGTTGTACGGGGCGTAGGCCGCCTCCATGCCAATGCGGATCTTGTCCTTGCCGATCACGGAATCGGACAGGTCGTCGCGACCGCCGCCCGTCGTGGGCTGAACCACTTTGAGCGTGGACGGACGCTGACAGCCGGCGAGCGCGCCGGCGACGACGGAAGCGCTCGCAGCGAGAGCGCTACCCAAAAAGATGCGACGGCTGCATACCGGCTGGGTCTGCATGCCGCGCTGTTGGGGAGAATGCATAATCTGCCTTCCCTGTTGAATCGTATGCTGACGACTTAACAGGATACGCCAGCGACCAGCAGCGCAGCACAAGCTCGAAAAATTAATAGACACACGGTAGTCATTGGGAACGTCGATGTTTTGACAATGCCAGCGAGCGCCACCCAGAGCGAACAAGTTGGCATGAAAAAGGCACGGCATAGACCTTCTGGTCATGCCGTGCCTTTTGAATGACAAATTGTCGCTCTGGGTGGCGCGCAGCGTCGACCGGTCCGCCGTTCGTTAGAACGGCGGAACCTCTAGAGCAGTGTGACGCTAAAGCTACGTTTATCGGTAGCGCCGGGAGCCAAGGTGATGGTGTTGGCCTTGTGCTCAAAGACGTCGTCCTCGGTGTCCATGGTGGTGTGGCCGGTCCAAGGCTCGAGCGCCACAAACGGGGCGTCGTTGGCGGCAGACCACACGCCGATGTACTTAAAGCCCTCAAAGTCGATCTTGACGCCGTGGCCCGACTTGCGGCCGCGCAGCGTGAGCGTGGAGCCCGGGGTATCGGTGAACATGATGGCATCGTTATCGAAGCTGCGGTGCGTGATGGGCAGCACGTCCGAGTTATCGGGAGCCTTGTAGCTACCCTCGAACGTCATGAGGCCATCGGGCGTGATGATGGGGGCCTCGTTGGTCCAAGCCTCGGTAAACGCCAGCTCGTAATCCTCGAACGTCTCGCCCTCGGCACCGGGGGCGGGCACGTTAAATGCAGGGTGGCCGCCCACCGAGAACGGCAGATCCACGTCGCCGGTGTTGGTGACAGCAAAGGTCTGGGTAAGCGCGGCATCACCAGTCAGGGCATAGGTCATGTTGAGCTTAAAGTGGAAGGGGAAAGCCTTGAGCGACTCGGGCGTATCGGTGATCTCGTAGGTGACGGACGAGCCGTCCTCGGAGACCTCGACCAGCTTGTGTTCGACGATGCGCGCGAGGCCGTGGCGCGGCATCTCGCAGGTGCCGGCCGCAGACGTCGCCGTGTTGTTGCGCAGTGAGCCCACGATGGGGAACAGAATGGGCGCGTGCTTGCCCCAAAAGGCCGGGTCGCCCTGCCACAGATACTCGTTGCCGTTGAGGGCAAGGCTCGTGAGCTGGGCACCCATGGAATCGATGGCCGCGGTGAGGCCGCCGCGCTTGATGGTGGTGACGGTGGACATGCTACTTCCTCCAAAAGTAAACAACAGTGTCGAGGGCTATTGTGCCACTCTTGGCAGCAAGGAGAAGCGGCAGGCGCAGTTATTGAGCGATTGCGTAAAGGTCGAATCCGCCCTGCGGCGTGCTGTCGACCGTATCGGGCGCCTGCGAGTTAAAGCTCACGGGAACCATGCGCTTTGAGGCGCGGAAGCGCGTGCCATCGGTGGCGACGGGTGGCTCGTCGACCGTGAGCTCGTAGTCGCCGGGCTTAAGCTCGATGCCGTCGCCAGCGGAGCTGACATATTGATACTCGTCAATCGCCTGCCCCCTGAGCGTGCGGCCCACGATGTGGATGAGCATCTGGCTGTCGCCGCGGGCGGTGTCCCATGTCGCACCGTCCTTGACCTCGACCGATACATGCACCGAGCGCGTGCGGCTGAGCGATTGCTCGACAGACATCTCGACCTTGGCGGCATCTTTGCGCTGTTGCTCCACATGGCTCCAGACGTTTCCGATCGCCGAGCAAGCGATGACACCGGCCATGAAGGCGATGAGGATGGGACCGAGTGGTGAGCGGCGGCCCGCGTCTTCCTCGCGAGCCAGGTCGGGGCGATGCGTGGGCGCAGGCGCCTGGGCGCCTTGCGCGGGCACGTCGAGAATGCTGAAGGATGCCGTGCTGCCGGGGTCGATGTTATGGCGCGGCTGCGGGGTCTTGGCCGGCGAGATGGACATGTCGGCCGGCTCACCGAGTGTGGCCGTGGCATCGACCTTAGCCTCGTCGGCCTCGGCCTGGGCCCAGGCCTGTTCAAAGGTTAGGGGCTCGGCGGAGTCGGAAGCAGCATCCGTCTCGACGGCATCGTTGCCGGTCTCGTCCTCGTCGCTCGACACGTCACGCGACGCGGGCTCGTCCCACCCCTCGTCCGGAGCCTCGCCCTCGCTATACCACCATTCAAAGTTATCGATATCCATACGGGGCGCCCCTTAGGCCTCGCAAATAAACACTTGCTAGCCTTATACCCCCAGACGGCACTGGAGCTCGCCGGCACAGACAGGAAAACCGTCACAACATTCGACGCTTTTCCTCGATTTCGAGATTTTCGCCGAATGTTGTGACGGTTTGGGCGACTGGCTGGCAGCGCAATGCGACAAAGGGACTGTCTCTTTGTCGCATTCTGTTAGAGTTGCAGGGACTGAATCCCGCTTATTCATGCGACATTGGAGTGACAACCTTGACCGCCGCAACCACGCCTAAAAGCAAGTCAACCGCCGCCGCGCTCTCCCCCGCGCGCACCAAGCTCTGCCTGGCGCTGCTCGTGTTGTTGGGATTCTCGCTCGGCTGCTCCGAATTCGTGGTCATCGGCATCGAAAGTGACTTGGCGACGGAGCTCGGCATATCGCTTGCCACCGCGGGCCAGCTCATCAGCGTGTTTGCGCTTGTCTACGCCATCGCCACGCCGGTGCTTGCGCTCAGCACGGGGCGTTTTCGCCGCTACCAGCTGCTCGTGTGCTACGGCATCGTCTTTGTGCTGGGCAATCTTGTCATGGCTCTGGCGCCCAACTTCCAGGTGCTGTTTATCTCGCGCATCATCCTGGGCTCCGTCTCGGGCGCACTGCTCGCCGTGGGTGTGACGTACATCCCCGAGCTTCTGTCCCCGCAGCAAACTTCGCTTGCAATCTCGGTGGTATATGGTGCGTTTTCCGTGGCAATGGTCTTTGTCACTTCGATCGGCAAGTTTGTAGCCGACACGCTCGATTGGCACGTAGCCATGTACGGCACGCTGACCTTTGCCGTTCTGATATGCGGAGCGCTCGTGGCGTTTATGCCGCGCGCTGGGCAAACCGACGAGCCTGCCACCTTTCGCGAGCAGGCGGGGCTGCTGCGCGAGCCGAGCATCATCACCGGCATGCTCATCTTTTTGTTTGGCGTGGGCTCGGTCTACGTGTTTTACGGCTACGTGACGCCTTATCTTGAGCAGGTGCTGGGCATGGGCACGGTCGAAGCTAGTACCACGCTTATGGCCTACGGCGTGTTCTGCCTGATCTCGAACATCCTGGGTGGATGGATTGACGCGCGCTTTGGCATGAAGGCACTGCTGGTTACGTTTGTGCTGCAGGCTGCGGCGTTACTCGGGCTGTTTGCTGTGGGCGGCACCATGCCGCTCGCGCTGGTCTTTGTCTTTAGCTTGGCGCTGCTCATGTACCTGTTCTCGGTGTCGTGCATCACGCACTTTATGGACGTGGCACGCAGCCGCCATCCCAAGTCGATGGTACTCGCAAGTTCGGTTGAGCCCATGGCGTTTAACGTCGGCATCTCGTTTGGCACCGCAGTGGGCGGCGCCGTGGTAAGCAGCGTTGGCATTGCGTACGTGGGCGCAGTGGGCGCCGCGTTCTCGCTTGTGGCCTGGGCCCTCACACTGGTGACGATTAAGTTGGCTCGCTGGGAGCGTCGCCGCGGGTAGCGCAATTGCAGCCAAAAGCCGCAGCACCGCCCGCCATCTTTTGACCGCCTGGCGTTCGCTCCCGCAGCCATACAACACGTCGCCTGCCGCCCAAGTCAGTATCTTTCCCGGCGCTATTTAACCACGCAAAACGCATCCTGTTAAGATTATCGCTATCGTTTTTCGCAATCTGAAAATCGATAGAATCGCAGGTAGAGCTTTCGTAGTCTGAAATGGTCAATCCACACGAAAGGGGTTTACCACATGGACAAGAAAGCAGTTGTAATCGCCGGGGCCGGCAGCACCCACACCCCCGGCATCATCCAGAGCCTATTGCAGAAGAAAAACGAATTGCCGCTGCGCAAACTCGCCCTGTACGACATCGACGAGAAGCGTATGCATCTCGTCTACGACATCATGAAGCAGTTCATCGAGCAGGAAGCTCCTGACATCGAAGTTGTCGTGACGACCGATCCCGAAAAGGCATTCACCGATGTCGACTTCGTCTTCGCGCAAATCCGCCAGGGTGGCCTTCAGATGCGTCGCCAAGACGAGCGCATCCCTCTCAAGTACGGTTGCGTGGGACAGGAAACCTGCGGCGCCGGCGGTTCGATCTCCTATGGCATCAGGTCCATCCCCGGCGTCTTCGACCTCGTACGCTACGCCAAGAAATACAGTCCAGACGCCTGGATCCTCAACTATTCCAACCCCGCCGCAGTTGTCGCCGAGGCCACACGTCGCGAGTTTGACAACGACCATATCCTTAACATCTGCGATATGCCCACGGCTATCCTGCTCTCGTACTCTAAGATGCTCGGACTTCCCAGCTGGCGCGATATCGACCCCATGTATTTTGGACTCAATCACTTTGGCTGGTTTACCAAAATCTACGACAAGCAGGGGCGCGATCGTCTGCCGGAGCTCCGTCAGATGATTCTCGAGCACGGCATGGCCGTGAGCGACAAGCATCACAAGGACAAGGACTGGATGCACACCTGGGGTCAATACGTCAAGATTGTGAAGGACTATCCCGAGTATCTGCCCAACAGCTACCTGCAGTACTACCTGTACTCCAAAGACATGGCAGATGACATGGACCCCAACTGGACGCGCGCCGACAACGTCATCAACGGACGCGAGAAGGAGATGTTTGCCGAGCACGACAAGTACCTGGCAGATCCCGCCAATTACAAGAGCCCCGTACAGAGCTTCACGGTCTTTGGCGACTTTATCGTCGACGCAGCCGCCTCTATCGCCTACAACAAGTGCGAACGTTATCTCGTAATCGTCGAGAATAACGGCGCCATCCCCAATCTGCCCGATGACGCCATGGTCGAGGTTCCCGCCTACCTGCGCTCTTGGGGCCCCGAACCCATCAGCCAGCCTGCTATCCCCACCTTTTACAAGGGGCTTATCGAGGAGCAGAATGCCAGTGAGAAGCTCGCCGTCGACGCATATTACGAGCATTCCTACCAGAAGGCGCTCGAAGCCATCGCAATCAACAAGACCGTCCCTTCGACTACCGTCGCGCGCCAAATCCTCGACGACCTGATCGAAGCGAACGGCGATTATTGGCCGACCCTGTCCTAACTCCCCGCGCATCGAAGGAACATCATGAAAGAAAGCAAGCTCTACAGCGAGTTCCAGAGACTCGGCAAGGTGCTCATGGCACCGGTCCTTCTCCTGCCCGTTTCCGGTATTTTGGTCGGTCTGGGCTCCGCCCTTTCCAATGCTAACCTCATCTCGCTCTGCCCGTTTTTGGGCACCGAGCCGATGGTGATCTTTAGCACGCTCATCAAAGCAGCCGGCAACGTTATCAATGGTAACATCTCGGTTCTCTTTGCGATCTGCATCGCCTACGGTTACGCCAAGGCCGAGAAGGCGACCGCCGCACTCTCAGGCTTCATCGGCTACATGACCATGAACACGATCATGGGTCAGCTGCTTATCCTGCTGGGCATCATCGATCCCGCCAACCTGCAGACCGGTCAGAACGCCATCCTGGGCGTAACCACACTCGACACCGGCGTATTCGGCGGCATCATCATCGGCTTGGTAGTCGCGTGGATCCACAACCGATTCTATAAGGTGCAGCTTCCGCCGGTGCTCGGCATCTTCAACGGCACACGCTGCGTCCCCGCCCTCACCGTCGTTTTCGCGAGCCTGGTGGGCGTTGCGCTCGCCTTCGTGTTTCCGTTTGTGCAAACCGGCCTAAAGGCCGCCTCGACACTCATCGATTCCACCGGGGTGTTTGGCGCGTTCATCTATGGCTTCTCCGAGCGCATGCTTCTGCCCTTCGGCCTGCATCATTTCATCTACCTGCCGTTTTTCTTCACTTCTCTGGGCGGTAGCATCCAGGTTGACGGCCAGACCGTCGAGGGTGTTGTCAACATCTACAACGCCATGCTCAACACGCCCGGCATGATGTACGACATCGACATCTCAAAATACGTCATGAACGGCAAGGTGCTGTTCGCCATGTGCGGCCTGCCCGCGGCGGCGCTCGCCATCTACCACTGTGCCCGTCCCGAGAATAAAAAGAAGGTCGGCTCCCTCATGATCGCCGCCGTCATTCCGGCCGCCATCATGGGCATAACCGAACCGCTCGAGTACTCCTTCCTCTTTGTAGCGCCCGTACTCTATGTGGTCCACGCCCTGCTGTGCGGCATCGCGTATGTACTCACCTACCTGGTACAGTTCAATGTGCCCGGACCTTCTGCCTTCGGCGGACCGCTCCTCTCGTGGATCTTCAACGGCATCATGAACGCCGACAAAGGCTCCAACTGGTTCTGGCTTATTCCGCTCGGCATCGCTTACTTCGGGATCTATTACGTGCTGTTCCGCACCTTTATCAAGAAATTTGACCTCAAAACCCCGGGCCGCGAGGATGATGACACGCAGGCAGCGGATGACACGTCGGCCATCGACTCCAAGGCACCTGTCCAGGTAAGCGACCTCATCCCGCAGATCGTGGATGCCGTGGGCGGCGCCGATAACATCTCGGGCGTCAACGCCTGCTTCACCCGCCTGAGGCTCAGCCTCAAAGACACCGCCCTAGTCAAGGACGATAGCGTCTTCACCAAAAACCTCGGCGCCAGTGCCATCGTGCACGTTGGCGGCGGCGTTCAGATCGTTTACGGCAATAAGGCTTCTGTCTACAAAGTCGAAATGAGAGAATACTTGGGCATGGAATAAATCCGTCCCATAGCTTCACCACAATGCTCCGGAGATGGCATATCCGCTCCGGGGCATTATTGTTTGGAGTGATTTGAATGTCGATGTACGAGGTCTATTCGAACCTCAGGTCTTGTATCGAAGACGTCGAGAAGGGCGGCAGCCTTGACGCCCACATCGCACTCTACGCCCTTTCCCATCACGACGAGGTCCCAGAGCTCTCAATAGAAGAACTTGCCCGCGCATGCAATACATCGCCCGCGACCATCTCGCGCTTCTGCAAGCGCGTAAACGGCTCGAGCTTTCGATCGTTCAAAGAGCAAGTTGACGACTTCAACGCTTGGCTCCAGCGTGAGACAACCGAGACAAGGGCTCATAAGCAAATCGATATACCCTGGTATTTCGATATCGTAGAGACCTCTTTGCTTGAAACAAAACGCCTGCTCACTGAGGATCGACTCGAGCGGGCCGTTGACTGGCTTCTCGATGCGCAAAATGTCTACGTATACGGAAGCTCATTCTCCAATCTCGTCGCCCGCTCACTCTGCGAAAAGCTGAGCCGCGTAAACCGACTGTGCTTCTCATTTGGCTCCGTCAAGGGACAGGAGACGTCGCTCCGTCTGCTCCAACCCGACGATCTAACCGTCTTTGTATCGTTCTCAGGGAAGACGAGCCATATCTTCAATCTTTACGTTGAGGCCAAGCGGCGAGGTTGCCGCGTTATTTGGATATCGAGCAACATGGCATTCGATAACAACGGGGCACGTGAGCTCTTGCTACCCGTAAGCGCGGAGTCACTCAGCGAGTACTCGACCGCCCTGGTAGAGGGCATGAGCCTACAAAGCGCGGTTAACGCTCTGTATATCAGCTGTGCAAATCGACTTCGGGCGCAGCGCTAGCCGCAAACACGCTAGGACCGAAAAGAATGCACCTCGCCATCGCAAGGCTTCCGAATACACGATAGGCAGTGCCAAAAGAGAGCAGCAAGCGCATCATGTACTTGCCCATTCGCCCCAAAACAGCACAGGTCGGCGCCCGATTGAAGAATCGGACGCCGACCTGTATTAATCTTGATCGTGTGTTTGGGGCGTTTATTCCATACCCAGCAGCTCGCGCATCTGGGTTGCGTAGTTAGATGCCATGTTACCGTAGACAATCTGCACGCCGCCGTTAACATGCACGATGCCACGCGCTTCGAGCTTTTCGGTAAACTCGGCGTCATCAACCACCTTGTCGCAGTCATTGAGCTGGATGCGCAGACGGGTGAAGCAGGCCTCGACAGACTTAATGTTGTTGTCGCCGCCCACTGCCTCAACGATGGCGGGAATGAGGTCGCTGATCACGGTCTTGGGAGCCTTTTCGGCCTCATCGTCGGACTCTTCCTCGCGGCCGGGGGTCTTAAGGCCCTTCTTAAGAATGATGAACTTGAAGACGAAGTAGTACACCACGAAGTAGATAGGGCCGAGGAACAGGATAACCTGCCAGTTGGAACCCTTTGCGGCGCCCATGATGCCATTAAAGATCAACGACAAGAGCGGGCCGCCGAAGGACGCGGAACCGGCCACGTTGAACTGCAGGATATAGGTCAGCGCATAGGCAAAACCGGCCATGAGAGCGTGGAACACGTAGAGGATGGGCGCGATGAACAGGAAGGAGTACTCGAGCGGCTCGGTAATGCCGGAGAGGATGCAAGGCACCACGATGGCGATCATGAGCGCTGCGGTCTTCTTCTTGTTCTTGGGAAGTGCCGTCTTGTAGAAGGCGAGTGCAGCGCCAGGCAGGCCGAACATGGCGAAGATAACCTTGCCGTTCATGACAAAACGGCTGACCTCGATGTTAAACGGCGTGCTGGGAGAGCCCAGGATCGCGTTGTAGATATTGATAGCGCCCTGAACAGTCTGGCCGTCGATGGTCTCGACGCCACCGAGCGACGTGAAGAAGAACGGCAAATAGACAAAGTGATGCAGGCCAAAAGGCAGAAGCATGCGCTCGCCGGCGCCGTAGACAAATGCACCAAAGGCACCCGTGGTCTTGATGAACTCGGACAGCGCACCGAGAGCGTTCTGAATAAACGGGAAAACAAAGGACATGACCAATGCGAGGATGCTGCATGAGAGCAGCGTTACCGCCGGGATAAAGCGCGTGCCGTTGAAGATGGAGAACACAGCAGGCAGCTCAATCTTGTAGTAACGGTTATGCAACCATGCGACGATTGCACCCACCAGAAGACCGCCGATAACGCCAGTGTCGAGCGTGGTGATGCCGAGGATCGTGCTCTGGCCCGTCGTAAGATTCGCGGGATCGATAACGCCAGTCGCCGTAAGGAACGTGCCCATCACGGAGTTCATGCACATGTAGCCCAAAAAGCCACAAAGCGCCGCGGTAGCCTTCTCGGACTTGGCGAAGCCATAGGCGAGACAAATCGAGAAGATAACCGGGATGTTGTTCATAACGATGCCGGCTGCGGCCTTAAGAATCGAAAAGAAAATCGCAAAGCCCGGAGCAGCAAGCCAGGGAACAGCTGCCGTAAGGGTGGGGCTGGTAAAGGCATTGCCAAAGCCCTGAAGGATGCCGGCGATTGGCAGGATCAGGACAGGCGTCATGAGGACTTTGCCCAGGCGCTGGAACTTAGCCAGCAGCTCATCTTTGTTCATGGGATACCCCTCTTAAAGAAACGGGGCGTGCAGTTCTACAACCCACACGCCCCATAACAGTTATTATGCGCTGTAGGACTGACTACTTAAGCTCCGGCCAGTAATCCTTATTGGCCTCGATGAGCTTATCGAGCACCTTACGCGCCTTCTTTGCGTCACCGACCAGACGATTAAGCGTGAGTGCCTGCAGGGCCTTCTCGTAGGAACCCTCCATCCAAGCCTCAACAGTCAGGCGCTCATAGGCGTACTGGTTCTCCATAAGACCGCGATAGAAGGTGCCGATCTTGCCAACAGCATAGGGCTGCGGGCCATTGGCGCCCACGCTTGCCGCGACCTCGACCATGGCGTCATCGGGCATACCCTCGATAATGCCGTTGTTGGGCACGATAACAATGAAGGTCTTATTGGTGTTGCGATAAATGGCCGAGGTGATTTCCACGATCATATCGCCATGAGCATCGTTCTGCACAACCGAGGAGTTCTTTGCGGTGCCGACTTTGGCAACACGCTCGCACTCGGCGAACACGCGCTTCTCACGACCGTTGATAACCTCGTCGGAGCGAGTGTAGTCGGGGTCGAGGTGAGCGACCTTGTACTCGGGATACAGATAGTACTGCAGATAAGTGTTGGGCAGATAGTCGGGGAAGTCCTCGAGCATGTCCTTGACCATGGCGTAGGTGTCGAGCCAGGACTGGTCACGCTGCTCGGCATCGGCAGGAAGGAAGCCGTTCTTCTCCGTGTACTCCTTAATCTGCGGGACGAGGTCATGGCCCTCTTCATCGTAGATGTGCTTGAACCAACCGAAGTGATTGAGACCAAAGTACACGGGCTCCGTCTTGCTCATATCGCGACCGAGCAGGCGACCGTAAGAGCGCATGAGGTTGACGGGCTGATCGCAGATGTTGAGGACGCGATGCTCATCGGGCAGGACGCGCTCGAGACCATATGCCACAATAGCAGCCGGGTTGGTGTAGTTGATAATCCACGCCTCCGGGCTATGAGCGCGAACGTCGTTGACGATCTCAACCATGTCATGCATGGAGCGCATACCGTAAGCCATGCCGCCAGGGCCCACCGTTTCCTGGCCGATGATTCCCATATGCAGCGGAATCTTCTCGTCCTTGCTACGCATCTCGTAGCCGCCGGTACGAATCTGGCAGAGCACAAAGTCGACGTCGGTGTAAGCCTCGTCCTTATCGGTGGTGTAACCAAACTCCACACCGGGCTCCTCCTCGGCGAAGAGGATCTTGCCAAACTCGCCGATCGGACGCTGACGCTCGGCATCGATGTCATAGAGCATCACGCGGTTCAGCGGCAGAATGTCCATGTGCTTGGTCAGGGCTTTAAGAATGCCAGGGCACCACGTGGAGCCGCCGCCAACGATCACAATATTGAGCTTATCCTTCATGTTCCGTCCCTCCAGGGTTGGCTGATCGGTGTTCTCGAAGACCTTGGGCTCCGCGGTTGTCCTCGGCTTGCTTCGTTTCGATTGATATTTTGCGACATAAGGTCATTTGAGAGTCCCCGTGTGGGCCAATGCGAAACGGGGACACATGATTTCGCTCACGACACAGATATGTGTAGGCAGACACGCGCGTTTGCCCAGTTCATGGGCAATAGGCAATCTTGACCGATTACCGATTTCTCACCTGGCAACACAAAGCGGTACCATATATACGACGAGGTGCGAGGGGCTGAAACATCTTATGAAAGATCAAGAATCTTTTTATGATCATGTGCGAGCTGGCGAGAGCAAGCTCAACGATCTCGAAAGCGAGATCATGCGCTACATCATCGAGCTGCGTGATGATATTGACGATGTCACGCTTAAGAGCGTTGCTGAACGGTTCTTCGTCGCTCCCAATACAATCGTCAGGCTTGCCCACAAGCTTGGCTTCTCGGGGTTTACAGAGCTCAAACAATCGTATTCCGCCTCGCTCGACCGCAATCGATTCACTATCGAGGCGCTTCCTCTTGATACCCAGCTCGTACAGACCAAAGATCTGCTTAACGACCGGGTCATCGATTCGGTCGTGAGTCTTATCCAGGACGCCTCGCATATCGTGTTCTTCTGCTCGGGCTTTTCGAAGTACCCGTGCCTCGAAATGGCTGAAAAGCTCAAAATAATGGGCAAGAACACCGATACGCTCAGTGAACGCCATGTCATGAGGCATTACGCAGAACTCCTCGGCAAAAACGACCTGGTCTTCAGCGTTTCCGTAAGCGGCGAGACGCAGGTGTCTATTGACGCCACATCGATAGCCAAAACGCGCGGATGCAAGGTCGTCACGCTCACCGGCTTTTCTCGAAATTCTCTCTCGAAACTAGCCGACTACCCTATCTACACCGTGCAAAAAGAAATCCGCTTGGGCAGCATGGACCTCGACAGTCGATTGATGTTCTATTACGTTTTCGAATTGATATTTGAGCGCTACTTCAAACTGGCCAAGAAATAAAACTTGGCATGCGCCCGGCTTCGACTCTTTAGCAGCCTTCTATATGAAAGGTATCGTTCTATGCAACGTGTACTGTTTATCTGCCATGGGAATATCTGCCGCTCGACGATGGCTGAGTCGGTGTTTACCGAGCTGGTGCGGCGCGCCGGGCGCGCGGGCGAATTTGTCATCGATTCCGCGGCGACTTCAACTGAGGAGATTGGCAACCCGCCGCATCATGGCACGGTCGCCAAGCTGCGCGAAGTCGGGATTCCCGTCGTTGCGCACCGTGCCCGCCAGGTGCGTCGCGCGGAGTATGGCGACTGGGATCACATTGTCTATATGGATGCTGAGAACGCGCGGGGCCTGCGTCGCATCTTTGGCGACGACCCCGACGGCAAGATTACGCGCATGCTCGATTGGACCGAGTGTCCCGGCGACGTGGCCGATCCCTGGTACACCGGCAATTTCGATGCCACGTACCGCGACGTACTCGCCGGCTGCACGTCCATGCTCGAGCAGCTGTAGGCAAGCGAGGCCGCGGGCCACGCCTTCGGCGCGAAACGAGCGTGGATAATCTCCCACATGAAAAACGAGCGTGGAAAATCTCCCACTTTGAGCGTTCAAGTGCGCCCTAAACGGGAGAAAATCCACGCTCATTATCTCGGTGGGAGAAAATCCACGCTCGACTACTCGTCGACAATCTCGGCAAGCCAGACGTTCAGCGTATCAACCTCGGGGCAGCAGAACTTTGCCGTGCCGGGCTCGTTGCCAGGCACGGTTCCGCCATAGCGCAGGATATCGATATAGGGAAAGCCCACGTGGCAGGCCATGGCGCACATCTTGCCGCGGTCTCGGTCAAAGTCAAAAACGTCGCCCGGCTTGTGACCATGGTGGCAGCGGCACACACCCAGCTGGTCCACGCAGCTCACGCGGATGCGCGGACGCTTGCCCCGCGGCGCGCCGAGCGGCTTGTTCTCGCCCGCAGGCTTGACGCCGCCCTCGCCAGCATTACTCATGGTCGATCACATCCAGGCAGGCCTCGATGGGAAGGCCAGCCGACTTGTCCTCTTGGTCGGCATTGCGCTCGATAAGCTCAGCCACCACACGCATGGCATCGGACGTCGCGCGCTGCAGACTCCAACCTGCCATAACGCGGCCGACGAGCACCGCCGAGAACGTGTCGCCCGTACCCGGGAAGTAGACCGGAATGAGCTCAAAGGGAATCGTAAAGTACTCCCCCGCCACATGGTCGTAACCGATAACCGCGTTCGTGCCATTGACTACGGCGCTCGTAATGACCACCGACTTGGCACCCAGCTCACGCACGGCGTCCACAAGGACGCGAGCCTCGTCGGGCGTGATTTGCTCGGCGATAGGCGTATCGGTGAGCAGGCATGCCTCGGTATAGTTGGGTACCGCGTAGTCTGCGCACTCCAGCAGATGCCGCATAAGGCCAATCGTGGACTCGGGCACGCCCGCATAGAGCTTGCCGTTGTCGCCCATGATGGGGTCGACGAACACCTTGGTGCCCTTTTGCGCACGGCGGTGGCAAAAGTCCGAGATGATGCGCGTCTCTTCCTCGGTCACGATAAATCCAGTCGAGATAGCGTCGAACTCAAAGCCGAGCTCCTCCCAGATGGCGAGGCTTTGGCGCACGTACTCGGTGGTGTCGTGGATGTAGAACTTGGGGTAGTTGAGCGTGTCGGAAACGAGCGCCGTCGGCAGATTATGGATACGGTAGCCCATGTGCGACAGCACCGGCAGCATGGCGGAAAGCGCGACCTTGCCGTAGCCGCACATATCGTTAATCAGCAGCAGCTGAGTGTTCTTCATGAGTGTCCCCCTTGGTTCGGGCGCGGCGCAGCAGCGCCACAGTACGACTAAGTGTAGCGCAGGGGACGTTGCGAGCGGAGTCGAGCGGCACGAAGGGCAAATTGTTGCGGAAAGGTTTCGGAAACGAGGGGCTAACTTGCTTCATTGCGGCTCATTTGCCGCCACTTATTCAGTGCCATTTCAAAACTATGCCGGATTACGGGGCTGAACCTGAATGAGCCAACCACACCCCCTATTTTCAAATCATAGCGAGCCTTCTACCTGCGGTTTTCTTTTTACCAATTTCGGCATGGTCGGCAATCCGTCGTTCAGCCCCGTAATCCGGCATAGTTTTTAAGTTAGTCGTTGGGGACGTTCTTAAATGACTAGGCAAACAAGAACGTCCCCAACGACTATCCCAACAAGGGCAACGCCGATGTTTTGGCGAAGTCAGCGAAAACCCGCCAGAGCGAGCAAGGTGCCTTGAAACGAGGCGGCATTGACCTTCTGGTCATGCCGCCGAAGTTGAAAGGCAGATTGCCGCTCTGGCGGGTTTGCAGCGTCGAGCCGTTACGCGGTTTGGTAAAACCGCGTAACCACTAGTTTGGTACCTTGACAATCAATCTATGCGCTCCTAAATTAGTTAGGCACAAAACAATTTCTCTACCTAACTAAGGAAAGGAGCGAAGCTTAGATATGTGTGTTGAAGCACTCGTCCTTCCGCATGAGCCCGGCGGTGACCCGTCGCAACCGGTAGACATACCCGAAGCGGTCAGCGCTGAAGACAAACTCGCCAAGCGCATCCTGAGCGGCCTGGGCTTTTGCGGCCATTACATGCATTTTCATGGCGGAGGCGTGTCCGGCAAGGCGCCCATCATCTGCCTACTGGCCAAGCAGCCCGGCGGCGAGATGTCGCAGCAGGAACTCGGCATGCACTTTGACCTCAAGCCGGGGTCGCTTTCCGAGATCCTGTCCAAGCTCGAGGTCAACGGCCTCATCGAGCGCAGCCGTAACCCCAAGGATCGACGACAACTCACCATTCGCTTGACCGAAACCGGCCGGGAAAACGCCCGCATCGACCAGGCGGCCCGCATCCGCTTTAGAGAGCGCGCCTTTAGCGCGCTCACCCACGACGAGCGCGAGGACCTCGCCGAAATGCTCGATAAAATCCGCGTAACCTGGGAGGAACTGGATGATTAAAACCCTCATGGGCAGCATCCGCGACTATATGAAAGTCACCGTTGCCACGCCGTTGCTCGTGCTTGGCGAGGTGCTCTGCGAGATGCTGATTCCATTTATCACCGCCAACCTGATCGACGCCATCAAAGACGGCGCCACCGTAGCCGAGATGCTTCCCACCGCAGGCTTTTTGGTGCTCATCGCGCTGACGTCGCTTGCTTTTGGCGCCGCTGCCGGCGTCACCTGCAGCCATGCGAGCTGCGGCTTCGCCAAGAACCTGCGTCACGACCTGTTCTACAAGATCCAGACGTTCAGCTTTGCCAACATCGATGAGTTCTCGAGCTCCTCGCTCGTCACGCGTCTGACCACTGACATCAACAACGTGCAGCAGGCCTTTATGATGATCATCCGCATCGCCGTGCGCGCGCCGCTGGTATTGATCTTCGCCTTTACCATGGCGTTTATCATGGGCGGCAGCGTTGCCATGGTCTACCTGGTCATCATTCCGCTGCTGGGCTTTGGACTGTTCTTTATCATCTTTAAGGTGCGCCCCATCTTCTCGCGCGTGTTCCACAAGTACGACGCCCTTAACGAGTCCGTCGAGGAAAACGTCACCGGCATGCGCGTGGTCAAGAGCTATGTGCGCGAAGACTTTGAGAAGCAGAAGTTCGCCACCGCCGCGCGCGACGTCCAGATGGACTTCACCCGCGCCGAGAAGCTGCTGGCCTTTAACAACCCCATGATGAACATCTGCGTCAACGGCGCATTTGTCGTCATCATCTACCTGGGATCCAAGCTCATCATCACGAGCCAGGGCACGCTGTTCGACGTGGGCCAGCTCTCCTCGATCTTTACCTATGGCTTCCAGATCCTCATGAGCCTGATGCAGCTGTCGATGATCTTTGTCATGGTGACCATGGCCGACGAATCGGCGCACCGCATTACCGAGGTGCTGGCCGCCGAGCCCACGATCGCCGATCCCGCCGAGCCCGTGCTCGAGGTTGCCGACGGTTCCATCGACTTTGACCACGTGAGCTTTAAGTATTCCGCGCATGCGAAGCGCCAGGCGCTCGACGATATCGACCTGCACATTAAGAGCGGCGAGACCATCGGCATCATCGGCGGTACCGGCTCGGCCAAGTCCACGCTTGTAAACCTCATCGCCCGTCTGTACGACGCCACCGAAGGCACCGTGCGCGTGGGCGGCATGGACGTACGCGACTACGACCTGGACGCGCTGCGCCACCAAGTGGCCATGGTGCTACAGAAAAACGTGCTGTTTAGCGGCACCATTGCCGAGAACCTGCGCTGGGGCGACCCGAACGCCACCGACGAGGAAGTCCGCGAGGCGGCACATCTGGCCTGCGCCGATGAGTTTGTCGATGGCTTCCCCAAGGGCTATGACACCTGGATCGAACAGGGCGGCTCCAATGTTTCCGGCGGTCAGAAGCAGCGCCTGTGCATTGCGCGTGCCCTGCTGCGTCGCCCCAAGATCTTGATCCTGGACGACTCCACCAGCGCCGTCGACACCAAGACCGACGCCAAGATTCGCGCAGGGTTGGCAAGCTATCTGCCCAACACGACCAAGCTCATCATCGCCCAGCGCATTAGCTCCGTGCAGGACGCCGACCGCATCATCGTCATGGAGGGCGGCCGTATCGCGCAGATCGGCAACCATGACGAGCTGCTCAAGACGAGCGAGATCTACCGCGAGACCTTTACCTCGCAAAACAAGATGTCTGCCGAGGGCGAAGGGGCCGTCGAAGCCGACACCGAGGCATCCGCAACGCAAGCTCAGACCCAGGAAGGAGGCGAGGCACATGAGTAAGGCAACGACCGCCGAGCGCGCGCTCAACCGCAAGGGCGGCACCATGTCGCGCCTCATCAAGACGCTCTTTGGCTTCTACCCCGTGCTTTTGCCCCTCGTCGTTGTCGGCGTGGTGCTCTGCGCCATCATCAACTCCATCGGCGCGACCTTCCTTCAGAGCGCCCTGCAGATTATTAGCGAATCGTGGCAGTCAGGCGATTGGGAAGCCGCACAGCCCAAGATCGCACAGCTCGTGACCACCCTCGCCTGCATCTACGGCGTCGGCATCCTGTCCTCGCTGTTCTGGAACCGCGCCATGGCCATCGTCACGCAGGGCTCGCTCGAGAAGCTGCGCGAGAAGATGTTCAACCGCATGCAGGACCTGCCGATTCGCTACTTCGACACGCACCAGCGCGGCGACATCATGAGCCACTACACCAACGACATCGACACGCTGCGTCAGATGATCAGCCAGTCGCTGCCCAACCTGCTCATGACGACCATCGTCATCGTCACGGTGTTCTTTATCATGCTGTACTACAGCGTTTGGATGTGCTTGGTCATTGTGGCAGGCGTCGCCTTTATGACCTTTATGACCAAGCTGCTCGGCTCCAACTCCGCGCGTTTCTTTATTGCGCAGCAGACCGAGCTCGGCGTGGTCGAGGGCCATATCGAGGAAGTCATGAACGGCCAGAAGGTCGTCAAGGCATTCTGCCACGAGTCTGCCGCCGAGGCCGATTTTGACGAGCGCAACGAAAAGCTCTTCGAGGTCTCGCAGAAGGCCAACATGTACGCCAACATCCTCATGCCTATCCTTATGAACCTGGGCAACCTGCTCTACGTGCTGGTCGCACTGGCGGGCGGCATTTTCCTGGCGCTGGGCGTGCCCAACCTGAGCATCTCGGGCATGACGCTGTCCATCGCCGTCGTAGTGCCGTTCCTCAACATGACCAAGCAGTTCTGCGGACAGATCGGTCAGATCTCGCAGCAGATCAACGCCGTGGTTATGGGCCTCGCCGGCGCCGACCGCATCTTTGAGCTCATCGACGAGAAGCCCGAGACCGACGAAGGCTACGTGACGCTCGTCAACGCGCAGGTGAACCCCGATACCTGGCAGCTCGAGGAGGCCGACCGCCACACCGGCATGTGGGCGTGGAAACATCCGCACCGCGCAACCGGCGAGATCGAGTACGTGCCGCTGCGCGGCGACCTGGTCATGGATAACGTCGACTTTGGTTACACGCCCGACCACGAGGTGCTGCACGGCGTGTCCGTGTTTGCCAAGCCGGGCCAGAAGGTCGCGTTTGTCGGTGCCACCGGCGCGGGCAAGACGACCATCACCAACCTCATCAACCGCTTCTATGACATCGCCGACGGCAAGATCCGCTACGACGGCATCAACGTCAACAAGATTCGCAAGGCCGACCTGCGCCGCTCGCTGGGCGTCGTGCTGCAGGACGTGAACCTGTTCACTGGCACCGTGATGGATAACATCCGCTACGGCAACCTGGATGCCACCGACGAGGAGTGCATCGCGGCAGCCAAGCTCGCGGGCGCCGACGACTTTATCACCCGACTGCCCGACGGCTACGACACTATGCTCACCGGCAACGGCGCACAGCTGTCGCAGGGCCAGCGCCAGCTGATTTCGATCGCACGCGCCGCCGTCGCCGATCCGCCGGCAATGATTCTGGACGAGGCCACATCGAGCATCGACACCCGCACCGAGGCTATCGTGCAGGCAGGCATGGATAAGCTCATGGAGGGCCGCACGACGTTTGTCATCGCACACCGCCTGTCCACCGTGCGCAACTCCGACGCGATCATCTGCCTGGACCACGGCCGCATTATCGAGCGCGGCAACCACGACGAGCTGATCGCCAAGCGCGGGTACTACTACCAGCTCTATACCGGAGCGTTTGAGCTGGAGTAGTTCGGCCCGCCGAGATGAGTCGATTTGCCGCTCATTCGTCGGGCATGACCCTAAGGTCAATGCCCTCCTCTTTCGGGGCAAATCGACTCATCTCAACGACCCAAACACAATGCGCCGCAACGAATAAAGCCTCCGCAGCCACACGGGCTGCGGAGGCTTTTCTATGCCCTCTGTTGTTACAAGTTTACCGTTCCTCGCGTTGCAGTCCGGCTGCCTCAGCTGTCTTTACACGGTTCTTATCGACGTACATGTTCTTGTCGGCCTGGGAAAAGAGCTCGCGCATCGTAGGCGGTTCATCAAAGTCACTGGAAAGCGCATAGCCCACCGCATAGCTAATAGGCATGTCGGGATGAGTCTCGGAATACTCGTTCACGTTCGCACGAACCCGAGCGAGACAGGACTCCACGGCAGCTCGATCGGCATCCCACAGCACCGCGATAAACTCATCGCCGCCGTCGCGACCCACAAAGCAGGTCTCGGACGCCACACGCCCCAGCTGCCGGGCAAAAGAGCGGATGTATTCGTCGCCCTTCTCGTGACCAAAGTTGTTATTGACCGTATGCAGATTGTTAAGGTCGAAGACGCACACCGCAACGGGCGCCTCCGCGGAGACAGGCTGCTCCTGCCCCAAGATCTCCTCGCACTTGTTCTTGTTGGGCAGTCCCGTGGCTTCGTCGAGATAGACTTTGCTCTGCAGTTCGCGATTGAGCGCGGCAGTTCGCACCGCGCGAACAAGTTCAACCGCAAAGGTCGCCACCAAGCCCATGATGTCGATGATCACCAAGCCCTCGAGATAGTTGAGCGCCGATGCCTTCTCCTGAGAGTAGTCCTCTGCGAGTCGCGTAGCATCGTCGCATATGCCAAAGAACTCCTCGCTCATGGCGATGATGTCAGTGTTCTCGTAGCCGACTTCGCGCACGCGGATGATCTCGGCGCAAAGCTCATCATAATAATTTGCAAGCTCGGTCATCTTTGCCTGATACTCGTCGTCGTCGAGACGGACGAGGTTGAGGTCGTCACTTCCGTAACGCAAACCGTTGATGTATGAATCCACGGCTTTAAGCAGGTCATCTTGAGGCTGGCCTGCGTCCTCGAGCTTAACGATTCGCTGCGTGGTGCCGCGCACCAGACCGGCGTAGTTGACCACGCGCGCCGTGCCCTGGATATCGGAGACGAGCAGCATAACATTGATGAAGAAGAAGATGAGAACTGCCGTGAGCACCATCATGAGCAGGCGCACCGCCTGGCTGGCCTTCTTGGCGACAGAAGTATTCACAAGTTCAATCCCCCAAATGGCAAAAGAGTAGGTGGCGCATAGCGTCTTGTAAATCATGCGGGGTCAACTCTACCAGATGATTTTTCTAGGACGGGGATTAAAGAATCATCGACACGATAGCTATTTGAGAAGCTGAGCCATTGCGTTGACGAATTTTTGGACTTGGAGGGTGGGCTCGAGCGGGTAGTGCAGAAAGACCGGCACCTCGCGTCCGCATAGGAACGGCACGCCCACAAAGGCCGGGTGCACCCCCGACCACGCTCCGCAGGTGAGCACCGCGTCGCCCTTTTCCTCGGCCTCGTTAAAGAGCGCGAAGTCAAAGTTGTCTACGTCGATCACGTCCACGCCGCCGTCGGCCAACAGGTCGATGCGCAGGCTGTCCATGGCGTCGTTGCCGCGGCGGAGCACGCGCAGGCGCATGCCCTCCAAGTCGGCAACCGTGATGCGCGTCTTGCGCGCCAGCGGGCTCGTGCGCGGTAGGTCGATATAAAACGGCACGTTGACAATGCGGAGCTTTTGGCAGGTGTCGCCCCAGCGCGGGGTCGAAAAACTCGACTGCACCACATCGACCTCGCGGCCCAAGCTGCGCATGACGGATTCGCGCTCGTCATAGAGGTCGCTTACCGGCACGATCTCAAATCGCAGCGACGGTTCCAGATCGTGAATGCCCGACCACATCGACAGCGTTTGGCGCCCCGGGCACATCATCGACACGCCCAGGCGCACGGCACCGCCGTCACCCGCCGCACGTCGAGCACGGCGCAGGGCGTCCTCGGACTGGCGCATGATCGAGCGTGCGTCGTCCACCAGCAGAGCACCCGCCGGCGTCACCTTGACGCCCGAATGCGAGCGCTCAAACAGCGTAATACCGAACTCCGCCTCGAAGCCCGATACCTGCTTGACGAGCGCCGGAGTCGACACGCGCAATTTTGCCGCCGCACGCGAGAAGCTTCCCAGCTCCGCGGCGGTCGATATGGCCTCAAGTCGTCGATCGTACACGTCAATCTCCCGTTTTCGCACCCGTGACCGCATGGTGCCACAGGGGGTTGTTTTCGCAGGTCACGCGCTCAATTGAGAATAGCCTGTATCGCACAGTATAAACCTACAGTTAACGCCATTCTAACAAATATGCAATTCACCTGCGCAAATGCAAAGCATACGATAACCAGCGGAAACCACGTGGGTCGGTTAATGGGAGCGGCCCACCGGGAGGCACAAGAAGGGAAGTTCCTATGAGCAATTGGCTTAAGCTCGAGGGCGATGTCTGCGCCGTGACTGGCGCGCTCGGCGGTATGGGCGCCGAGATCTGCCGCGAGTTCGCCCGCAATGGCGCCAACGTCGTCATGCTCGACCTGGACGAGGAGAAGGTCAAGGCCGCTGCCGCCGACCTAGCTGCCGAGTTTGGCATCCACGCCGAGGGTTACAAGATGAACGCCACCGACGAGGCCGAGGTTCAGGCTGCTGTCGACGCCACCATCGCCAACTTCGGCCGCGTCGACGTCCTCGTCAACACCGCCGGCATCCTGCGCTTCGCCGCCATGGAGGACCTGCCGCTGAGCGACTGGGAGCAGGTGCTCAACGTCAACCTCACCGGCTACTTCATCACCTCGCAGCGCTTTGGTCGCGAGATGATCAAGGCCGGCCAGGGTCGCCTGGTGCACATCTCGACCGTCGCCAGCCACTCCCCCGAGACGTTCTCGGGCGTGTACAGCTCCACCAAGGCCGGCGTCAACATGATGTCCAAGATGCTCGCCGCCGAGTGGGGCCCCTACGGCGTCCGCTCCAACTGCGTCGAGCCCTGCTTCGTTAAGACCCCGATGTCGGCCAACTTCTACGCCGACCCCGAGGTCGAAAAGAGCCGCAGCCGTCTGATCGCCACGCGCCGCATCGGCGAGGTCAGCGATATTGCCAACGCCGTCATGTTCCTGGCGTCCACGCGCTCGGACTTTACCACCGGCGACGCTATCAAGGTCGACGGCGGTTTCTCCAACATGATGGGCGACCTCACCGCCAAGCCCGGCGGCCGTCGCGCCTATGCCGACAACTACCTTAAGAACAAGGGTGTCGAGCTCTGGTCCGATGAGTCCGGCGTTGCAAAGCCGACTGACCAGTAAATAAGCCCGACAGGGAGGCTCCGCGGATACGCCTGCTCCTCCCCCGTATCGATTAGAAAGAGTCCAATGGCTTCCACCAACTCCAACAAGGGTCGCGCCGTCGTACTTTCCGCCGCGTGCGTCACCATGTTCTTCATCAGCTCCATCGCGCTGTATTCCGTCGTGAGCAAGAATCTGCTCGCCGTCTATCCCGAATGGTCCAGCGCCCTCACCTGGGCCTTCCCCGTCTTCCAGACCATCATGGCCGTGACGGGCATCTTCGCCGGCCGCATCTCCGATAAGATCGGCCCCCGCAACGTCGTGATCGCCGCCGCCGTGTGCTACGGCGTGGGCTGGTTCATGTCCGGCACCGTCACCGAGCCGTGGCAGTTCTACCTGTGGTTCTCGCTTGTCGCCGCCGTCGGCAACGGCCTGGGCTACAACCCGGCGCTCACCACCGGCCAAAAGTGGTTCATCGACAAGAAGGGCCTCGCCTCTGGCATCACCCTGGCCGCTTCGACCGCCGGTCCCGCCGTTCTGTCCCCGGTGCTCGCCTCGCTGCTCATCCCGAGCCTTGGCATCTTCGGTGCTCTTAAGGCACTCGGCGTCATCTTCTTTGTGATGATCGCCGCCTCCGCCCTGTTCCTGAAGGCCCCCGAGGCCGGTTGGTTGCCCGAGGGCTTCGAGGCCCCCAAGGGCGGCGCGCACGCCGGCACCTTCGGCGACCTCACCCCGGGCGAGATGGTCAAGACCCCGCGCTTCTGGGTCCTCATCATCACCTTCGCCTTTGCCGCCACCGCCGGCACCCTGCTCGTGGGCAAAGTTGCTTCCATCGCCGCCGTCCAGCTCTTCGCCGACCCCACGAGCGCTGCGGCTGTCGCCCTCGGCGGTGTGGTCGTCTCCGTCAACACCTGCGCCAACCTGGTTGGCCGCCTGTCCTTTGGCCAGATCATCGACAAGCTCGGCGCCTACAAGTCGCTGCTCATCAGCCTTGTCGTCACCATCGTCGCGCTCGTCATCATGTCGATGAGCTTTACGCAGAGCATGTTCTTTGTGGCGCTCGCCCTGCTCGGCTTTAGCTTTGGCGCCCTGCTCGTCATCTACCCGCCGCTCACCGGTGGCGCCTTTGGCACCAGCAACATCGGCGTCAACTACGGCATCATGTTTTTGGGTTACGCCGCTTCCACTTGGATCAGCCAGCCCATCACCGCCGTGCTGTATCACGCCGAGGCCGGCAGCGCCGCCTACCAGCAGTCCTTCTACGGCGCCATCGTGATCGCCGCCATCGCCGTCGTGCTCACCGTCTACATGATGGTCTCTGACAGCAAGAAGAAGTCCGCCTAGTAATTGCCAATGTGACAAAGGGACTGCCCCTTTGTCACATTCCACCGCCACCAGTATTAAGGAGTCGAAATGTCTGAGCTCAACCCCGTCCGCATTGCCGTTATCGGCGCCGGCGCCATGGGCCGCAACCACATCCGCTTTGTCACCGAGGAGCCCGAGGCCGAGCTCGTCGCCATCGCCGACGCCTTTGAGGGCGCCCGCGCCACGGCCGAGGCCGCCGGCGTGCCGTTTTATACCGATCCCGCCCAGATGATGGACGAGGTCAAGCCCGAGGCCGTCATCATCGCCACCCCCAACGACCTGCACCTGGGCGTTGCCCGCGAGGCCGTGAAGCGCAACATCGTGCCGTTGGTCGAAAAGCCGATCTCCAACGACCTGGAGGATGCCCAGGCCTTCGCCGCCGAGGCCGAGACCGCTGGCGTGCCCGTGCTCGTGGGTCAGCACCGTCGCCACAACCCCTTCGTCAACAAGGCCAAGGAGATCATCGAGTCCGGCGAGCTGGGCAAGCTCACCGTGTCGAGCTTCCACTACATGATCTATAAGAATGACGAGTACTTCGACGTCGAGTGGCGCCGCAAGAAGGGTGCCGGCCCGATCCTGGTCAACCTGGTTCACGACGTCGACCTGCTCCGCTATCTGTTGGGCGAGCCCGTTGCCGTCCAGGGTATGCAGTCCAGCGCCGCCCGCGGTTTTGAGACCGAGGACTCCGCCGTGGTCAACGTTCGTTTTGCCGATGGCGCACTCGCGAGCATGACCATCTCCGACGCCACCGCCAGCCCCTGGAACTGGGAGGCCACCGCTCGCGAGGATCCGCAGTACCGCCCCTTCGACGCCGACGCCTACTTTATCGGCGGCACTAAGGGCGCCCTTTCGCTGCCCCGCCTGCACCAGTTCTCCTACGACGGCGCCTCCAACTGGCACAAGCCGCTGCAGATGGAGATCCCGGCCGTCGACCCGGCGCTGCCGCACAAGATGCAGCTCAAGCACTTTGTGAAGGTTGTCCGCCGTGAGGTCGAGCCCGTCGTGACCCCCGCCGACAACGTCAAGACGCTCACGCTTCTCAACGCTATCAAGGAGGCCGCCGAGACCGGCCAGCTCGTCGAGCTGTAATGCCTTAAGAGCGACCGCGGCAGAAACCCCATGCCGAACCCCTCGGTCCGCCACCAATAAGCCCCTCTTCTTTGCCCCGCGAGCAGCCTCCTGCCCGCGGGCATTTTGCTACCTTACCGACGATTTTTCTAGGACGGGGGCTTTTTTGCACCTCGGCTTGATTCGTTCGCCCCAAAACAGTCTTTTGAAACGGGTGGTATCCTTGGTAGCCCTGTGCTGCAAACGCACCTTGAACGCAAGGAGTCCCATGGATCTTATCGCCCAGCTCGCCCGCGAGCTCAACCTTAAGGCCGCCAACATCGAGGCGGCCGTCAAGCTCATCGACGAGGGCAACACCATTCCCTTTATCTCGCGCTACCGCAAGGAAGCCACGGGCGGCATGGACGACGTCGCCCTGCGCGCCCTCGACGAGCGCCTGTCCTACCTGCGCAATCTTGAGCAGCGTAAAGAGGACGTCATTCTCCTCATCGACGCTCAGGGCAAGCTCACGCCCGAGCTCGAGCAGCAGATTCGCAAGGCCACGCAGCTCCAGCGTGTCGAGGACCTCTACAAGCCCTACCGCAAAAAGCGCATGACCCGCGCGCAGAAGGCCCGCGAGGCAGGCCTGGAGCCGCTCGCCAACATGATCATCATGCAGGCCTCGGCCAAGGGCAGCGCGCTCGACGCCGCCGCGGACTACGTCAACGAGGAGGCTGGCTTCGACACGCCCGAGAAGGCGCTCGCCGGTGCGGCCGACATCGTGGCCGAGACGGTGGCCGAGGACCCCGAGAACGTCGCCGGCCTGCGCGCCTTTACGCAAAACACCGCCGATATCGTCGTCGAGGCCACCGACCCCGCCGAAAAAACTCCCTACGAGCCGTACTACAGCTATGATGAGCCACTGCGCCGTATACCCAACCACCGCGTGCTGGCTATCGACCGCGGTGAGCGCGAGGGCAAGCTCCGCGTGCGCGTGAACGTCGACGGCACTGCCGCCACGGCGCGCCTCGGCAGCCGCTGGCCCCGTCGCCAGGGCGTGTTCGCGCCCGTCTTTGACGCCGCTATCGCCGACGGCTACAAGCGCCTCATGGCTCCCTCGCTGGAGCGAGAGGCCCGTGCTAAGCTCACCGTCCGCGCCCAGACCGAGGCCATCAACGTCTTTGCCAAGAATCTTGAGGGGCTGCTCTCGGCACGCCCCGTCCGCGGCGCCCGTGTGCTCGCGCTCGATCCGGGCTACCGCACCGGCTGCAAGGTCGCCGTCATGGACGAGACCGGCAAGCTGCTCGACCACGGCGTGGTCTACCCCACCAAGCCGCGCCACGACGTCGCCGGCACCAAGCGCGAGCTCGCCCGCCTCGTCAAGAAGGACAGCGTCAACACCATCGTCATCGGCAACGGCACCGCCAGCCGCGAGACCGAGGAAGTCGTCTCGGAGTTCATTGCCGAGCAGGCGCCCGGGCTGCGATACACCATCGTCAACGAGGCCGGCGCGTCGGTGTATTCCGCTTCCGAGCTTGCCAGCCAGGAATATCCCGACCTGGACGTCACCGTGCGCGGCGCCATGAGCCTGGGCCGCCGTCTGCAAGACCCGCTGGCAGAGCTCGTCAAGATTCCGCCCCAGTCCATCGGCGTGGGCCAATACCAGCACGACCTTGACCAGGCCGAGCTCTCGCGCACCCTGGGCCACGTGGTGGAGGACGTCGTCAACCGCGTGGGCGTCGACGTCAACACCGCAAGCGCGAGCCTGCTGGGCTACGTTTCGGGCATTACGCCGAGCGTGGCCAAGAACATCGTGGCCTACCGCGAGGAAAACGGCGCCTTTACCGATCGCCGCCAGCTTAAGAAGGTCCCCAAGCTGGGACCCAAGGCATATCTCAACGCCGCGGGTTTCCTGCGCATCAGCGGCGGCAAGAACCCGCTCGATGCGACGAGCGTCCACCCCGAAAGCTACGAGGTGGCCACGTCCGTCTTGGAACGCGCAGGCGTTAAAGCCAGCGAGCTCAGCCGTGGCGGCGTGCCCGACATCGAGCGTCGTCTGGGCAGCATCTCGACGCTGGCAAGCGACCTAGACTGCGGCACCCTCACGCTCATCGACATCGTTAACGAACTCAAAAAGCCCGGCCGCGACCCGCGCGACGACGCGCCCGAGGTGGTCTTTAGCCGCTCGGCGCTTTCCATCGACGATCTGGAGCCCGGCATGGAACTCAAGGGCACGGTGCGCAACGTCGTCGACTTTGGCGCGTTCGTCGACGTCGGCGTGCACCAGGACGGCCTCGTACACATCTCCAAGCTCGCCAACCGCTTCGTCAAGCACCCGAGCGACGTGGTGCGCGTCGGCGACACGGTAAAGGTGTGGGTGGAAAAGGTCGATCGCGATCGCAAGAAGATCTCGCTCACCATGGTGCAGGGGAAGTAAACCGCCAAAGCAAGGGTACCCCTGTAGCGACGTGCAAAATCGCGAGTATTCTGCAATTTCCGCCGCTCCGAACGCCCCTCAGAGACGAAAAAGCAAAAAACAGCCCCCGTTTTAGCGTCGTCAGAGCCAAAACGGGGGCTATTCCGTGCTTCAGCTAGCTGGTAAAAGCCTTTACCTTGCTGAATACTCACGATTTTGCACGTCGCAGGCGGGGGTACCTTTGCCTACGGCAGGATATGGAAGCCAATCGCCAACCTACCGACGGGTTCGTATCGGCAGCCCCGGCCTTTCCTTTGCCTAGCGCGACCCTCGCGAAGCGCGTGAGCGATAGGGAAAGGAAAGGCCGGGGCGAACAACCCGCGGCGCAGCCAGTGTTCGCGTTACGGCAGGATATGGAAGCCGAGCGAGGCGATATCCTTGGCAAAGCCGCGCACGGTGTCGAGCGAGACCTCGTACGGGTCGCGGCCGATGTTCTTGCGCTTGGCCAGGATGCTGTTGGGCACCGTGATGATCTGGCAACCGCAGGCTTCGGCCTGGTAGATGTTGATGAGCTCGCGCGTGGACGCCCACAGGACCTCGCAGTTGGGCTTGGCGGCGGCCTTCTTGACCGACTCCGTCATAAACGGAATGGGGTCGACGCCGGTATCGGCGATGCGGCCGGCAAAGAGCGAAATGATGGACGGCGTCTCGGCGTCAACGGCCTCGACCATCTCGTCGACCTGCTCGGGCGTAAAGATGGTGGTGACGTTGACCTTGATGCCGTCGGCCGAAAGCTTGCGGACCAGCTCGGCGGTGGACTCGCCCTTGGTGGTCACGCACGGAATCTTAACGTAGACGTTCTCGGCCCAGGTAGCGATCTCGCGGGCCTCGACCTCCATGGTCTCGACGTCATCGGCAAAGACCTCAAACGAGACGGACACATCGGTGATGTGGGCCAGGACCTCCTTGGCAAACGCGCGGTAATCCGTCACGCCGCCCTTCTTCATAAGGGACGGGTTGGTCGTGAAACCCTGAACGTTGCCGTTCTCGTACATGTCGAGCATGCCCTCGAGGTTTGCACCGTCAGCGAACACCTTGATTGCCATCTGCCTGATTCCTTCCGTTTGCATACGGCCGATAAACTGCTAAACACTTTACCTATGTTTATCAAGGTGTGAGCTGCGGGTTTTTATCTTCTCGGCGAACGGTATAAACACCTCAGTGTTTGGATTGATAAATCGATTGAGCATGCAAAAGCAAAGAGTCGCAGTTTGAGCAAACGTCAGAACGCGAGATTCATTAGATGAGGCCGAAATGCTGCATCGCTGTGACGGTGCCGTCGTGCGCGACATCGTCGGTCACGTAGTCGGCGAGCGCCTTGACCTCGGGCATGGCGTTGCCCATGGCGACAGCCGTCTCGACGGCAGCGAGCATGCCCAAGTCGTTGCCCGAATCACCAAAGCCAAAGGTGCGTGCATTTCCCTCGCGGCCCAGATACGCCAGCGCTCGCGCCACACCCACGCCCTTGTCAATGCCCTTGGGGCTCAGCTCGCGATTCTGGCCACCGGTGTTGCAGGCCTCAAAATAGCGCTCGATAAAGCCGTCATCGTTGGCTACGCGAGCCAAACTGGGCACATTGAGGCATACCTTGCCCACGCGCAGACTGCCGTCGACGCGCATTTCCTCGGCGCTGTGCACCACAGAAGTGCCGATCAGAGACGACTGCTCAACACCCGCGGGTTCCAGGGCAAAAGTAGCCACATTGGTCTCGAAAAAGGCCTCAATCCCTGCCGCGGCCATACGGCGTGCAAGCTCCTCGACAACGTCCTCGTCAAAGCAGTCCTCGTGTACCACGCGGCCCTCGACCTCGAGCGTGGCTCCCGCCATGGCAACGACACCCGCAGGCTCCAAAGCACGCAGGCCATCGGCAATCAGCCACAAGGGACGACCCGTGCAGATAAATGCTTGGTGGCCCGCATTGCGCAGACGACCAAATGCATCGACAACGGCCTTCGACGGGTGGACCGCATTGAAGTCCTTATCGGTCATATCGTCGGGATCGAACGACGTCAGCGTGCCGTCCACGTCAAAAAAGAGCACAGCGGAATCGGGGCACGCATCAATCATATGGGTTCCTTTCGAGGATAAGGGCAAACGAAGCATCCATCATATAATGGAGCGACGCAACCAGAGAGGTCACCCATGGAATTTTACGCAAGCTGCCCCGAGGGCTTTGAGTCCGCACTCGCCGATGAGCTTAAACGCCTCGGGCTTTCGCATGTCCGCCGCCTGAAGGGCCGCGCCACGTTTGAGGGCGAGCTCGAAGAAGGCTACCGCGCCTGTCTATGGTCGCGCCTGGCGAGCCGCGTGTTCGTGGTACTCGGACGCTTTGAGGCACAGGATGCCGACGAGCTGTACGATAGCGTTTACGACATCGCCTGGGAGACCATCATCCGCCCCGGAGCCACCATCGCCATCACCGCCCGCGGCGTGACCGAGCAGCTGCGCAACACGCGCTTCTCTGCCCTGCGCGCCAAAGACGCGCTGTGCGACCGACTGGCCGAGACCACGGGCCGTCGCGCCGATGTCGATGCCGCCGACCCCGACGTTCACCTGCTGCTTTCGCTGCGCCAGCGTCGCGCGAGCATCAGCCTGGACCTTTCGGGCGATCCGTTATTCAAGCGCCTGCCGCCCGCAGCGACCCGCGCCGGCGAGGGTGAGCACGTGCTGCGCCCCGACTACGCCGCCCTGGTGCTTTCGCAGGTCGGCTGGACCACGCTGTGCGAGCGCGAGCTGACGGCCGACGATTATGAGAACGAAGCCCTGCCCACGCTGGTCGACGCCTCGTGCGCCGGCGGCGGCCTGCTGCTGGAGGCCGTGAACATTCTGACCGACCGCGCCCCGGGCGCCGCACGCGAGCGCTGGGGCTTTGAGGGCTGGCAGCTGCACGACGCCGCTCTGTGGGAGCAGTTGCTTGCCGAGGCGCGCGAGCGCGAGGCGGCAGCACGCGAGCGCCAGGCACACATCGTGGCCGCGGATGTCGACCCCGCCGCCCGCAAGACTGCCGAGCGCATGGTTAAGTGTGCCGGCTACAAGCGTTTTGTCGATTTTTGCGCCGCCAAGTCCGCCACCGTGCTGGACCACGCGGGCGCCGTCGCCGGTGCCGCCGTGGTCGCAGACACCACCGAGACCCCGCTTTCGCTCATGCATGACGCCATGACGCTGATCGGCGAGCTGCGCCGCGCGCCCGAGCTTGCCGCGGCGCCGGTCGCCGCGCTCACCCGTGACGGATTGCTGGCCCGCGCGCTCCACGCCGAGCCCGAGCGCTCGATCGCCGTCATGCCCAACAACGAGGAGGCGACCGTCGAAGTCTGGCCTTCGCTCGACCACGCCGCCGCAGCGTTTGAGGCTGCGACCAGCGTGGATGCCGAGGCCGAGGTTGCGGATACCGACGAAGCCAGCGACGAAGGCGCCGCCCCCGCCATGCCCGAGCCTGCCGCCATGCTCGACCTGGGCGACGGCAAGCCGCTGCCCGTGCTCATCCCCGAGTCGGAGCAGTTCGCCAACCGCCTGCGCAAGAATGCCCGTCTGCGCCGCAAGTGGGCCAAGCGCGAGGGCGTGAGCTGCTACCGCGTCTACGACGCCGACCTGCCCGACTACTCCGCCGCCATCGATCTGTACGAGGGCTGCCCGCAGACGCCGGGCCGCTGGCTCGTCATCGCCGAATACGCCGCGCCTAAGACCATCGACCCCGCACTGGCCCAGGCCCGTATGCTCGACATCTTGGCCATCGCGCCGCGCATCCTGGATGTTCCGGCCGAGCACGTGCACACCAAGGCCCGCATGCGTTCGCGCGGCGGCTCGCAGTACGGCAAGCAGGGCGCCGGCAAGGGCGGATCGGGCGAGCGTGCCAACATCGCACGCCGTCGCCTGCCGCTCATCGAAGAGGGCGGGCTCACCTTTGCCGTCAACTTTGACGACTATCTGGATGTGGGCATCTTCCTGGATCACCGCGTCACCCGCAACCTAGTGCGCGAGCACGCCAAGCAGGCGCGCCGCTTCCTCAACCTGTTTGCCTACACCGGCACCGCCACCTGTTACGCGGCAGACGGCGGCGTCGAGGAGACTGTGACGGTCGACCTTTCCAACACCTACCTGGACTGGGCCGAGCGCAATATGCGCCAGAACGGCTTTGTGGGTCCGCAGCATCACTTTGTGCGCGACGACGTGCTCGCCTGGATTCGCGACCAGCGCCAGACGCGCAACCGCTGGGACCTGATCTTTGTCGACCCGCCCACGTTCTCGAACTCGTCAAAGATGGGCCGCCGCACTTGGGATGTCCAGCGCGACCATGTTGAGCTTTTGGCCGGCGTATCTCGCCTGCTCGCACAGGGCGGCCATGCCATCTTTAGCTGCAACCTGCGCGGCTTCCGCCCCGAAACGCGCAAGCTCGCACGCGCGGGCGTGGTGCTGGAGGACATTACGGCACAGACCATCCCCGAGGACTTCGCGCGCAACCAGAAGGTGCACCATTGCTATATCGTGCGCCGCCTGCCCATCGAGGACGCCATGGCCGAGGTCGGCTTTAGCGCCGAGGAGATTGCCGAGCGAACCGAGGAGCTGCGCAACCCCGAGGCCCGCAAGCCCCGTGCGGCAGTACCCGCGCACGCGCAGGCCGGCAACGGCAAGTCGAACTTTGCCGGCAAACCCTCTCCTGCCGGCAAGCCCAAAAAGAAGAAGTTCTACGCCAGCAAGCCCAAGGGCAAATAACAAAGTTGCGGTGGAATAGTTCCTAAAAAGCCTGGTAAAGGCCCAAACAGGAACTATTTCACCGCAACTCATATTGGGATGGTGGTTGGCGATCTAACCTTGGGTGACCAATCGGTAACCGATACCCACATGCGTTTGAATATAGCGCGGATGCGCGGGGTCGGACTCGATCTTCTTGCGCAGCGTGCCCATAAAGACGCGCAGGCTCGCCAGGTCACTCTTGGTTGCCGTGCCCCAAATCTCGTGCAGGATAGACTGGTGCGTCAGCACCTTGTCGGCGTTATGCGCCAGCAGGCATAGAAGTTTGTACTCGATCGGCGTCAGATGCAGCTCCTCGCCATCCATCGTGGCGATGCCAGCATCAAAATCGATATGCAGCTCACCGGTATCGAACGAGCCCTCGGAGGCAACGCCGCCCGTTTGCGCATACGAAAGGCGCCTGAGTGTCGTACGAATGCGCGCGAGCAGCTCCTCGACCGAAAACGGCTTGGTCAGGTAGTCGTCGGCTCCGGCATCGAGCGCGCGGATCTTGTCCGCGTCCTCGCTGCGCGCCGAAACCACGATGATCGGCATGCCCGACCATGCGCGCACCGACTCCACCACCTTGACGCCGTCCATATCGGGCAGGCCCAGATCGAGCAGCACAATGCTCGGTGCCTGCGATGAGGCAGCGGCGATGGCGGCATGGGCGGTTTCCACAGCCATATGGCGCAAGCCGTGCGCCTCGAGCGCGGCAACAATAAGATTGCGAACGGCGGGGTCGTCCTCAACGACCAAGATGAGCGGTTTTACGGCAGAGTTCGGCACAGCGCTACTCCTTATCAAACGAAACGTCGGCGACGGGGAGCTCAATCGTAAAGACCGAGCCGTGCGGGTTCGCCGCGGCAACCTCTATGCTACCGCCATGCGCCAACGCAATGGAGCGGCAGAGCGAAAGACCTAGGCCCACGCTGCGGTGGCTATCGGCAAGACCATGGTTGGCGGTGTAGAACGACTCGAAGATCCGCTCGCGGTCCTCGGGCGCAATACCCGGCCCGTCATCGGCCACCGAGCACGTCACGTGCCCATCGTCGACGCTAATCGAAATCACGATATGCGAGCCTGCGGGCGTATAGGTGATGGCGTTGTTCACCAGATTGACCACCAGCTGCACCATCAGACGCGCATCAACGTTGACGAGCGCCGGCTCGTCGCACGGCACCACCTTAAGGTCGTGCTCGCGCACGGCAGGGTTCACGTGGCGCAGCGCCTCCTCGACGATATCGTCCATGAGCTCGAGCGTGGTCGACAGGCGCATACCGCCACCCTCGAGCTTGGTGATGGCGAGCAGATTCTCGACGGTGGCGTTGAGCCACAGCGCATCCGAGCGAATGGATAGAAGCAGGCCGCGGCGCGTCTGGGCATCGAGCACCGCGGTGCCGGTCGAGCCCTGATCGAGCAGCACGTCGGCATTACCCGAAATACTGGTAAGCGGCGTGCGCAGATCGTGCGAAATGGAGCGCAGCAGGTTGGCGCGCAGCTGTTCGTTTTTGGCGAGCACCGCCGCCTCCTCGCGGGCCTCCATGGCGCGGGCGCGATCGAGTGCCAGCTCGCCTTCGCTCACGATGGCATCGGCAAGTGTCCGCTCCTCATGCGTCAGCACGTCGGGCTCGGCAACGATAGCCAGCACGCCCACCACCGAGGCGGGGTCGCCCGAGCGCGCGAAGCCGTCGCCCGTGCGAACCGTCAGGTAGATGCCATAAAACGCCGAGCCACCATAGGTGGCATCGAGCGGCGTTCCCACATAGGCGGACGCCGAGAGCCGCGGCGGCATCTGCGGCGCCAGTTCATGCACCGGCGCGGCATCGCCCACGGCCGTGTATGTCGCACGCGGCAGCAGGTCATCGCCCTCGGCGTCGGCGCTGTACCACACGACCGGGCAGCCCGAAAGACGCGCCAGCTGCGTGGCCATGGCGTGAACGATCTGCTGCTCGTCGGCGCAGCGCTGCAGCATGCGGTTGGTCTCGAGCACCATATGCGTGCGACGGTCGCTGGCGGCAGCCTGCGCCAAGGCCCGGCGCAGGGCTAACGCAATCGAGCTCGACACAAGCGAGACCACGAACATGATGAAGAACATGCCGGGATAGCCGCGGTCGATAAGCGACAGCGAGTAGCGCGGGTCGACAAACAAGAAGTTGTAGAGCGCCACGGCGGCAGCCGAGCTCAGCAAGCAATACAGGCGACTCCAGGTAAAGAATGCGCACAGCTGAACGGCGAACACATAGACGATCATGATGCTCGGCGCGAGACCCGGATGGTCGAGCAGCGCGCCCACAATCGTCGCCGCGACCAGCAGTCCCACCGATACGCAGGCGTCATACAGAGGAGTGCGGCGCGTCAGCGTTGTGCGCCGCCACCAAAAGTTATCGGCAATATCGCCGTCCGTACGGACGTCCATCAGCGCCCCGCCCCTCTCTCAAAAACAAAAACCACCACAAAGGGACAGGCACCTTTGTGGTGGTTTCCCTTGTGGTGGTTCCAAGTGTATAGCCTTTGCAACCTGCGGTCGCTAGACAAACAGCACGTGCGCGAGCAGGGCACACACGCACACCGCTCCAAATAACAGTGCCACGATCGAAATTACGCGATCGGCCATATCCATGTTGGCACGATTCGTAAAGAACCGATCTTCGGCGGCGTCGACGCGCGCCTCACGCACCATTTCGACCACCGCCTCACGGCCATCGAGCGCCTTTGTATCCATGTTTACCTCCCCGGCCTCATGCTTATCCATCAAAAACCAACTCCGTATAGCCGCCGACGTCTACGGCCGCTCGTTGGGGGCCAGGCGCTGCATCTTGTTCACGGCCTTGAACTTGGTGAACAGCGGCACGTACTCAAAGCTCACGTTGGAGTTCTCCAGGCCGTACCAGCGTGCAGGCGTGCCGGCGGCGCGGCGGATGATGTACTTGAGCGTGATGGCCGTACGCTCGCTCGGCTCCACATCGCTTTCAGGCGCCAGAAGCTTACGAATCAGGACGAACTTGAACGTACCGATGTTACCCGGATCCTTGTAGACCGAGTAGTCATGCGTCTGCGCCGGTAGCTCGCCGGTGGCAGCCAGGTCCTGAACGACCTGACGCAGGTAGGCATTGACGCGCTGGTTGATCTTGTAGCCCAGGTACAGATGCACGCGGAACACGTAGTCGGTGCCGAACGTCTCGACCGAATAGGCAAAGGTATGCGGCTCGTCCATGGTCTCGACATTCACAAACCACCAGGCGCGAGCGCGCTTGGGATGCTTGTCCAAGATCGAATAGACGATATCGCGGTCGATGTAGTCGGTATGGGTGTCCTTGGTCAGGTACACGACGTTGTCGCTCAGGCGCTCGTAGCGATCGTCGTCGCGCAGGCGCTTGAGCTGCGGCAGGTAGCTGCGCAGCGGCAGCAGCGTAAACTGGCGCTGCTCAACAGCCGTGCCGTTGTACCAGCACACCATGATGCCCATGATGAGTGCAGCCATGAGGATGGTGAAGTAGCCGCCGTGGAAGAACTTGGTGAGCGAGCTCACAAAGAAGAAGCCTTCGAGCAAAAGGAAGAAGGCCGCGAAGATCCACGGAGCAACCTTGAGCTTGCGCTCCTCGTGCAGGTAGAAGAAGAGCAGCAGCGTGGTGCACATCATAGTCAGCGTAATGGCAAGGCCGTAGGCGGCTTCCATATGCGCCGAGTTCTGGAACAGCAGCACCACGATGACGCAGCCGACAAGCATGACGTTGTTGACCATGGGGATGTAGAGCTGGCCCTTGGTCTCGGCAGGGTAAAAGACCTGCATGTGCGGCATGAGATCCAGACGGCTGGCCTCGGACACCAGCGAGAATGCGCCGGTGATGAGCGCCTGCGAGGCAATGATGGCCGCGACGGTGGAAAGGCCGACGGCAAACGGGCGCAGGCCCGGGGCGAGCATCTGGTAGAACGGGTTGAGGTCGGCAATGCCCATAAGCTCCGGGTTGGCAGCGTTGTTCATAAGCCAAGCGCCCTGGCCCATATAGGAAAGCAGCAGGCAGCACTTAACGAACGGCCAGGTAGCGTAGATGTTGCCGCGGCCGACGTGGCCCATGTCGGAGTAGAGCGCCTCGGCACCGGTGGTGGCAAGGAAGCAACTGCCCAGAATCATGATGCCCGCGTGGTTGTTGGGGCTCAGCAAAAAGGCGATGCCGCGCACCGGGTTGAGGCACAGCAGCACGGCGGGGTGCTGGAAGACAAAGAACAGACCCGTGCCGCCCAGGAACAGGAACCATAGCGTCATGATGGGGCCAAAGGCGTGACCGATCTTGGCCGTACCGATGCGCTGCACCAAGAAGAGCACGATGATGATGGCGAGCGTAATGGCGACGACGCGGCCCTGGTCATCGCCCAGCACGGCATGGACCGCCGGGATGGTGCGCAGGCCCTCGATGGCCGTGGTAACGGTAACGGCCGGCGTCAGGATGCCGTCGGCGAGCAGCGCGGCGCCACCCAGCATGGCGGGGATGATAAGCCACTTGCCGCAGCGCTTGACCAGGCTGTACAGGGCAAAGATGCCGCCCTCACCATGGTTATCGGCGCGCAGCGAGATGAGCACATACTTGATGGTGGTCAGCAGCGTGACCGTCCACACGACAAGGGAGAGCGCGCCAAGCACGAACTCCTCCGTGACGCTTCCGATGCCGCCGTTGCCGGCGACGAGCGCCTTGGTTACATACATGGGGCTGGTGCCGATATCGCCATACACCACGCCCAGCGTGACGAGCATCGCCGAGATGCTCACAGGAATCGCAGCGTGCGAAGCTGCCTCCTTGGCCTTTTGTTCCATAAGCCGGTTTCCTCCCAACTTTAATGTTCGAAGGAATTATAGGTAATCGGCCCATGTTTGAATGGCACTGTTTTCCCAGCTAGATAAACATTTATACGGCCTTTAGGCCACCGCGGCGATATGGAATGTGGCAAAGGGACTGCCCCTTTGTCACATTCGTCATTTTCCAAGCCAGTTTTTGAACCACCATTCCATGGATCGGCTCATCTCGGCCATAAAGGGACTCGTGTGCTTGCGGGTATAGATGTCCACGACGCGCTCCCCCACCTCGCGGGCATGTGGACGGAACATCGCGTCCATCTCGGCCACCTGCGCATCCATAGTCGCGGCGTCAGCGCGGCAGTAGCGCTCCTCGTGCACCAGGTTCATCACGGGGTGCGCTACCGCCGGACGCTCCTTCCGTGGCGTGCCGATGATGAGCATCGACAGCGGCATGGTATAGGGCGGCAGATCGAGCAGCTCGGCAACTTCCTCGGCATTCTCGACGATATCACCGATGTAGCAGCTCCCCAGGCCCAGGGCCTCGGCGGCAACCACGGCGTTTTGCGCGGCGATCACGGCGTCCTGGGCCGCGATGGCAAAGTCGCCCAAACCCGGCGCGCGGCGGGGCGCCTTGCCCGTGCGCTCGACGAACTCGGGCTCAAAGCAGCCCACGTGCTCAAACAGATCGATCCACTTGGCATAATCGACCACAAATATGAGTGCCCAGGGCGCCTTGGCAATCATGGGCTGGTGGTCGCACAGGTCGGCCAGGCGGTCGAGCGTAGCCTGCTCGCGGATGCTCACGATGGAATACATCATCATGGCGCCTGCCGACGGCGCACGGCTCGCCGCGTGCAGAATCGCCGCCCGCTGCTCGTCGGTCACCGCCACGGGACGGTCGTCGTCATCACGCGCGAAGGCGCGCGTGGAGGAACGGTGCTCCAACGTGTCCAGCACCGCATTGCCCGTCGTCTCGACCGGATAACCGCCGGCGTCCACGACCGCAGCTCCGTCGCAGTACTCGGCACCCGTCATACAAACCTGCTCGCCCATAGCTCTATCCTCGCCAATTCTTTAAGAAGCCTTTACGTTTCCGTGTAATTCCCGTCCATTATCGCGCAGGTCGTCACTACATTGCGCCACACCGCCGCGCATGCGCGTTAATATGGCTGGTTGTTGTGCGCAGCCCGCAAATGCAGCGCATATTTAGGTAACAATCGGGTAAACCCCCGCTTTCGTAGGTTTTAAGTTTGTGAGGAGTCTCAGCATGTTCGCTGCCGCCATCTCGCTCGTCGGTCTTGCGGCGACCGTCTACCTTGTCTTGCGCGAGGCCAAGGCCATTCGCGCTCAGTCGGGCACCGTTGCCAAAAGCGCTCTTGGGTGGAGCGTCGCCTTCGGCCTGTTCCAGCTCTTTTTGACCGTCTGGGGCGCTATTGGCCTCGTCGCGCAAAACGAGCCGCTCGCCTTCGTGATGCTCATCCTGACCAACGCCATCCTCACCGGCTGCGCTTGGGCCAGCATCGCCCGCGACCGCATCGCCCCGCGCGTCTTTGCGTTCGCCGGGCCCGACGCCCCCGCCCCCACCGGCAAGCTCGCCCGCCTGCGCGGCGCCTTTGTGGGCAAACCGCTCGTCGCCGCCGTCCTGTGCCTGCTGCTCGCCGGCGTCTTTGCGCTGCTGGGCATGGAGGTCTCGTCCAACCACGACTTTACCTGGGTCTACCCCCTGTGCATCCTGCTCGAGTGGGCCATCATCACCACGCTCATGGTCGGCCTGTTCTTCCTGTTCCAGCGCCACGGCGCAGCTCCCGCGGTCCTGGCCTTTGCTCTCTTTGTCCTGGGCATTGCCGAGTTCTTCGTCATCACGTTTAAATCCATGCCCATCCAGCCGGGCGACCTTTCGGCCATCTCCACCGCCGCCGCGGTCGCCGGCACCGGCTACACCTTCTCGATCTCACTGTTCTGCGTGCTGTCCATGGGCTTTACCGCCATCGCCATGCTGCTGTGCGAGTACGCCGGCCTGGTGGCACCGCACCGTCAGAAGGGCGCCGCCAACGCCAAGCGCATGCTGCTCACCAATCTGCTCGTCGCCGTGCTGTGCCTGGGCGGCGTGACCGCGCACGTCACGCTTATCGACTACTACAACACCCTCGGCATCACCGTCTACACCTGGCGCCCGCTCGAGAGCTACTGGCGCGAGGGCTACCTGCCCGCCTTTATTAGTGCGGCGCAGTCCATCAAGCCGCCCAAACCCGCCGACTACTCCGTCGACGATGCCAAGGCCACGCTCAAAAAGTACGCCAAGGCCTACGACAAGTCCGACGCGGCCAAGAGCGACGAGCGCGCCGCCGCAAAGGAGCAGTTCGACAGCGAGAAGCCCACGGTCATCGCCATCATGAACGAGACCTTCTCAGACCTTTCGATCTACCAGAACATGCGCGCCGGCTACGAAGGCCCGCAGTACTTTAAGAACCTGTCCAACTGCCTCAGCCGCGGCAAGCTCTACGTGAGCGCCTACGGCGGCGGCACCGCCAATACCGAGTTTGAGTTTATGACCGGCAACTCCATGGCCAACCTGGGCTCGGGCGTGTATCCGTACACCATCTACAACATGGAGACGACCGGGAACCTGGCAGAGCAGTTCAAGTCGCTCGGATATTCCACCACGGCCATGCACCCCAACCACGCCACCAACTGGAACCGCGAAAACGTCTATAAGGACTTTGGCTTTGACCAGTTCCTGTCCATCAACGATTTCCAGGGCGCCGATACCCTGCGCGGGATGGTGACCGACCAGGCTACCTACGACAAGATTCTTGAGCTGCTCGACCAGAACGCCGATCCTCAGTTTATCTTCGACGTGACCATGCAGAACCACTCGGGCTACGACACGGGCCTGCTGCCGGTCGATAAGCAGATGCATCTGAATATCGACACGACCGACCTGGACGCCAAGACCGTCGAGGACGGCACGCTGTCCGATGTCGACGAGTATGTCTCGTGCATCGAGCAGTCCGATCAGGCGCTGCGCTACTTCCTCAACGCCTTGAGCAAGCTCGACCGCAAGGTAGTCGTGGTGTTCTGGGGCGATCACCAGCCGTTCTTCCCGTCCAAATTCAATGACAAGTGGTTTACCGGCGAGGACGACGCTACGCATCAAGAGCGCCTGTGGCAGACCGACTACATCATCTGGGCCAACTACGACGTTGCCGGCTGCGACCAGACGAGCGAGGTCGATGACCTATCCACCAACTACCTGTCCACGCAGCTTATGCAGCTGATCGGCGCACCGCTGACCGACTACCAGAAGGCGCATATGACGCTGCGCGAGTCGCTGCCCGCCATCAACTCCGTGGGCTACGAGGACGCCAGCCTGCGTTGGGCGCTCTCCTCCAACGTCACCGGTGACGACGCCGCCGCAGCAGCCGCCACCAAGGCGCGCGAGGATTACGCCAAGATGCAGTACTACGAGATGTTCCGCGATGGCAAGAACGTCTATACGGAGCACTTCCAGACCGAGGCCAACGAGACCGACCCCAACCTGGCGCCGGGCACGACTAAGATCAAGTAGCTGCTAGCTGCTGAGCCACAACTGAAACGCCTGTCCAGGCGGAGGCATATAAGTTGAAGGCCACGTTATGTGGCCTTCTTTGTTTGCGGAAAGTGTGTCCCACTATTCAGCTGGATTCCGGGATGTATTTTCCGGTTGAGGCTCGTTGGGAAACTGCGTCCCACTTTGGGGGCTGATTCTGGGACGTGGTTTCCGGTTGGCTCTCATTGGGAAAGTTCATCCCATTTCTCGGCCTAATTATGGGACGCAGTTTCCCGTTGAGGACCCTTTGGGAAAGTGCGTCCCGGTCTGGGCGCTCAAACTGGGATGGATTTTCCGGATGAGGGCTTGACGGAAAATGTGTCCCGTTCCGGGCGCTAATTGTGGGATGCAGTTTCCGCTTGCGGAGTCTCCACTCAACAGAAAACCCGGGTGGCCTGTTTTTTGGCTACCCGGGTTTTTGGGTTGTCGATATGTTCGACTGGCTACTAGTGGGTCTTGCGGCGCTTGATCAGCATGATGAGGGCCATCACTACGAGCGTTGCTCCCGCTGCTGCTGCGGTGGCGACTAGGGCGAATGTTTGGTCGCCGGTGTTTGCGAGGTTCTTCGCTGTGGTCGTAGTCTTGACCTTGGTGTCGGTCTTAGCTCCGTTGTCGGACTTGGGCTTGTCCGGGTTCGTCGGGGTCTCAGGAGTCTCGGGGTCCTTTGAGCCTTCGGAATCGGTTGGGCCGGCGGTGTTTACCAGCGTATGGTCCAGGAACTTCTTGGCGCCCGCACTTGCCTGTGAGAACAGGCGGCGCGTGCGGATCGGGGTGGCGTTCACCGTTGTGGGCGCCGTCTCCTCGGCCTCGATATTCACGAGCGTCGTGCCGGTGTCGAGGCCCACGTCGTTGTATCCCACGTGGCAGTAATACTGCGCACCGTCATCGTCTGCGGTCAGGTCAATCTCGAGCTTTGAGGCCGTTCCAGCCGCGAGGTTGCCATCGGCACCCACGAGCTTAAACTCTGTCTCGCCGCGGCCCTTGCGGTACCACATATAGGTCGGTGCCAGCCCTGTTTCGCTATCGTCGGCACCGAGTTGCTTCACATGGCCAATCGCCGAGAGCGTCAGATGGCTTCCCGCCGTGCGCTCAACCGAAGAGTCGTATCCAAGATCCGACCCCTCCGCAGCATCCGCCGCGGGTCCGCTCACGGTCATCGTCATGCCATCGGGCATGGTCTTGACCGTGATGATTGCCGAGCGAATACCTGTTTCGGTCGTGGATCCATTCTTAACGGCGGCGATGGCGAATCGATACTCCGTATTGGGCTGCAGCCCATCCCACTTGAGCGAGGTCTGCGTGTTGTCGGCAATCTTCCAGCTATTGACGACCGCATCCGCCGCATTGCTCTGCAGCATGCCCACGCCGTAGCTAAAGCCACTCTTGTTTGCGAGTACATCGTCCCAGCTAAACGTAACGCTGGTCGAATCGACGGCGTTTGCCGTAAAGCCCGTCACGGCCGGCGCGTCGGGCATCTCGACGTCCTTAACGTCATAGCCCACGATCCAGAACTGGTCGGTGTCCTTGGTGCCGAGCTTGTCGCCCGAGTCTGCCTCGAACTTGTCGACATCCACCGCGTTGACGCCCAGACGCCACACAAAACCGTACTTGCCCTGCGCGGCCTCGGGCAGGTTGTCGACGGTGCCGCCGTATTCGGTCGATTCACTCGAGGAGTTACCCGTAGTAAAGCCGGCGTTGGCACCAAAGCACAGGCCGCCAAACAACTCGTGCTTTGCGAGCTTTGCGCCCATGACAACGCTGCCGTTCAGCGTCAAGCCGAGCTCGAGCTCCTGCTCCTTGCCCTCCTCGACCTCGATGGTCTGCTCAATGCTCGCCCCCGACTGCGCGGCGGCGCCGTTAAACCCATCGTGCGTGTAGGCGCGCGTTACGCCAGGCTTGCCCAGGCCAAAGGAATCCCCAACGGGAGTCTCGCCGTTGAGCGTCGTTTGATAGGTTCCGGGTTCTCCCGACCGGTTGGTCAAAAAGTAGCTGAGCGGCGTCATATTGTGCTGTTTGGCAATGCGGTCATAGGCCTCGACATTAACGACCGAGGTCTGCGCGCCGAGCGACACGGGCGCCGCCATCACGCCCTTGCCACCAGTTTCCTCATTTTCGATCTCATACTCGTAATAGACCATCGGAATCGTGTAGAGCACGGCCTTGTCACCCTCGCCGGCATGCGACTCATAGCTTACGCTTGCGCTGACCGTGCGCTCGCTCCGGTAGTCATAGCATCCCTCGGCGGCAAAATCGACTGAAGCATTCATCGCGACCAGGGGCGGACCGGTCTGCACCTCGACGGCAACGCCCAACTCGGCGCCAATGGTATAGCCCTGGGATGTCCCCGTGCCCTTTTCCTCTCCGTATGACGTGCCGCCCAACACCAGATAGCCGTATGCCTGCTCCAGATCCTCAACATAGGGCGCATCCTGCAGCACGGCAAGCACGCGCGGGTTGGTATAGACCTTGTAGCGGTCCTTGTACGTGATCTTGACGCTGTCGTTGTCGACATCGGGCAGCGCGAGCGAGATAAATGTGCCATAGGTAGTGCCGCGACGGTTGCTCTCGCTAATCACCTGCTCCTCGCCGCGTCGCACCTTTCCGTTCTCGTCGAGCGAAAAATGCGAGGCGGTCATCCAATAGTAGTCATCGTTCTTGCGCAGGTCCTCGTCGCGGTGCTTGCCCACCACGGCGATAAAGCTCTCGTTATAGCGGTCCGAACCCGAGACGCTGCCCGCCTTGACGTCGCTGATCCACACCTGCTCTACACCCTTGTGGTCATGCTTGTTGCTGCTGTTGTATTGCTGACCGCTCATGCTCATGGTTCCGACCATGGACCCCAAGCCCTGAGCCCCGCTCTGTGCCGTGTTGCAGGCAAAGTCGCGGAACACATCGCCGCCCACGAGCACCTCGTCGACCGCCAGCTGCTCGGACAGGCCGTCAAGGTTGGCAGTGGCAAGGGCAATAGGCGCCAAGGTGCACGGATAGCGCTTATCCTGAGCGCTATCCTTCCATGCGCTGTTGGGCACATGCATCAGCCCATAGGAGGCGAGGAGCCCGTCTCTGTATTCCTTACAATCGGAAAGCTTGAACTCGCCAGACTCCGAGTCAAAATACGCGTAGCGGTACAGCGCGCCGTACAGCCCCTTGCTGCCGTCAGAAGCGCCGTAATCAAAAGCGCTGCGTTGCCAGTCATAGCCCGCAAGAATAAGGCCCGTGACGGTTTCACCCGTCTTCTTTCCTTCTTCATCGTAGGCGGCAAACGTGCCGAACGTCGCATTCGCAGCGACCATGGTCTTGCCGTTCGCGGAGAGGGAGATTGCGCCCGCGTCGCCCAGAGCATCGACATGGACGAGCGCACCCTTGGATGCATCCCACGAAAACAGCTCGCAATGCGTCGACTTATCAATATTCTTCTTGCCGTAGGGTGCCGAGACCACGATGGCGAGGTCATCGCAAAAATCGCGATCGAGGTCGCCGGCCGCTAGCGAAACGACAGGAGCTGACTGAAGCTGCGTCCAGGAGTCGTTCCCGCCCTTGTTGTGCGTGGTGTAGTCCGCGGCGTTACCGGCATCGATCTTGACGACGCTTTGCTTCCAGTTGCCACCCTCCAAGTCATACATGTCGACTACAGCCTTGCGCACGCCGTTCTCGTCGACATAGCAGCCCGCGTAGACAAAAAGCTCGTCGACGCCGTCGCCATCGACATCGCCCGCCTCGACATCAAAGACGGCGTCGTGCTCTTGCAGGTAACCGGCATCCAGGTACTTAAAACGGCCTTCGTACATCATATTAGTGTTGACCGTCACCGGCAGGTGTGTGTCGAGAGTGCGCGTACGCCCGTTGCTAAACGAGTAGAGGACCAGCTCAACCTTTCCGGCGTATGACTTGCCGTCAATCGTCGTGGAGGAACTGTCGCCGTAGGCACGGAGCTCGGCAACGCGGCTCTTTTTGCCCGTGCTGGCGTCGCTGCAGAACTCAACACTCGTGGCGTGAATGCCCGAGAAACCGTTGTTGTCGTTGGCGAGTACTGTTGAGGACTCATTGTTGCTTAGGTACGACCAGGTGCCGCCACCGTAGTCGCTATGCTTGTAGAGATCGCTGTTCGTATCGAAGTTGTTGACGTTTTGCCAGAACTTTGCGGCGCCCCACACACTTCCATAGCCATCGGTGAGTTTGCTGCTGCCGCCAATGTCACCGCGCTCGACGTTCTCGAGCTTGTCGCGCAGAGTGTAGCGATTGCCATGGCTACCGTTAGCTGCCATATAGACCTCGCTGCGCGTGGCAAACGTCGTGGGGGTATCAGTGGAATAGGGGCCAACGGTATCGGCCGGAATGTCCTCGCTCGTGCCCAGACCCAGGGCTTGATAATCCTGCTCGGTCATATCGGTGATTGCGGGCGCGTCTGCCGCCTGGGCAACCTGGGGCGTGGCCGTGAAGCAGGCGACGCTCGTGGCGATCAACGCAGCAAGCGCCGCCGTCCCAACAAGCGGGATTTTCGACAGCCTACGGATACGGGGGTGTGGAACGTACATGAGGGACCTCGCTTTACTCGAGTGGAGTGGACTCATTTTTGCAAATGATACGTCCGATGCCCGATATCACGTGTCTCATTTTCGCCAACGGCGTGTCTCATTTTTGAGAATCCGAGATGCCGCGGAAATCTTATCCCAGCTCAAAGGCCATTTCTGGGATGTATTTTCCGCTTGAGCCTCATTGGGAAACGGCGTCCCACTTTGAGGGCTGATTGTGGGATGCATTTTCCGCTTGAGCCTCATTGGGAAAATGCATCCCGTTTCTTGACCGAATAATGGGACGCAATTTCCCGTTGGAGCGCCTTTGGGAAAGTGTGTCCCACTTCGACCGCCCAGAGTGGGATGCACTTTCCGCAAAGCACCTCAACGGGAAACTACGTCCCATTCCAAAGGCAAATTCCGGGACGCATTTTTCGAAAGCCTGCCCATCCGGAAAGCCCGTCCCACTTTGGACGCATCCGGGCACGGAACCATCGACCTATCAGGCCTCCCATCAATAAAGAGGCGTCCTCCCGGACGGCGGGGCACGAAGTTCATCGCGAGTTCCGCACGCAAAGAAGGCCACTTAATGTGGCCTTCGTCTTGCGCAGGACTGTAGAGCAGGGAACTTCGTGCCCCGACGCCCGGGAGGACGTTTCATTTAGAAAGATGGACCGACCGCCGTCAGCGATGGGAGCTACTCCCCCAGCACGGCCTTTTTGGCGGCTGCAGCCATGTTGTCCAGATCTTCCTTGGTGGGATGGTCCTTCGCGGCAACCCAGTTGTCGAGCAGCATCTTATAGCGCGCGTTGTCGGGATCTTGCTCGAGCATGGCCTCGTAGCGCTGCTTGACCGCGGGGCCCATCTTGCCCTGGCACATCGCCCAGCCCGCAAGCTCGGCATCCCCAGCCAAATTGGAAGTTACGCGGTCGATAATCTGCTGATAGTAGCTCTGGTCGGCCCCAAAGCCGCAGGTGCCAAACAGGAACACGCGCTTACCGTGCAAGGCGGAGAGCAACGCCGCGACCGAAGGCGTGCACGCGCCCTTGTCGCACCAAAAACCGACGAGCACCGTGTCGGCCGCGCAGGCGCCCTGCGCCTCGAGCGCAACCTGATCTGCATCCGCATCGTCGCTCAACGCCGCGGCATGGACAAACTCAACACCCGCAGCCTGCAGAGCGCGCTTGATCGCGCCCGAAACCATCCTGGTATTACCGCTCTTGCTGTTAACCACCAGAGAGCACGTCATAGTCACGTTGCCTCGTTTCCCCCAAAACTAAAGCCACTAATGCAATTTATTAGATGAATATCTTAGTACTAACGTGACAGATGTAAACCACCGTCTGTCGATTGGCGACGCAGGCGACATCTTTTGACAGATTTCGAACAGTATGTACTTCGGATTGAAACCGTCACAGAACGTTTCACGAATGGCCGAAAAACTGTTTCACAAAACGCCGTCAAATTGTTTCATATAATATCGTCAATTTGTTTCACGAAATATCGTCAAATTGTGTCATGGTTTTTCGTCAAAATGTTTTACGAGCTGGTAAGATGCTATAAAACAAAATGTTTCTTTGAATGGCGGGAAGTACGATGACTAGGTATATGAGTAGATGTATCGATTGCTCAATCGAACGCGATCTTAGCATTTTTGGTGCCGTGCTCATTCAGGGACCGAAGTGGTGCGGAAAGACGACTACGGCCCAGCGATTCGCTGAATCATCGCTGTCTCTCTCCGACCCTGCCGGAGACTTTGCCGCACTGCAGCTTGCCAGGATCGACCCAGCTCAAGCAATAGTCGGCGCAACGCCAAGACTCATCGATGAGTGGCAGGAAGAGCCAAAACTCTGGGACGCAATACGTTTCGAATGCGATCGTCGGACCGGTGAGCCAGGGCAGTTTTTGCTTACGGGGTCAGCAACACCAAACGACGCCGACCAACCGATGCACAGCGGCATCGGGCGCATATCACGCTTGCGCATGGAAACAATGACTCTGGCCGAACTCGGGGTTTCCTCAGGGGCGGTCTCGCTCGAATCGCTGCTTAACGGATGCCCCATCAAAGCGGCACTTGGATCCATCAACGGCATCGCCGATATCGCCGATTTGCTATGTCGTGGTGGTTGGCCTCAGGCGGTTGGCAAGACGACTGCCGATGCAATGCGTATATCCGCTGCCTACATCGACGGTGTCTGCGAATCGGATGTTTCGAGGGTTGACGGCGTGAAGCGTGACCCGGAGAAAGTCAGGGCTCTTCTGTCTTCGCTTGCGCGCAACGAATCCACTCTTGCCGGCGAAAAGTCTCTTGAGAAAGACCTCGGCGGTGATGTATCGAGAAGTACGCTGCGACGCTATACGGATGCCTTGCGCAGAATACACATCATCGATGATATCCCGGCTTGGCATCCGGCGCTCAGGTCTCCGGTAAAGCTGCGGCAAAGTGCGAAAAGGCACCTCGCCGACCCTTCGCTTGCCGTCGCACTGCTCGGAGCAAATCCGGAGTCGTTGGCATCCGACCCGAAGACGCTGGGACTGCTCTTCGAATCCCTCGTCCTGCACGACCTTAAGGTCTATGCAGCCGCAGACGACTCGTCGGTGTCCCACTACCACGACGCCGACGATCTCGAAGTCGACGCCGTTATACACAGGCGCGATGAAACTTGGATTGCCGTGGAAGTAAAACTCGGAAGTCCGCAGATCCCCGAGGCATCTGCAAACCTGCTTCGACTCGAGCGCAAACTTGTCGAGCGTGGCGAGAGACCGCCCGCGGCCAAGCTCATCGTCATCGGGTTCGGCATGCCGGCCCACACAACGCCCGAGGGCATTATCGTTGCCCCCGTTGACACACTCGCGCCCTAGCGCTGCATTACATGCCCCACGGGCTTGCTTACTGGGCGAACTGACTGCGGTAAAGATCGGCATAGAAGCCGTCTGCCGCCAGCAGCTCGTCGTGTGTGCCCCGCTCGATAATCTCGCCGTCGCGCATGACCAGAATGCAGTCGGCGTTGCGGATGGTGCTCAGGCGGTGCGCCACGACAAAGCTCGTGCGACCGGCCATGAGCTCGTCGAATGCCGCCTGCACCTGCAGCTCGGTGCGGGTATCGATGCTCGAGGTCGCCTCGTCCAGTAGCAGAATCGCCGGGTCGGTGAGCATGACGCGCGCGATGCACAGCAGCTGCTTTTGGCCCTGACTAAACGTGCCGCCGTCCTCGCCAATCACCGTGTCGTAGCCGCCTGGCAGCTGCACGATAAACTTGTGCGCGTGCGCGCGCTTGGCGGCTTCGATGACCTGCTCGCGCGTAGCTCCCGGGCAACCGTAAGCGATGTTGTCCGCCACCGTGCCCTCGAACAGCCACGTATCCTGCAGCACCATGCCAAAGGCGCGGCGCAGGCTTGCACGCGTGTAGTCACGCGAAGACCGGCCATCGACCATGATGCGGCCGGCATCGATATCGTAAAAACGCAGCAGCAGTTTGATGAGCGTTGTCTTTCCGCAGCCCGTGGGACCGACCAGGGCAAAACGCATGCCGGGCTTAGCCTCGATGCAGATGTCCTGCAGCAGCTTGCGGTCGGGAACGTAGCTAAAGTCCACGTGTTCAAAGGTCACCTCGCCCTGCGGGGCGGCAAGCTCAACGGCATCTGGCGCATCGGGCTCCTGCTCGCGCGCATCGAGCAGCGCGAACATGCGGCGCGCCGAGGCGTACGCGGTCTGGATCTGCGTAATGACGTTGGTGACCTCGTTGAACGGCTTGGTGTACTGGTTAGCATAGGACAGGAAAATCTGCACGCCGCCCACCGTAAGCGCCGCGGGCACGCCCGTGATCACGCCCACGCAGCCGATCACAGCGACCACGGCATAGATGATGTTGTTAATAAAGCGCGTACCGGGGTTAGAGAGCGAGCCCATAAACTGCGCGCGCTCGCCCGCGGTGTAGAGCTCGGCATTGAGGGCGTCGAAGCGCGCTTGGGCGTTCGGGCCGTAGGCAAACGCATCCACCAGCTTCTGCTCGCCTACGTACTCCTCAATATGACCACCGAGCTGCCCTTGTATACGCTGCTGTGCCGTAAAGCTTTTGTTGGAGAGCTTGGCAATAGCACCGGCTGCAAAAATGGAAAGCGGCGTGACGAGCACCACCACGAGCGTCATGGTCAGGTTAATGGAGAGCATAAACGCGAGCGTGCCCACGATGGTGATGACGCCGGTGAAAAGCTGGGTAAAGCCCTGCAGCAGACCGTCACCCACCTGGTCGACATCGTTGACCACACGGCTCATGAGGTCGCCGTGGGCATGGCCGTCGATAAAGCTGAGCGGCATGCGGCTGAGCTTGTCGCTCGCCTCCACGCGCATGTCGCGCACCGTTTCGTAGGATAGACGGTTGACGCAGTAGCCCTGCAGCCACTGGAAGGCTGCCGCGCCCACCACGACGATTGCGAGCTTGGTAACAAGCGGCAGCAGCGACCCGAAGTCCACCTGCCCGGCGGCAACGATGAGGTCGATGCCCTCGCCGATGAGGATGGGCGTATAGAGTTGCAAGACCACCGAGATGGCGGCGCTCACAAACGACGCCGTAAACGAAATGCGATGCGGGCGAACATAGCCCAGCAGGCGGCGGGTCACCGCACCAGCGGGATAGCGCTCGGGGTCGCCGGGCTGACGCGGGCCGTCGCCCAGGTCGTTAAGGTTATCGTTGCCGGACACGTTGGCCGTCATCGTGGCGACCGAACCGGAAGAAGTATACGGATTCATTTAGCAGCCCTCCTTTGCGCAAGTGGATGCCGGGGCAGCCGGGGCGGACGCGGGCGTCGTGCTCCCCTGCTGACCCTCGAGCTCCTCGCGACGAAGCTGCGACTGGCAAATCTCGCGATAGAGTTGGCAGCTTGCGTACAGCTCGTCGTGCGTACCCAGGCCCGCGACCGAGCCGTGGTCGAGCACGCAGATCATGTCGGCATCGCGCACGGTCGAGACGCGCTGGCTCACGATCACCGTGGTTAGCGGGAGTCCGCCCGCGGCGGCACCGCGTACGCTGCGCTCGCGGATGGCGTGGCGAAGCGCTGCATCGGTCTTAAAGTCGAGCGCCGAGGCGGAGTCATCCATAATCAGAATCTGCGGCGAGCCCACCAGGGCACGCGCAATGGTCAGGCGCTGGCGCTGGCCACCGCTGAAGTTCTTGCCGCCCGCCTCGACCGGGGCGCCGAGGCCCTGGGGCTTGTTGTGCACGAACTCGCTGGCCTGCGCTATATCGAGCGCCGCCCACAGCTCCTCATCGGTTGCCGACTCGTCGCGCCAGGTTAGGTTGCTGCGGATCGTGCCGCTCACGAGCGACGCGCGCTGCGGAACAGTCGCAACCACATGACGCAGCTGGTCGAGCGGCCAGGCGCGCACGTCGGCACCCATTACGCTCACGCTGCCGGTGCTCGCATCGTACAGGCGCGGGATGAGCGAGACGAGCGTCGACTTACCGCTGCCCGTGCCGCCGATAATGCCGAGCGTTTTGCCCAGCGGCAGCTCCAGGGTCACGTCATTGACGACGTTGGCGGCGCCCGCGCCAAAGGAAAAGCTCGCATGGTTCAAGCTCAGCGCGGGGACCAGAACAGCGTTGCCCATTGCGCTCGGCTCGGGCAGCGCAACCGGCTGGTTGCCCTCGTCGGTAATGCTCGGCACGCAATTGAGCACCTCGTTGAGACGCGACGCACTGGCGCTCGCCTTGGTAAAGACCACGACCAGGTTGGCGACATACACGATGGAGGTCAGGGTCTGCGTCATGTAGTTGACGAACGCCATGACCTGGCCCTGCGTGAGCTCGCCCACGTTGACCTGGATGCCGCCCACCCACAGGATGGCGCAAACGCCCAGGTTCATCACCAAAAACGTGACGGGGTTGAGGATCGACGAGAGCTTGCCCACCGCGATTGCGACACGCGCCTGGTCATCGGCCGCCTGGGCAAAACGCTCACGTTCGTGACCCTCGCGCACAAACGCCCGGACCACGCGGGCGCCCGAAAGCCCCTCGCGGCAAATGAGCGCGATGCGGTCGAGCTTTGCCTGCAGCTGCTTGTAGTACGGGATGCAGCGCGCCATGACAAACCAAAACACCAGGCCGATGGCGGGCGTGCAAATCAAAAAGATGATGCCGAGCTTAAGGTCGATGGCAAGGGCCGCGACCATGGAACCCACCGCCAAGAAGGGCCAGCGGATGAGCATGCGCACGCCCAGCGCCACGGCGAGCTGTACCTGGTTGACATCGTTGGTGATACGCGTGATGAGCGACGGCGTGCCAAAGCGGTCAAGTTCGGCATAGCTCAGCTTGTTGATGTGCTTGTAGAGTGCGCCGCGAATGTCGGTGCCCATGCCCTGCGAGGTCAGCGCCGCCATCTTTTGGCAGACAAGCGTAAACGAGATGCCGATCACAGCCATGGCGCCAAGTACCATGCCGTAGTGGATAACGGCGCTGACATCGTGTGCGCCAATACCCTTATCGATCATCTGGGCAATCACGAGCGGTGTAAGCAGGTCAAAGATCACTTCAATCAACTTGCACGCAGGGCCAATCACCATATATCGGCGAAACTTACCACCAAAACGCCCGAGCAGCTCAATCATAAAAAGGCGCTCCCTATCATCATCTCTCTTCAATCTGATTCATGATAGTACGGAGAACCCTGGAGATGCGTAAGCAACTCGTTACAGATGTTAAGGCGAAGCAAGCACAAAGGTCACTAGTGCCCAAGGCATGTAGCAGCCGATGTTTTGGCAACGCCAGCGAGTTCCACTAAGCACGGGATTGAATTGCTCAGATAAACACGCCTTTACGGGTGATTTTTGGACGACGGGGCCCGGCCGGTGACGAGGCATTTGGTAGTCGAGCGATCCCGCAGGCGTAGCCGAGGACCAGCGAGACACCAAATACCTCGTCGCCGGCCGGGCCATGTCGCGGCACCAAAAAGCGCCTGCGCACTCGATGGATCCGGATGCCCGACAGAGGCTCCTTATGGCTGCTTCCTTCCGGACCTGACCAGATTCGGAACATGTCGTCATCCGAACCCATCGAACGCGCTAGGCGCTCGATATATATTACCCGCTCCCGCCCGATGGGGCAAGGTAGCTAATTTGGGACGGGGCTTTTTGACTACTTGGGCAATCAGATCGACAGGTGGTCAAATAAGCCCCGTCCCAAAAAGACTGGTCTGCTGCCGTGCCACAAAAGGGGCCTATCTACTACGTTTAGGCCGCAGGGGTCAACCATAGCCGGCTTTTTCGAAAATCGGCAAGCTTTCTACCTGCGGTTTTAATTTCACAAAATCCGGGATGGTCAAGGGTGCTCGGCTAAACGTAGTAGATGGCCGCATTTCATGGCGGACGGTCCGACCCAAGGCCCAAGGCGGCCAGCCTCGGATAGCCATTCTCGAAGTTGCGGTGGAATAGTTCCTGTTTTTGCCGCCTGAGCCGCCAAACAGGAACTATTCCACCGCAACTTATAGGGAGTTGGGTTTTAGATACGGCCAAGGTCGTAGGCTTGGGCGGCGGCTTCACCGGCGCAGATGAGGTTGGTTGCGGCTTCTTGCGGATCGAGCGCCTGGTCGAGGGGCATGGGCTTGCGACAGATTGGCAAAACCAGGTCGACGCCCTGCCCATACACCGCATCCAGGTTGTCAGCGCGACCGCCCACGACGGCGACCACCGGCTTGCCATAGCGCTTGGCACGACGGGCCACGCCCACCGGCGCCTTACCGGCAGCGGATTGCTCGTCCATATTGCCCTCGCCCGTTATAACCAGGTCGGCATCGCGCACGCGCTCGTCAAACCCAATCAAATCAAGCACCGTCTCCACGCCCGAGCGCAACTCCGCACCGAGCGCTAGCAGCGCGGCGCCCAGGCCGCCAGCGGCGCCGGCACCGGGCACACCGAGCACCGAGCCAAATGTCCGCACACCCTCGGGCACGCGCAACAACCCCTGAGCCCGTGCCTCGGCAATCGCCGTATCGAGCAGGCGACCGTAGCCGACCATCCAGCTGTCGTACCCGCGCAGTACCTCGGCATCACCCGTCGGCAAACCCTTCTGCCCACCAAACACCGCCAGTGCGCCTCGACGCCCCACGAGCGGATTCTCGACGTCGGACAGCACGACGATGCGCGCGCCGCCCAGCACCCGAAGCGCCGGCGTCAGGTCAACACCGGCAACTCGTTCAAGGCCCGCGAGCCCCGGCGCGATATCGCAGCCACGATCATCGACAAGACGCGCGCCCAGCGCTTGCAGCATGCCGGCGCCGCCGTCGTTGGTGGCGCTGCCGCCCAGTCCTATATATAGAGTCCTCGCCCGCGCGCGAACCGCACGAAGCATGAGCTCGCCCACGCCATAGGTCGAAGCCGCAAGCGCCGCCGATTCCGTGCAGGGCGAATACCCAATACCCGCCGCCTCGGCCATCTCAATTACAGCCGACTCGTGCTCGCCGTCCACCAGCATCCGGGCAGACACGCGGTCGCCCAAGGGGCCTGCGACTTCACATGCCACGACCTCACCGCCGCACGCGGCAACGGCATCGAGCGTTCCCTCGCCACCATCTGCCAGCGGCAATGCGCGCACCTCGGCATCGGGCCACGCACGGCGCACGCCTTCGGCAACGGCCTCCTCCGCCTGCGCGCTCGAAACGCTGCCCTTAAAGGAATCAATCGCCAGCAACACACGGCGGGGCCGCCGCTGCACGGGACCAAAGTCGACCGTCTCGTCGGCAAGATTCCCAACACCCGCGAGCGCCTCGGCGTGGGCGGCATGTGCCTCAAGATCGGCCCCACAACCGCAGCCAGCACCATCGGTGCCACGCAGCCCACTAAAATAACCGCTTAGCACCGCGCGGCACTCGTCTGCCAGCACGCCGGCGGTCACATTAAACCGATGATTCAGGCGCGAATCGGCATTCAGGTCATACAGCGAACCCAGCGCGCCGGCCTTGGCATCGGCCGCGCCATACACGCAGCGCCCCACGCGCGCGTTGACCATAAGCCCCGCGCACATGCAGCAGGGCTCGAGCGTCACGTAGACCGTGCAATCGGAGAGGCGCCAACGACCGAGCGACTGCGCGGCGGCACATAGGGCCGCAAACTCGGCATGCGCCGAAGGGTCCTGGTCGAGCTCGCGGCGATTATGCGCCCGCGCGACAATCTCACCCGCGCGCACCACTACGGCACCGATCGGCACCTCGCCCACCGCAGCGGCGGCGCGCGCCTCCGCCAGTGCCTCGCGCATGAACTTCTCGTCGATTTCGGTGGTCGTCATCGTTCGCCTTCCCTGTTGCAAATTCAAAACGATGCTATCATTACGACTCACGGAGAGATGGCAGAGCGGTTGAATGCGGCGGTCTTGAAAACCGTTGAGCGCGAGAGCGTTCCGGGGGTTCGAATCCCCCTCTCTCCGCCACTTCTAGTGATGCACCGGCGTCATGGTTCGCTCAAACAGCGCATCGACCACGTCGGCGATTTCGGATCGGCGCTCTAGTACGTGGCCCGATTCCCACCACATGGTAAAGAGCCGAATAATGCCGCCGGCGACAAACTCAGACGTCGTCTCGAGCGATACGGGCGCGAGCGCGTCCTCGTCAAGCGCACTCATCACGCGCCCGTGTATGGAGCGTGCGATGCGGTCGCAAATCATGCTGGTCAGCATACCCGACATACTGCTCGCCAAAATGTTATCCATGAGCTGCTCATGCGCCAGAATCAGATCCATAGCATCGGCGAACACTTCGTGGCGAAGCGCGCGTACGTCCTCGGCGCCCTCCGCGCCATCCGCATCAGCCCGCTTTTGCGGCAGGCCCGACATGAGTTCATCGATATAGAAGGCAAAGTAATCGTTTTTGTCGCGGAAGTGCTTGTAGAACGTCGTCCGACGAATCATAGCGCGGTCGCACAGCATGGCAACCGTCACGTCCTCAAACCGATGCTCTTCGAGCAGCTCGGTAAAGGCCTCGAACAGGGCCCGATAGGTTTTCTTGATGCGAAGGTCCATATATATCGCCCTCCTCAAGGAGAAGACAACGCTCACTAATCTGTCGCATATCTTACACCTGTATCGCCCACCCCCTGGCGAGTGGCCTTACCTTGGTGGAAACATAACGCTTACCGGAAAGTTCGGTATCGCCAAAGGTTGCGGGTATACTAGTAGCGTTACACCAACGGCAGCCGGCGGAAGACGCCGCGGCCATTCGAAACGGAGACACCATGATTCCCGTCATCATCGGTATCGTTGTTGTCGTTGTGATTGTCTGCGCCATCGCCGGCATCTACAACAACATGGTCACCAAGCGCAATCGCATTGATAACGCCTGGCAGAACATCGACACGCAGCTGCAGCGCCGCAACGACCTGATCCCTAACCTGGTCGAAACCGTCAAGGGCTACGCCAAACACGAGCAGGACACGCTTGCCGCCGTGGTCAACGCGCGCAACGCCGCCGTAAGCGCCACCACGCCCGAAGCCAAGATGGAAGCCGACAACGTGCTGACCGGCGCCCTGCGCCAGCTCTTCGCCGTGGCCGAGGCTTACCCCGATCTTAAGGCGAACACCAACTTTACGCAGCTCCAAGCCACGCTCGAGGACACCGAGAACAAGGTGAGCTACGCGCGTCAGAGCTACAACGACTGCGTGCTTAGCTACAACAACGCCATCCAGACCTTCCCGGCCGTCATCTTTGCCGGCATCTTCCAGTTTAAGGAGCGCCAGGGCTTCGAGGCCGCCGAAGCTGCCCGCCAGGCACCGACCGTCAAGTTCTAACAGATCCGCAGCGTATCCTTAATCGGGTATATGCATAAACCGCCCCGTCGAATGCATACTTCGACGGGGCGGTTTCCTTTGTTGCGAAGGTCCCCCTCTAAGCACCGTGCATTTTTAGGAGTATTCAACATAACCAAGGACTTCGGGCGCCACGATAAATGCCAAAGACCGCGAATATCCCTGCAAATCAAACGCTGTCAGCCCATAACCCCGCCCATCATTCGTAGAAAACATCGAGAAATCCCGATTTTTCGCCCGAAGTCGGTATGCAGTGGCCTTCGATTGCAGAATACTCGCAAAAATGCACGTCGCCACCACCCCCACATGGCGCGAACCAAATCAGAACCACCCTTAAAAAGGGTGGTTTGCTCTTAGGGTATAACCCACGGGC
>CBCSLZ010000009.1:0-78549 GCA_965141245.1 uncultured Collinsella sp.
CGGGTGGTTTAAAGCTGGCCGCTGCGCGGCCAGCAGACTAAAGTCTTGAACAAAAGCCGCGCGCTCTTAAGAGCACGCGGCTTTTAACATACACATGGCTTAAGGGGTCGGGGTGTGAGCCGCGTAGGGACACACCCCTCAAGCTAGAGCCTTACCAGATGCTCGGCCAGAGACCAAGCGGGCCAGCGCCCAGGATGCCGAGGACGAAGAGCAGCAGAATGCCCTTGGTCGGGGTCCAGCTGTGCTTAGCGAACATGTAGTAAAGCAGCAGCGTAAGCATAAGCGGGACGAGCTTCGGGACGATGGTGTTGAGGGTGTCGGCAACGGAGAAGTTGACCGGATCCTCGGTGACGGTACCGTAGGTAACGGACTCCATGCCGTTGCCCAGATCGGTGACGCCGCACTCGACAGCGTTGCCGTCGGCATCGGAAGCGGTGAGGGCGTTGCCGTCCTCATCGGTCATGGCGATGGTACCGGCCTCAGCGGTCTCGGTATCGATGCCCTCCATACCGGTGAAGTTCTCGGCCTCCTTCTCGGAGACGATCACGGTAGTAGCGGAGAGGCCACGGGTGGTGCCGTTGGGGATCTGGAGGTTGATCTGGGTGCCACCCATGGTGACGACCAGGCAACCGACGACGAAGACGCCCATGATGGAAGCGGCACGCGTGAAGGCCTGCATGTTGGCAGTCAGAGCGTCAATAGCGCTGGTGCCAAGCTTGTAGGACCAGTTCATGAGCCAGAAGCGCAGAGCGAACTGGACGACGTTGAAGATCACCAGGAAGATGATCGGTGCAGCGGCGTTGCCGTTGATGGCCATGTTGGAGGTAATGCCGGCCGTGATAGGCACGAGCGTCAGCCAGAACAGGGCGTCACCGATACCACCGAGCGGGCCCATTGCGGCGACGCGGACGGCGCGGATCGTGGGGATGTCAACCTTGTTCTGCTCGAGCGAAAGCACGATGCCCATAACAAAGGTGACGAGGAACGGGTGGGTGTTGAAGAACTCCAGGTTGTGGCTCATGGAAGCCGCGAGGTCGTTCTTGTTGGTGTGGATCTTCTCCAGACCGGGAATGATGGAGTAGAGCCAGCCGGCGGCCTGCATACGCTCGTAGTTGAACGAGGCCTGCAGGAAGCAGGAGCGCCAAGCCATCTTGTTGAGGGTCTTCTGGTCGAGCTGCGGAGCAGGAGTGAGATCCTCGTAGTGCTCCGGGATCACATACTCATTAGATGCCATCTTCGAAGTCACCTCCGTCAGAAACAGCTGCACCCTTCAGCTCGGTCTGCTGCTGGAAGTCCCAGAAAGCGATACCGAAGCCGATGAGAGCGAGGATGAGCAGAGCAGGGGTTGCCAGCGAATCGTTGGCAACGGTGATGAGCGCGAGGCCAAAGCCCATGAGGAAGAAGCCCCACATATCGCGGTTCATCATAACCTTGAGCAGGACGGCGAAGCCAACGAAGCGCATCATGCCGCCTGCAGCGGAGAGACCGGTCTGCAGCCAAGTCGGGATGGCGGAAGCGATGGTCTGACCGATGGTAGCGCCAGCGATGAAGAACAGGGTGACGACGACAGCGAAGATCAGGCCGAGCAGAGCCATGGCGAAGTAGTTCAGACGCTCGATACCCTTGGTGTCAGCGTTGTGAGCCATGTTGTCCGCAGAGGACATGAGCGGCGACATAAGCGTGAAGACCAGGGTAACGCCGAGCTGACCAAGCAGAGCGAACGGAATGGCAAGGCCGACTGCCGCGTTGGGCTCGAGGCCCGTAGCGATAGCGAGAATGGCTGCCATGATGCCGCCGATGACGGCGTTAGGCGGCTGAGCGCCTCCGATCGGCATGTTGCCGATCGTCATGAGCTGATAGGTACCACCCACGAGAAGACCGGTGTTGAGGTCGCCAAGGATAAGACCGATGACGGCGCCGGTGACGATGGGCTGATAGAGAGACTCGAGGAAGTTGAACTGGTCGATTGCCGCGACGAACGTGACGATGAAGACCAGAGCGACCTGGATGATCGAGTATTCCATCTTGCTCCTCCTTTCAAAATGTATGTACGCACTTTGGATATCACGTACAGAACGTCAGGGTTTCACTCCTGACAACGTGGATCATGAGGATTACGAGAAGAGCTTGCTCGTGTCCTCAACAGGCGTGCTCGGAACGCGCCTGATCTCCAACTCCACCCCCAATTCCTGCAGCTCTTTAAACGCAGCGACATCCTCGTCGTTAACTGCGACGGAGGTGGCGACTTGGCGCTTTCCTTCCGACATGTGCATGTTGCCGATGTTTACCTTCTTTATAGGCACACCGCCCTTGACGAGCGTAAGCACGTCTTCCGGTGTTTCGGCCACGATGAAGATCTTCTGGCGCGGGCTCGCCTTGCCAATGACGTCGATGGTCTTCTGCAGGGAGAAGAAACGCGTAGCGACGCCGGCGGGAGCGGCCATCTTCATGAGGTTCTGGCGCATGGTGTTGGTCGCCACGTCGTCGTTGGCGACGAGGATGAGGTTGGAGCCCAGAGTGGAGTTCCACTGGGTGGCAACCTGACCATGAACCAGTCGGTTATCGATGCGGGTAAGAAGAATGTTGGGTTCTGCCATGTTGATCAGCTTCCTTTCGTTATTTGCTGACGACAGTTACTTGATCTCCTGAATCGCGTAACGCGAAACGTCTACGACGGCTCCGGATCGGACTTTGATCTGGACCTTTTCGCCTTCGATGCCTTTTACGGTTCCGTAGATACCGCCGGCGAAAAGAACCTCCTGACCCGGCTTGAGCTCGGTGTGCAGCTCCTTGAAGTACTTCTGCTTCTTCTTCATGTTGATTTGCGACCAGATGGTGTAAATCAAGCCCATGATGACAAGCAGGCCCAAAAGGGCGACTGAGGAGCTCAAGACGCTGGCTCCGAAATCGGCCATTAGATGCCGTCCTCGTCGCCGAAGATATCCTCTTCCTCGGCACCAGCAACAGAAGCGACCGTCTGAGCGGTGATGCCCGTCTGGCCAACGGTCACTGCCTGCTCGCCAAGCTCGGCGAGCGTGGCATTGCCGCGGAGGAACAGAAGCTCAATAACCATGGGAAGGTTGGTGCCAGTCAGAACCTCGACGTTGTCGACATCCTGGGCGATCATCATCGACTGGTTGAACGGGGTGCCGCCAAGCAGGTCGGTAAAGACGAGCACGCCATCGCACTCCTCGCGCATGGCGGTAATAGCGGCGCGGAGATCCTCACCGTAGGATGCAGCCTGGTCGCCCTCAAAAGGAACGACGGTAAAAGCAGGCTGGTCGCCGGCAACCATAGCGATAGCGCTTGCAAGGCCGGGTGCGAACTGTCCATGACCGGTAAGAATAAAGCCAACCATTCAAATTTCCCTTCCGAAGGTGTGTACAATCTGAGTCCGATGATTTTCGGAAGCCAGCGGGCGCTCGCCCTTAAAGCTTCTTGGAAAGCGTTCTTTGAAGACCAGTGGTTTCTAAACTGGTAGTAACCACGTGACGTGTTGTTGTCACTATATCACCCCAGAAGAGGCCGCTTTCGTTGATTTATACGGTAAAACGTTTTTGCACCGCTCACGGTGATATTTCGACCGTTTACCGCTCGTTAACACTTCTACCTGCGGTTTTGAAACCGTTTCGAAACGTTTTGGCAAAAGATCGGAACTTTTCCTGCGTCTAAACAACGCAGGGCGGCTAAAAATAGCGTGTAGAAAAATTGCAGGTCATTGTGAAGATATGTGAATTGGTCTTTTTGACTTAATACCAGTTAGAACCAGTTTTGAGATTATCGGTGAACGGTAGTTTTCGACCGTTCACCGGTTACTTGCAATCGTTTGCAGTTGTTTTCCCAGATGAATTAGGAAAACCCGATGGAGCGCTTGTGCGGGCGCGAGGCCTACCCCAGTGGTTTCGGTAACAAAAAAAGCCCGCTAGAACGTTGTCCGTTCTAGCGGGCTCAATCAGGTAGATCGGTTAGCGCGCAGTAGTACAGGCAAACCTTACGCAAACAGGCCGTAGATGCTGATGTTGGCCTTGGCGTAGAGGCCGTTCGCATACTCGGTCCACTTGGAGCTGGCACTCGAAGCCTGCGAGGAATACTGCTGGTAGGCGGTGTAATAGGCGGTCATGGCCTGCTTGTAGGTGGCGCTATCGGCCGTAAAGGCATCGTCAGCGAAGGCCTTGGCATAGGTGCCGTCGGCATCCTTCCAAGTGCCCTTTGAGCTATCCCACTCGTCGCCGGCAAGGTTGATGATGTAATCGGCGTAATCCTTGCTCGCGGTGTCCTCGTTGCCGTCAGCAGGCTCGGTCGGAGCAGTCGGCATGCTTGCGGAGCTGTCGCCCACCTTCTTCTTGTAGAGCTTCTGCAGCGTAGCGGACTGACGGACGATCTGCTTGGCCTGGTCCTTGGACACGCCATACTGCGTGGCCATGGTCTTGTAGTCGGAGGTGCCGATGGAATCCTCGGCGTACTTCTTCATCTCCTTGGAAGAGACGGTAATGCCCTCGTCCTCGGCAGCGTCCAGCAGAATCTGGTTGCGCACGTAGGACAGGATAACGTCGACAGACGGAGCGGTGTAGTTGCCGTCGTCGTCCTTGACGGTGTCGAGACTGTACTGGCTCTCGATGGCCTCACGCGCGGTGATGTCGCTCTTCTTGCCGTTGTAGCTATAGCTTGCCACAGTCGAATCGAGCTGATCCTCGGTCAGGGTCGACGAGCCGACACCCTTGCCGCCAAAACCACCGTTGCCAATAAAGAAGCCGACCACAGCAGCGATCACGATGGCGACCACAAAGGCGACAATCATCGTCTTCTTGTGCTTACAAGCGTGGTCGTCCACGTCGGAGTCGTCGTCCTCGTCCTGCTCCTGGGGCATGAGGTTCTCGTCGGCGGCGTCCGCGGCGATCTTTGCCTCCAGGCGAGCGTCTTCCTCCTCGGCGGTCGTGCCAGCGGCAATATGTTCGGCAGACGTGCCGGCGACCAGGTCGATCTTCTCGTCCTCATCACCGTCGGGGCCTTCGCCGCGCTCGATGATCTGGATGCCGTCGATCTCGTCCTTCTCGTCCTTCTTTTGAATCAGACCCATATCAGTTACTCCTTGTTAGCAAACATAGTCCCCAATAGAATACGCCCGGCAGAGCGCCGGGCGTATTGATTCTTAGGTTATACGCAAACACTTAAGTACTATTTAGGCGTTTGCAGTCTGCATGCCTTAGGCCAGGTGCGCGATAACGGCATCGGCGAAGGCCTGCGTGCCCACCGCGCCCTCAACGGAGCCGGTCTGGGCACGACGCACGTCACCGGTAACCTGCTCGCCCTCGTCGAGCGTGGCAGATACGGCGGCGCGAATACGATTGGCGGCATCGTTCTCGCCCAGGTGATCGAGCATCATCGCAGCAGAGAGGATCTCGGCCGTGGGGTTGGCGATATCCTTGCCCGCGATATCGGGCGCGGAGCCGTGCGTAGCCTCAAAGATGGCGCAATCGGCACCGATGTTGGAGCCGGGGGCCATACCCAAGCCGCCCACCAGGCCGGCGCACAGGTCGCTCACGATGTCGCCGTACAGGTTGGGCAGCACCAGGACATCGAAGTCATTGGGGTTCTGGACCAGGCCCATGCAGGTGGCGTCGACGATCTTGTCGTTGAACTCGATATCGGGATAGTTGGCGGCAACCTCGCGCGCAACGCGCAGGAACAGGCCGTCGGTCGCCTTCAAGATGTTGGCCTTGAGCACGGCCGTCACCTTTTTGCGGCCGCAGCGGCGGGCATACTCAAAGGCATACTCCACAATGCGGCGGCTCTTGGCGATGGAGATCGGCTTGATCGAGATCGCGGAATCGGCGGCGAAGGTCTTTTGGCCCGAACGCTCGACGAGCTGCGAAAGCTCCTCGACCTCGGCAGCGCCCTCATCGAACTCGATGCCGGCGTAGAGGTCCTCGGTGTTCTCGCGCACGATGACCAGGTCGACGTCGCGGAAGCGCGAGCCGTCGCCCGGCTGCGACAGGCAGGGGCGCACGCAGGCGTACAGGTCAAAATGCTTGCGCAGGGCCACGTTGACGCTGCGGAAACCCGTGCCGACCGGCGTGGTGATGGGGCCCTTGATGGCAACCTTGGTCTCGGCGACCGCATCGAGCACGTGCTGGGGCAGCGGCGTGCCAAACTCGTCCATGACGCCGGCACCGGCCTCCTGGACGTTCCAGTTGATCTGGACACCGGTGGCCTCGACCACGCGGCGCATGGCCTGCGTAATCTCGGGACCGATACCGTCACCGGGAATCAGGACTACATCGTGCGCCATAATCTGTTACTCCTCGTCTTCGGCGTCGTCAGATTTTTTAACGCTAGCACGCTTCTTCTTTTTGGAGAGATCCAGGCCAAAACGTTTAACAAGCATTTCGCAAATCTCGCTCGAACGGGCCTTGAGATAGCTGCCCTTGCCGTTCTCGGCATCGAACTTAAGGCGCAGCGCGAGCTTCTCGGCAACCTCGGCGTCGATCTCGCCCTGGCAAAACTCGTACAGGCAACCGAGCATGTCGCGATACTCAAGGTCGCCGTGGTAGCACTGGATGGCCTCGTCCAGGATGGGCCAAGCCTCGCGCGAACGCTCGACGCTCGTGGCACCCCACGCGCACAGCAGGCGGAAGGCGGCATAACGCAGCGTGGAGGAGATCTCGTCGAACAGCGCAGTCTCGGCGCCCTCAAAGGCATCGCCCAGCTGCTCGGGGCAGGTGGTGGCGAGCGCCGCCAGGGCGTCGAGGGCCTCCCAGCGGGTCTGAGCCTCGGGGCGGTCGAGCGCCTCAATCAGCGCGGGCACGCAGGGCACGACGCGCTGCGGATCGCGCTCGGCAAGCAGGTGCAGCACGCGGGCGGCAAACTGGCGGATGCGGCGCGTGGGGCAGCCGAGCTCCTTGACCAGACGGTCGACGGCGTTCTCGTTCTCCTCTGCCAGCTGAAGCTGTGCCAGCTCCTCGTCGGTGAGCTGTTCGTCTTTGTTTTCTGCCATAGTTACCTCTTCTTACTATTTCTTAGCGTGCTTGCCAGCACCCTTGCTGTCATCGGTGACCGAGATGAGCTGTCGGTCGGCCGCGCCATTGCGACGCGCACGGCGGCGTTCCTCAGCGTCGCCCGCGTCGGCGGCGGCGCGATGAGCCTTGTTGACGTTAAAGACCTCGTCGTGCTTGCGCCACGGACCGACGGACTCGCCAAAGCTCATCTTAAGACCGGCGATAAAGCCGCCGAGCCAGCCGATCGGCGCAAACTGCACCAGCGGGAACAGCGAGAACACCCAGGTCAGCAGGACGACTGCCGCCGCGCCTGCAAAGTTGGCAATCCAGTAGTCGCGCTTGGTGATCACGCGCTTTTCGCAGGCCCACTGGCCGCACAAAAAGCCAATGTAGATCGCAAAGAGAAAGAGCACCAGCGCAAGCACCACGAACGTCCAGCTCATGGGCGCTACTCCCCGTGATGGTGGCCGCAGCAGCACTCGTGGCCGTCGTCATGGCCGTGGCCGCCGCAGCACTCGTGGTCCTCGCCGTGATGGTGACCGCAACCGCACTCATGGTCGTCGCCGTGCTCGCCGCAACCGCAGCCGTCCTCGTGAGCGCCATGCTCCTCGGGACGATACTGCGACCAGTCCAGACCGGCGGCGATGGCGTCGGCCTCCTCCTTATAGAGGACCGTGATGGCCTGGGTGCCCAGCTTGGCACCACCGATGGCGTCGAGCATGTCGTAGAGCGTAAAGGCCACGTCGGCGCCGGGCAGCGCAAGCTCGCGGTCGTCGGCGTAAGCGAGCGCCAAGCGCAGGTCCTTGATGAAGTGCTCGACCATAAAGCCGGGCTTGTAGTCGCCGTCGAGCGCCTTGGGAGCCAGGCTCTCCATAGCGCCGGACTTGCCGGTGCCGCCCAGGATCATCTGGCGGGTCTTCTCCAGATCGAGGCCGCTCAGCTCGGCAAATGCCATGGCGTCTGCCATGCCGACCATGCAGGCGCCCAGCGATACCTGGTTGGCGAGCTTGGCAGCCTGGCCCTTGCCGGCGCCGTCGAAGCAGCAGATGGTTGCCGCAAAGGTGGAAAGGATATCGCGGACCGGCGCGATGTCGTTCTCGGTGGCGCCCACGATAGCCGTAAGCGTGCCGGCGATAGCACCCGACTCGCCGCCGGTGACGGGGCAGTCAAACGCCATGCGGCCGGAAACCTGGGCGGCCTCGGCAATGTCGCGCGCCAGCTCGGGCGAGCTCGTGGTGAGGTCGATCAGAACCGCGCCCGGCTTAGTGCACGCGAGCAGGCCGTCGCCCGCCAGGTAGAGCTCCTCGACCTCGGAGGGATAACCCACCATGGTAAAGACGACGTCGGCGTTCGCCACGGCATCGGCCGGCGTATCGGCCCAAGCGGCACCGCGCTCGATAAGCGCGGCAGCCTTGGACTTGGTGCGGTTGTTGACCGTGACGGGATAGCCGGCATCCAGGATGTGACCGGCGATGGGGGCACCCATGATTCCGGTGCCGATAAATGCGACGGAGAGCTTGTTTGCCATGAAACCTTTCCTTTTGGGTTGGGTGTTATTACTAGGTTGAATACTCGGTGCCAGCGTTTGGGCTGTGAGTTGGGATCGATTACGGCCGCGTTACTTGCCTACTGGCCGCGCACGCGGCGGGCAATGCGGTCGGAAAGCGACGCCTTGTCGGCGCGGTTCTTACCCCAAAACGCGCAGGCCACCATGCCGGGGCCCACGTGCGAGCCAATGGTGGGGCCCACGGAGCTGCGAATGATTGTGACGTCGGCGCAGCCCTCCTCCTTGCGGATGGCGGCTTCGAGCCAGTCACCGTCCTTTTCGGCATCGGCCGTCATGATGGCGATGGGCATGGTGCGATCGGGCACGTAGTTCTCGCGGAACGACTTGAGGATGGACTTGAGCGCCTTCTTGCGGCCGCGGTTGACGCCGATCAGCGACAGCGAGCCGGCAAGGTCGTAGGAGAGTTCGGGCTTGACATCGAGCTTTGCCGTGAGCTGCGCCGCCGCGGGCGGAATGCGGCCGCCGGCAGCCAGTGCGTCGAAGCTCTCGAGCGTAAAGTAGCCGTGGACGTAGGTCTTTGCCTCGTTTGCCCAATCGACCAGCTGCTTGGCGGTCAGTCCCGCCGAACGCTGGCGCACGGCCTCGAGCGCCAAGAGCGCGCCGGTCGCGCAGGGCAGAGCGTTGTCGACAACGTAGAGCTCAAAGTTGGGATACTCGGCGCGCACGGCATCTGCCGCCTGGCACGCGGAGTTGTAGCTCGACGACAACGCCGAGGTAAAGCACAGGTAGACCGTGGGCGTACCCTCTTTGGCGCACTCGGTAAAGAACTCGATATAGCGACCGAGCGACACAGCCGAGGTGGACACGCGGGCACCGGCGCGCATGCGGTCGTAGAACTCCTTAGGGCTCATGCTCGACCAGATGTCGTCCGTGCGCTCCTCGCCATCGATAATGAAGGGGAAACCCAGGATATCGACATCGAGGTTCGCGGCGACCTCGGGGCTAAAGTCGCAGCAGGTATCGACGACGATGCGGCAACGGTCCGAATGACCGGCGGATGCGGCCTTGTCCATCAAAGCGACTCCTTACGTAAAAAGGCGGCCACCCGCATGGGATGGCCGCCAACCGTTAACTCATGCAAGTTAACGTATTTTACTCGTCAAGTGTTTCGATGCGGGGCTTGATGATGCCATATCCACCATTCTTACGGTGATACACCACATTGATAAGGCCGGTCGTCGCGTTCTCGAACACGTAGAAGTCGTGGCCGAGCAGATCGGTCTGCACCAGCGCCTGCTCCTCAGTCATCGGGGTGACGTCGATAACCTTCTCGCGGACGAGCAGGTCGTCCTCTTCCTCGGGCAGCAGCAGGTCGGCCAGATCCTCGACGCGCTCGACCGGTGCGACATCCGCTGCGCTGGCACCGCCCTGGCGGTTGTCCACGACCTTGGTCTTGAACTTGCGCAGCTGGCGGGTGACCTTATCGGCGGAGAGGTCGATGGCGGCGTACATATCTGCACCGTGCTCGGCAACGCGAATCACCGAACCGCGGGCACGAACCGTAACCTCGACGATTGCCGGGTTGGGGTTCGAGGGGTTCTTCTCATAGCGAAGTACAACGTCGACCGTCATGGGCTCGATATCGAAAACCTTGAGCGCCTCGCCGATCTTCTCATCCACATGCGCACGCAGAGCATCGGTTACCGTCGTCTTGCGTCCAGAAACCTTGATATCCATACGTGGCTCCAATCTGCCTCGGGGACTTACTGTACTGGCTATGTACCCATTGCCGTGCATTTAATCACGCGGATTCCTAAAGACCCGAATAACGATTGCTTGATACCGCATACCGAAGTCTCGTACTTTTCCATGGCAAAGTGCGCTATAGGAGGGCGTCGGCGGCTTTGTATTTGGTCCCGAAAATTGGCTTTGACCTGCTAGTTTTATTTGGATGAAAAAGCCGGGCTCCCCTATTGGAGAAGCCCGGTAGTGCGTGTTGAAACCGTGAAGAGGTGTCCTTTCCAACGTATAGGAGACACCACCCCTAGCAATAACTAGCTATTGAGTTTGTTAATGTCGTCGTCGGTGATGGTGGCTTCCTGGCTGGACGATTTGTCCTCGGAGGATGCAGCCTCATTGTTGGAATCGGAGGACTCGCTGCCGGAGGACGTGGTCTCACTGGACTCAGAGTCGCCCGGCTGCACGTTAGCGCCCGAAACCGTCTTAGTGGTGAGGTCGTAGGGCATCGTACCATACCAGACAGAGTGGACCGCCTCGAGCGTGCCGTCGGCCGTAATACCGTCGAGGGCATCGCTCACGGCACGACACAGTTCGTCATTGGACGAGAGGCCCGCAACACCAAGCGTCGAGGGCGCCTCGAGCGCACCGACATAGGAAATCTCGCTCATCAGGCGTGCAAGGTAGCCGCCGGCCGTGGAGTCGCAGATCACATAGTCGACCTCGCCGGACTCGAGCGCCTCAAAGCACTCGTTGATGTTGGAGTAGGTCTTTTGGTTGGCGGTGATGCTCTGCTTAGCAAGCGCCTCCTGCGAGGCCGAGGACGTCTGAACGCCCAGGGTGGACGTGTTAAGGGTATCGGTGGAAACGCTTAGCGACCCACCATCGCTGGTTTTACCGAACACGGAAGCGGCATCGTACAGGCAGGTGCCGAGCGAGCTAACGTCCCCGTCTGTGGAGTTGATCCCGCCGATAAAGATATCAGCCTTTTTGTCGCCGAGCGCGGAACCCGCCGAGGACGCATCGACAAAGGCGACCTTAAGGCCCATGCGGCTTGCGAGGGCGCGGGCGGCGTCGACCGCATATCCCGTGAGCTCGCCGTCGGCGCCCTGCATGGCCTGCGGCGCATCGGAAGTATCGAGGGCAACCGTCAGGGTTTCGGGAGTGACCAGGGCATCGTCCGACACCGCCGGCGTGACGGTCTCGTACTCGATCTGGTCGATCGTGGGAGTCGTGAACGTAGACAGCGGGTTGAACGCGCATCCGCTCAGGCCCAAAACGGCGATGACCGCTGCGGCCCCAGCACCTAACCGAGCCGCGTGCATCAAGCTGCCCCTCACCATGTCCACTACCCTGCCTTCTGTGTCGTATACGATCCGTGCGTTGCGCGGAATATCAGGTTGTTCCCACCAGCTGACCTGGTATTTGACCCCACACTTGCGCACCGGGGTGTTTGCTCGGGAGGCCGCAGCCACCTTCACGACTGGCCCGCTCGCCCGCGAGGCGGTATTGCCCCAAAGAAAGTAGAACGGACGGTGCGGCTTACATCTAGGACGCGCCATGATCGCGCCGCGCGCACGCGGTCGCTTACGTGGATCCCTTTGACCGCGTCTGTCTTGGACTAGGACGGGCATTTCGTCCGTCCGCAACCACAGCCTGGCAGGAACGTAGCGCATTATAGCTAAGTTCAAGCTAAAGTTTAAGGTTAGGGGCGTTATTCGCATCGCGAGTACAGATTTCGCAGGTCAGGACGGGCCGCACACGCTCTGATTGAGCCCGTCGCTCCCCTACGGAAAGCCTCAACACACCCGTCTTAGGGCGCCGTGGCCAAAAAATAGCAAATATGAGTACCGTTACCAATTTAGTAGCAGGAGTTTTTGGCTCTGCAAGCTGTTTTCACGCTCTATAACGTCAGATTGATGCCATGATATTCCACATTTGTTTAATAACTTTCTAATTTACGCCATCTTCCAGTCCCAAAATCCCTGATTTTGCTGTTACTGAATTTGTAGCAGTACTCATATTTGCTATATTTTGGCCAGAGCATATATCCAACCCCCTGTTTCAGAGCATTGTTAGGCGGGTTTAAGCCCAAAACACGCCCGCAGCGTGTTAAATAGCGCCTCTTGTTTCTTTCTGCGAGCGTCAACACGGTTGCGATATCGCTTACTCATGCGCTGGTGGATGCGCCATGCGAGCGCTTCCATCGCTTCCATGTCGCAGAGCATTTCGTTGTTGACCGTCGCGACCTCGATTCCCATAGTAATCAAGCCCGTGTTGCGTTTTTCATCATGGATACGTCCCCTCCGGGAGGAATGGCCCAGCTCACCGTTGTATTCCAGGTCAAACCGGGCTGCTTCCTGATACGCATCGCAAACTGCATGGGACATCCCCGAGATTGCCTGCGCGCGGTCATCGAACTCGATCTTGTAGTCGGTCTTAAAGGGACCGCAGGCAAATCCGCCATAGGAAAACGGAAGCGAAAACAGAGCGAGCATGATGCACTCCATGGGCGAGCGCAGATTTTCTGACAGGTAGGGACACAGGCGCAGCAGCTGTTTGGCCACATTCCCCTTGCATGCCGCGAGGTAATCTACCAGGCAATCGGGTGTCAGCACGGACTCGACCTCAAAGTAACCGACATCTGGCGGCTGGTCTTTGTCCTTTGCCAATTTGTTCACGACAGGCGAGGTGTAGGGAGGCAGATACTTCCCGCGGTCACTCAGTGAAATCTTAGAGCACAGCTCCTGGGCCAGGGCAAATGCCTGGATGCAGCCGACCTCGCGCGCGACGGCTACGCAAAGGGCCTCGGGAGATAGACTGTACGCCCCCGGTTCCACCTCTAGAATCGAGCCGGCGGGCAACTCGGAGCATACGGACCAGCTCACGCCAAGAATACGGCGGCGCTGCGCTGCAGATCCTACCAGCAAGCACAAATCCTCTTGCACCTCGCCGCTTGCGGCCCCAATCCGCACCAAATCGGGAAGATAGATGTCCTCGGTCGAGGGCGACGATGCGCGCAGCACACGGCGCTCTTCATCGGGATTAAGGTCCTTCCAGCTTATGTAGCCCATCTGCCGGCGCTCGGCGCGCATCATGCGCAGCGCCGAGGCACCCGTCAGAATTACGGAAGCAGCCAGCTGCTCGCTTGCAGGCTTGCCACGCTGCCCGATCTTTATTGCCATCTGAACCACCCCTACCAAACGCGTGCGATAGCGAGGCCATCAACGGCCGCGGCACCGGCGCGCTTGAGTTCCGCCGAAGCCGCTGCCATCGTCGCACCCGTGGTGATAACGTCGTCGATAAGCAGCAAGCGGCGGCCGTGCACGTCCTCAACCGTCTCGTACATGCCTTGGGCACGCTCGCGGCGCTCCTCACGACCGAGTTCTCGCTGGTCGCCATGCCCGTACTTGACGAGAGCATCGAGCAGGGGAACACCCGACAGCTCGCAAAATGGGCGCGCAATAGCCTCCATATGATCAAAACCACGCCGCCGAAACGCTGCCGCCGTCGCAGGCACAAACACCACCGCATCCGCGCCGGACAGCACACCTCCATAGCGATCGGGCGCTACGACCTGGGCATGAAGGGCGGTGTCGTAGAGCAGCTCCGCCAGATACGGAGCCAGACGTCGCTCACCCGCGTCCTTGTACGCTTTAATGATGCGCGGCAGCGGATGCGCATAGACGGCGCACGCCAGGCAGCGGTCGAGTGCCTCCGCCATTGCCGAGGACGTGCCCTCGACCGAACACTCAGTGCACAGCAAATCCCCAAACGGGGCGCCGCATCGGGTGCAGCTATGACGTGAGTCGATGAGCGTGAACGCGGCCAGGCAGTCTTGGCAAATAAGCGCACCGGCGCGCTCGCAGCCGGCACATCGTGTTGGCGACAATGCCTCGAGTGCCTCGTACGTCGCGCGCTCGGCAAACGGTAGCAATTCGTCCGCAAACGGTAGGGCACCGGCACCCTGCAAACAACTCAATATGTTCAGATGGCTCTTCAAGACACAACCCTCCCTACGTTCGGTCGCAGGGAGGGTTGTTGATTCGGCGCTATGATACCCCGATGCGCTCGGGGCAAGGCGGGCTAAATCCGCTCGCGGGCGTTATTCGCCGGCGGGCGGTTGTGGTGCGGACGAAGACGGGGTCGAGCCCTCGCCACCATCCTGGCGCGGCTTGCGGGAACGACGACGGCGACGGCGCTTTTGACCCTGGTCGGCCGAGCCCTCGCCACCGCGATCCTCGCGCGGCTCGCGCTCGTCGCGAGCGGCGCCACGCGAAGCCTTGGCAGCCGCTCCCCCGCCATCTCCGGGACGACGGCGCGTGACCTTGACCTCGCCATCCGAGACCTGATCGGCCACGGAGGGCACTGAGGGCTTCTGCTGCGCGCCCGAGGAATGGCGACGGCGCGGACGCGGCGCGCGCTCCTCCTCGCCATGTGACTTGCCGCTCTTGTCGGCAGGCGTATCGGAACCCGAACCACCCTTGGGGGCGGCACCAGCCTCGCGAGCAGCTGCGGCGCGGAAGGCGTCCTCGCGCTCCTCGCTCGACAGATGACGGCGGCGGCGACGTGTGGGGTTCATGCCACCGCCGCGATTCTGCTGCTGGGGCTGCTGAACCTCGCGCTCGCGAGAGGCGCTCTTGCCCGCGGCTGCAGCCTCGGTAGCATCGCCCGAGCCCACGCGCTTGCGGCGGCGACGGCCATCGGCCGCCCCCTCGGCCTCGGGTGCCTCGGCCTTACCGCGGCCCTTTCCGCGGCCACGGCCCTCGCCCTGACCCTGACCGGCGCGAGCATCGGATTCGGCATCGCGACGACGGCGCTTGGGCATCGACGTGCCGGCCAGACGGTCGGCACTCGACAGGCCATCGCCCACGTCGACGCCGTTCTCGCGATCGAGCTCCATGAGCGCCAGGCGCATCTCGGGCGACTCGATGCGCTCGAGCACGTCACGCGTCACGCAGTCGGGGCGGCAGTTGCAGCCCTGCTCGGCAGCCTTCTTTTTGCAGCCCTCCGAGCAGGTCATATCGGCCAGGTTGACCTTAAAGACCTTGCCGTTCTCCAGGCGCAGCACCAGCTGCTCACGCGGCGTGTCATATTCCTGAATACGCGCCTTGCCGAGCGGCGTATCGATGAGCGTCTTCTTTTTGGGCGCACGGCTCTTAAAGTCCTTGTACGCCTCGAACTCATAGCGCAGGCAGCACATCAGGCGACCGCAAACGCCGCTGATCTTGGACGAGTTGAGCGGTAGGTCCTGCTCTTTTGCCATGCGAATCGAGACGGGCTCAAACTGTCCGCCAAAGCGCGTACAGCAGAGTTCCTGTCCGCACTGGGCATAGCCGCCCACCAGGCGGGTCTCGTCGCGCACGCCAATCTGGCGCATATCGACGCGAATATGCAGCGTTGAGGACAGGTCCTTGACGAGCTGACGAAAATCGACGCGCTCCTCGGCCGCAAAGTAGAACACGGCCTTCTCGCCACCAAACAGGTACTCAACGCCGACCGGCTTCATCTCGAGGTCGAGCTCTTTGACGAGACGGCGGAAATCGACCATCGCCTCGTCGCCTTGGATGGCCAGGTCGTCGGCAAGCTGCAGGTCGATGTCGCTCGCCACGCGCAGCACGGGCTTGAGCGGCTGACCGATTTCGTCGAGCGGCACCTCGAAGGGATCGGCCGTGACCAGGCCGATCTCGGTTCCGCGCTCGGTGGAGCAGATAGCATAATCGGCCTCGAGGATATCCAGATCCTGTGGGTCGAACCACAGGTCGCGCGAGGCGTAGGTAAACTTAACGGGTACGACTAACGGCATTTCAGTGCCTTCCTGATATCGAACAGCATGACCTCGATGGCCAGCTGGGGAGTAACGTTTCTGGCGATGTTGCGCTCAGCGGTGGCAACCGCCTCGAGCGCCTGGGTGGCACCCGCAACATTCGTCGCCGCGGCAAGCCGCCCGATCGCGTCGCGCACGTCCTCGTTCACAACGTCTGCCGCCTCGTCCTGAAGCGTCAGCAGCACGTCGCGCGTGAGCGTCCGCGCGCTCGCCAGCGCTTCCATGATACCCGAACGCTCGCGCGCGTTGAGTTCGCGCTTGTTGCGGTCCTCAAGCTGCTTCAATGCTCCACGCGACAGGTAATCGGCATTTTGCTCGAGCACCTTTTCCTGCGTGGACTTGACCTCGGCGAGCGGCGCCTTGACGGCGACGATGAGCGACTTGGCGCGACTGAGCACATCGGCCTCGTCGGCGGCGATGAGCGAGTCGATGGCACGGACCATCTGGCGACGGGCGTCCTGGCGCTCGGCGCTCTTGAGGAACTCGATGCCACGCGTGGGGCTTCCCGCCACGGCGACGGCCATGCGACAACGCGCGATATCCTGGCCCGTCGCGCGGCTCACGGCCTGCGCGGCCACAGTGGGCGACACCAGCCGAAACGGCACGCACTGGCAGCGGCTCACGATGGTGGACAACATCACGTCTGCCGAGGTGCCCAGCAGGATGAACATAACGCCCTCGGGCGGCTCCTCGAGTGTTTTGAGCAGTGCGTTGGCGGTGTTGGCGCGCAGCTGCTCGGCACGGTCGATGATGTAGACCTTGGCCTTGGCACGGATGGGCGCCAGAGGCACGTCATCGAGCAGCTCGCGGGTCTGGGCGATGAGGTAGCCCGTGGCGCTCTCGGGCGTGTAATAGTGCACGTCGGGGTGCGTATGGCGGGCGACGCGCACGCAGCTATCGCATGAGCCGCAGCCATCCTGCTCGCACAGGAAGGCTTGGGCGAGCGCCCACGCGGCGTCGAGCTTGCCCGCGCCGGGCGCACCCAAAAACAGGTAGGCGTGCGATGCGCGACCGCTGGCGACGGCATTGGTCAAAAAGTCGCGCACGCGCTCTTGGGTGTCGAGCTTGGCCAGCAGGCTTGCCTGAGCGGGGGCCATGTTACTCGGCCTCCTTGGCAAGCGCGGCGGTGACGGCGTCCTGGGAAATGTCGAGGCCGTAGGCGCGAACCTGCTCGACCGTCTGCGCGAAGACGTCCTCGATGGACGCGGTCGCGTCGATGAGCTTTACGCGGTTTGGTTCCTCGGCGGCAATTGCGCAAAAGCCCTGGTAGACACGCTCTTGGAATGCCATGCCCTTTGCCTCCATGCGATCTGCCGCACCACGGGCTGCCATGCGCAGCGCCGCCTGCTCGGGCGTGATGTGGTAGACGAGTGTGAGCGCCGGGTGCGTACCCGCGACGGCCAGGTTGTTGGCATCTCGCACCATCTGGCGATCAAGGCCGTCGGCAAATGCCTGATAGCAGGTTGTGGAATCGTAGAAGCGGTCGCACAGGACTACCTTGCCGGCAGCGAGGGCGGGCGCGATGACCTCGTGCACCAACTGAGCGCGTGCCGCCTCGTAGAGCAACAACTCGCAGGTGTCGCCCATCGCTGTATTGGCAGGGTCGAGCAGCAGAGCACGGATCTTTTCGCTGATGGCGGTACCGCCCGGCTCGCGCAGGCTCACAACCTGGTAGCCAGCGAGTTCGAGCGCGCGGGCAAGCAGGCGCGCCTGCGTGGACTTGCCGGCGCCATCGACGCCCTCGAGCGTGATAAAGCTATGTTGAGCGGGCTCAAAAGCCATGGGCGCAGCCCCTTCCTACAAGGCGCGTAAATGCAGATATATCAACCAAGCCATGATACCCCAGTGCTCGGCACGTCCCAAATCCAACCTAGCCATCGAGGCATCCCCGAAGTTGCGGTGAAATAGGGACTGATTGAAGCTCTGAGACCGCCAAACAGTCCCTATTTCACCGCAACTTATGATGGGGAATTTTGGACGCTGGGTATAATCGTCGTATTGCATTGAAATGTGGCGAAAGGAGTGGCAATGTCTCGGTATTGCGCCTCGTGCGGCAAACTTCTTGCAGATGATGCCAAGTTCTGCACCTCGTGCGGTGCACCCGTTGAGCAAACAACCGCGAGCGATAGCCAGCCCGCTTTTGAGCAGACCGGTTCCCTCGATACGCCGCAAGCCAAGGCGGACGACCCCCTCGCCTATCGCCCCGACCCCGCCGCAGGCCCCGCGGCCGTCGAGACCACGCAGCGCATACCCGTCGCGAGTGGCTCGCCCCAACAGCAGCCGGCTCCCGCATACGCGCCCGCTTCACCACAGACCCCCGCTCCCAAAAAGAGCGGCACCGGGCCGCTTATCGCCGTTATCGTTGTGCTGGTGGCGATCATCATCGCCCTGGTCGTTTTCTTTGTGATCAAGCCTTTCGACAACGCCGTCACGCAGACGACTGCCGAGGTTGCTAAGCTGTACCATGACGTCGACGACGATGACCTAAAGCCTCTCGGCGATCCCAACAGCCTGTACGACGATGATGACGATGACGACGAGGATGGCGGCGAAGCAACGCTCTCCGAGCAGAATCTCTACCGCCGACTGAGCGAATACTACGACTTGCTCGAAGACCTCGACAACTACGTCCGTGGCTGCGCGCAGAACTTCAACGGCAGCTATCTGGAAGAGGATCGAACCACCCGTCAAAATCTCGCCGACGTCGCCGAGCGCACGGAGGACACCATCGAGCAGTATTACGACATCGTCGAGGACCTAGACGTCCCGACGAGCTCCAAGAACTACAGCTCCTGGAAGGACATCATCGCCCTGTACGACGACCTGGATCACCGCATTGACGCAATCTGTGATGCCTGGGAGATCAGCCTGAAATACGCCAAGCCTGCGGACCACAAGAATGAGATCGTGGCGCCGCTGTCGCGCGACAACGTGGCGGGCACCAATGACAATAAGTACCGCCTAGACTTTGAGGAGCGCTATCCCGGCGCCAAACCCGTCGAAGTGAACTAGCGCTTTGTCGTTCCCGAGCCGGCAGTTAGGGACGTTCCTAAACTGCCGGCAGAAAAGGAACGTCCCTAACTGCCAGATAAAAACGAGCGAGGATTTTGAGGTCCTCGCTCGTTTTTGTTTTAGGTGATGTTTCGACCGTGCGGCTACTTGTCGGCAGCGGTCTTTTTGGTAGTCGACTTCTTGGCCGTCGTCTTTTTGGCGGTCGTCTTCTTGGCCGCCGTCGTCTTCTTGGCCGTGCTCGCCTTGGTTGTGGTCTTGCGGCCGCGGGCGGGCTTCTTCTCCTTGGTCGGGCAGTCCATGTTCACGCAGATGCGCCACGGACCGCGCGCCGTGTTGACCACCACGATGGGAGCGCCGCACTCGGGACAGGTCTCGCCCGTCGCCTCGAGCTTGCCGCGCGCCGGCAGCGGATAGCTCACGCCGCAATCGTCATAGTTGGTGCAGCGGATAAAGCGCTTGCCGCTCTTCTCGCTCTTGTGCGCGATCAGGTCGCCATGGCGTCCGGCCTCGGCACACACCTTGCACTCGCCCACCTTAAGATCGGGCTCGTAGTTGGTGGGGCACGTGGGGTTCACGCAAATCTCGAAGGCCTTCTGGCGGAACGGCTGGCACTTAATGCGCGGCGCGCCGCACTCGGGGCACACGGCCGCCTCGCCCTCGAGCGGGCTTACCTTGACGCCGCTCGGCACCGGATAGGTCACATCGCAGTCGGGCCAGCCCATGCAGCCAATGAAGCTGCCACGGGTCTTGGCGCTCGTCTTCATAACCAGGTCCTTGCCGCACTTGGGGCAGGCGCCCACGCGCGCATCGGCCGTGACGGCGTCGCTGATGGCGTCGCCCAGCTCCTGCGTATGCTTGAGCAGCTCGTCGAGCACGCCGGCCAGCAGCGCGCGCGAGTGCGTCACGACATGCTCTTCGGTGTCCTCGCCGCGCTCCACGCGGGTCATATCGCCATCGAGCTCGCTGGTCATATCGGGGCTCGTGATGCGCGGGGCAAATTGCGTCAGCGCGTCGATGATGGCGATGCCCAGCTGGCTCGGCTCAACGGGATCATTTTTGAGATAGCGCACGGCATACAGGCGCTCGATGATGCTCGCGCGCGTGGACTTGGTGCCCAGGCCGCGCTTTTCCATCTCCTGCACGAGCTTGCCCTGGCTGTAGCGCGCGGGCGGCTCGGTCTGCTTGGCCTCGAGCTTAATGTCAAACACATCGACCGTGTCGCCCTGCTCAAGCGGCGGCATCTGCTCGTCGCGTTTAAGGCCGTACGGATACGCCTCGCGGAAACCGGGGGTCACGAGCACATCGCCCGAAGCCACGAACGGCTCACCGTTCACATCGAGCTCGAGCTTGGTGTTCTCGATGGTCGCAGGACCCATAAGCGTCGCCAGGAAGCGGCGGGCGATGAGGTCGTAGAGCTTGCGCTGGCCGCCGTCGAGCGTGGACGGATCGCCCTCGCCCGTGGGGTAGATAGGCGGGTGGTCGGTGGTCTCGACCTTGCCGCGCGTGGGCTTCATGGGGCCGGCGAGTACCTTTTTGCACACGGGCGCCAGCGCCGGGTTGATCTTTGCCAGGTCGCTCACCACGGCGCCCAGATCGAGCGTCGCGGGGTACACGGTGTTGTCGACACGCGGATAGCTGATGAGGCCCGCCATGTAGAGGGACTCGGCGATGCGCATGGTGCGCGCAGGCGAGATGCCCTCGGCCGCGGCGGCTGCCTGCAGCGAGGTAGTCGCAAACGGCGTGGGCGGCTGCTGCTTGCGCGAGCGCTTGGTCACCGCGGCGACGGTTGCCGTCGCAACGCCGTCAACGTGGCCGTACGCCGTCTCGGCAGCATCTTTGTCGGTAAAACGCGCCGTCTTGTGAGCGATCTTAAAGCGGTCGTCCTCGGCAGCGCCCTGCGCGGCGCCCATGCCGCGGATCTGCCAATAGTCCTCGGGCACAAACGCCATGCGCTCGCGCTCGCGCTCGACCACCAGGGCAAGCGTCGGCGTCTGCACGCGGCCGGCGGAACGCACGTTGCCAAAGCCGCCAAACTTGGCGAGCGTCAGGTAGCGCGTGAGCACCGCACCCCAAATGAGGTCGATGTGCTGACGGCTCTCGCCGGCGTCGGCCAGATTCTGGTCGAGCGAGACGAGATTATCGAAGGCCTGCGTGATCTCGGCCTTGGTAAACGAAGAATACTGGGCGCGGGCGACCGGCAAGTCGGGTGCAACCTCACGCACCTTGTTGAGGGCGTCCGAACCGATCAGCTCGCCCTCGCGATCGAAGTCCGTGGCGATGATGACGCTGTCGGACTTCTTGGCGAGGTTCTTGAGCGAGCGGATGAGCTCCTTCTCGGCCGGCAGCTTAATGACGGGTGCCCAGGTGAGATACGGCAGACTCTCGAGCTTCCAGCCCTTGATGGAGATGCCGTCGGCAAGAAACGGCTTGCGCTTGGTGTCGTAGGGCGGGCGTGCCAGGCCATCGGGCATGTCGGCCGGCAGCATCTCGCCGTCCTCGGTAACCGAATACCAGCCCAGCTTTTTATCGAACAGCACGCTGTCGCAAAAATCGGGCGCAAGGATGTGACCGGCAAGGCCGATGGTCACGCACTCCTCGCCCTTCCACTCAAAACGGTAGATGGCGGTGTTATACACCTTGTCCTTTTTGGGTTTGCCCGTGGACAGACGCTCGGCGATCTGACGCGCGGCGTCGTTTTTCTCGGCGATGATGAGCTTCAAAAGAGGCTCCTATCTCGTATCTCTGCGGCTACGCCCGCCCGTATGGCGGCCGATTTACGCCCTTGCTTGCTCGATCTGCCCGATGAGCCAATCGCACCAGGCATCCATGCCCTCGCCCTTGCGCGCGCTCACGGCAAACCGCGGCGCCTGCGGATTGAGGTCATCGAGTGTCTTAGTATACCTATCCATGTCAAAATCGAAAGCCGGGGCCACGTCGACCTTATTGAGCAGCTGCGCGCCGGCGTGCTGGAAGATGCCCGGGTACTTGATGGGCTTGTCGTCGCCCTCGGGCACCGAGAGAATCATGATGGACAGGTTCTCGCCCAGGTCAAAGTCGACCGGGCAGACTAGGTTGCCCACATTTTCGATAAAGATGACGTCGATGTTCTCCAGACCGACAGCCTGGTCGAATGCGTCGACGGCCTCCATGATCATGTTGCCCTCGAGGTGGCACAGGCCCCCCGTGTTGATCTGGATGGCAGGCATGCCGGCTTCCTTCATGGTAATGGCGTCGACGTCCGAGGCGATGTCGCCCTCGATGACGGCGCAGCGCAGGCCCGCCTTGTCACGCAGGCGCTCGTTGGTGCCCAGGATCGTGGTGGTCTTGCCCGAGCCAGGGCTCGACAAGACGTTGATCACATAGGTGCCTGCCTCATTAAATCGCTGACGCAGCTGATCTGCCAGGCGCTCATTGCGCGACAGAATCGGCGACGCGATATCAATCGTTTTCTCAGCCATACTCAGCGCTCCTTACTTTTGCCCCTTTATACCCCATCATCAGATGGCTAGCGGGCTAATCGTCGGGGGTTTCGATTTCTATACTGGCGATGTCGAGCTCGCGGCCGTGCAGCAGGCGCACGTTGGCACCACCACACTGGGGACAGCGACAATGGAAGCGATCGTGCTCAAAGACCTCCCCGCAGTCCAGACACTCGCTTTGTGGATGGACCTCCTCCACGGCAAGCTCGCAACCTCGCGTGAGCGGGTCCTCGTCGCGAAATGTCTCCCACGCAAAGTCGAGCGCCTCGCGCACGACCTCGGTCATATCCCCGATACGCAGCGTTACCAAAACGGCGCGCGAGGCCCCCGCCCCACGCGCCGCGCGAATCACTGTATCGAGTATGCCGTTGACAATGCCAACCTCGTGCATACCGATTTACTCCTCGCTGTCCTCTTCGTCGTCCGAAAACAGGTCCAGACGGCTCATAAACAAGCCCTCCTTGCCCTCGCGCGCGGTAATGACCACGCGAGCGATGGCGAGCGAAATCTCGTAGAGCGAGAGCAGGGCGCCATACATGAGGCCCAGCGTAACGGGCGAGCCGTCGGGCGTGATCACAGCCGAGCCCACGAGCAGGCCCACGTACACGTAGCGCCAGGCGCTGCGGAAGGCCGCATAGGACACAATATGGAAGACGGACAGGTAGAAGATGATGAGCGGCAGCTCAAACGCCACACCAAAGCCGATCATAAAGAGCAGCTCCATGTTGACGTAGTTCTCCAGATCGGGCAGCGCCGTGGCGACGGCCGAAGTCTCGCCGATGAGCCACTCAAAGCCCGCCGGGATGATGATGAAGTAGCAGAAGATGGCGCCCAGGAAGAACAGCACCGTCGAGGCGAGCACCGTGGGCACGACCCATTTGCGCTCGTTGGGACGCAGTGCCGGCAGGAAAAATGCCAGAATCTGCCAGATGATCATGGGCGTGCACATGACCACGGCCATCTTGATGGCCAGCGAGAAGCGCAAGCCAAAGCCGCCGAGCGTGGTGGTGATGTAGAACTTACCGTCCGGCACAAAGGAGCGGATGGGGTCTTCCAGGATGTCGAGCACCACGGGCGTGGCGAAATACAGCACGATGGCGGCGGCAAACACCGACACGACCACGATAGTCAGGCGGCGACGGAGCTCTCCCAGATGATCGAAGAGCGGCATTCGCGCAGGTCCGATAGGCATTACTCATCGCCTCCCTTCGGGGCGTCAGCGGCAGTGGCGCTGTCCTCGGCCTCGAGCTCGTGGGCGAGCTGGTCGACGACGGCCTTGCGCTTGCGGGGACGACGGGCATAGAGATCGGCCGTCGTGGGCTCTGCCGGCTCGGGCTCCGGCTCGGCAGCAGGCTCGGGCTCGACGACGGCGGCGACAGCATCGGCGGCGGGCTCAGCGCTCTCCGTCTCCTCGGCAGCTGCCTCGCCCTCAGCGGCGCCCTCGCTCGCAGCCTTCTCGGCGGCAAGGCGGGCGCGACGCTCGGCAAAGGTCTCCTTCTTGGCGGGCGCTGCCGTCTCGGCGGCATCCTCGTCCGCATCGGAATCGTCGTCGGTCGCAGCAACCTTCTTGGGCTTGACCGGGGCCGACGCGGCCTCGCTCACCGGATCGATAATCTCGGACTGAACAACGGCCGTCATCTTTTCCTGCGTCTCGCGGAACTGACGGATGGCACGGCCGATCGTGCGGCCCATCTGTGGGAGCTTATCCGGGCCAAACAGCAAAAAGCCGAAGACCACGATGATCGCGAGCTCACCCTCTCCAATACCAAACACACATACCTCCAAGGCTCGATGTGAGTCGAGCCCGCACCGCGCCATTCGGCCGGAACTCGTCTATTCATTCGGTCAAGTATAGCGCCCGGACGCCAAAACGTCCGAGCGCATCACAAACATATGCCAAACGGCACGCCCTTTTGGGGGCAAAGATTATGCAGCGGTGATCGAAATCTCCTGGTCGACACCCAACAGCTGGACCACGCGCATCACCGGGGGCTGCACATTGGTGCAGCTAAAGCGCTTGCCGTGGTCGACCGCGTGGTGCGCGGCGCCCACGAGCACGCCAATGCCCGTCGAATCGATGTAGCTCACCTGGGCAAAATCGAGCTCAACGGCCTCGGTGGGCTGCTCGAGCGCCAGGTCGATGGCATTGCGCAGGCTATCGGCGTTAGAGATATCGATCTCGCCGGTTACTTTAATGGTGTAGAGCTCTGGCGTGGGGTTGGTGGAAATACCCAAATCCATGTATACGCTCCTTTACGTATCGAAAGTTCGGATAGTACGGGAAGCCGCGCGTTAGGCGCGCTCGGCACGCGCAAGCTCGGCAGCGACGAGCTTAACGGCCAGCACCAGCACATCGAGCGCGGCCTCCAGGTCCTCGACCGTGGGATAACTCGGCGCGATACGGATGTTGGTGTCGCGCGGGTCCTTGCCATAGGGCCAGGTAGCACCGGCCGGCGTGAGCTTGACGCCCAGGTCGGCACAAAGCGCGGCGACCTTTTGGGCCGAGCCCTCGGGACCATCAAAGCTCACAAAGTAGCCGCCGCGAGGATGCGTCCAAGTAGCGCAGCCCGTCTCGCCCAGGCCCTCGGTGAGCTTGCGCTCAACGGCCTCAAAGCGCGGGCGCAAGAACTCGGCATGCTTTTTCATGTGCTCCTTGACCGCCTCGATGGTGGGAAGGAAACGCACGTGGCGCAGTTGGTTGAGCTTATCGGCGCTGATGAGGCCGGCCTTCAGGCGCTTGGAGAACTCCGCGATAACCGCGGGGCTCGCACCGATAAAGCCGATACCGGCACCCGGGAAGGTAATCTTGGACGTCGAGGCAAAGGCCACCACGCGGTCCTCGGTGCCCGCCGTGCGGGCAAGATCGAAGATGTTGGCGAGCTCGTCGGTCTCGTCGTACAGGTCGTGCACGCAGTAGGCGTTGTCCCAGAAGATGCGGAAATCGGGCGCGGCCGTGGGCATCTCGACCAGGCGGCGCACAGTGTCCTCGCTAAAGGTGATACCCGTGGGGTTGGAATACTTGGGCACGCACCAGATGCCCTTGATGGAGTCGTCAGCGGCAACCAAGCGCTCGATCTCGTCCATGTCGGGGCCGTTGTCGGTCATCGCGACGGGGACGTTCTCGATACCCAGGTCGGCGGTGATGCCAAAGTGGCGGTCGTAGCCGGGAACAGGGCACAGGAACTTGACCTTCTTGCCGTCATGCGCGGCCTCGTAAGCCTCCCAAGGCTCGCTGCCGCACGAGCCGCAGCGCCAGAACATGCCGGCGATGTCATGCTCGATCAAAAGGCTCGACGAACCCAGTACGAGCGTCTGCTCGGCGGGGCAACCCAGGAACTCCCCCGCCAGCTTGCGCGCCGAGGGAATGCCCTCAAAACAGCCGTAGTTGGAGCAGTCGACGTTGCCGTCGTGCAGATCGGCATCGGCATTGAGGATATCGAGCATGGGTCGAGAGATGTCAACCTGGGAGGGCGACGGCTTGCCGCGGGCCATGTCGAGCGCCAGGCCCTTGGCCTTGACCTCGGCGACCTCGGCTTTGAGCGCCTCGATGGCGGCATCGAGTTCGGTGGTTTCCATCTTCTGGTAGATCGTCTGCATGGGGTGCGACCTTTCACGAAGCGGTACGTTGCAATTCTTCTAAGTATAGACCGCCACCGTCGCAACGTTATGAAGCCGTGATAGATTAAGTCCATCGCAATGAATTACGAATCGCCGCGCATGCCGGCATGAAGCGCCCAAGGAGGCACTATGGAGTACGGATCGTTCCAGGCCGAGGAATTCGGCGACCTTCAGCGCCTGGTCGACGGACTGTTTTACGACCGCCACGCCATCGACCGCCTGGATCTGATCGTACAGGCCGAAATCTTGGACCTGGCGCCCGATCTCATGGAAATCGTCAACTTGCTGCCGCCCGGCTACTACGACCGCCAGTCACTTTGCGACCAGCTCAACTCCGCCTTGGCCGCCCACGGCTGGGGCGCCGTCTACGGAACGGTGGAATAAGCCTCGAGGCCGACGATTTGGCCCGTTTCCCGACCCTGGCGAAGCTTGTTTTAGGGCTTGTGGCCAAAAAAGGGCAAATATGAGTACTGTTACTTTTTAGTAGCAGCGATTCTCGGTCGAAATCGGCAAAATTCGACTTGAAACTCCCCAATCACCGTCAGCTAGCGCCAAATTGGAAGTCGATGGTCACTCATTAACGTACAGTTCTTATAACTTTGTTCATTATTTTCCGCACCTAAAATGATACGCCGTTTGTGACAGTACTCACAAACGGCGTTTTTTGACCACGGGGGTATCTGGCAGGGGGCCAGTAGCGCTCGGATCCGAGTTTCGAACGCATCCAAACCGGTTCTGGTGTCTTTTTCGAGCTTTTACTCGCCCTTGGGCGCGGGGTGCTTGCAGATCACACTCATGTAGATCATGCCAAGTACGGCCGCGGTGACAGAGCCGGCGAGAATAGCGGCCTTGGCAGCCAGAACCTCAAACTGGGCCGTCGGGAAGGCAAGGCCACTGATGAGGATCGACATGGTAAAGCCGATACCGCCCAGAATGCCCACACCGGCAATCATGTGCCAGTTGACATTGTGCGGCAGCTCGCAGACCCTAAACTTAACCAGGGCAAACGTCATGCCAAAGATACCAATCGGCTTGCCCAGCAGCATGCCAAAGTACACGCCGAGCGTCACCGGGTCGGTGAGCAGCGTGCTCATGTCCACGCCCACTAGGCGAACCTGTGCATTCACGAACGCAAAGATCGGCAGAATCACAAAGTTGACCGGCGTGGAGATCAGACGCTCCATGCGGATGAGCGGCGGGGTCACGCGGTGCATGACGCGCTCGACCCTGGTGGTCGAGACGGTAAAGTCATGCTGACCCAAGATGTGTGCCTCGTCGTCGTAGCGGTCATCGAGCAGCGGCAGGCACTCGCCCAACCAATCGGTGAGGCTATCGAGCTTGACGCCGCACTTGGCCGGGATGGTAAAGGCCAAGATGACGCCAGCAAGCGTAGCATGTACGCCGCTCTTAAACATGCAGAACCACAGCAGTAGACCCAGTACCGAATACGGGGCAAGGCGGTAATGCTGCGTCTTGTTGAGCCACACGAGCGCGCAGGTCACAAGCGCGGCGGCGCCCAACCAAAACGGATTGGGGCTCTGACCGTAGAAGATGGCGATGGCGGCGATGGAAATGAGGTCGTCGGCGATGGCGAGCGTCGAGAAGAACACGCGCACGCCGTTGGGCACGCGATTGCCCAAAAGCGACAGCACGCCCAGCGCAAAGGCAATATCGGTTGCCATGGGAATGGCCCAGCCGTTGTGCGCGCCGGCATGGTTAAAGATCAGGTAGATGCAGGCGGGAACGACGACGCCGCCCACGGCCGCCAGCATGGGAAGCATAGCCTGGCGCGGGTTTTTGAGCTCGCCGACCGTCATCTCATACTTAAGCTCAATGCCCACCAGCAAAAAGAAAATCGCCATGAGGAAGTCGTTGACGAAAAGCTCAACGGTAAGACCGGCCGTAAGGTTGCCAAGGCCCACATACAGCGGGGTCTCCAAAAAGTGATGGATGGCCTCGTAGGCATCGGTATTGGCGCAAATGACGGCGGCGATGGCGGCGAAGACCATGACGGCGGCGGAAATCGTGCCGTTCTCGGCGATGCGCTCCCAGATGTCGTGACGTTCAAAGCGCTTGCGCTCACGAACGTTGAACAGCTGCTCAGTTGCTGCCATGGGCGGCTCCTTTCACGGGAAAGCTCCCGTCTTAAAAAAGCACGGCCCGCCCAAGTGGCGGCGCCGCGCTCTAACGTATTACGCTTGCATCTAGCCTACCCTGCACGACAAGCACGCAGGCGTGGCCGAAAAGCGGAACCACAGGTTGAACATTATTTGCTCAACGACACGGGCACGCCTGTCCAAGAGACGACGCGGCGCCGCGCACAAAAAAACGACCGGAGCGCGGGGTGTCCGCGGTCCGGTCGTAGCAGGTTACAAAACCTAGCAGGCGGCCATGATAGGGGCAGCGACCTGCTTCTTACGGGAGAGGACGCCCGGCATCCAGACGCCGTCGTGCTCGTCGGCAATGCCCAGGCCCTTCTGAGCGGCCTCGGTCTCGCCCTCGAGCAGGACCTGCGAGCCCTCCTCCATGATGTCAGTGATGCACAGGACGATGCCGTCGGCACCTTTCTCGGCGGCGTAGGCGCGCATGGCCTCGCGAATCTCGTCGATCATGCCGAGTGCGCGGGTCTTGTCGACAGTCTCGTACTGGCCGATGAGCAGCTTCTTGCCGGCGGGCTCGAACATCTTGATGTCGTTGCCGACCATCTCGGCTGCGGTGAAGGAGCCGGACGGACGGGTGAGGAAGACCTCCATGCCAAACTTGACCGGGTCGACGCCCACCTGCTCGCCGAGCTTGGCGGCGACGGCGCGGTCGACATCGGTGGTGGTGGGGCTCTTGAGCATGAGCGTGTCGGTCATCATAGCCGAGAGCAGCAGCTTGGCCTGAACGTCGGAAAGCTCAACGCCGAGCACGCCGGCGAGCTTGGTGACGATGGTGCAGCTGGAGCCCCAGGGCAGGCAGATGTAGTGCAGCGGGCCGGCGGTCTCGAAGTCGCCGATGCGGTGATGATCGACAACGCCAAAGACCGTGGCGTCCTTAAGGCCGGCGACGGACTGGGCAGACTCGTTGTGGTCGGTGAGGACGACGAGCTGACCGGCCTCGACGGAATCAATCACGCGGGGCTCGGCAATGCCGGCGTCGGCGAGCAGCTTGGCGGACTCGGCCGGAAGCTGACCAAGGGCGCAGGCCTCGTAGGTGTTGCCGGCATACTCAACCTGGTTGAGCAGCTGGGACAGGACGACGGCGCTCATGATGGCGTCGTTATCGGGGTTCTGGTGACCAAAGACAAGAACGTTTGCCATGGGTATCCTCCACTTGATATGTGTACTTGGACGTAGCTATGGTAGCACGCCGATGCCGAGCCTTCGCAGACGGAAGGGCCACGGCATATTTTGGGGCGCAGGCACGGGGGCCAAGGCTGTCCCTTTTGCACCATGTTGGTGCAAAGTAACCTGTCCCCCTTGCACCAGCTATTTGCCGGCGGCGCGCAGGGCTACGTAGGCGGCACCGATGATGCCGGCGTCGTTTCCGAGCGAAGCGACCTTAATGGGCGTCTCGCGCGAGGCGGAAAGCGCGTACTGCTTAAAGTGCTCGCGAACCTTGTCGAGGTAGACATCGGCCGAGGCGGAGGCGCCGCCGCCGATGAGGAACATCTCGGGATCAACCACGTTGGCAATAAGCGCCAGTGCGCGGCCGAGATAGTCGGCCATGGTATCGGCCGCGGCCAGCGCGAGCTTGTCGCCCTCGCGGCAGGCCTGGAACACGTCCTTGGAATCGGAGGGGCCGGTCAGCTCGATGGGCTCGATGCCCGCCTTCTCGCACTCGGCAAGGTAGTTGCTCACCACGCCGGTGGCGCTGGAATACTGCTCCAGGTGGCCATGGCCACCGCAGCCGCAGGTGCGCTCCTCGGCCGGGTTCAGGCACATGTGGCCAATCTCGCCGCCAGCACCCACAACGCCCGATACCACGTCGCCGTTAACGATAACGCCGCCGCCCACGCCGGTACCGATGGTGACCATCACCACGTTCCGCACGCCCTTGGCAGAACCGAGCCAGGCCTCGCCCATAGCAGCGGCGTTAGCGTCGTTCTCGTACTTAACGACCGCGTCGGGGCAGTGCTCCTGGATGGCGATCTTGAGCTCGGGCAGGTTAATGGCAATGTTGGCCTTGACCTTAGCATCGCCCGATGCCGGGATGGGGCACGGAACGGCCAGGCCAATGCCCGACACAAAGGCACGCGGAATCTGGGCCTTGGCGACCACCTGGTCGATAGCCTCGGTCACCGCGGCAAAGCCCGCAGCGTCAACGATGGGAGGCGTGGGCACGCTGGCCTTGGCAAGCAGGTTTCCGTCCTCATCAAACAGACCCTCCTTGACCGAGGTACCGCCGACGTCGATGCCGATGTAATACTGCTTAGGTTCCATGGGAGCCCGCCTTTCTCGTTTAAACATTGCCTGTATGGTACCGCTCCCAAGGCAAAAACCTACCAAAAAGAGACAGGTTTGTTTTGGTAGGTTTTATCCGGGGAAGCGCAGAGTACGAGATTCGGTTCGCTGGGTGTTATATCGGTTCGGCCCCGTCCTCGGACCGATCATTTCTCAACACGACACTACTCAGATGTTTATCATTTAAAACGCTCTAATTTTACAAGCGGGGCGACTTTTGATTTTATCTTTCTCGAACTTTTCAATAACTCAATAGAGATACTTAGGTGTTGACTATACTTTCTTTTATTCTCAATCAAGTTGGAAAGGAGGTTCCATGATTCCCAAATACGAGGCGGTAGCTGCGGATATCCGTCGAAGCATCGAGAACGGCGCTCTAAAGCCGGGCGATAAGCTTCCCACCGTCGTTGAGTTCTGCGAGCTCTATAGCGTTTCCAAAATCACCGTCAAACGAGCTATCGAGCAAATCACCGAGGAAGGTCTTATTACCAGCCGTCGTGGATCGGGTACCTACGTTAAGGACACGGCGGGACTTCCCGGCCAGGCGTTTTTCCAGGGCAAAAACGACCGTGCCCAGGGTTTTTCGTATGAGCACCGCGGGGAGAAGGTGACCTCGGCGGTCTACGATTTCTCGATCGTTAATCCACCAGCGGACATCGCAGCCCAGCTGGGAATTGCCGAGGATGACTTTGCCTATCACATCGTGCGCGTGCGTCAGGCCGACGAGAAGCCCATCGTTATCGAGTACACCTACATGCCGCTCGAGCTGATTCCGGGCCTTAAAAAGAAAGACCTGTACGGATCGGTCTACCGCTTTGTCCGCGAGCAATGCGGGCTGAAAATTTCGAGCTTCCACCGTACCATTCGCGCCGTGGCAGCAACCAAGGAAGAAGCTGAGCGCCTGGACACCAAACCTGGCTCTCCCCTGCTCGAGCTCAACCAGATTGGCTTTTTGGACAGCGGCGCCGCCTTTGAGTATTCGGTCTCGCGCAACGTTGGCGACCGCTTTGAGTTGCACAACGTAACGTTGGCATAGGTTTTTGTAGTCATGCGGGTGCTCATTTTGAGCAGTTTTACGCGGCGCCCGCGCAACACAATGAGGTATGAATATGTCCGATTTGATTAAACTGACGCCGATCTTCCACGAGAAGATCTGGGGCGGCCGCCAGCTCGAAACCGTATTTGGCTACGACATTCCCGATGGCCCCATCGGTGAGTGCTGGGCCATCTCGGCCCACCCCAACGGCGACTGCCAGATTGCGGAGGGCCCATATGCCGGCCACACGCTGTCGTGGCTGTGGGCCGAGCACCGCGAGCTCTTTGGCAACTGCGAGGGCAAGGAGTTCCCGCTGCTCATTAAAATTCTGGACGCCAAGGACGACCTTTCGATCCAGATTCATCCCAACGACGAGTACGCCGCCAAGCACGAGAACGGCAGCCTGGGCAAAACCGAGTGCTGGTATGTGCTGGACTGCGAGCCCGGCGCCACAATCATCGTCGGCCAGCGTGCCAAGGACCGCGCCGAGGCCGCACAGATGATCGAGGAAGGCCGTTGGGACGACATGCTCAACGTGTTGCCGATCCACAAGGGCGACTTTTTCCAGATTGATTCCGGTACCGTGCACGCCATCAAGACCGGCACGCTCATTTTGGAGACGCAGCAGTCGAGCGACGTGACATATCGCTTGTACGACTACGACCGCCCCGGCACCGATGGCAAGCTGCGTCCGCTGCACATTGAGCAGAGCCTCGACTGTATTGACTTTGATGTTCAGGCTCCGACCGACGGCACGGTGACCGCGCCCGAGGTGGACGGCGTAACCGAGCTCGAGTCTAACTCCTGCTACACCGTCGATCGCGTGCGCGTCGACGGCAGCAAGACCCTCGACCAGCGCTGGCCCTTCATGTGCCTGTCGGTCATCGACGGCGAAGGTACCGTCTGCGGCGACCCCGTCCACAAGGGAAGCCACCTGCTGGCACCCAGCACCGTCAGCTCCATTGACCTCGAAGGCAAGATGGAACTGATCGTCTCGCACCTGTAGATCGCACCAACAACCCAAACGAAACAAGGGGCTCCCCCGTCCATGTACGGGAGAGCCCCTACTCATATCTATTAATCTATCAGCCCACCCGGCTCTCCAGACCAAAAAGCGAACGAGCAAAGCGACGTTCGCAAGCTGCAGGCCAAAACGCCACAAGGAAGAGGGCGCGCCGGGGGCTTTGGTCGATCGCGAGTTCCGCACGAGCCGGAGAGCACTTAATGTGCTCTCCGTGCGAGCAGGACTGTCCGAGCAGGCGACCAAAGCCCCCGGCGTGCCCGGTCAACCTCGCAGTTAGGCATTCAGCTTAACGATCGGAGCAAATCCTTTCATCAGCTTTTTGGTCTGGCCGGTCTTTTCGAATTGAACCTCGATCATGTCTCCGGCGACCGAGATCACGGTGCCCGTGCCAAAGGTCTTGTGGCTCACGGTATCGCCCGCGGAAAAGTCCTGCGATGCGCTGGCGCGATCGACCTTGCGCTCCACCGTCGGCGACACCTTGGATGACGGCTTTTTGGCTCGCGGCGCGCCCGAGCCAAAGGTCGAGGCAACACGGCCGGCGTCTGGCGAGACCCCACGATGGCGTTCGGTCCCGTAACTGCTGCCGCCAAAGAAGTCGTCAAAGCTCGATCCGCCACGCGAACCGGAACCGCCGGTCGAGCGTGTATGCGAACCGAACACCTTGCCGCCATACATATCCGAGCCCATGCCCGAGCCAAAGGTGCCGTGACGGTCGCCGCGCTTCTCCCAGCCCGTGCCCTCAAAACCGGCAGAACCGATACCGCTAAACTCGATATCCTCAAACGGAATCTCATTGAGGAAGCGCGAGCGCGGGTTGGCAGAGGTCGAGCCGTAGGTGCGACGCGTGGCCGCATAGGTCAGGAACAGGCGCTTACGGGCACGCGTGATGGCAACGTAGGCCAGGCGACGCTCCTCCTCGAGCTTGCCCGGGTCATCGCTGCCGCCAAAGTCGTGCACGTGCGGGAAGATGCCCTCCTCCATGCCGGCCACGAACACCGCCGGAAACTCCAGGCCCTTGGCGGAGTGAATGGTCATCATGGTGATGGCATGCGTCTCTCCGGCCAGGGAATCCAAGTCGGAGCGCAGGGCCAGCCACTCCATGAGTGCCGGCAGCGCCTTGCAGGTGAGCGGGCCGTAGGTGCGCTCGATTTCGCCGGCATGCACGGCGCCCGCGGGCAGCCCTGTCGGTGCGGCATAGGCGTTGCCCGCGATAGCGGCAGCCAGGGCATCCTGCGGCGAGAGCGCCGGGGCCGCCAGGCTGTCGAGCGGATTGGAACCCGCGGCGTCACGGGCGCCAACGAGCGCCTCAAACGAAGACGCGGGCGCAGACGGGCCGGGCTCGGGCGCAGGCGCGCTCACCACAACGGGTTCGAGCTCAACGTCGGCAGGCACATCGGCAACACCAGCAGCGCGCAACTCTTCCAAGCTCTCGAGCGTACCTTCGATATCCTCGTGCGTCTCCTCAAATTCGGCGGCGACGCCCAGGAATTCCTGGATGTTCTCGGCGCGGCTCTCGGACTCCATGGTGCCCTCGGCGCGGAAGGCCTGCAGCAGGCCCGTCTTGTCGACAATCATCTCGACGACGTCCTTGAGCTCGCCGTCCATGCGCCGGCCCTCGCGCACCAGCGCCACAAAGCTCGAAAGGCCGTTGCGCACCTTGGCGCTAAACATGCCCGTCTCGGCGCACGCGATCTCACAGGCTTGGAAGAACGAGCAGCGGTTGTCGCGCGCCAGCTGCTCAATCTTTTGAATCGAAGTGGAGCCGATGCCGCGGCGCGGCGTGTTGATGACGCGCTTGACGCTCATCTCATCGGCCGGGTTCACGATCATCTTGAGGTAGGCCATGACGTCGCGGATCTCGGCGCGGTCGAAGAATCGCGTGCCGCCGACGATCTTGTAGGGAACGCCCGCGCGCAGGAACATATCTTCGAGGATACGCGACTGGGCGTTGGTGCGATAGAACACAGCGATGTCGTCGTAGCTCGTGCCCTTGGAGTGCAACTTTTCGATCTCACCGGCAATCCAGCGGCCCTCGTCGCGCTCGTCGCTCGCTTGGAAGGCCTGGATCTTCTCGCCATCGCCCTCGGCCGTAAACAGGCGCTTGTCCTTGCGCTGCGAGTTGTGGCGCACCACGGCATTAGCGGCGCTCAGGATGTGACCCGTGGAGCGATAGTTCTGCTCCAGCTTGACGGTCTTGCAGTTTTTAAAGTCCTTCTCAAAGTCCAGGATGTTGGTGATGTCGGCGCCGCGCCAGCTATAAATGGACTGGTCATCGTCGCCTACGACCATGAGATTTTGGTACTTGGCGGCCAATAGGTTGGCGATCTCGTACTGGACGTGGTTGGTGTCCTGATACTCGTCGACGCTAATGTAGCGGAAGCGCTCCTGGTACTTGTCGAGCACCTCGGGGCGGGTGCGCAGCAGCTCGAGCGTGCGCACGAGCAGGTCGTCGAAGTCCATCGCGTTGGCGGCGCGCAGGCGGCGCTCCAGCTCCATATAGACCTGTGCGGCCTTTTTGTCGTTGGGGCTGTCGGCGGATTTGAGCATGTCCTCGGGCCCGATCATGGCGTTTTTGGCCGAGCTGATCTTGCTGCGGATCATGTTGATGGGGAACTGCTTTTGCTCGATGCCGAGCGCCTGCATAATGTCGCGCACCATGCGCTTGGAATCGTCGTCATCGTAGATAGTAAACTGACCGGTATAGCCAAGCAGGTCAGCGTCCTCGCGCAGCATGCGCACGCACATGGCATGGAAGGTGCACACCCACATGCCGCGGGTACCGCTGGGAATGAGCGCCGCCAGACGCTCGCGCATCTCAGCCGCGGCCTTGTTGGTAAACGTGATGGCAAGGATCTGCCAGGGCTTAACACCCAGGTCGCCGAGCATATGGGCGATACGGAAGGTCAGGACGCGGGTCTTGCCCGAGCCAGCACCGGCAAGGACCAGCAACGGACCCTCGGTCGTCAGGACCGCCTCGCGCTGGGCGGGATTAAGGCTGTCGATGTCGACGAGTGGCTTGGCGGGCTTGGGTGCCGGCGCGGGAGCGTCGTAGATGTCGAGCGGGACGAGCTCGGGCTCCGGCGCAGCGGGGGCAGTGTATGCATCGAGCGGCACGGGTTCCGGCGCGGGCGGCACGGGTACCGCGGCATTCTTTTCCCAGGGCAAGGGCTGGGTCATGGGCGACTCCTCATCTGACGGACGGCGCGCCTGCGGGCAGCGCCATAGTTTGAGCCGTACCAGTATACCGAGCCGCGCGGACACCGACACAAATCACACCACGACTCCGTGCGCCACCGTCAGGCCCGCCCAGCGGATTTGGCGCAATGGGGTCAGGTTACTTTGCACCAATCTATTGGCAATCACGAAACCGCCGATGTCATGACAGCAGCAGCGAGCGGCGGCCGGGGCGAACAAATTGGCATCAAAACCACCCCTAAAAGGGGTGGTTTGCTCTTAGGGTATAACCCTTGGATTTCCGGCACGCGTCTAAAGGCGCCGGCCCTCACGGGGTTCGGGCCGCATGCAGGTTGACCCGTGACGGGCCGGTCAAACCGGCGCTATTTCCGCTTCGGCCCCCTATCGAAGGGGTCCTCGTACTCCTTGACGCTCAGCCGGTCGATCGCGATGTCGGCCTTCTCCTGCTCCCGGATGTACTTCGCGACGGTGGCCTCGTTCAGGCCGACGGTGGACACGTAGTAGCCCTCGGCCCAGAACTTCCTGTTGCCGAACTTGTACTTCATGTTCGCGTGCTTGTCGAATATCATCAGCGAGCTCTTCCCCTTCAGGTAACCCATCACGCTCGATACGCTGTACTTCGGCGGGATCGCCAGCAGCATGTGGACGTGGTCGGGCATCAGGTGCCCCTCGATGATCTCTATCCCCTTGTACTGGCAGAGCCTCCTGAAGATCTCCCCAAGGTCGGACCTTATTTGGTTGTAGATGACTTTGCGCCTATACTTCGGCGTGAACACGACGTGGTACTTGCACATCCACTTCGTGTGCGACAGGCTGTAGGCCTTCTGGGCCATACGCCACCACCGCCCTCTCGACTCGGATTCCTTGCGGCCTGAACAATCGCAAGTGTCCGGCGAGGGGGCGGCTTTGTAAAGCCGTTTGGCCCCACCCGCATAGCGGGTGGTTTCTGATGCGGCGCGCTGCGCGCCCCGCACAGGCTAAAGCCCGTAATGAAAAGGGGGCGGCATAGACCTTTTGGTCATGCCACCCCCTTTGAATGACAAGTTGTCGTTCTGGCCGCCGCGCAGCGTCAACCAAGTTACAGGCCGAGCACAGGCTCCAGAACGAAGAAGTATGCGAGCACTACGATGCCCAGGATGATGCGGTAAACACCGAAGCACTTAAAGTCGTGACGGCGGACGAAGCCCATGAGCCACTTGATGGCGATGAGCGAAACCACAAAGGCCACAACGCAGCCCACGCCCAAGATAGCGACCTCGTTGGCGCCGAACGTGCCGCCCTTGATGAAGTACTTGACCAGCTTGAGCGCACTCGCGCCAAACATGACAGGGATGGCCAGGAAGAACGTAAACTTGGACGCCACCGAACGCGTGCAGCCCAAAAGCAGGCCGCCGATGATGGTAGAACCGGAGCGAGACGTACCAGGCACCAGCGAAAGCACCTGGAAGCAGCCGATACCCAGCGCAGTCTTCCAGCTCAGGTCCTCGAGCGTGGCGATGGAGCCAAAGTCCAGATTCTCATCATCGTCCTCATCCTCAGCGGTAGCCGCGGCGGGCGCCGCAAAGTGTGCACCGGCGGGACGTCCACCCGACACCACAGCACGCGAACCAAACGAACCGGCAACAGCCATTTCCTCGCGCTTGCTCGCGCGCCAGTTCTCGATCACGATAAACAGCACGCCGTACACAATGAGCGCCAGCGCCACGACGGGAGCATTGTAGAAATGCTCCTCCATCCAGTCGTTGAGCGGCAGACCGATCGCCGCCGCAGGAATGCAACCGAGCACAATCTTGCCCCACAGCACCCAGGTGTCGCGACGGCCCTCCTTGCCCTTGCTGGGCGAGAACGGATTGAGCTCATGGAAGAACAGCACACAGACGGCCAGAATGGCGCCGAGCTGAATCACGACCAGGAACATATTCCAGAACGTCTCGCTCACGTTCATCTTGACGAACTCGTCCACCAAGATCATGTGACCGGTCGACGAAACAGGCAGCCATTCGGTGATGCCCTCGACCAGGCCCATGAAGGCAGATTTTAGAAGCTCGATAATATCCAAAGGGACCCCCTCGTTAGACACCCGCCGATATTGTTCTGCGGACGGTGCGGGCGATGTCCCATTATCAACCGTTGGCGGCGCGCCTGCGCCTACCCTTACCAAAAAACTCGCCCGTTCACAGAATTGCGAGCGGTCAAACCCAAATCCTTGGGTATAACTGCAACAAGATAAAGTGTCCGGCGGCCGACGCGCCCGCGCCCGCCCGATGCACGAGCCCCGCGCCCGTGCGATAGACCAAGGAGGAAACCATGAACGAGGGCTACACCAAGGTATTTGTTTCACTCGACGGTACTGAGCAGCAGGATTTTGTGCTCGCACGCGCCATCAAGGTCGCCGCGAACAACGGCGCCAAGCTAATCATCGGCCACGTTATCGATTCCACGGCGCTCGAGAGCGCCGGTTCCTATCCGGTCGATCTGGTCAACGGCCTAGAGGAGGCATTTAAGAACTCCATCGCCAAGCAGCTCGAAGAGGCCAAGGCCAATCCCGATATTCCCGAGGTCGAGGTCATGATTCGCGCCGGCCGCATTCGCGAGACGCTCAAGGACGAGATGCTCGACGTGGTCAAGCCAGACCTGGTGCTCTGCGGCGCCCGCGGCCTGTCCTCGATCAAGTATGCGCTGCTGGGTTCGATTTCGACGTTCCTGCTGCGCAACACGGACTGCGACATCTTGGTCGTGAAGTAGCGTTGCTCCCACCGGCCGCGGGGCCTGCGGGGTTTCCACGGGCACGTCCTCGCCGCGTTGCGGCTGCGGGATGTGCCCTTAGGAAACCCCTCCCGGCCCCGCGGCCTTCGCAGCCTTACTTCAGCGAGTTGTCTGATGGAAAAATGGCGTGCCGCCCCGTTTGGGGCGGCACGTTTTTCATGGGCGGCACGTTTTTGTTTGGGTGGGCGTCTGCCGTGTGCGTTACTCGAAGTATTGGAACTTGTTGGTTGAGAAGGCAAACGTGACGACGAAGCCTTCGCCGGGCTCGGATGCTGCGGTGACGTCGATGCCCATCTTGGAGCACAGGCGCGCCACCAGGTAGAGGCCGATGCCCGTTGCGCGCTTGGCGGTGCGGCCGTTGTCGCCGGTAAAGCCCTTCTCGAACACGCGCGGCAGGTCTGCCGCGCTCACGCCGCAGCCGTTGTCCGCGACGGTAAGCTCGATGCGCTCGCTTGCCAGGCCCTCGTCCAGCAACGCGCCCGAAAACACGATCTTCGCGCCGTCCTCGCGCGCATATTTAATGCTGTTCTGAATGAGCTGGCCCAGAATGAACTCGAGCCACTTCTCGTCGGTAAAGACCTCAAAGTCGAGGTTCTCGCACACCGGGGCCACGTGCGCCGCGATGAGCTCACGCGCGTTGGCCTTAATGGCACCCGTCACCAAAGTCTTGAGGCTCCAACGACGAATCAGGTAGTCGCGCTCCACAACCTCCGAGCGCGCATAGTACAGCGCCTGGTCGATATAGCGCTCCACGCGAGCAAGCTCGCGACCCAGGTCATCCACACGCGACAGGTCGTCTTCGCTGCCATCCAGGTTTTCCAAAATCAGATGGGCTGCCGCCAGAGGCAGCTTGGCCTCGTGGACCCAGCTCTCGATATAGTCGCGATAGTCATCGGTCTGGCGCCTGCCTTCGGCAACCTCGTCACAAGCGGCTTTGCCCACCCGGCGCAAGACCTCGTACTCGAGCTCGCCCTCGGCATAGGTCGGGCATTGCACCATCTCCTGCACCCATGCGGGACTCTCGAGCTCCTCTGCCGCACGCTCCAGCTGGCGCAGAAAACGACGACGGCGCGCGTACTCGATCACGATGCCGAGCATACCAAAGATAAAGGACACACCGACCGCCACGACCACGATGGAAACGGGTGCGCCGGCGACCGTCAGCACAAAGCAGCTCAGCAGCACACCACACGTCCACACGGCGACGGGAAGCAGCGCATCTTTAAAGAACTTGCCAAACGACATAGCCGGCCCCTAGACCGAATAGCCCTGGCCGCGGTGCGTTGTCAAATACCCCTTGATGCCGATTTTTTCGAGCGTGGTGCGCAGGCGGTTGATGTTGACGGTGAGTGTATTGTCGTCCACGAAGGCGTCGGAGTCCCACAGGTCCTGCATGATGGCCGAGCGCGAGACGATCTTGCCCGCACGGCTCAGAAGCAGCGAGAGGATACGCAGCTCGTTTTTGGTGAGCTCGGTACTGGTGCCGGTTTGCATGTTGATGACCATGGAGCGAGCGAGATCGAGCTCCAGGCCCTTGTGGACAAGTGTGCTGCGCTCGCCCGCCGCCGCGGTGCGACGCAGCAAGGCATTGATGCGCGCCACGAGCACGCGCGCGCTATAGGGCTTGGGAACAAAGTCGTCCGCGCCGAGCGTCATGGCCATGACCTCATCGATCTCGGTCGTACGCGAGGTGAGGACGATGATGGGGACCTCGGATTCGCGGCGAACCTCGTGGCAGATATGCTGGCCGTCCTTGACGGGAAGCGTGAGGTCGAGCAGCACCAGGTCGGGCGCGGCGGCGAGAATATCGCGCGAGACATGCTCGAATGATTCGCATGCCTCGACCCCAAAACCCGCACGGGCAAGGATATCGGCAAGCTCGCGACGAATGGGTTCATCGTCCTCAACGATATAGATCAGCGCCATGTGCCCTCCCATTTCGCGTACTTGCACCTTCCACACCATTATGCCCACGGCGTCGCAGCGATACGACCCCGTGGGCACCTAATATGACAAAAGTGTTCGGTAGCCTTGAGAGAAAAGAGGGACCCTCGGGCCCGAGCCGGCGGCCCCATCACTTCGACCTCGAGCCTCTACTCGAGCGTACGCATGTATGCAGAGATGGCATCCAGGCCCTTCTGCAAGTCGTCGGTGTTATCGGAGTATGCATAGCCGATGCGCATGCTCTTGGGCTCCTCGAAGCAATCGCCCGGGGTGACGAGCGCGCCGGACTTCTTAATCATATCGATGCAGAACGTCCTGGAGTCGATGTCGTAGTCGTAATACACGAGCGCGGTGGTACCCGCCTCGGGCTTGACGAACGACAGGTGCGGCTCGCTCTCGACCCACTTCTCAAGAACAGCAAGGTTCTGACGGACGATGCGACGGCTGCGCTCAAGGATCACGGAAGCGTTGCCCAGAATCAGCTCCGCCACCGACTCGCTGAATATGCCGGCGGAAATCAGGTTGTAGTCGCGATGCGAGAGCAGCGCGCGACGGAGCTCCGGACTCTTGGTGACCGCCCAGCCCAGACGCAGGCCGGCGAACGACCAGACCTTGGACATGGATGCGGTGACGATGGCCTTGTCGTACAGGTCGATCACAGACTCGGAGTACTCATCCGTCTGAGTAAGCAGACGGTAGACCTCGTCGCAGAGCACCCACGCGTCGTGTTTGCGTGCGACCTCGACAATCGCCTTGAGCGTTTCGGTGTCGAGCAGGGCGCCCGTGGGGTTGTCCGGATTATTGATGCAGATGAGCTTGGTATCGTCGGTCACCAGGGCATCGAGCGCGTCGACGTCGACGTGGTAGCCGTTCTTGCGGTCGAGCTGAAGGATATCGACCTTCGCGCCGCACATCTCGGGAATCGAGTAAAGCTGCTGGTAGGTGGGCTTGACGGAGACTACGTGATCGCCCGGTTCGACGAGCGTGGAAATGACCAGGGAGTTGGCACCGGTCGCGCCGTGCGTGGGCACGATATGCCCGGGCTCGACCGTCTTATAGAGACGCGCGACCCCCTCGAGGAAGCCGGGCTGCCCCTCGATGTCTCCGTAGGTGAATCGGCGCGAGCACAGGCTATCGAGCCACGCCTTCTTGTCGGTGTTCGTAAGCTCGAACAGCTGGTCGAGCGTGAGGGAGTAGACGCACGTCTCCGCAACGTTGTGGGTGCACTTGGTCTCCCACTCGTTCATCCACTGCTCGACGGCGAAATCCTTGATCTGCATTGTCGTTTCCTTTCCTTGACTTTCTTACAGTTCCACCACGGTGCCCAGCCCCGCCTCGACGGCGCGGTCATAGGCGATTTTCGATGCCGAAAGGTCCTGAACGGCGATGCCCGACGTATCGAACACCGTCACCTGCTCGTCATTCGAACGCCCCGCAGCCGTGCCGGCGATGACTTCGCCGAGCTCCGCTTTGATGTCCTCGGGCGTGATGGCACCCTCGGCAACCGGAATCTCCAGCTCACCGGACGCGACCGATTGCTCGCGGTCGTCGACGTAAACAGCGGCACGGGTGACAAGCGCCGAGGCGAGCTCCTGCTTGCCGGGCATGTCGGCACCGACGCAAGAGATATGCGTACCGGGGCGCACCCATGCATCGGGGATGATGGGCTTGGTCGCCGGCGTGATCGTCACGATGATGTCGGCCTCTGCCGCGGCGCCTTGGCCGTCAGCCGTCGCCTCGATGGAATAGGTGGATGCCTCGCGAGCATGCTCACAGGCGCCCAAGATATGGGCGACCTCGTCTCGCATGCGCTCGACGCGGGCCTCGGGCGCGGCATCGGAAACCGGCTCCCACACCTTGACCTCGCTCACTTTGGGACAGGCGGCGAGCACGCCCGCCACCATATAGGTGCTCATATGGCCGGCGCCCGCAACAAGCAGTTTGGACGCATCCGCCCGAGCCAGCCACTTGGCACCGAGCGCAGCGGCGGCACCGGTGCGAAATCCAGTGACGGCGGAGGCATTGAGCAGCGCTAACGGCTCTCCCGTCGCGTTGTCGCACAGCAGCGTGGTGCCAAATATCTCGGGCAGCCCCTTTTTGGGATTCTGAGAGAACCAGGCAGTGAGTTTGAGACCGAAGAGACCGCTTCCCGCCAACTCGCCCGAGCGGATATCCATATCGGCCACGCCGGGCTCGAACTGCTCATATACCATCGGCCACGCAACGCCCTTGCCCGTTGCCTTCTGGCGATATGCCTCCTCCACGGCAGCGATTGCATCCTCGATCGTCAGCACCTTGGAAACTTCCTCGGCCGAAAGCACCACCATCTGCCCCATCATCGCTCCTCTCAGCGAAAGCTTTACGTTGCTTCACTGTACGGTTTAGTAACGATGCCGCCAAGGATCATTTCTTGTTGGAATTTACAACGATTCTCAATCTGATTTTTCGTTCTATCAGCAGATATTTGAACTATTTCTCGCATCAAAGGCATACGGATGTGCGATTATCCTATTTATACCTGTACTTATTGTAGTAATTTACAAGGTGATGTTGATGCTATACACCATCTCGGACTTCTCGCGGGAATATGAGGGGTCGGTCCGCCTAATCGCCGGCAGCGATGGCGTCTCGTGTGCCGTCTCTGGCGTCGGGATCCTCGATTATGAACTCATGCCCGGCCTCAAGAACAAGTACCAGCGCGTCAACTTCAGCTCAGACGAGATCATCCTCAGCACCTTCCTCTATGCAAAGGACGACCCATACCTCATCACTGAAGCCGTGAAATACCTCGTCGCCAAGGGAACGAGCGGCCTCATCATCAAAAACGTCCTGCACATCCCGATTCCCGACCAAGCCATCCGCTACGCCAACGCGCGGCACTACCCGGTCTTTCTCACGACCGACGACTCACTGTTCTTTGACAGCGTCATCTATGAGGTCAAACGGCATATCGAGCAGCTCGCGTCCATCGACTTCGCACAGCGCGAGATCGATGCCCTGAGGACAGACGTATCGCCCGAGTCCATCTGCCGACGCATCCGAGGCCTCAACCCGTCATTTCTGGACGAAGCGGTCGCCCTGTTCGCATCGTTTGCAGAGCCCCTTGACCCGCGTACGTTTTTGCAAATCGAGCGTCTCTGTGCAAAATCGACCCTCGCCGGATGCCACAACATGCTGGCACCCTATGACGGTGGTTTGTTATTCGTAGCGACAAGCGACTCGGAACAGACGCTCGATGTGGAGCGAATCGTGCAGGCGCTCACGGAGCTCATCGAGGCTAGCGGTATCGATGGCGGAGCGGAAGGGCTCGGCATCAGCGATATTCTGTTTGGAGACGAGGCGGTGGCGCAGGCGATCTCGCAGGCGATTTACGCACAGCGCCTATCTTGTCAACGAGCCGAGAGTCCCGTGCGCTATACGCAGCTCGGCATCCTGAGAACCGTGATGCCTTTTGCGGAAACCCCGGAGATGCGATCGTTCTCGGAGGCGATTCTCTCGCCGATACGCGAGCACGACAGTGAGCATGGCAGCGAACTGGAATCCACGCTCGCCGCATTCATCGAGAACGACCGACGTATCGAGCGAACCGCCAAGCAGACGAGCCAGCACCCGAACACAATTCGATATCGCCTCGATAAGGTGACAGCTCTCACCGGACTGAGCTACAAATGCGCCCCGGAGATGGAACAGCTGTCGCTCGCCTACGCAATCGAACGCGCTCGCTCGCTTCAGTAAGCCCACCCCGCCTTGAGGTTAGGAGCGGCGGGCACGGAGCTTTTCGTAGCCGTCGGCGAAGAAGGCGACCGTGGCGGCGTCGGCCTCGGCGGCGTCCGTCTCGGTTGCGGGGACCACGCCGTGCTCATCGCTCACTAGGAACAGCGCGCCCTTGAGCTGCGCGGGAATATCTACGCGCGTGACCGGGATGCCCTTGGTCTGGGCCAGCTGCTCGATGAGCGTCGCCGTGCCGCACAGACACTCGTCCGCTGGCGCCACAAAGGCAAGCTCGCCGTTATCGACGGCGGCGAGCAGCTCGGGCGCCACGCCGGTCTCGTCGGCCTCGGAGCGGGCCTCGGCGGAGCGGGCACGCAGCGCCTTGGCCGACGTATCGGTTAGCGGCTCGTACTCCCCCACCGTCATGGCGGCGTTGCCGTTGACGTCGATCACCAGCATGAGCACGCCGTCGCGCGCGGTGTAATCGCCCTCGGCAAGCGACCACTCAACGTGCTGTTTGGCCCAGCTGAGCATGTTATGGGTAAGCGGCTCGCCCTGCACCAGGCGCTCGGACAGCGCACGAATGTGGCGGTTGAGCATGGGCACCTTTTTGTTGGACATGCGCCAGCGGCAAATAAGCGCGGGCTTGTCGAGCGTGAACTTCTCGACCGCCTCCTGATTGGCGCAAAATTCCTCGTACGCACGCTGATCCTCGGCATTGCCAAACAGCTCGGCATCATCAATCTGGGGCATGGTTGTACCTTTCGTGTTAGTCATTCCGTCCTCTTATACCAAAAAGACGGCCCTCCAAACGGAGCAGCCGTCTTTTGCGGAGATTATTTTAGAAGCGAGGCCAGTCCAAGGGACGAGACAACATCCCATCCTCCCCAGTCAACCTAACAGGTCGGCGAGGGTTGCCCAGGTGCCGCAGATTGCCGTGAAAGAGGAGCGACGCGTACTTGGGTACGCGAGCGACGAATGAACGGCAAGGTGCGGTGGCTGGGCAAGCCGCAGCGCCGCTTCCCTACTTAGTGGCGGAAGTGGCGGGCGCCCGTAAACACCATAGCAATATTGTGCTCATTGCAGGCCTGGATGCTCTCGTCGTCGCGCTTGGAGCCGCCAGGCTGGATGATGCAGGACACGCCGTGCGCGGCAAGCACGTCGACGTTGTCGCGGAACGGGAAGAATGCGTCGCTTGCGCAGGCAAAGCCGCCCTTCTCCACACCCTCGCGCTCGCAGAAGTCCTCGGCACGCTCGCAGGCAAGCAGCGCAGAGTCAACGCGGTTGGGCTGACCCGGGCCCATGCCAATGCCGGCCTTGCCCTTGGAGACCAGGATGGCGTTGGACTTGACACCCTTGCAGACCTTCCAGGCAAACTCGAGCTCGGCCATCTCGGCGTCGGTGGGCTTGCGGTCGGTGGGGAACGTAAAGGTCGCGGGATCCTCGGTCACGTGGTCGACTTCCTGCACCAGCATGCCGCCGTCGACGGAGCGCAGCTCCACCTGGGCGCCGTGGTCCACGCCGCCGGTCGCCAACACGCGCAGGTTGGGGCGCTTTGCCATGCGCTCGAGCGCCTCGGCAGTGTAGCTCGGGGCGATGATGACCTCGACGAACTGCTTGTTCTGGTCGGCGAAGTGCTCAACCAGCTCATAGGGAACCTCGCGGTTGCAGGCGATGATGCCGCCGAAGGCGCTCTTGGGATCGCAGGCGAAGGCGCGGTCGTAGGCAGCCGTAATATCCTCGGCAACGGCGGAACCGCAGGGGTTCTGGTGCTTGAGGATCACGCAGGCCGGCTCGTCGAACTCGCGGACCAGGTTCCAAGCGGCATCGGCGTCCAGATAGTTGTTGTAGCTGAGCGGCTTGCCCTGGATCTGCTCGGAGCCCACAAGCGGGAACTGCGAGCTCGCGGTGTTCTCGCAGCCCTCGGCAAAGCGGTAGACCGTAGCCTTCTGCTGAGGATTCTCGCCATAGCGCAGGTCGTCGACCTTCTCCAGCGAGATCTCGAGCTTGGCAGAGGTGTCCGCCACGTCGCTTGCCTGGGCGGCAAGCCAACGGGAGATGGCCGTGTCGTAGGCGGCGGTGGTCTGGTAGACCTTCACCTGCAGGCGACGACGGGTGGAAAGCGTGGTGCAGCCACCGGTCTCGTGCATCTCGGCCAGGACGGCATCATAGTCGGCCGGGTCGGAAATGACGGTAACGCTCGTGGCGTTCTTGGCGGCAGAGCGCAGCATGGAGGGGCCACCGATGTCGATGTGCTCGATGGCGTCCGCGAAGGTGACCTCGGGGTTGGCGACGGTCTTCTCGAACTCGTACAGGTTGACGACGACCAGATCGATCAGCTTAATGCCGTGCTGAGCGGCCTCCTGCATGTGCTGCTCGGAATCGCGGCGGGCCAGCAGCGCGCCGTGAACCTTGGGGTGCAGGGTCTTAACGCGGCCGTCCATCATCTCGGGATAGCCCGTGAACTCCTCGATGGGGGTTACGGGAACGCCCGCGTCCTCGATGGCACGAGCCGTGCCGCCCGTAGAGATGATCTCGACGCCAAAGTCGTCAACCAGCGTCCGTGCGAAATCGACGACGCCCGTCTTATCGGTAACCGAGATCAACGCGCGTGCGATCTTCACATCAGATCCCATGCAGTCCTCCTGTCTGGTACGCCGCCGTGCTCTGTGAGTCGGTGATACGTCGATCTGCAGCGCTCGCGCAGCGGCATTGAAAATACTGATTTAATGTAGCGCATCGAGCGCATCGATGCACCCCGCAACGGGCGCATGTGCAGAAAAAGTTTGCGAGCGGAGGGGATGGGCACGGCACCGGGCACGGTGAGTTCATGGAACACAGGGGCACCATAATTTGATGCCAATGGCGTGGTAGAACTGTGCTCGATATGTATCCGCAAAAGAAAGAGGCACCATGGTCTCGCGGGTTCTCTACCGACCGTTTGATACCGAAGACTTTGACGCCATCGCGCTGATTCTGCAGCAGCTTTGGCATAACAATTCGGATAACGATGAGTACAACCGCCTTGAGGCCGCGTGCGACCTCGCCTATTGCCTTTCGTCGTCGACGTTTTCACAGGTTGCCGTAATCGTCGGTCAGGCGCGTGGCATTTCGCTCGCGCGTGCGGGACAGAGCTCCGGCGCCACTATCAACGAGCATTGGATGGATACCGAACGCGCGCTGCTATCGCAGATGCGTGAGCTAGAGCCCGATGCGTGCGCCGAGTATCTCTCGTTTGTGCGCGCAACCATCCGAACCAACAACCGCCTGCTCGAGAGCAGCCCGTTGCCGCACGACAACGAGGTCACGCTGCTTGCCGTGGATCGCGATGTCCATGGCCTGGGCGTTGGCACGGTTCTGCTCGATGCCGCGGTCTCGCACCTGTCCTCGCTTGGAGCGACGAGTGCGCACCTGTACACCGACTCCAACTGCTCGTGGAAGTTCTACGAGTTGCACGGCTTTAAGCGCACGGCCACGCACCGCGCCAACCGCGAAGAACGCCGTCACGACATGCCACGCGAAAGCTTTCTCTACGAACTCGACCTAACAGCCTAAACCCAGCAGCCATACCAACCCGGCAGTTAGGGACGTTCCCTTTGTGCCGGCACCCCGGGACACTCCTTGGCAGCAGCCACACCTAGTCGCTGGGGACAGTCTTGATCAAAACGACCGACAAAGCCCTTCTTAAGGTCGCTATCTAGGGGTTTACAAATGGCTGTGGACAAAAAACATCAAATATGAGTACTGTTACCTTTTTAGTAGCAGCGATTCGGGGCATTTTTGAAGCTTTTAGACCCGGTAGTCAGCCGGACGAGCTAACGTATTTCCTCAAATGTACAATAAAATGGACTCCTAACGAGAAATAATCTCGTTCGGAGTCCATTCTTTAGTACAAACAAATGTGACAATCTAGGCAACAGTACTCATATTTGGCATTTTTTGCCCACTGCCCCTTGCGCGAAGGTCCGCAGCGGAAAGTATGGCCCGTTTCGACGCACAAAAATGGGATGAATCTTCCCTGGCAACCGCCCAGAAAGGTCCACCCCAAAGCAAGCGCTCGCTAAAACGTTCCGCCGCCGCCTCCGCCAACGCCGCCTCCGCCGCCGCCAGAGAAGCCGCCGCCTCCGCCGCCGCTCGAGCTATCGGAACTCGAAGCCAGCTCACGGATGCTTTCGTGATACACATCATCGAACGAATCGAGCGGCGACTCGGTACCGTAATGATGGTAGTACCACCAGTAGCAGGGGTAATTGTCGTAGAAACCGTCGGCCTCGCGCACCTCGGGCGGCACGGCCTCGGCAAGCTGACGCAGGACTTCCTTCGAAACGCCCAGCGCCGCGCCCATCACCAGAAGTTTATTCCACAGGACCAGATCGCCGGGGACGGCTTCCTTTAGGCGCGTGAAGTCCTCGAGCCAATGCTTGAGCGCCTTGCAGCGAGCCGCCACCTCGGCGCCCTCTGGCGTAAAGCGGCGGAAGGTGAGACTCACGCCAATGCCCACAAGCACGATGGGCACCGAGATAATCGCAGCGATAACGTTTGCCTGCGCGCCATCGGTAAAGAAAATGGATCCAATAGGAATAAAGGCAATTAGAATGCCCAGGACCAGGCCAAACACCATTGCGACAATGCCGTCCGAGGCAACGTACTCGCTATCGGCCAGCTTGCCCTTAACGGTGTTCTGATAGTCCTCGAGCTTGTCGCCCACGGGCGTAGCGTGCTGCTTGACGTAGTGCTGCAGCTCGTCAAACGTGCGCGAGCGATCGCCGTTCTCGTCAGGCTTAGCACCGGCAAAGAAGACCTTGAGCACCATGTGGTCAATGCCCTTGGCCGACTTCCAGCCCGCATCACTCACCGTCACGCGATACGTCTGCTCTTCTTTTTCACGCCCCAACAGACCCTTCTTGGCCTTGGTCACGGTCGCCTGCTCCAGCTTGATCACACGGTCGTCAGTGAGCTTCATGAGCGTGGCGATATATGCCTGATCGGGCACCTCGTTCCAGCTCATGAGGGCCGAAAGCACGGCGGGATGGTCGGCCGAAGGCACATCGCGGAAATATTCGTCCTGGAAAAGCGGCTTGGGCTTGCGCTTGCGCAGCTTGAGCATAACGATTGTGCCGGTAAAGGCCACCGCCGCAACAACACTTAGCACGGCAAGCGCATTGGCAATCATGCGAGCATGAGCGCGGCGGGCGTTAGCTTCGTCGGCCCATTCCTTCTCTTCGCTCAGGATCGTTGACATGCGCTCTTCGCCCGAAGCGGCAAGCTGCGGCACCCAGTCGCTAGGGAAGGCGATGCGTGCCTCGGCGAATTCGCCCTGGTGCACGCAGGGAATGGTATAGGTGACCATGGGCTCGTCCTCATCGAGCGACACGTCGCCCGTCAGCGGACCATGGCCCCATGCGCGGAAGTTATCGCCCTTGACGGCCGCCGTCCCGGCAGCGGCATTTGCGAAGCGCACTTCCATCTCGACATCGTCGGAATCCGCAGACCAGCCGTCACCCACGAACTTCCAATAGAGCTCGGCGGTATCGGCCCAGTTCATGACCGCACCGGTCATGGTGTAGCTCACGTAATAGATCGCGCTGTCGCCGCTCTCGTGGGGGCTGAACACCTTAATCCTTACGCCGTCACCGGTCTGCTCGACCGTGTAGACGCCAGAATCGCCCTTGTTCGCGCTATCGACTTTGTTAAACGCGGTGTCCTCTTCCTCGACACTCAGCACGTCAACGCCCGCCGTGCCGCCCTGCTGGTTGGCGCCCGTATTGATCTCCCAAAACACGCCGTTGATGTCGTCGTCGAAATCAAACTGGCGTCCCTCGACAACGGTCAGCGATCCATCGGCCTCAACCGTGGCGCTGATATAGGTTTGGGTCATGGAGTAGCCGTCGGCGTGCGCGGCGACAGGCAGCAGCAACAACGCAAGCGTGACGAGCACGCAGACGGAAGCGAATCGCGCAAACAGGCAGCGCTGCCGACAAGTACTGGCAACGGGGGCGTTCATAGGCACATCCTTTGTCTGTAAAACCAACATCGCCATTGTCCCACGTTTGCGGGCACACATGACGAACATCTAGGCGACCGGAGTGCCAAACGGGATGAAAGTCACGCCCGCACCCCGACACTTGGAAAATGACCTATTGGGGACGGAGGAAAACGGATCATTGGGCTGAATCGACAGACAGCAACAAATTTGTCGTTTGAGACGCTCTTGGGCTGAGTCCCGCGCCAGCAATAGATACCACTTCACAGCTCCGTCACAGGTGTAGCGGCTTTGTGTGGGCGCGGCATACGTTGATTGAGTTACCAGTCGAGGGGCATAAAGCAGTTGAGCGAAAACGGTTTGCCCCTTTGCCGTTCGCTCGAGGATCATGTCCCCCTTTTCCGCGGAAACCCCGGCAGTTGCGAAGAGCTGCCGGGGTTTCCGTCGTCTAAGGTGCCGAGTTGACGGACAGGAATCAAAGCACCGAGTCTGCGGCCCGCCATACGCAATGCGGGTCCTCGACAACTTGCGGACCACAGTGATGCCTCCCTATCGCGCCCCGCGCTATACTCGTCCGCATGGATATCAAAGCACGCAACATAGCAACGCCCGCCGCGGACGCGCCAGCGACGCCACCCGCCTCCGCCCCCGCGCCCGTCGTGGGCCGTTTTGCCCCGTCGCCCTCGGGCCGCATGCACCTGGGCAACGTGTTCAGCTGCCTGTGCGCGTGGCTTTCGGCCCGCAGCCAGGGCGGCAGCATCGTGTTGCGCATCGAGGACCTGGACGATCGCTGCAAGCGCCCGGAACTTGCCGCTCAACTGATTGACGACCTGGCCTGGCTGGGACTCGAGTGGGACGAAGGCCCCTACTACCAGCACGATCGCCTCGACCTGTACGAGAGCGCCTTGCGCCAGCTGCAAGACGCCGGCCTCACCTACCCCTGCTTTTGTACACGCGCCGAGCTCCACGCCGCGAGCGCGCCGCACGCCAGCGACGGCACGCCCATCTACCGCGGCGCCTGCCGAGGCCTTTCGGCCGAAGAGGTCGCCCGCTGCAGTGCCCTGCGCGCCCCGGCCACGCGCCTGCGCGTGCCCGACATCGACGACCTCGCGGGCGACGTGATCGAATTCGTGGACCGCACGTACGGGGCCCAATGCGAGGCGCTCGCCACCGAGTGCGGCGATTTTTTGGTGCGCCGCAGCGACGGCGTTTTTGCCTATCAGCTAGCCGTGGTGGTCGACGACGCTGCCATGGGCGTCACCGAGGTCGTGCGCGGATGCGACCTGTTGGGCTCCACGCCGCGCCAAATCTACCTGCAGCATCTGCTGGGACTTCCCACGCCGCACTACGCGCACATTCCGCTGCTCATGTCGCCGGACGGCCGCCGCCTTTCCAAGCGCGATCGCGATCTGGACCTAGGCGAGCTCCGCGCCCGCTTTGGCACACCCGAGGCATTGCTGGGCTGGCTCGCCGGTCAAACAGGCATCGCACCGGACACCACACCGCGCTCTGCCGAGCAACTGGTCGAGCACTTTAGCTGGGACGTCATCCGCGCACACCGGGAGAACATCACCGTAACGGCCGAGTAGCCAAACGCCTTGCCGCTACGCAACATCCCAGGGCTGGAGTTCGTCGCCCAGGCGAACGATACAGTCGTAGAGCATGGTATGGCGCTCGGCCGGGTTGGCGTCGCGATGAAAATGGCCGTAGTACCAGCGCTTGAAGTCCAAGCGTTCTTCCAGCTCATCGAAAAATGCCGTAAGCCGATCAATGGCGGGGCAATTCCAGCCGGGTGCCGGATAGAGCGTGGGCGAAAGCATGCGCGTAGAGCAGGTGTGGGTGATTACGTAGTCGACCTTCCAGCCCACGCTGTCGAGCTTTGCCCGCGCCTCCTCAAAGTTGCGCTCGTCCGGCAGCTCCTGCGGCCACCAGCTGGAATACGGGATGCGATATTCCTTATCAACGCTCGTGGCGCCGCCCATGGTAAAGATCGTTGAGCCGTCGAGCTTAAAAACCTCGCCGCGCGTCAGGCGCCGTATGGGGGAGGTATCCGACAGACGCTGCGTCAGCCCGCCGTGCCACAGCTCCATGGGTCGCTCCGCCCAGTGATCAAAACGCTCGTGGTTGCCGTCGACGAACAGCACGGTATAGGGACGCGATTCCAACCAGGCGATATCGCCGCATTCCTCGGCAGAGAAATCCCATGGAAAGCCAAAGTCGCCCGCGACAATCAGATAGTCGTCACTCGTCAGACTATCCCCAAGCTCCCAGTCGCGCAGCTTTTGCATGTCGACGCCGCCGTGAATATCGCCCGTCACATAGACTGTCATCGGATCACCACTTCCCTGTAAGTCGCTAGCCCACATTCTGCACGATCACTAAGCCGACCGTTCCAGCCCTTCCATCCCTTAGGGCTTACCCTTCGTTTTTCCATCCAAACGGGTCAAGCACCCAAAAAACCAGATCGAGCACGCCGCCGGTCATCATGGCGCCGACAAGAGCCATGCAAACGTGCAGGGAACTGGCACTTCGGAGCACATCAAACGGCCCCAGAACAGCCAGCAGCGCGACCGTTGCACCGGCAAGGCACAGCGCGAGGCACGGCCCCGCGTTCTTGACGCACTTCTTTGCGAGATGCTTGGTGTTATCACTCATCGATATCGAACTCCTTAGAGGACCGTTGTTTGGGTACATGCCGCCGCGGCAGAGCAGGGCGGCAGGGTAAGTGTCACATGTCGTGCGGACATCAATGGAGAAACCGCCTGCTCGACCAACCCTTGGCGCCGTTTTGCACCGGCACCCCATCCCCCCGCTATCGAGGTCTAATACTTTTCCCGAGAAGTGAACGGCTGTTTTTGGACCCCTGAAACAGCCGCATTTTTCGGCGGCAAAATCGTGGGATTTCAGCATTGAAACCGCAGGAAACGGCACCTTTAAAGTGTCGATGCTTCGGGGGTCCGTTTTAGCTCGTTCACTTTTCGGGAAAAGTATTAGGCTTCGCTGCTAGCTATCCAAAAAGACACCTTTCCCTTCCCCACCGCCACCCAAAAACTCATCCAACATTAATCTTGGCTCAAGAATCGCTTAATCTATAACCTGCACTATAGAGTTCGACCAAGGGCGGGGCGGCGGCGCGCAACGCAGACCGCCGAACGCAACGCTCGCGCCCGGGCAGATCGCCCGGCGTCGCGCCCATCGAACGAAAGGACAGGTCATGGACGACCTCGAAAAAGTTGAAACCATCCGCACCAAGTGCAACGTGAGCTACACCGATGCCAAAGCCGCGCTCGACGCCGCCGACGGCAACGTTCTGGATGCCATCATTTGGCTCGAGTCGCAGGGCAAGACACAGACCACGTCAGCGCACGCCGCCACCGAGTCCGCGCCGGTCGACGAGCCCTCGGCCGAGATGGTCGCCGCGCAGGCCGCTTACGAAAAGTCGAGCGAAAAGACCGACTTCTCCAAGAAGATGGACAGCGTGTGGGAGTACCTCAAAAAGCTCTTCCGCCTGAGCCTGGACACCAAGTTTATCGCCACGCGCCGCGATGCGATCATCCTCAACATCCCCATCCTGATCCCCATCATCGCCCTGTTTGCCTGGGGCGCCACGATTTGGCTGATGCTGATTGGCCTGTTCTTTGGCATGCGCTACCGCATCGATAGCGACGGCGACGTGCCCGGCAGCATCAACAACCTTATGAATCACGCCGCCGATGCCGCGGACGACATTAAGCAAAATCTCAACGACGACAAGTAATCGCAGACGGGGGCACGCATGACACAGATCCTGATTGTAGAGGACGAGGAGAAAATCGCCCGCTTTGTGACGCTCGAGCTGGAGCACGAGGGCTACCAGGTGGAACACGCCGCCGATGGCCGCACCGCCGTGGACCTGGCACTGGAGCGCGACTACGATCTGATTCTGCTCGACGTGCTGTTACCGCAGCTCAACGGCATGGAGGTGCTGCGGCGCATCCGCAAGCACAAGGATGTGCCGGTGATCATGGTCACCGCGCGCGACGCCGTGATGGACAAGGTGGCCGGGCTCGATGCCGGCGCCGACGATTACCTGACCAAGCCGTTTGCAATTGAGGAGCTGTTCGCACGGATCCGCGTGGCGCTGAAGCGCTCGGAGGCCGTGCGGGCGGCTTCGGGCGTTGGCGGCGTTGGGGCCGGGGAGGGCGCTACGGGTGCCGCTGCGGTACCCCCGGCTGGTGACTCTACCAAGACCTCTGCCGCGCCCTCCCCCGCCGCGCTCACCGTGGGTTCGGTCGCGCTCGACCCCGACCGCCGCGAAGTCACGGTCGGCGGCCCGCCCATCGCGCTCACTGCCCGCGAGTTCGACGTCCTCGCCCTGCTTATGGCGCATGCCGAGACTGTGCTCACGCGCGAGCGCATCGCGCACGAAGCGCTGGGCTACGAATACGTGGGCGACACCAACAACGTCGACGTGCACATCGCACACCTGCGTGCCAAGATCGAGGACGCCGGCGGCGCCCGCATCATCCAGACCGTGCGCGGGGTGGGCTATGTCTGCCGCGCGTAACGCCGAGGCCAAGCGCGTCACCTCCATCGCCCGCGCCATCAACTGGAGCTATATGTGGCGCCGCTTGATGAGCTACGTCTGGCTCGATCTGCTGCTGATGGTGATTGCGGCGGCGATCCTCGTCTATGGATACAACCAGACGCTGCCCGACAGCGCGTTTACCGCAGGCTGGATCCCCGGCGCCACCGTTCACGGCATGTCGCTGACGCCCGCACGCGGCTGGGACCTGACCACGCTCACCTATACCGTCGAGCTTGCGCGCACCACCAAGACTTTCCCCCTCGCACAGGACCTCGTCACGCTATGGCCTCTCTACCTTGCCGTTGTGGGTTGGCAGGTCATCAGCGTGCTCAACATGCTCGGCGGTGCCCGCCGCGTACGCCGCACCATGGCGCCGCTCAACGACTTGGCACTGCGCGTGGACGAGCTCGGCCGCATGCAGCTCGCTGGCGGCAAGATGGAAACGCTGGAGCAGGCCATCGAGCGCGCAAGCGTCGACTCGCCGAGCGTCACCACCGGCGACGCCGACCTGGCAAGCATCGAGGTCGCGCTCAACCGCCTGCTGCGCCAGATGCAAGAGGCCAAGCTGCAGCAGATGCGCTTTGTCAACGACGCGAGTCACGAACTGCGCACGCCCATCGCGGTGATTCAGGGCTACGTAAACATGCTCGACCGCTGGGGCAAAGACGACCCGGACGTGCTGGCGGAATCCATCGCGTCCCTTAAGGCCGAAAGCGAGCATATGCAGGAGCTCGTGGAGCAGCTGCTGTTTTTGGCACGCGGCGATGCCGGGCGCACGGTCCTGCGGCATGCGAATACCAACCTGGCCGCACTGGTCGGCGAGGTATGCGAGGAATCGCAGATGATCGATGCCGAGCACACGTATCGACTGGCGTACGACACCACGCTTGCCAACGACCCGCGCTGCGACGCATCTGTCGACGTGGCGCTTGTGAAGCAGGCTCTGCGCGTGATCGTGCAAAATGCCGCCAAGTACTCGGATGCGGGAACGACCGTCACATTTGGCATAACGCCCGATGCGGACATGGGTACGATCGACATAAGTGTTGAGGACGAGGGCATCGGCATGAACCAGGAATCCGCAGCTCACGCGTTTGAACGGTTCTACCGCGCCGACAACGCACGCGATGCCGGCGCGCAGGGCTCGGGTCTGGGGCTTGCCATTGCCAAGTGGATCGTCGACAGCCATGGCGGCGTCATCGGCGTGACCTCAGTCGAGGGCGTCGGCAGCCGCTTTACGATTCGCCTGCCGCGGTAGGAAGCCCCTCGGCATAAGTAAAGGGATAGGGCCACGCGGCCCTATCCCTTTTTGCTAGCTATAGCAACTTGTGCGCTACTCGCGGCACAGGTGCACGGCAAAGCCGGCGAACTCGCGCTTAAAGTACACGAGCTTGGTGCCGCCGTCGGGCAGCAGCACGCGCGACTCCTCGTTGACCTCGAGCCCGCGCTCGGCAAACCACTTCTCCGCCGCATCGATGTCGTTGACGGCAAAGCCAATGTGGCCCTTGGCGCCACGACCGTTCTGCTTCATGATCTCGACCAGCGAATCGTTAAAGTACGAAACGGGGGTCTCGATGACGGGCAGACCCATCATCGTCGAGAACAGCTCCGCGATCTCCAAGGCGTCTGCCGGGTCGGCAGCGTTAATGCCCACATGGGCAACGCGCATGCCAAAGAGCTCGACCGGGTTGGCGTTCTGCTCACTCATACAGTCAGCGCCTACTGAGCCATGACGTCGAGGACGGCCTTCTCGGCAGCAACGCGGTTCATGCCGGTCATGAAGGGCACGCCGCTCACGTACGGGCAGGTGAGGCCCTCGGGGGCAACGGTGGTGGCGATCAGCAGGTCAGCGCCCTCGTCGCAGTAATCCTTGGCCTCGGAGATGGCGCACTGCACGATCTCGTACTTGTCGGCGTAACCGTTGGCGTCGAGCAGGGTGGCGACCTTCTGGGCAACGAGCGTGGAAGTAGCAGCGCCAGCACCGCAAGCCAAAACGATCTTCTTCATAGGTAATGTCTCCCTTCATGGTTTACTTTAGGTAAGTGTACCGCAGCGAGCGATGGCACTCGGCCTCGATGAGCTTTTATGCTAGTTTGCTTGCGCGCTGCGTATAATACATCTAGTACGTGTTGTCATACCGCTTGTTTTACGAGCGACTAAGGACCCTAATATGCCCGATTCCCGCACACTCTGGACCGCCGTCGTTATCATCTGCATCGCCGTGTCGGTGTTCTTTAGCGTCAAAAAACGCACCACGTTTAAGCGCCTACAGCAGCTTATGGCTGCCAAGCAGTGGGACGAGTTCGATCGTTTGCTCGACGGCAAACTCACCAGCATGCTGTACCCGCGCTACAACCGCGACTACCTGCGCCTGAACTCCTATCTGCTGCGCGAGGACCACGAGCGCGCCAGCGAGATGTTCGACCTGCTGCTGGGACTCAACCTCCCCAAGATGCAGCGTGTCGACCTGGTAATTAAGGCCTTTAACTACTACGTTGGCCAGGAGGACCGCAAAAGGTCCAAAGAGCTGCTGCACGAGATCAAGGGCTTTGAGGGCGGTCAGGCCGAGGCAGTCGCGCACGAATGCCAACTGATGTACGACACGATGATCCTCAAGCGCCACAACGACATTCCCGAGCTGGAGCGCATGCTCGAGGATGTCGGCGACGACCCGGTCAAGCGCTGCCGCTTGGAGTACCTGCTGGCCCTGCAGTACCAGAACAAGGGCGACGAAGCCAAGTTCCAGGAGTTCCTGGAGAAGTCGGGCCAACACTCGATGGCCGTCAACGCGTAACGGACGGCTTGTGCTAGACTTCTAGTCTCACGGGGGCGTGGCGGAATTGGCATACGCAGGAGACTTAAAATCTCTCGCCGCAAGGATTGTGGGTTCGAGTCCCACCGCCCCTACCATGTGATTGCTTGCGAGCCCGTGTTCCCCAGGGATGCGGGCTCGCTTCTTTTAGATGCCGGTGGGACTCGAACCCGCGAGGGGGCTAGAGTTAAGCGGACTCGCAGCCTCCGAAGCGAGCCGGCGAGGGCGCCGACAGGCGTCCGAAGCCGGTGCGGATTTGCGCAGCAAATACGCAGACGTCCCACCGCCCCTACCATATGGAGCTTTCGAGCCCGTGTCCCCAAGGGATGCGGGCTCGTTTCTTTTGGATGCCGGTGGGGCTCTAAGTTGCGGTGGAATAGTTCCTGTTTTGGCAGTTTACCAGCCCATTTAGGAACTATTCCACCGCAACTTAGGTTGGTGTTCCCACATTTTCCGATGGAAAAACGTGGTTGTCTCCCACATTTTCCGATGGAAAAACGTGGTTGTCTCGCACATTTTTCGATGGAAACGCCCAAATGGCCTTATACTAGCCGAGAGGGTTGGGAGGCAATATGCAGCGACAGCTTATGAGTGAACTTATCGCTTGGAAATCAAGGGCGAATCGCAAACCTCTCTTGCTTAAGGGAGCCCGCCAGACAGGAAAGACTTGGCTTCTTAACGAATTCGCAAGCCAGCAGTATCGAAACGTCATTCGTTTTGACTTTATGCTCGAGCCGAGCACACGCTCGCTGTTCGATGGGAACCTCGACCCCAAGCGCATCATCTCCCAGATAGAGCTCCTACGTGGCCAAACCGTAACGCCGACAGACACGCTCATCATCTTCGACGAGATCCAAGAGGCGCCACGCGGGATCACCTCGCTCAAGTACTTCAACGAGCTTGCACCCGAATACCACATCGTAGCAGCCGGTTCCTATATGGGCCTCGCGCTCCGACGCGAAAACGAGTCATTTCCCGTCGGCAAAATCGACCAGCTCACCATGCGTCCCATGGGGTTTGCCGAGTTCGTTCGTGCCGTCGACGGCAACCCGCTCGCCGACGCCATCCTTGCCGCAGACATGAACCTTCTAGCAAACGTTACCGAAAAGCTCGAGCACTTGCTCAAGGAATACCTTGTTGTCGGCGGTATGCCCGAAGTTGTCTCCACTTTCGCCGAGACACGCGACTTCATCGAAGCCCGAAGGCTTCAACAGCAAATCATCGAGGCTTACGAATCCGATTTTGGCAAACATGCACCCGCCCGCATCGTCGAGCGCATGAGGTTGGTTTGGAAATCCCTTCCCGGCCAGCTTGCAAAGGAGAACAAGAAGTTTGTCTATGGCGCCCTTCGTCCCGGAGCGCGCGCACGCGATTTCGAGGAAAGCCTCCAGTGGCTCACGGACTACGGAATCGTTCATAAGGTGCCACGTGTTTCCGCTCTAAAGGCGCCGCTCTCGAGCTCCGAAGACCTCTCGGGCTTCAAACTGTTCTGCATCGACACCGGCATCCTCGGAGCGCTCTCCGGTCTCTCTCCGGCCGTCGTTCTTAACGGATCCGCTGTTTTTACCGAGTTCAAAGGTTCGCTGACCGAACAATACGTCGCGCAGGAGCTTTTGCTCCAGGACAAAACTCCCGCGTATTGGTCCTCTACCTCCGGCAATGCCGAAACCGACTTTGCCATCGACCATGCGGGAACCGTGCTTCCGCTTGAGGTCAAGGCGGCAGAGAACCTTAAAGCGAAGAGTCTGAAAATAGCCTGCGAAAAATTCAAGCTCGAGCGTTGTGTGAGGAGCTCCCTGGCGGCATATAGAGACGAGGGCATGCTCGTCAATATTCCGCTTTGGGAGATTGGGCAAATCGACAAGCTGGCATAGGCGCTGTGGGGACGCCCCGCAAGGACTGTCCCCAGGTGCCGGCTGTTGAGTTGCGGTGGAATAGGGACTGTTTGGTGCCCGAAAGGGCGATTTTAGTCCGTATTTCACCGCAACTTATTTAGAGGGCGCTGAGGCTGGGGGTCCAGGCGATGGTGGGAGTCGCGCCGTCGAGAGTCTCGTTGATGGTGGCGGCCATGCCGGCGAGGAGGCTGTTCTCGCTTACGGTGAGCGCATCGTAGCCACCGGCTCGCATGAACTCGCGAATCACCACGGCGCCGGCCAGAATCACGCCCGCGCGCTTGGGCTGCACGCCCGGCAGCGCAGCGATACCCTCCACATCCAGCGTAGACATCCGCTCGATAGCGGCCGAGATCTGCTCCATCGAAAGCTCGCGCAGGTGCACAAAGCTCGAGTCGTACGGCTCCAGCTCGTGGACCAGCGCCACGAGCGTGGTGACGGTACCGCCCACCGCGACCAGGCGCTCTGCACGCTCAAAATTGCTCGGCAGGCCCTCAAAATAGGCGGAGAACTGCTCGCCCGCCCACACGGCGGCAACCGCAAGCTCGCCGTCCGCGGGCGGCAACGCCGAGAAAAAGCGCTCCGTCACACGACGGCAGCCAATGTCCAGTGAGCGCGTTCCCTCCAGCGCAAAGACTTCACGCTCCGGTGCGTACACACCCGTCGCGAGTTCCGTGGACCCGCCGCCCGAATCCGCGACAATAATGCGTTCACCGGCAAAGTCGTGCGCCACGCCAAAAAATGTCAGGCGCGCCTCGACCTCGCCCGGAATCACCTGCGGTTCGAGCCCCAGCCCGCGCAGGCCGTCCAGCAGCAATGCGGCGTTGGACGCATCGCGCGCGGCACTCGTGCAGGTGGTGCAGATGCACGCGGCGCCAAAGTCGCGTGCCTCGTCCACAAACATGCGGCATGCGGCGAGCACACGCTCGACAGCCGCCTCGCAAAAGCGGCCCGTCGCGTCCACGCCTTCACCCAAGTCGGTAATCTCGGTATGCTTGGACGATTCCACAATCGCCCCACCCTCGACCTGGGCCAACACCAGTCGCGACGACACCGTTCCCAGGTCGATCGCGGCCACCTTATAGCGTTTGCAATTTGTCATTGCGGGCTCCCCTCCGGGCGCTATTTGCCGTTGGACACGACCGTCTGGCCCTCGACGCCGTTAAACCCAAACAGCATGTCGAGCGCCTGGATGTACCACGGCGCGTCCTTGCCGACTTCTTCGATTTCCTTGGCAACTTCGCTGGCCTTCTTGGCGTTCGACGACTTCTGGCTCGACGAAGCATCCGAATCGCCGTCCAGGCCCTGCACTTCAATCCTCTTCTCGCCGGGCATCACCAGGCCCAGGTCCTCGGATGCCGCGTCCTTGATACCCTCCTCCGAGAGCAGCTTGTCGACGCTTTTTTGCAGCTCATCATTGTATTGCTGGCGAATCTCGACCTGCTTGGCCAAGATATCGCTCGAACGCTTTGCCACGTACAGGTCGCGCACGGGGAAATACAGGCTCACGAGCACCAGGGCAACGACGATGCCGATGAATAGCCCTCGCTGAGGACCGTGGGTAAAGTCGTAAATCGCCTTGACCACCGCGTTGTCGTTGGCGTAGTGCATAAAGTCCGAGCCCGAAAGACGGTTCGAGGGCCTGCTCGACCTATCGTGCGTTTGAGCCGACGAGCGCTGAGCATGCGGCGAACGTGCCGGGCGCACTGGTCCATCTGTCGTAGTATTCACTTGAGCATTGGGGCGCGAGGTACTTGTCGGGCGCTGCATGGAGCGGTCGGCACCGGCGTAGGCGGACCCGCCAAGCTGCACCGTGCGCGCACGGCGAGGTGACGGCTCACGCGAACCGGCGGAATAGTACCTGTTGTCGTAAATCTGATCCATGTGCGCCTTGTGCGGTTGGGGTTTGTTTGCGCTAAGTCATTTAGTTATAGCACGAGAGCCCGCACCGCCTTCGCCAGCCTTTGCTCGACATAAAAAAGGCGCTGAGCCATATGGCCCAGCGCCCAATGGCGGCCATCAGAAGTGGAGCGGAGTTGAGTCAACCCCGCCCCCCGCGCGCACCACTTGTTTAGCGAATGTTGTAGAACGCGGCCTTGCCGGCGAAGCGCGCGCTGCCCTCGAGCTCGTCCTCGATACGGATGAGTTGGTTGTACTTGGCGATACGGTCGCTGCGGCACGGGGCGCCCGACTTAATCTGACCGGCATTAACACCCACGACCAGGTCGGCGATCGTGGAGTCCTCGGTCTCGCCAGAACGGTGGCTCACGATGCAAGCGTAGCCGGCCTCCTTGGCGGTCTCGATGGCCTCGAGCGACTCGGTGAGTGTGCCGATCTGGTTGACCTTGACCAGGATCGCGTTGGCGGCGCCCAGCTCGATACCCTTCTTGAGGCGCTCGGTGTTGGTGACGAACAGGTCGTCGCCCACCAGCTGCACCTTGTTGCCAATGCGACGGGTAAGCTCGACCCAGCCGTCCCAGTCCTCCTCGGCCATGCCGTCCTCGATGGAGATGATGGGATAGGTGTCGACGAGCTTCTCCCAGTAATCGACCATCTGGGCGCTCGTGTACTCAACGCCCTCGCCCTTGAGCTCATACATGCCGGTCTCGGCGTTGTAGAACTCGGTCGAGGCCGGGTCCATGGCGTACATGAAGTCGACGCCGGGCTTAAAGCCAGCCTTCTCGACGGCCTTGGTGATGTACTCGAACGGCTCGGCATTGGTCTTAAGGTTGGGGGCAAAGCCGCCCTCGTCGCCCACACCGCCGCCCAGGCCGGCCTCGTGCAGCACGCCCTTGAGGGTGTGGTAGACCTCGGCGCACCAACGCAGGCCCTCGGCAAAGCTCGGGGCGCCCACCGGCATGATCATGAACTCCTGGAAGTCGACGTTATTGTCGGCATGCACACCGCCGTTGAGGATGTTCATCATGGGCGTGGGCAGCAGGTGGGCATTGACGCCGCCCAGGTACTGGTACAGCGACAGGCCCGCCGACTCGGCTGCGGCGCGGGCAACGGCCAGCGACACGCCCAGGATGGCGTTGGCGCCGAGCTTGGTCTTGTTGGGCGTACCGTCCGCGGCAATCAGCGCGGCATCGACGGCGCGCTGGTCGAAGGCGTCGAGGCCCACGACGGCGTTAGCGCACTCGTTGTTGACGTGCTCGACGGCCTGCGAGACACCCTTGCCCAGATAGCGGCCCTTGTCGCCGTCGCGCAGCTCACATGCCTCAAAGGCACCGGTCGAAGCACCCGAAGGCACCATTGCGCGGCCAAAGCTGCCGTCCTCGAGCACGACCTCGACCTCGACGGTGGGATTGCCGCGGCTGTCGAGCACCTCGCGACCGTAGACGTCCAAAATATCGCTCATGTTGTCTCCCTCTCACTTGGAAACGTAGTGGATGCAAGCGACCGGCTGACCGTGCACCGTCGGTGCGCCTCCGTAAGTTAGCCATGTCGCACTTTTTGCATTATGCCCTAAGTTAGCCGAGGGATACACTTGATTTTCGAAAAATTTAGCGGGAACGATGAGGCGTGTCAGCCCGTCGTTCCCGCAGTCTTACTCCTCTGCCTTGGCGGCATCCCACAGGTCGTTGAGGCCGTGGGTCGAAAGCTCGGCAAGATCCACGTGGGCGTCAGCCGCCATCCGCTCCATTGCAGCCCAACGGCGACGGAACTTTGCCGTACTGGCGCGCAGGGCGCTCTCGGCGTCGATACCCTCTTTGCGTGCCACGTTGACTAGGGCAAAGAGCAGATCGCCAAACTCCATTTCGCGCTCGGGCGTTCCGGGGGCCTCGGCCTCAAACTCGGCACGTTCCTCGGCGACCTCGTCCCACACGTCCTGGACCGTCCCCCACTCAAAGCCTACGGCGGCCGCCTTGCGTGACACCTTCTGCGCCTGCATCAACGCCGGCAGATGCGTGGGCACGCCGTCGAGCAGGCCCTCGGGCGCAGCCTCGCCTGCCGCCACGGCCTTGTCCTTGGCAGCCCTCTCGGCAAGCTTGACCTCGTCCCAAATCTTGAGTACCTCGTCGGAACTGTCGGCATCTACATCGCCAAACACGTGCGGATGACGGCGGATGAGCTTGGCATCGATATCACGCGCCACGTCGGCCAGCGTAAACTCGCCGGCGTCCGCCGCAATCTGCGCATGCAGCACGACCTGCATGAGCACGTCGCCCAGCTCCTCGCGTAGGTGAACCGCGTCGTCCGCCTCGATGCAGTCGAGTGCCTCGTAGGCCTCCTCGATCATGTTCTTGCCGATGCTGCGGTGCGTCTGCTCACGGTCCCACGGGCAGCCGTCGGGCTGACGCAAGCGCCAGACGATCTGCACCAGATGTTGTAGCTCGGCCGACGCGTCGACCAGCGTGGACAAATCGCGCGAACCCTCGGCATTTTGCTGAGCCATGTGCTGCGCCATGGTTATTCCTCCTCCAGGACCACGTGGCGGAACGCGCCGCCCTCGTAGATGCCGTAGCTGTGCGAGCCGTCCTTGGGGATGCTCACGCTACCGGGGTTGAAGAGCCACAGGCCCGGGTGCGCGGCGCTTTCCTCGTTGACCTTGACGTGCGTGTGACCGTAGACGAGCGCGGAGCCCTCGGGCAGCGCGGGCGCGTGGTCGACGCTGTTGTGCATGCCGGCGCCAAAGACGTGGCCGTGCGTCAGGAACAGCTCACGGCCGGTTTCGTCAAACAGTGTGGCGTAGTCGGCCATGACGGGAAAGTCGAGAACCATCTGGTCGACCTCGGCGTCGCAGTTGCCGCGCACCGCGATAATGCGGTCGGCCAGGGCGTTGAGCAACGGAATCACGCGCTTGGGAGCATAGTCGCGCGGCAGGTCGTTGCGCGGCCCATGATAAAGCAGGTCGCCCAGCAGGACGATGCGGTCGGGCTGCTCGGCTTCGATGGCGGCGCAGAGACGCTCGGTCCAATATGCCGAGCCGTGGATGTCAGAAGCGATGAGGTATTTCATGGAGGTCCTTTCGGGGTGGGGTTGACGTGGCCGGGCGCGGAATGTCGCCACCAGCCGCGTTATTCAAATCGCAGCGCCGCGCTCTGGGCCGCCTGCATCACGCGTTGGAGCGGCACATTGTGCTCACGGGCAAGGCGGGCGCAGTCTTCGTACTCGGGCGCCGCACGCTCACTGCCGTCGGGCAAGGTGGCCACCTTGACGGACACCTCGCCCCACGGCGTCGTTACGCGCTCAAAGTAGCGCGGCAGGCAAACGCGCTCCATAACCTGGCGGCGGATGCCATTGGTCGTGGTTTCCAAAAAGATGATCGTCTGCAGGCACTCGATATCCTCGTGGGTGCAGATTACCTGCAACTGCCAGCCAGGGCGGCCTTTCTTGCAATAGAGGGGCAGCCAGTGCACCTCGCGCGCGCCGGCCTCGCGCAGGCGGTCGGCGGCGTAGGCGAGCACCTCGGGCGACGCGTCGTCGATGTCGCACTCCAGCTTGACGATGGTTTCGGGCGCATCGGTCTCGCGGGACAGCGGAGATGTAGTTCCACGTTGCATACGGTCCGGCTCCTTTCCGCACGGGCTCGTTTTATTCACCCAAACGCTAGCACATCGCGAGCGGCGCAAGTGTGGCGGCGCGCGATGAGCGCGATTTTCCTTGTCTGCAAGAACCGACACTCCACCGCCTCGGCCAAACATGTACATCAGCCTCCAAACATGTCATTTTTTGTCGGTTTTGGAGGCTGAGGTACATGATTCGAAGCAAGGCCGATGTCGCGAGCCCGCCCTTATGCGCCGCCCGTCCTTTCCAGTCGATTTCGGCCCCCGGCGCGCACATCGCACTGGGGGCCGCGCCGTTACAATGGAGCAGATTCGCTTGAAGTAAAGGAGCCGACATGCCTGCTTGCCCGCTGGTCGATTGCCATACTCACACCTCGTTTTCGGACGGACACGCCTCGTTTGAAGACAACGTCCGCGCCGCTGCTGCGGCCGGTTGCCGCACCATGGTCTCGGCCGATCACCTTACCCTGCCTGCCAGCATGGATGCCACCTGCGAGGTGCAGGTTGTCGAGGGCGACCTGCCGGCACATCGTCTGGCTTTTGAGGATGCCCGCAAGCTTGCCGCGCAGATTGCGCCGGAGCTCGAGCTTGTCTATGGCTTTGAGTGCGATTGGTACGAAGGCTGCGAGCCTTTGGTTGAGCGCTGGTCCCGGGGCGCCGTCGTACGCCTGGGCAGCGTGCATTGGATTGGTAACCCGGGCAATATCATGGCAGGCGCTGCGGGCACGACGGGGACAGAGGGCGTCGCACGCCCCGATACGCCCGACTCACGCTGCGGCTGGATCGACGACGACACCAACCTGCACGTTTGGGAAAACTTAGGTGTGCGCGGCGTGTGGGAGCGCTACGTCGATGATTGGTGCCGCGCCTGCGAAAGCTCGCTCAACTTTGATGTGATGGCTCACCCCGACCTGGTCATGCGCTTTTCGAAGGAAGGCTTTGCGCCCGATTTTGACCCCGCACCGTTTTGGCAGCAGATGGCCGAGTGTGCGCACGATACGGGCCGCCGCGTTGAGGTATCGACCGCCGCACCGCGCAAGGGGCTCGACGACTACTATCCCGCGACCGGCCTTTTGCGCTGCTTTGCCCATGCTGAGGCGCCCATTACCTTTGGCTCGGATGCGCACCGCGCCTGTGATATTTGCTGGAATATCCGCGAGGCCCAAGCCCATGCCTACGACTGCGGCTACCGAACCTTCGACATCCCCCACCCCACCGGCGAATGGGAGTCCACACCCCTCGCCTAGCCATCCCTTCATAAGTTGCGGTGAAATAGTTCCTGTTTATAGCTCTAAGACCGTCAAACAAGAACTATTCCACCGCAACTTCTATGGTCATCGGGGACGTTCTTTAACGACTAGTGGCGGCGGGCGTTGAGTTCGCCGGCCAGCTCGTCGAGGGTAATGCCGTAGCGCTCAAGCGTCACGAGCAGGTGGTAGACCAGGTCGCCGGCCTCGTAGCGAATGTGATCATGGTCGTTATCCTTGCAGGCCATGATCACCTCGCTCGCCTCCTCGGCAAGCTTCTTGAGCAGCTCATCCTCCACATCGGTCAGCAGTCGAGCGGTATAGCTTTCCTGCGGCGACGCATCGCGACGACCGTGAATCACCTCGGCCAGCCCCGTTAGCGTCTCGCCGATATTTCCATCCTGAACATTTGCGGTACGCACACCCATGGTTCAATCCTTTCTGGTCGGCCAAGCGCCTGGTCGAGCGCCCGCCCTACGCGAGTTTCTTAAAGAAGCAGGTACGGTTGCCGGTATGGCAGGCCGGACCCGGCGAGTCGACCTTGACCAGCAGCGTATCGCTATCGCAGTCGGCCCAGAGTTCGCGAACCTCCTGCATGTTGCCGCTCGTCGCGCCCTTGTTCCAGAGCTCCTGGCGACTGCGGCTCCAAAACCACGTGGTGCCGGTCTTGAGCGTCAGCCCCACCGACTCCTCGTTCATCCAGGCAACCATGAGCACCTCGCCGGTGTCATACTGCTGAACCACACAAGGAATCAGCCCGCGGGCGTCGTACGCAAGCTTTGAAGGATCGGTTATCTCTTCCATTTCTCTCCCCAAATTCAAACTTCGCCGGTCGGCGAGGGTTGTCCAGGTGCCCGAGATTCCGAGCGACAAGCCCGACGACGCGTACTTAAGTACGCGAGGAGGGTTGGAGCCGGAAGGTCGGGTGCCTGGGCAAGCCGCAGCGCTAGAAGTCCAACCTGACAGGGATGCCCTGCGAGGCCATATACTCCTTCACCTGGCGAATGCTGAAGGTTCCAAAGTGAAAGACGCTCGCCGCCAGCACGGCGTCGGCCTCGCCCTCAATCACGCCCTCGGCAAAATGCTCGAGCGTGCCCACGCCGCCGCTCGCGATGACGGGGATTGACACCGCGCGGGCCACGGCGCGGGTGAGCGCCAAATCAAAACCGGCCCTGGTGCCGTCGCGGTCCATGCTGGTGAGCAAGATCTCGCCGGCGCCGCGACGAGCCGCCTCCTCGGCCCACGCCACCGCGTCGATGCCCGTGGCGTTGCGACCGCCCGCCGTGAAGACCTCCCACCTATCGGCACCGGATGCGCCGGGCAGGCCCACACGCTTGGCATCAATCGCCACGACCACGGCCTGGCTGCCAAACGCCGCGGCAGCCTGGCTAATCAGCGACGGATCGCGCACGGCCGCCGAGTTGAGCGACACCTTGTCGGCACCGGCGGCAACCATGGTGCGCATGCCCGCCAGGTCGCGAAAGCCGCCGCCAACGGTATAGGGAATGGCGAGCTCCTCGGCCGCATGCGCCGCCATCTCGATGGTCGTCGCACGGTTGTCGCTCGTGGCAGTAATGTCCAGGAAGACGACCTCGTCCGCACCCTCGCGGTCGTAGGCACGCGCCAGTTCCACCGGATCGCCCGCATCGCGCAAGCTCACAAAGTTAACTCCCTTGACCACGCGGCCGTCCTTGACGTCCAGACAGGGAATTACGCGCTTGGTAAGCATGGGCTACTCCTCCCCTCGGGCGGCGGCCAGCGCCTGGGCCAGCGTAAAGTTGCCCTCGTAGAGCGCACGGCCGGTAATGGCGCCTTCAATCGCGCCCTCACCCACCGCGGCCAGTGCGCGGATATCGTCGAGCGTCGAGATGCCGCCCGAAGCCACGACGGGAAAGCCCGCGACCTCGGCCACATGGCGATACGCCGCCACATCGATACCCGTCTGCATGCCATCGCGCGCGATGTCGGTATACACCAGATGCTTAAAGCCCAGCTCGGAAAGCTGCGCCACGGCATCGTCGAGCGCCACACCTGCGCCGTCGCGCCAGCCGTTCACCTTGACCTGACCGTCGCGCGCGGCGATGTCTGCCACCAGTAACTCGCCAAAGCCTTGGGCTGCCACTTCGGCAAAACCCGGCTCGGTCACCAGCACGGTGCCCAGCGCGATACGGCATGCGCCGTAGCCTGCCAACTCGTCGATGCGCGCAAGCGAGCGGACGCCGCCGCCCACGTCCACGGACAGACCGTCGACGCCGCAGATGGCCTTAATCGCCGCCGAGTTGGCAGCGCGTGCGCCCTCGTCCTCGCCAAAGGCAGCGGACAGGTCGACGACGTGCACCCAGCTCGCGCCCTGTTCGGCAAACGAGCGGGCAACGGCCACGGGGTCGTCGGAATATACCTTGCAGCGGCTGCGGTCACCGCGCTCCAGGCGCACGACCTTGCCGCCGATCAGATCGATTGCGGGAAACAGGATCATCGGCCAACCTCCTCGACGATGCTCACAAAGTTCTTAAGGATGCGCTGACCCAGCGCGGAGGATTTCTCGGGATGGAACTGGCAGCCCCACACGTTGCCATGGCGCACGATGCACGGGAAGCTCCGCGTATAGTGTGTGCACGCCAGCACATCGGCGGCATCGGCGTCGTTAGCCACCGCGTAGCTGTGGGTGAAGTACATGTTGGCACCCTCGGCAAAACCGGCAAGCAGCGGATCGGCCGCACCGGCGGGCGTCATGTGCACCTGGTCCCAGCCCACGTGCGGCACCTTCAGGCGGCTCGACTCCAAGCGCGTGCACGAACCGCGCATAATGCCCAGGCCATCGACCCAGGGACCGCCAGCCTGCTCGGGGGCGCTGCCGTCGGCGACCGCGCCCTCGTCCGCAGGCACGCCCTCGTTGCCGCGCTCAAAAAATAGCTGAAGGCCCAGGCAGATGCCGAACAGCGGGGTTCCGGCGGCGACGGCGTCGAACACGGCCGCCTCCTCGCCACTCTGGCGCATAAAGGCGATCGCGTCATAGAACGCACCCACGCCCGGGATGACCAGGCCGTCGGCGCGGCGGATCTGCTCCGGATCGTCCGACGTGCAGGCGGCGGCACCGGCGCGCACAAGCCCGCGCACGACGCTCGACAAGTTGCCCTTGTGGTAGTCGACCACCACGATCTTCGGTTCGCCCACGCGACCCTCCTTTTTCCCATTCAAAACCTGCCAAAAAGGGACAGGTTTATTTTGGTCGGTTAAACGTTCACCCACCGTATGAGACAGCATTTCCGCAGATAAAACCTGCCAAAATAAACCTGTCCCTTTTTGGCAGGCTACAGCGAGCCCTTGGTGCTGGGGATGCCCTGCACGCGGGGATCGAGCTCGCAGGCGTGGCGCATCGTGCGGCCCACGGCCTTAAAGGCGGCCTCGATAATGTGATGCGAGTTGCCGCCTGCGAGCTCGCGCACGTGCAGCGTGAGCTTGGCATCGCGCGCAAAGGCATAGAAGAACTCGACGGCCAGCTCGGTATCGAAGCTGCCCACACGTTCGGTCGGCACGGGCAGCTCGCAGTAGGCCTGGCCGCGACCCGAAATGTCCACGGCGGCCATCACGAGCGTCTCGTCCATGGCAATCGCCGCGTCTGCAAAGCGCGTAATACCCGCCTTGTCGCCCAGCGCTTGGCAAAACGCCTCACCCAGCACAATGCCCGTGTCCTCGACGGTATGGTGCGCGTCGACCTCCACGTCGCCTACTGCATGCACCGTCAAATCAAACAGGCCATGGCGGCCAAAGGCGTTGAGCATGTGGTCGAAAAACGGCACGCCGGTCGAGATATCGCACACGCCGCATCCGTCCAGGTCGAGCTTGACAACAATGTCGGTCTCCCCCGTCTTGCGGGTCACCTCGGCATAACGGCTCATCTACATCTCCTCCTTCACCAGCGCGGCGAACGCAGCCAGCACCTCATCGTTTTCCTGCGGGGTGCCCACGGTAATGCGCAGACAGTCCGCAAGCCCCGGCGCGTAGCTAAAGTCGCGCACCAAAATCGAATACTCGTCGCGCAGGCGCTCACGCACGCGCGTAGCATGCGGCGTGCGCACGAGCACAAAGTTCGCCGCACTCGGCCATGCCTCCACGGGCAGACCCCCGGCAGCCATTGCGCGCAGGGCACACAGTTCGCGCTCGCGCTCGGATGCGACCTGTGCCACCACGGGCGCATACGCATCGCGGGCGCGCACGCAGGCAAGCGCCGCCGCCTGGCTCAGCACGTTGACCGAATAGATCTGGCGAATCGCCGCGAACACGTCGATGACCTCGGGCGCCGCAATCACATAGCCCAGACGCGTGCCGGCGGCGCCAAACGCCTTGGACAGCGTATGCAGGATCACCAGGTTGGGATGCTCGGCGATAAGCCCCTGCGCTGTGGTGGCCGCGCCAAACGAATCATCGGCAAACTCCACGTAGGCCTCGTCGACCATCACCACGCCAGGGCACGCATCGCACAGGGCCGCGACAAAGTCGAGCGGCGCCACGTCGCCCGTGGGGTTATTGGGCGAGGTCACAATGGCCAAGTTGCACTCGGGCGCCGCCGCGAGCACGGCAGCCTGGTCGAGCTCAAAGGTCGCCGGGTCGCGCCACACGTCGCGCACCTCGGTCTGGCAGAGCGACGCAAAGAACGCATACTCGCTAAAACACGGCGGGCAGTTGAGCAGGGTCCGCCCCGCACCGCCAAACGCCAGCAGGTAGTTATAGAGCAGCTCGTCGCCGCCGTTGCCCACGCAGACATTCTCGCGCGCCACACCATGCCAAGCGGCAAGCTCGTCGCGCAGATCGTTCGACATGGGATCGGGGTAGCGGTTGAGCGGCGTGGCAGCCAGGGCGGCGTCGACCGCCTCGCGCACGCCAGCCGGCACGGGATAGGTGTTCTCATTGGCCGAAAGGTTGATGCGCGTGGGCGTAAAGTTGGGGTTGTAGGGCTCAATGCCAGCCAAGTAGGGCTGGACGAGCTCCTTCATGCGAGACGTCAGCTCGGCCATATTAGGCCTCCTCGCCGGTCGCGCCAGCGCCATCCGCGCTTGCAGCCGCTAGGTCCACACCCTCGGCGACCGTCGCCACGGCGTCGCCCGGCCAGGCGACCTTGGTCAGGTCGGCCGCGGCCAGAGACTCAGCACTCACGGCACCCTCGCCCTGCTCCAGCACACGGCGACGCAGTGCGGCGGAAAGCGCGTGTGCCCACAGGCCCTCGGCCTCGGCCAGGCGCTGCGTCGCGGGAGCGTCCGAGAGCAGGCCCTCGGGCGTATAGCAAATGACGCTCGAGCGCTTGACGAATTCTTCGACCGAAAGCGGGTTGGAGAACATGGCCGTGCCGCCGGTCGGCAGCGTGTGGTTGGGGCCGGCAACATAATCGCCAAGCGGCTCGGAGCTCCAAGCGCCCACAAAGATGGCACCGGCGTTGCGAATGCCGCCGAGCAGGCCCATCGCATCCTTGCAGTGCAGCTCCAGGTGCTCGGGCGCCACGGTGTTCACCGCCTCGACGGCAGCAGCCATATCGGCGGCCACCACGATGGTGCCCTCGTTGTCGAGCGAGGCGCGCGTGATCTCGGCGCGCGGGGACTGTGCCACCAAAATGTCGATACCCGCCTCGACCTCGCGCGCAAACTGCTCGTCGCAGGTCACCAGATAGCAGGCTGCTAGCGGATCGTGCTCGGCCTGGGCCATCAGGTCGGCCGCGACCACCATGGGTTTGGCCGTGGCATCTGCCAGCACGCAGACCTCGGAGGGACCGGCGACCATATCGATACCCACGTCGCCCGAGACAATCTGCTTGGCCGCGGCAACAAAGGCGTTGCCCGGGCCGGTGATTTTGTCGACGCGCGGAATGGTCTCGGTACCGTATGCCAGCGCGGCCACGGCCTGAGCGCCGCCCACCATATAGATTTCGTCCACGCCGCCAAGCTTTGCCGCGGCGAGCGTGTAGGGGCTGATCAGGCCATCTTTTTGCGGCGGGGTCACCATGACCACGCGCTCGACGCCGGCGACCTTGGCGGGAATGGCATTCATGAGCACCGTGGAGGGATACTGCGCGCGACCGCCCGGCACGTAGATGCCGGCCGCCGCAAGCGGGGTCACCTTAACGCCGAGCATGGTGCCATCTGCACGCGTGGTAAACCAGCTCTGCTCGACCTCGCGCTGGTGGAACTCGCGAATCTGGCGCGCAGCCTTCTCGAGCGCCGCGACAAAGGCCGGATCGAGGCCCTCGAGCGCGGCATCGATCTGTTCTTGCGGCAGACGGAAGCCCTGCAGCTCTACACCGTCAAAACGCTGACAGTAGTCGCGCACCGCGGCATCGCCGTTGGCGCGCACGTTGGCCACGATATCGCGGGCGGCGTCGACGATGTTTTGCGGCAGCACGCCCTTACGGTTGAGCTGGTTGGTAACGAGACGCTCACCGGGAGCAAGCTTGATAGTCTTCATATCGGTATCCCCTATCGGTCGAGGTTGTGTTCGAAAAACGAGAGGCCGGGCGGCGGCGCCCATCGGCCCGCAGCCCAGACGTTGGGGCGCCCGTGCGTGCTCGCGCTATTGTGCCGAGCCCGCAACGGGCTCAAAATGCTTGTCCTTAACGGCCGCCGCCAAGCGATCTGCCAGATTACGTACGCGCGGATCTAAGCGAGCGGCGCCCGGGTTGACAAAAAAGCGCGCCGTGCAGTCCATAATGCGGCCGGTGATGACCAAATCGTTGTCACGCAGCGTGGCGCCCGTAGCGGTAATATCCACGATGCGATCGGTCATGCCGACGATGGGGCCCAGCTCGATGTTGCCGTGCAGCGAAACGATATCGGCGTTCACACCGCGCTCGGCATACCAGGCACTCGCGATGCGCGGATACTTGGTTGCCACGCGAAGCGACCCGCGGCGAGCATAGTTGCGCTCGGCCTGACCGGCGCGCCACGCGGGCTCTGCCTCGATAAAGGTGCACAGGCCATAGCCCAGATCGACCAGCTGCAGCAGGTTGAGGTCGGCCTCGATGAGCGAATCCCAGCCGCAGATGCCGCAATCGGCGCCACCGCAGCCCACAAAGGCGGGCGCATCGCTGGGTCGCACGATAACAAACTCGATATCGCCGACCGTGCCCTCACCGGCACGCGTGTCGCGACCGCGCACAATCAGGTGACGGCCGGGGTCACGCAACTCAGAGACATCCAGGCCCGCGGCCTCGAGCACGTCGAGCGTGTCTGCCTTAAGCGAGCCCTTGGGCACGGCAATGCGCAGCGGACCCTCGGCGCCACGGCCCGCGGCGTGATCGCCGTCGGAAGCGGTGTCCTCTGCCGAGGTACGAGCGGCCTCCAAACGCTCGAGCGAAAAGGCGAAGCCCGCCGCCGGCACCTCGATGCCGTCGCCAAATGCGCCGGTAAAGATGGAGTCGTAGCGTCCGCCCGAACCGACCGGATCGGGCAAGCCGCCGGCATAGGCCTTAAAGACCAGGCCCGTGTAGTAATCGAAAGAGTTCATGATGGAGAAATCGAACGACAGCACCTGGGCGTCCTCGGGTGCCAGGCCCTCGAGCAGGGCACGCAGCTCGCGCGTCGGCGGCGCGACGATACCGGCGGCCTCCAGCAGCGCATCCACGCGGTCGAGCACCTCGGCACCACCGTGCAGGCGCGGCAGCTCGCTAATGGCGGCCTTGACGGCATCAGACTCGGTGCTGGCAGCCACGCGGGCATCGAGGCCCACAAAGTCGTTGGCATGCACGCAGCGCAGGGCCTCGGCTGCCAGCTCGCGATCCTCGCACGCCGCGAGCAGCTCCTTAAAAGGACGCACGCTACCTGCGATTATACGAGCATCGGGAAGCGCCAGCTTACGCACGGCCTCGGCCACCAGCGAAACAATCTCTACATCGCCCGCGGTATCGCCCGCACCGATAAGCTCAAAGCCCAGCTGCGTAAACTGACGCGAGCCACCGGCATTGCGCTGGCACTCGCGAACCACCGGCGCCTCGTAGCGAAGGCGCAGGGGCAGATCGGCCGCACGCATGCGGGTCGAAACCAGGCGCACGATCGGCAGCGTGTTGTCGGGACGGACCACCAGCAGGCGGCCGTCGTCATCAAAGAGCTTAAACGGCGTGTCCGCAATGAGGCCGCCCTCCTCGAGCGAACCCTTGTCCTCGAGCAGCGGCGTCTCGACCGGAAGGTAATGATGCTCCCTTAAGCAGCCCTTCACCGTATACGCGATCTCCTCGCGTGCCTGAGCCTCCTCGGGCAATATGTCCCGGAATCCCCACGGTGTGGCCGTCATCTGGTGAGCCTCCTCATACTGCGTTTCATATAGAACGAAAGACCGGCATAGCTCCGCCGGTCTTCTGGGTACTTTAGCATACTAGAGTGCTTGCGGGGAGAACCGTCCCCTTCGGCTCACAGCGTATTCATTTGGAAACATTGGAGGAGGCACATCCCGCCCGCCAGCCAAAAACTGGGATGCGGTTTCCGGTTGAGACTTCTGGCGGAAACTGCGCCCCGAAATTACAGTCCAGAACGGGATGCGGTTTCCGGTTGAGGTCTTCAGCGGAAAGTGCGTCCCGGAATTTGGGCTTGGAATGGGATGTACTTTCCGGATGGGACCGCATACGGAAAGTACATCCCATTCTGGAAGCTCATTCCGGGGCAGGCTTTCCGGTTGGGCTTCAAGCGGAAAGCCTGTCCCATTTCTCAGGGAGCGCCAAACTAAAATTCGCCAAACGCCAGCTCGGCGCCCTGTCCCACTTAGGCGCCAATCGCACGACGATACTCTGCCATTACCTGCGCATCGGCAGCTGCGGGGTCGGCAAAATAGCGCCAGTCATAGGTCTCGGCCGAAACAACTCCGCGATAGCCGCGCGCCACCAGCCTATCCAGGTCGGCGCGCATATCGCGGTCGCCGTCACCCCAGGCAAGATGCGTCGTGCCGTTTGCCGCAACATCGACAAAATGCACATGGGCGACATCTTCGCCAAGCAGATCGAAATAATCGTCGATGGTATCCCCCGCCACCGCCATAGCGCCCAAATCCAGACACGCCTTAAGTGCCGGATGATCAACCGCCTCGATCATGCGCTTCGTGTCGGCCGCCGAGTTCACGATCATCGACTCAACCGGCTGTAGGGCCTCGAGCACCAGTCGCACGCCGCGCTCTCCCGCATGCTCGGCAATCGCACGCAGCATCGAGGCGCTGCGACCCCACGCGTCCTCGATCGGTTCGTTCAAAAATGCCCAGCCGCTCGAGACCATGACCTGCTCGGCTCCAAGTTCCGCCGCGATATCCACAACGTTCTTAAAGTACGCGAGCGTGCGGGCACGCGCCTCATTCCCGCGCGCCGCGATATTCCACGGCTTGGGGTTGTTCTGTTCGGGACAAAGCCCCACAATCCGAACCCCATACCGCTGCGACAGCTTTCGCACCTGCTCGAGCGAATCGTATCCATGGCAATCGACATACAGATGCATCGCCCCGGTCCAAAGCTCGCAACACGTGTAGCCCGAGGCCGCTGCCGAAGAAAAGAATTCCTCAAGGTCAAAATAACGATGGCTGATATTCATGACGGCAAGCAGGGGGTAGCTCATAATTACTCTCCAACCTAAACGAGGCCCCGTTCCATATAGGAGCGGGGCCCAATTACACAAACGTTATTTGCTCTTAGTAGTCGAACTGGTGATAGTAGCGGCGATAGTTAAGGTTGTGCTTGGTGACCGTCTCGTAGTAAGCGGCAAGGCGATCGGTAATCAGCGAGGAGAGGATCCACGGGGAGACGATGACGCGGAACTCGTCGTCAAGGCCGGGGATCGCGAACTCGGCGGTGTCGATGACGTTGATGTCGGTGTCGCCGGTCACGCCGCGGGTCAGGAAGGCGCGGACGCGCTCGTCGAGCTTGCGGTTCTCGTCCTCGCCCATGAACAGGAAGACCGGGACGCCGGGCTCCACGAGCTCGAGGGTGCCGTGGAAGAAGTCGGCCGAGGTGATGTAGCGGGTGCGCTTCCACTGCATCTCCTCGAGGATGCACATCGAGAACAGGATGGTCTCGCCCCACAGGGCGCCGGAGCCGATGAACATGGTGTAGGGGGCCAGGGCGTACTTCTTGGCGAGCTCCTCGGCGCGCGGCTCGAAGCTCTTGCGGATGTCGACCAGGTGGGTCCAAACATCCTTGGTCTGCTCAATAAACTTATCGAACTTGGGGAAGCAGCCGCGGCGGTTGAGCAGGCGCAGGCCGAAGCAGTCGGCGAGGTAGTAGCCCTTCTCGCAGCCGCCCGAACCATGGTCGGAAGCCATGGTGACGCAGTTCTCGGCACCCACAGCCTGGCCGATGGGGCCCTCGGGCTTGGTCATGGCGTAGACGCGCACGCCCATGTCCTTCATCTTCTTGACGGCCTCGAGGACCTCGGGGGTGGTGCCGGACTCGGAGGCGGTGAGCACGACGGACTTCTCGGTCATGCGCTTGTGGCCCATGACGTTCCACTCGGCGGCGTGGATCAGGTAGACCTCGAGGTCGCGGTCGCCGAACTTGTTCATGAGGTACTCGAGCTGCATGAGCTCGTCCCAGGTGCCGCCGACGCCCATCAGGAACACGGCGTCGTAGCCCTCGTCGGCGACCTTGTCGGCGAGCTCGATCATCTTCTTGCCGGTCTCATAGACGTTCTTGCCGTCCTCGAGATAGCCCTCCTGGCTAAAGTGCATGATCTCGATCTTCTCGGTTTCCTTCATGGCTTTTCCTTTCTGTCCTGCACGCGACTCTATACATCGCGTTTCTTTTCGATACCAATTATAGACATACACCTAAGGTGTTTTTAATACCACTTATCAATCTGTTCCAATCCTCGGTGAACGGTCGAAATTCTCTGGTGAGTGGTATTAAATTAGAATTGAATGTATAGCTAACACCTCTGGCGCCTCCCTTGTGTGACAAAGAACAGCGTTCCTACCAGCGCAATAATGGTCGATGCCCCAAATAGCACCGCCTGGACGCCCAAAGCCTCCGCCAAAAACGGAGCCGCCAGCAGCGGCAGCACGCCGGCGCTCATCAGACCAAAACGCACAAAGCCGGTAATGCGCCCCAGGTATTTGATGTCGGCACGCTCCTGAATCAAGATCATCTGCAGCGGCTCCAGGAACCCCCAGGCCAGACCGTTAATCGCCTGACCGATAATCGCGACCCCCAGCATATCGGTGCCCACGTACACCATGGACCCAATGCCCACGGCCATGAGCGCGCCGAGCAGCAATCGCAGGTTGACATGGCGAGCAGAAAGCTTGGTCAGGATGAACGCGCCCACCGAGGAAGTGAGGCCCACGACCGAGGACAGCCAGCCCAGCCAGACGATATCCACGTTGAGTACATCACGGTAGAACAACGACTCCAGCGAATCGAACGCGCCAAACGCAAAGAATCCCAAAAAGCCCGAGATAAAGATGAGACGCAGATCGTGGTCGCGAAACGTAAGTCGCGCACCCTCGGCCATACCGCCCAGAATACCGTCCTTCGGCTTCTCCCCTTTTGCGGGAGCAACACACTCATGACAACCCAGGGAGAGCACAGCCGCCACACCCATCATGCCCGCCATAAGCAGATAGACCGATTGCGTGGCAAAACAGCTCACGATGGCACCACCGAGCAGCGGGCCAGCGGTATAGGCGATATTGCTGTAGAACACCATGAGACCGTTCACGCGGGTACGGCCCTCGGTGGTCGACTCCAGGTATCCCGGAAACGCATGCGTGCAGGTGTTGATAAAGCCGCCCGCAAGTCCCAAGACGCACGCGGCAAACACAAGCCCGGGGACAGACAACGGCGCCAACCCCACGCCAAGCGATAGCACTGCCGTAATCACGCACGTCACAAACGACGTCCGGCGCGGTCCAAAGCGATCGATGACCGAGCCCGACACCATATTGCCCGCCGACGTCATAAGATTACGCACGAGCGTAATGGCGGCAACCAAAAAGGCCGTGCCGGCCAGATCATACGTGGCCGCACCGATAAGCCCCAAAAAGTAGACCGCGTTGTTGGCGCACCACTGCAGGGACTCAATAAGAATCAGCCTGACCTCTGCCGGCGTCAGGCGCATTGCTTCGCGATCCTTCGCGAACATACGAACTCCTTCTATACAAAAAGGGGATGGAGGGCATAGGCCTGCTCCATCCCCTTTCCAGGTTGCAACGAAAATCTATGCAGCCGGGCCCTTACGCCAGCACGCCGAAGAACGCGCCGACGATGCCCACGGCCATGGTGGCCACGA
>CBCSLZ010000010.1:0-75394 GCA_965141245.1 uncultured Collinsella sp.
CCCGTGGGTTATACCCTAAGAGCAAACCACCCTTTTTAAGGGTGGTTCTGATTTTCTTGATGATTCGGGTGTGGCAGACAGATAATGCTAAACACCCAAGGTAGTAGCCGAGTTTGAGAAAATGGGAGGATAGGATGACGATCGGAGCGCGTAAGCAACCGCTGTACGATCAGCTGGTCGATATTCTGACCGAAAAGATCGACCATGAATATCGCGCCGGTGACATGATTCCTTCCGAGCGCGAACTATCGGAGCGCTATGGTCTCTCGCGCACTACGGTACGCCTGGCTCTGCAGGAACTGGAGCGTTTAGGATTGGTGGTTCGGCAGCACGGTCGCGGTACCTTTGTGACCGACCGTTCGGCAAAGGCAACCAATCTTATGCAGTCCTACAGCTTTACCGAGCAGATGCGCGCGATGGGCCGCGACCCCGAGACCACGATTCTCGAGTTTTGCGAGATGGAGGCCGATAAGAATCTGGCCGAGCATATGGGATTGCGTATCGGCGATCGCATTTTTAAGCTCAAGCGACTTCGTTCTGCCGACAACATGCCCATGATGGTCGAACGCAGCTATCTACCGGTTCGTCAATTTCTGTCCCTAAAGCGACCGCTGCTGGAGCGTAAGCCGCTTTACGATGTGATTGAGCAAGACTTTCAGCAAAAGATTCGCGTGGCCGAAGAGGAGTTCTATGCGAGCATAGCCCGTCCCACCGACGCTCACCTTTTGGGAATTGTCGAGGGCTCGCCTGTGCTCGATTTGGTCAGGACTACGTATAACGAGTCAAACGAGGTTGTGGAGTATACACTCTCGGTTGCTCGTGCCGATCAGTTTAAATACAAGGTTTACCACCAGCGTAGCGACTAATGTTCGCATCGTATCCATATGATGATTCTTTGCATTTAACTGGTTACTACCAGATAACCAACTGAAGTGTATAATTGCACGTCAGTGGATTACTTCTAGAGAGAGGTATTAGAAATGTTCGAGAAGAGTGTCGAGGAGCTCACCGAGCTCGGCGCCCAGATCACCACGGCCGAGATTGCTCAGCAGCCCGAGCTTTGGCGTGATACGCTCAACATCTATCGCGAGAACAAGGAGGCCATCGAGGCCTTCCTGGCCGAGGCTCGCGCTATGGGCGAGGGCCGTCTGTCCGTTGTCTTTACCGGTGCCGGTACGTCCGACTACGTTGGCGATACCTGTGCCCCGTACCTGCGTCACGCTGGCAACACTGACCTCTACGACTTTAAGCCCATCGCCACGACCGACATCGTGAGCGCCCCGCGTGACTTCCTGCGCGCCGAGGATCCCACGCTCGTGGTTTCCTTTGCCCGCTCTGGCAACAGCCCCGAGAGCCTTGCCGCCGTTGCCGTTGCCAAGGAGCTCGTCCACAACGTCAAGTTCCTCAACATCACCTGCGCTCCCGAGGGCAAGCTCGCCGTCGAGTCTGCCGATGATCCCAATGCGCTGACGCTGCTCATCCCGCGCGCCAACGACAAGGGCTTCGCCATGACCGGTTCTTATTCCTGCATGACCCTGCTCTCCACCCTTATTTTCGACACTGCCTCTGACGAGCAGAAGGCCGAGTGGGTCGAGATCATCGCCAAGATGGGCGAGGAGGTCATCTCCCGTGAGCCCGAGATCGCCGATTACCTGGCTGGCGACTTCAACCGCGTGACCTACTTGGGTTCTGGCTCCTTCGGTGGCCTTGCCCAGGAGAGCCAGCTCAAGATCCTCGAGCTCGCTCACGGTCTGGTCGCTACTTCCTACGACACCTCCATGGGCTATCGTCACGGACCTAAGTCCTTCGTCGACGATAAGACGCTCGTCTTCGTGTTCGTCAACAACGACGCCTACACCCGTCAGTACGACATCGACATCCTCAACGAGATCGGTGGCGACGAGATCGCTCAGCACACCATCGCCGTTCAGCAGGAAGGTGCTACCGTCTATGAGGGTGAGTCCTTCACCTTTAAGGGCTACGAGGCGCTTCCCGAGGGCTACCTTGCTCTGCCGTTCGTGATGTTTGCCCAGGCTATCAGCCTGCTCAACTCCGTGCGCGTGGGCAACACGCCCGATACGCCGAGCCCCACCGGCACGGTTAACCGCGTGGTTAAGGGCGTGACGATTCACCCCTTCACCGCTTAATCGCGTCCCCCTGTAAGGGCGCCCGTCCGCTCATAACGGCGGGCGGGCGCTTTTTGTTTTACGTGAGCTGGGTATAAGCATCACTACAGTCAACTGCTTTAGAAGCAAGGAGTGCATATGAGCACGTACGCAATTAAGGCTGACAAGTTCTTCTTGCCGGCAGGCCCGCAACTGGGCGGCTATCTTATGGTCGAGGATGGCGTCTTTGGCGCCTGGCAGGCCGACGAGCCCTCTTGCGAGATTAAGGACTACACGGGATCGTGGATCGCACCGGGTATGGTCGATACTCACATCCATGGCTTCTACAACCACTCAACAACCGATAACGATCCCGAGGGCATCGATATCAGCTCGACCGAGCTCGCCCGTCGCGGCACCACCAGCTGGCTGCCCACGACGTTCACCGATGGCGTCGAGCAGATCAGGGACGCCTGCGCCGCTATCGCTCAGGCGGACGAGGGTCGCGGCCCCGACTTCTGCGGTGCTCGCATTCAGGGCATCTACCTGGAGGGCCCCTTCTTTACCTTGAAGCACGTGGGCGCGCAGAACCCCGCTTATCTTATCGAGCCCTCCGAGGAGGTCTTCGATCAGTGGCAGGAGGCTGCGGGTGGTCGCATCGTTAAGAGCGCCATGGCGGCCGAGCGCGACGGTGCCGCTGCTTATGCGGCTGCTCTGAATGCCAAGGGTGTGGTGACCAGCATCGGTCACTCCGACGCCACCTACGATGAGTGCATCGCCGCCATCAACGCCGGTGCCAGCTGCTTTACGCATACCTATAACGGCCAGCGCGGGCTGCATCACCGTGAGCCCGGTGTCGTGGGCGCTGCCATGTCCACGCCCGAGACCTACGCCGAGATCATCTGTGACGGCAAGCACGTAAACCCTGCCGCCATCAAGGCGCTGCTGCAGGCAAAGGGCTGGCAGCACACGGTGCTCATTACCGACTGCCTGGGTTGCGGCGGCATGCCCGAGGGCAGCTACACCAGTGGTGGCATGGACGTCATCATGAAGGACAACCTGTGCTGGCTCGCCGACGGCAAGAGCATTGCCGGCTCGGTGCTCACGCTTGCCCAGGGCGTCAAGAACATCGTCGACTGGGGCATCGCCAGCGCCGATATCGCCATTCGCATGGCAACCGAGGTGCCGGCACGCTCCGCGCACATCGAGGATAAGTGCGGCAGCATCATGCCGGGTCGCGACGCCGACTTTGTCGTGTTCGACCATGAGCTCACCCTCGTCGAGACGTATGTTGGCGGCCAGAGCGTCGGCAACGCCTTTACCGAGTAACGATAGAAAAAGACGGCGGGCCCGAATCTGCTCGGACCCGCCGTATGGGTTAAACGCTCAAAAGCACCTTCATAGTTACAGCTTGTTAGCGATCTTCTTTGCCGTGCGCTTGACGCCGGCCACAAGACCTCCCGCAGGATGCTCCTTTTCGTAGGCTAGACGCTTCTCACGCTTGGCGTACTCTTCGACGATGATGTCGCCATACTCGTCTTCGATCTTATCGAAGAAGTCGACGGCGCCCTTAATTTCCTCGGCGGTCGGGTGTCCCTTTTGGACACCGCCGGCGAGCTTGAACGGCCCCCACGTATCAAAACCGGGGCAGCCGTAGACACCCATAAAGATGGCCTGCCTCATGCGGCAGATGCCATCGATATCCTTGCCGTACCACTTGTTTTTGCCACCGTAGGTCATAAGGCCAAACACCTTGTCCTGCGGCTGCAGCACGTTAGTGAGCACGCGTGCCATGTCCTTGTCGATCTCGGAGTAATAGATGCCCGTGGCGACACCGATCAGATGATATTCGTGCAGGTTGGGATACTCGTTTTTACCGAGCGTCTTTACATCGAGGGTATCGATCTCGGGGTGTGCCTCGACGATGGCGTCCACGAGCTTTTTCGTATTGCCGTGATGGCGCGAGGCGTAGAGGATGATGGTTCGCATAAGAAGGCCTTTCAGCTGTAATTGCATCAATGTCTGTATGGTACCCCGTTGCATGGCTGGGATACCGGACGCATCGATGAACGTGCGGGTTTGTCCTTTGGTCAGGGCCGAGACGGGTTCTTGTGAGCAAAAAAGCAGTTGTTCGAAAGGATGGGCAATGGAATACGCTCTCTCCAACGATTCGATTTCTATTAAGGTGTCCACGGCTGGCGGTTCGTTTACCTCGATCGAGGCTGGAGGTCGCGAGTATCTGTGGCAGGGCGATCCCGCCGTGTGGTCCGGCCAGGCACCGATTTGCTTCCCGATTTGTGGAGGCTTGCGCGACAACAGCGCCATGACGTTTGCCGGGCATCATGTAAAGCTCGCTCGCCACGGGTTTGCGCGCAAACAGGAGTGGAAGCTGCTGAGCCAAGGCGAGAACGAGCTGGCGATGTGCCTGGCTTCTGAGGATAACGCCGCACTGCTGAGCGATTATCCCTACCCGTTTAAGCTTGTCGCTCGTTATGCGCTCGAGGATACCGCCGTGCGCGTCTCCTATGAGGTGACCAACGAGGGAACCGAGGACATGCCGTTCTTTATCGGCAGTCATCCCGGCTTTAGGTGTCCGCTCGATGAGGGCGAGGCCTATACGGACTACGAGCTGCGCTTTGAGAAAGACGAGGCTGCGGAGCTTTGCACCGCCGTGCCCTCGACCGGATTGATTGACGTGGCAAACCGCTCCAAGAACCCCATGGTGGGAAAGACGCTGCCCCTGTCGCACGAGCTCTTCGATTTTGCAGAGACCATCTTTGACGTGCTCGAGAGCCGCCAGGTCACGCTTTCTAAGAAGGGGGAGGACAAGGGCGTCCGCCTGAGCTTTGAGGGCTTCCCGTATCTCATTGTGTGGAGTAAGCCCGAGGGCGATTTTGTGGCAGTTGAACCCTGGGGTGGCCTTTCGACCTGTTCCGATGAGGATGACGTGCTTGAGCACAAGCGCGGCTGCCTTGTCGCCAAGCCTAAGGAGACCGTCGTTCGCTCGTTCACGATTGAGATTCTGTAATTCCGTTTTGTCGACTCGTATCGCGAGGCATAAGGAGCCTGCGAGATAAGGAGCTAAAAATGATCCTCACCGTTACGATGAACCCGTCTGTCGATACGCGCTATCAGCTCGATGAGCTCATTATCGACGACGTCAACCGTGTGACGCCCGAAAAGACCGCCGGCGGCAAGGGCCTTAACGTGGCCCGCGTCCTGGGCCAGCTGGGCGACGACGTTGTGGCAACCGGCCTGCTTGGTGGTCATATGGGCGCCTATATGGAAGAGCTCATGGATGCCAACGGCATTAAGAATGATTTTGTGCCCATCAAGGGCGAGACCCGCATCTGCCTCAATATCCTTCATGCCGGCAACCAGACCGAGCTGCTCGAGAGCGGCCCGACGATTGCCCCCGAGGAGCTCGATGCCTTTACCGCAAAGTTCGCGGAGCTTGCGAGCAAGGCCGACGTCGTCACCATCTCGGGTTCGTTGCCCCGCGGTGTCGAGGCAGACTACTATGCCAAGATCACGGGCATTGCCGAGAACGCCGGCGCCAAGGTGCTGCTCGATACCTCGGGTGCTTCGCTCGAGGCCGCCCTTAAGTCCGAAATTAAGCCCGAGCTGGTCAAGCCTAACCTGACCGAGATCAACGGCCTTTTGGGTACGAGCTTTACCACCGACGATGTGGACGAGCTCCGCGCCGCGCTCGCCTCTGATGCCCGTTTCTCCGATATCCCCTGGGTCGTCGTGTCCATGGGCGCTGCCGGCTCCGTTGGCTTCCACAATGGCCGTGCGTTCCGCGCAAAGACGCCCGATATCCCTGCCGTTAACGCCACGGGCTCTGGTGACTCCACTATCGCTGGCTTCGCGCATGCCATTGCTGCTGGCGCGGACGACGAGACGGTGCTGCGTACCGCCAACACCTGCGGCAAGCTCAATGCCATGGATCCCATGACCGGCCATCTGGTCATGGACCGTTGGGACGAGGTCTACAACGGCGTTGTCGTGACCGAGCTGTAAAAGCCTGGGCGTCGGCCCCGGCATTGCTTGCTAGCTCATGTCGACGACAAGTGCGGTAGCATTATACTGGGGCGCGACGCCGAGTTTGTCGTGTTCAATCCCGACCTTACCCTGGTCGAGGCGTATGTGGGTGGCAACAGCGTCGGTAACGCGTTTGCCGAGTAGCCGCCAAAGAAGCGATCCGAGAGGGGATTTAGATGATTTACGGTGCATTGGGCGATATCGAGGAGTATCGCGGAATGCTCAAGGGCCTCGACGTGCTGATCGACTGGCTCGAGGAGAACGATCCGGCGGAGCTCGAGGTCGGCAGCCATCCGATTCTGGGCGACAAGGTCTATGCGAACGTCATGGCTCCCACGACGCGTCCCGAGGCCGAGGCTCACTATGAGACGCATCAGCGCTATCACGACCTGCAGATCGATGTCGAGGGTCGCGAGGCCTTTAAGGTCGCCACGGGCAGCCTGACGCTGGTCCAGGAGTTTGACGAGAAGGACGACTACGATCTGGTCGATTCCGACGCTTCGATCGCCGGCGATCTTGCCGACGACAAGTTTGCGCTGTTTGTTGCCGGTGAGCCTCACATGCCCACGCTCGAGTTCCCGGGCGATGGCGCACAGCCGGTCAAGAAGATCTGCTTTAAGCTGCTTGCAGATGCTTACTGGGAGGAGTAGCGAGCTACTCGGCTGAGTTGTTCGTCTGATGGCGTGATTTCCCTAAGGGAATCACGCCACGACCCCGCCAAGCGTGTTTTCCCTAGGGGAATCACGTTTGGCGGGGTTTTCTGTTTTTGAATAGGGAAGCTGTTTATTTGCGAAGAACATCGGCTAACCGCAGGATTGAAATCATCGACCGATAAGTGAGTTCCACTTTTTCGCCCGCAAGCAGTCGTTTCGAGCCAATCTCATCTAGCCCCACAAGCCGAGAAAACAGCGGGCCGCTCATCGTGCCCTCGTCAATTGATTCCCTTATGGTCTTCAAAACGTCCGTATCATGAAGCGATGCCGAGCTGTAGGGGGCAACACGAGCGGAACTCTCAATTAACGACGAGACAAAAGGATGGAGATGCTTTGGACATAGTCCATCAAACACCACATCCCCATTGTCGTTCGAGCCGACCAGTCGCCAACTATAATGATCGACCCAGTCATCTCCGTCATATATGGCGTCCATGAGCAACTTCCCGTCTAGAGAGAAACTTATTTGGACATCGGGGCGCAAGACCGCAATCCATATCGGGCCTGCAGCAGCTCCAACCCAACGCACCACATAGGTTCCCTTTCGTACATGTGTATCAATCTGCCCCGAAATGCCGGTGAATGCAATTCCAGACCCGATTGTCGGATAGCAATCGACGTATTTTTGTTTTCCGCTCACAACCTTGTATAGATATATCGTTCCAGCAAAAGAGAAGGTATCGTGGCTATTTTAAATCTATATGGCCAATTCGAGCCCTCACCATGGCAATTGTTGCAGCTGGGTTTCTTTTCATTAAAATTTCACTTTGGTAAATCCCCGCCCCCTAAGCATTAAATCCGAAGTCCACCGAGTGGGCGAATCGGCAACAAAAAAGCCGCCCGAAGGCGGCTATCTTGTGCAATGGAGCCAGCGACCGGGCTCGAACCGGTGACCCCCGCTTTACGAGAGCGGTGCTCTACCAACTGAGCTACGCTGGCGGCCATGTGGTGACGCAACTGAGGCGTCAACGGCTGTCTATGATACGGGACATCGCACATCCGTGCAAGTGTTCTGACGGCTTTTCTCACTTTAAATGCACTAATATTGGAGACGTGATGTCTCGCTCTTACGAGTCTCAAACAGAATGGGACTGCCATGGCTCAACCCAAGATCCTTCTCACGCGTATCGATGACCGGTTTATTTACGGGCAAGACGTTGAGCTGTGGAACGAGGCTATGGGTTCCAACCTCGTCCTAATCGTCAACGACGAGATTGCGGCGGATTCGCGCAAGTGGGCGCCTATGAGGGTCGCGGCGCCCGAGGGCGTGTGGACGCGGTTTTTCTCGGTGCAAAGGACCATCGACATCATTCATACCGCAACGCCGCGCCAATGGATGCTCATCATGGTGGCGTCGCCCGCGGATGCGCTCGCGCTGGTCAAGGGCGGTGTGCCCATTACCAAGATCAGTATCGGTCACATGCAAGCAGGGGAGGGCAAGCGTCCCGCGACGCCCACAGTTGCCGTAGACGACACAGACGTCGCCGCCTTCAAAGAGCTGCAAGAACTCGGCATAGAGCTAGAAATCCGCTACCTCCCCAGCTCCAATCCCGACCCCATTCAACTAGTCGTTGGGGACACCCTTGGCACTTGGGGACGTTCCTTTTAATATGAGCAGGACATTGTCAAGAGGCAAAATCGGGCCTGGCCCCAACGATATGGGGTCAGGCCCTCTCCCTATATCAACCCGTCCGCGGCGACCTCGGCGTGTCTTACCGACGCTCGTCTTTACAGTTTAATATCCGCCCGCGGCGATCTCTCGCCGGGCAATCCGTTGCTACGGCTGAGGCTTCTACGTCGAACCGACAGTCTGTGCACGCGTGTGGCGCCCTGGGCGCTCGCAGAAAAGGGACCTGAGGTTCGCCTCAACGGCTTCGGATCAAACCGCTTCCGGGGTGATCGGCTTATGTGCGGGGGACCGGCCCCCTACGCCTCCTCGGCCATGAGGCCGACCGCCCACACCCAGCAGGCGAGCTCGCGCGCCGTGGCCACGTTCGCCTTGTTGCCGTGGACCCCGCGCGCGAGCAGCGCCTCCCGCCTCTCGGCAAGCCTCCGCACGCCAGGCATGTACCTCCCCGGTCATGACGTCGAGGGAGACGGCCTTTATCGAGCGGGCGTGGACGTCGAGGCCGATGAAGGTGGTAGTACCGAGCATGGGAGCCCATTCCATGAATGCGGCGTGGCCGCCACGGTTGGATTGGACACTCACCATTGTCGGCCTAATCCGCGGTCTTTCATGCAGCAGGGGCTCTCAATGTTTTTATGTCCTGCTCATATCGTCTCTGCCGGGCGGCGAAAGAGCGCGCCCAACGACCAGCCGTTTAAGAGCGCCCCCGATACATAGTTGTCGGAACCTGGTCGTCTGTTGATAAAAAAGAAACCGCTAACGGACAAAATGGCGCCTTTTGCGGATTAGTCGCTGTGCCGGAAAAAAATTGTCAGAACCAGGCGATAATTAAATTGCCGCGGCTGTTGTTACATATGACACGTGACAGGAGGACATGATGAAAAAAATGCCCAAGTTGTTGTTAGCAATGGTTGTCCTATTTTTCGCCACCGGATTTATTTTATTGCCCTCCGCAAATGCTTCTGAGTATTTGACGCCCGCCGACGCATGCTTCGATTTGAATGATGGACTGAAACAAGAACGTACTATCGAGCTGCCAGATGGCTCTACAGGTGTTTTTGGGATAGAGAAAGAGCAAGCTGATGTTGCCCCGATTTGGGACGGCTACTACAACGCTACTGATGGGAATTGGAAGGTTTACTTCTATACTGGAGTGCTCGATGCTGAGTACTGGATATCAATCAAGAACTACAACATTACATCGTGGTGGGGCCATAAGGCATCTTCCGTTGGTGCTGCCTTATCGAATTTCAGTAAGAGTTTTTCTTCCAAACGAACAAAGTGGAGCTTTCTTTTTACCGGTGTAGGCGGTATGGCGTCTGCGACTTATACTCTTGGAGCTGAAATAAATGGCTCTCGACTGCATACATATCTAGCGTGATTCAATATGGGCGTGTTGGGTAAGATCAACATTGGCGGAGAGGTTTCCCTCCTGGCTATAGTTCTGGTTGAGGTCGGAATCACCGCTGCGGTGATCTATCTCGTTTACAAGTTGATAAAGGCTCTCAAAAAGGTTATTGAACGAACCAAACAAGAGTAGGCGGTCAGCCCACTCGATTTCGAACCCATTTCAGCGGGTGCCATCCTCTCTGTCTGCTTCTCTGTGGGCGGAGAGGATTTTTCTATGACTGAGACCGCATCAGCGCCAAATCCACGCCTATCCTCGACCCGTCACCTGGGGACGTTCCTTTCCAGCCGGTGCTTGGGGAGACTCCTTGCCACCCGGTCATCGTGGATGTTCTTAAACGACTAGCGATCGGGGACAGCCCTTGCCGATTGGCCGGTTTGCCGTCCGGGTTGGCAAGGACTGTCCTTTTAATATGAGCAGGACATTGTCAAGAGACAAAATCGGGCCTGGCCCCAACGATATGGGGTCAGGCCCTCTCCCTATATCAACCCGTCCGCGGCGACCTCGGCGTGTCTTACCGACGCTCGTCTTTACAGTTTAATATCCGCCCGCGGCGATCTCTCGCCGGGCAATCCGTTGCTACGGCTGAGGCTTCTACGTCGAACCGACAGTCTGTGCACGCGTGTGGCGCCCTGGGCGCTCGCAGAAAAGGGACCTGAGGTTCGCCTCAACGGCTTCGGATCAAACCGCTTCCGGGGTGATCGGCTTATGTGCGGGGGACCGGCCCCCTACGCCTCCTCGGCCATGAGGCCGACCGCCCACACCCAGCAGGCGAGCTCGCGCGCCGTGGCCACGTTCGCCTTGTTGCCGTGGACCCCGCGCGCGAGCAGCGCCTCCCGCCTCTCGGCAAGCCTCCGCACGCCCTTGGCGGCATGCCTCCGGGCGCCCCGGTCCGGGGCCTGGCCCTTGGCGAGGTCCTTCGGCCGCCCCGAGCACGTCAGGTAGTGCCACGCGGCCTCGACCAGCGTCTTTCTCAGGTGCTTGTTGCCGGCCTTGGTGATCGCGCCCCTGCGGTCGCTCTCCCCGCTGGAGTGCTCGGAGGGCGTCAGGCCGACCCATGAGGCGAACGAGCGGGCGTTCGACTGGATAGAAAAACGCCCGTCGGCGGTGCCGGCGGGCGCTACTGTGCGATATGTTGCGCCGTGCGTTTAGTGCCTCATAAAGTGGTATTCGATCACATTGCTGTAGGGGTGACCCGGGCCCACAATGCCCTGCGGGAACAGCGGCTGGTGCGGCGTGTCGGGGTACATCTCTGCCTCGAGGGCAAAGCCGGCGCCCCAGCCATAGTTGGCATCGTCCTTGGCGTGCTCGTCGCCCAGCCAGTTGCCGGTGTAGAGCTGCACGCCCGGTGCGGTGGTGTAGTAGTCCAGCTCGCGACCGGTCCACATTTCCTCGACGTGCATCGCGCGGCGCAGATTACGGCCGTACTGATAGCCATCGATACACAGGCAGTGGTCGTAGCCGCGTGCTTGCTTAATCTGTGGGTCGTCGGCTTCCATGCCAGGCGCGACGGGGCGCAGCTCACGGAAGTCAAACGGCGTGCCCTCGACCGGAGCGATCTCGCCGGTGGGGATATTCTGCTCGTTGATGGGCAGGTAGTGGGCAGCGTTGGCAACAAAGAAGTGCTCGCAGTCCATGCCGGCGTTATGGCCGGCAAGGTTAAAGTATGTGTGGTTGGTCATGGACACGTAGGTGGCGCGGTCGCTCTCGCAGCCATACTCGATGCGAAAGACGCCGGTGCGTGTAACGGTAAACACGGCCGTAAAGGTGCGGTTGCCGGGAAGGCCCAGTTCGCTATCCTCAAGCGAGGTGGTCATGCGCACGGTATTGTGGACCTCGTCGAGCTCAACGTCCCACACGCGTTTATGCAGGCCGTGCTCAAGGTCGCTGTGCAGGTTGTTGGCGCCTTCGTTGGCCGGCATATGCCAGTCCGTGCCAGCGATAGTGATCGTGGCACCTGCAGTGCGGTTGGCCACAGGGCCGATGGTCGCGCCAAAGCAGGCGGGGTTGTCAAAGTAATCCTCGAGCTTATCGAAGCCCAGCACCACATCGCGCACGTTGCCGGGAATGTCGGGCACATCGATACCCAGCACGGTGGCGCCATAGTCCATAATGCGAACGCAGATCTCGGGCCCGTTGAGGGTGTAACGATGAACGGGGGTACCGCACGGCGCGGTGCCGAAAAGCTCGGAAGTGATCATTTGGTTCCTAACATCGAGGTATTCCGACAAACTGTAGCGCGAACACGCGAGATTATCACTACACCCCACTAAAGCAGGGGGTATTTTTCTCAAAAAAGTGATGATTGGAGCTGTGCGGGCGTTCATTTTTGACGCGCACGGGTCTGATACAATTTGTTCGTTACTGTTTGAATGATATGCACGCATAGAACGGCGAGGATTCATCGTGATTAAGGCAGAGCGACAGGATAGGGTTCGCCAGCTGCTCGATGAGCAGGGCACGGTCTCGGTTAAGGAGATTTCGGATGCGTTAGGTGTCTCGGACATGACGATCCGTCGCGACCTTGAGGAGCTTGCGAGCCTAGGCGAGATCGAGCGCGTGCACGGCGGAGCCCGCAGTGCACAGGGTCGTCCACACGCTATGTTGCGCCATGAGTATTCGCACAGCGAAAAGCGCACTAAGCACGCCGAGGAAAAGCTGCAGATTGCGCGCCGTGCTGTGGAGCTTATCGAGGAGGGCTCGACCATCTTTTTGGGTACGGGCACTACGGTTGAGCAGATGGCCTCGATGCTGCCGGCGTTTCGCCTGCGCATTGTGACCAATTCGCTTTCGGTGTTTAACCTGCTCGAGGCGCGCGAAGACTGCGACCTGTGCCTCGTGGGCGGTATGTACCGTCGCCGCACCGCCGCTTTTGTGGGGCCAACGGCCGAGGATACTCTGCGTGCGTTGGGTATCGATGCGGCGTTTATCGGCGCCAACGGCATTTTGGATGGCGACGTGTCCACGTCTAACATGGAAGAGGGCCGCATCCAGCAGCTCGCCTTTAGCAAGGCCGACTCGCGCTATCTGATCGCCGACTCCAGCAAGATCGGCAAGCGCGACTTCTACACCTTCTGCCGCCTGGACAGTTTGGACGCCGTGGTGTGCGAGCCGGGTATTGCCGCCGAAGATCGTGCCGCCATCGAGGAGCATACGCAGGTCATTTGCTAGCTAGCGTTACGGGAGACACTTCTGCCCTCTGCCGGCGCAGGAGTACCGCTTCACAATGACGCGTAAAAATTTGCGCGTCATTTTACGTGTCAACGTGACACGATTTGACACGCAAATAGGAATTCATGGGCGCTCGGAAGATCGACGGAGTTCGTGAACGTGCAACTTGGTTGGGTAGCGTACGAAGTCCTCCAGCGGGACCGGATATGTTTTCGGTATCATATCGGTATCAAATGATACCGAAAGTATGTTCGTGATACCGAAAACTAGAAACCATGCTTCATAACTGCTTGGAAGTTTGGATTTGACTATCTTATTGTCTTGATCAGTAACAGGTAGACGTTCGAAAGTGGGCTACATGTTACAGATCGAGATTGTTCGGCCCGGGCCACCCGTTCGTCTAAATCTGTAACAGCTAGGGCCGAAATACTCGGCTAGATGTTACAGATCGAGACAAACGTGCGGCGCGGCTCGGTTAAAAACAAAAAGGCCGCATGCGAACCCGTGGAGGGATTCGTATGCGGCCGACAGGGGGTATGCGGCAAAAGTTAGGCCATGAGCAGGCCGGTCTCCGCGACGTTCTTGTACCAGTACGCGCTCGCCTTGGGATAGCGCTTCTGGGTCTCAAAGTCGATGTAGAACAGGCCGTAGCGCTTGTTGTAGCCGTTGGTCCAGGAGAACTGATCCTGCAGCGACCACACAAAGTAGCCGTCGACGTTTACGCCGCCGTCAATCGCCTTGAGGATCCACGCGAGATGCTGGCGCATGTAGTCGATGCGAGGGGCGTCGTCGATAAATCCGTCTTCAAAGTCGTCCTTATAGCCCATGCCGTTCTCGGTGATGTAGATCTTCTTGTAGTTGGGGTAATCGTTCTTAATGCGGAGCAGCAGGTCGTAGAGGCCCTCGGGATAGATGATCCAGTCCCAATCGGTGGTGGGAACGCCTTCGCGCACGCATGCCTCGCCAACGCCCTTGAGGAACCAGCGCGAGGAGCCCTTGTCGCCGGTGCCATTGTGGTTGATGTCGTTTTCGCCCTCGGCGGCACGCAGGAATTGGCACTTGTAGGTGTTGACGCCCAGGCAATCGTTGTAGGGGAGCGCGGCGGTCAGCGCGGCGATGTCCTCGTCGCGAACGTCGAGCTCGCCGCCGGCGATATGGGCCAGCTTGGTCGCAGCCTCCATGGTGTCGGCTGCATAGTGGCCGCGGAAGGTGGCGTCGAGCACCCAGCGGTTGTTGATGACGTCGGCCATGCGGGCCGCCTCGCAGTCGGCAGCGCTGTTGGGGTCGAGGGGATACTTGGGCTCCAGGTTCTGGACAATGCCGATCTCGCCCTCAAAGCCGCCCTCATGGAAGGCGACGACAGCCTTGGCATGGGCCACCATCATGTTGTGCATGAGCTGGAAGGCCTTGTCCAGGCGGTACTTCTCGCCGTGCGGCCAGTTGCCAACGATAAAGCTGCCCTCGGCGGTCGCGGGAATCTCGTTAAAGGTAAACCAGTGCTTGACCTCGGTGAACTCGGCAAAGCAGAACTTGGCGTACTCGACAAAGGCATCGATCGTCGTGCGCGTCAGGAAACCCTCGCCGCCATCCTGATAAAAGGCCTCGGGCGTGTCAAAGTGATCGAGCGTGACATAGGGGATAACGCCAGCTTTGTTGCAGGTGGCAAAAAGCTCGTGATAGAAGGCGACGCCCTCGGGGTTAATCTCGCCGGTGCCACTGGGGAAGATGCGGCTCCAGGCGATGGAGACACGAATGCCGTTAATGCCGAAGCGCTGACACAGGTCGATATCGACCGGGTACTTGTTGTAGAAATCGCTTGCGGGATCGGGGGAGAAGCGACCCTGAGCTGCCAGGAAATCGTCCCAGGGCACTTTGCCCTTGCCGTGCGTGCGGGTCTCGCCCTCAACCTGGTAAGCGGCGGTGGCGCCGCCAAACACAAAGCCGTCGGGGAACTGCATGGGATTGGTCATGAGTCATCCTTTCTGTGGGATACGAATAGGGAGAGGTGCCCGAACTGGGGATCCGGGCACCAACAGAGGGAGGTAACTAGTCGAGGTTCTCGCGGAGCCACTTGATGGCGCCGGCGGGGTCGCGGGTGAGGTCAATATATTCCTTACCGCGCGGAGCGAGCAGCTTAATGCCCAAGCGATCGGTGTCGGCCTTCATGTCGTTGTAGTAGCTACGGACCTGCGGGGCAAGCACGATAACGTCGTACTGATCCATGATGGCAGTGTGCTGGCCATAGGCGCCTGCGGAGGAAGCGATGTTCTCTCCGGTCTGCGCGGCACCTTCCTTGATGGCGTTGGCGAGCATGGCAGAGGTGCCGGCGCCGGCGCACAGGACGAGGACCTTCAGGCCATCGACATCCTTCTTGGCGGATGCATCGGAGGCGCGCTCGGGCTGATCGGCGACAGGCTTGCTGTCGGCGGAAGCGGCGGTCGGCTCGACGGAAGCGATGGCCTGCTCGACAGCGGGCGCAGAGGCGTTGGCGGCGATGGGGGCGGCACCATTGGACTCGAGACCCAGCTCGGCGGCGCGCTCGGCCTCCTGGTCGCAGAGCAGCTTATCGTATGCCTTCAAGAACGGCAGGTAGATGATGGCGTCCAGCAAGATAATGATCGCGACAAACACCAGGGCGATAAGCTGGAAGTTCGTGGTGATGAAGATGCCGATGGGGGCAGGGGTGGCCCAAGGCACCACGAAGGAGAAGCCGTTCATGCCCACGTTATCGATAAAGAACTTGGCAACACTCACGTTGACGCAGCCGGCGGCAACAAAGGGGATGAGCATGTAGGGGTTAAGGATCATCGGCGCGCCAAAGAGCAGCGGTTCGTTGACAGCGAAGGCCACAGGAACAATCGAGGCCTTGCCGACGGCTTTGAGCTGCTTGGACTTCATAAAGAGAATCAGCAGAAGCGGCACGATGAACGTGGCGCCGGTGCCGCCGAACTCACCCACGAGCGACATGTTAAAGGTGAGGGAATGGGCGGGGTGGCCGCCTGCCAGCAGAACCTGCAGGTTCTCGGCCTGGTTGGCAAGACGGATGGGGTCGATGCCCGGCTGGACGATCGAGGGGCCGTGGACGCCGATGAACCAGAAGAACGCGGTGGCCGCCTGGATAAGGATAAGGCCAGGATAGGTTTCTGCAGCGGTAAAGAGCGGGGAGAGCAGTTTGATAAGCAGCTCGGAGAACGGAACGCCCATGAGGTTGCGCACGACGACATCGATGATGCCGCAGATGATGACGGCGCCGCCGAAGGGGATGATGTCGCGGAAGTTCTGAGCGATGGCGCCCGGGACCTCCTTGGGCAGCTTAATGGTCAGATCGCGCGAGACGCAGAATTTGTAGACCCACACGGTAATGAACGCGGCGATATAGGCCGAAAACAGACCGCGCGTGCCCATGCTGGTGCAATCGAAGACCGAAAGTTCGGAGCCGTTGAACTTGGTGGTGAACTGCGTAACAGCGAGCAGCAGCATGCTGCACTGGGCGGCCACCATGGTGGAGCCGTCGTTGAGCACTTTGCCGGCGGGCATGCGACGGTTCATGGAAGCCGTGAAGTTCTTGGCAGTGGTGCCGGCGACCATGATGCCCATGACACCCATGGTGAAGTTGTACAGCTTGTTGCACCAGTCGATGAGCGGTTGGGGCAGCGTGATGCCGACTACGCCGGGAAGGGTGGCAATGAGCAGAAAGATCGAAGAGGTGAGGACGATGGGCATGCACCCAAGGAATCCGTCCTTAATAGCCTGGAGGTAGATGTTCCTCGAGATCTTCTCAAAGAACGGCTGATGCTTTTCGAGCATCTTTACGATGGCGTCCATAGAGCTCCTTTGCTACTTGATGCGCGATGCATGTGGATGGAACTGGTCGTCGATGGATGGTCAGGACTGCCCGGAAACCTTCCTGCTTAGGGAAGGCATTGCGAAATGACAACGTTGTCATTTCGTTAATGACAACGTAAGACATTTCTGGAAGAGCAACAAGGATTTACGGGTGAACGGTCGATATTGTCCGATAAACGGCTGATTTCTCAGTCAGGCAGGTAGTGTATGCTAGAACGCAAAAAACAAGCGATAGAGAACCGAGTGGAGAAGCAGTGGCAACGATGGACAAGAAAAATGTCTCGATGAACGATGTGGCAGTTGCTGCGGGCGTTTCTCTCAAGACGGTTTCGCGTGTGATCAACGAGCCCGATAGCGTGCGAGAGTTGACACGCGATAAGGTCCATTCCGCAATGGAGGCGCTCGGGTTTCGAACCAACTTTGCCGCGCGTTCACTCAAGTTGGGTCGTTACGGGTGCATCGGCGTGGTGCTGTTCCACTTGTCGGGCGGCGCCGTGGACATGATTGACGGTATTGCCGATGCCGCCGAAGAGCGAGGCTTTGCGCTCACAATGATCAAGAAGTGTGCAGGGGAGAAGATGACCCTTGCCGGTGCGGCGCGCAGGATGTCGCAGCTGCCTGTTGATGGCATGATCTTCAACCTGCGTCAGATGGTCGATGACTTTGATACCTTTGAGGCGCCGAAAGACCTCAAGACGGTGATTATCACACCGATGGAACATCCTACCTGCTCCACCGTCAGTGACGACCAAGAGGGCGGCGCGCGCATGGCGTGCGAGTACTTTTTGGACCACGGGCACAAGAACGTATACTTCGTCTCTGGTAAGAAAGAGTCGCTGTCGAGCCAGTGTCGTATGAAAGGTTGGCGTGCGGCACTCGAGGCGCGTGGCATTGAGCCGCCCGAGCCTCTGCAAGGCGATTGGAATGCGGATAGTGGCTATGCCGCGGGCCTTGTGCTTGCCGATAAACCCGATTGCACGGCGGTCCTTGCTGCTAACGACTGCATGGCAAACGGCGCGATGATGGCCCTACGTGACAGAGGACTCAGTGTGCCCGACGACGTGTCCGTAATCGGCTTCGACGATGAGCTCTACAAGACGATTCCCAACTCGATTCTGACGTCGGTGAAGTTTCGCCACCGCGAGCTGGGCATCCGTGCGCTTAACGAGGTCGTCGCAGGTTTGGAAGCCCCGAGCTCCAGAAGCCGTACGCTCGTCTCGGGCGTGTTGGTCGAGCGTTCCAGCGTAAAGGACCTGCGGGCGTAGACGTGCCCGGCTCGTTCATCTCAATCTGTAACAGCTGGGGCCGAAATACTCGGCTAGATGTTACAGATTGAGATATTTCTGCTCGGGCGTTCTGTTTGTCTCGATCTGTAACAGCTAGAACCCAAAAACTCGGCTAGATGTTACAGATCGAGACAAACGGCCCCCAGGCCGAACAAAAACAAAAGACCGGGGGCGGCGCGCCGTGTGACGTGCCGCCCCCGGCTGAGAAATGGGGACAGGTTATTTGGGCAGGCGACCCCGCAAGCCGCTAGTCCAGACGACGGGTCTGCGCCACGTGCTTATACCAGTATGCGCTTGCCTTGGGCGTGCGCTTCTGGGTTTCAAAGTCAACGTAGAAGAAGCCGTAACGCTTGTTGTAACCATTGGTCCAGGAGAACTGATCCTGCAGGCTCCACAGGAAGTAGCCGCCCACGTTGACGCCCGCCTCCATGGCCTTGAGCAGCCAGCGCAGGTGCTGCTCAATGTAGTCGATGCGCGGCTGGTCGTCCACAAAACCGTCCTTGTAGGGGTCCTTGTAGCCCATGCCGTTCTCGGTGATGAAGATTTGCTTGTAGTTGGGGTAGCGCTGCTTAATGTAGACGAGCAGATCGAACAGGCCCTCGGGATAGATGATCCAGTCCCAGTCGGTGGTGGGGATGCCGGGCTTGTTCACATGCTCGCCAATACCCTTAACGCGCCAGCGGCCAGTGCCCTTCTCGCCCGTACCGTTGTGGTGCAGGTCGTTCTCGCCGTCGTAAGCCTTCAAGAAGCGGCACTGGTAGTTGTTAACGCCCAGGTAGTCGTTGTAGAGCGCGGCCTCGCGCATAATCTCGAGGTCCTCGTCCAAGATCTCGATGGTGCCGCCCGAGACGGCAGCCAGGCGGTTGGCGCACTCGAGGGTGTCGGGCGCGTAGTCGCCGCGGAAGGTGGCGTCGAGCAAGAACTGGTTTTGCAGCACGTGCTCGTTGTTGGCGGCCTTGATGTCGGCGGGGTCGTTCTCGTTGAGCGGGTACTTAAACTCCAGCGACTGGATGACGCCGATCTTGCCCTTAAAGCCGCCGTTGTGGAAGGCCAGCACGGCCTTGGCGTGGGCGAGCATCATGTTGTGCTCGCACTGGAAAGCCTCGGCCAGATGCGCCTTGACGCCACCGGGGAAGGTGCCCTCGATGTAGGTGTTGGAGGCGTCGGCCCAGATCTCGTTAAAGGTGAACCAGTAGGTCACCTGGTCGGCGTACTCCTTAAAGCAGAAGGTGGCAAAGTCCACAAAGGCGTCGATGGTCTCGCGGTTGAGGAAGTCGCCCTTTTCAAAGAGGGCAAGCGGCGTGTCGAAGTGATGCAGCGTGACAAACGGCTCAACGTGGTGCTTGTGGCACTCGGCGAAGAGATCGTGGTAGAACTGCACGCCCTCGGGGTTAATCTCGCCGGTGCCGTTGGGGAAGATGCGGCTCCAGGCAATGGAGAGGCGAATGCCGTTGATGCCGAACTCCTCACACAGCTCCAGATCGACGGGGTACTGGTTGTAGAAGTCCGAAGCGGGATCGGGGGAAAAGCGCCCCTGGGCCTCTAGGAAGTCGTCCCAGGCAACCTTGCCCTTACCGTGGGTGCGGGTCTCGCCCTCTACCTGGTAGGCAGCAGTGGCGCCGCCAAAGACAAAGTCCTCGGGAAACTGCGCGGGCGGGTTGGTGACGCTAGCAGGGTTAACGGACATGATGATCCAATCGTCTAAATCGAAGGGCCAGCCGGCTGTGGATGGTCGGCTGGCCGTAAGCGTTACTTACTTCGAAAGCTGCTCGGAGACGAAGGCGAGAGACTTGTCGCCGTTCTGGGAGAGCTCGATGTACTGCTTACCGCGGCAGGCGACGCACTTGTTGCCCACGCGCTCGCAGTCTTTCTGCAGGTCGGCCAGGTAGCTGGCGGCCTGCGGGGCCAGGACGACCAGGTCAAAGTCGGGGAGCATGTCAACGTGGTTGCCATAGGCCTCGGCAGCGGTCTCAAGATTGATGCCGCGCTCTTTGGCGGCCTTGGCCAGCGCGTTGGCGAGCAGGCCCGAGGTACCGCCGCCCTGGCAGAGCACGAGCACGCGCTTGCCGTTGAGGTCGCTGGCGGCCGTGGCCTCGGTGGCGGATGCTGCAGAAGCGGCGGGGGAGTCGGCCTTCACGGCCTCGGCAGCAGCGCCGGCGGCAACGCTCTTGGCGTCAGCCTTGCCCTGGAAGGCGTCGTTGAGCTTGGCAGCCTTCTCGGCGTTCTTGGCGGCGAGATCCTCCTCGGAAATCTCGGCCTCCTCGGCGCACTTCTGGGCGTCATAGGCACGGAAGAACGGATAGTACAGGACAAAGTCGACGACCAAGATAAGGGCGAGCATCACAAAGGCGAGCGGCTGGAAGCCCAGGCCCATGATGGTGCCGATGGGGCCGGGGACGGTCCAAGGCAGGGTGTACATAAAGCCGTTCATGCCCAAGAAGTCGATAAAGATCTTGAGGATCCAGATGTTGGCGATCGGGGCAAAGACAAACGGGACAAAGAAGACGGGGTTGAGCACGATGGGTGCGGCGAACAGCAGCGGCTCGTTGACGGCAAAGCAGACCGGGACGATGGCGGCCTTACCGACGGCGCGCATCTCCTGGGACTTGGCCAGGAAGCAGAACATAAAGACCAGGACGAGTGTGGCGCCGGTGCCGCCCATGCAGACGACGAAGTACTGGGCACCCTGGGTCAGGACAGCGGAAGCGTGCTGGCCGGCCTGGAACGCAGCCAGGTTGTCGGTCATGTTGGCAACGAGAGCGGCGGCGATGGCGGGCTCGACGATTGAGGGGCCGTGGACGCCCACGAACCAGAAGAGGCTCATGGCGCCGTAGATTACAGCGAGGCCGATGTAGCCGTCGGCAGCGGTGAACAGGGGCTGGAACACCTGGATGACGCCCTGGGCAAAGCAGAAGCCAAAAGCAGCGCGGAAGACGATGTCAAAGACCCAAAAGACGGTAATGCAGACGGAGAAGGGGATGATGTCCTTAAAGGTCTGCGAGATGTTGGGCGGAACCTGCTCGGGCATCTTGACGGTGATGTTGCGCTTAATGAAGAACTTGTAGATGATGCCGGTCACAAACGCAGCGATAAAGGCGGTCAGCAGGCCTTTGGAACCAAGGTAGGTGGTGTTGAAGCCGCTGGCGGCGTCCGTGGCGATGGTGTCGCTCGAAAGGAGCAAGAAGCCGATGATGGCCGCGCACATGCACGAGATAAAGTTGATCTGGTTGTTCTTGGGCAGGTCGCGGTTCTGAGCGTCGGCGAAGTGCTTGGCCGTGGTGGCGGCGCAGGCGATGGCCAGGATGCCCATGGAGTAGTTGTAGCACTTCCACAGGGCGTTGTTGATGTCATCGGGCCAGTAGAAACCCCAGATGTTGGGGACCGAGGCTACCAGGCAGAAGATGGACGAGAAGATGATGATGGGGATGACGGAGATAAAGCCGTCGCGGATCGCCTTGAGATACTTGTTGCGGGCGATCGCGTTGAAAAAGGGCTGGCCCTTTTCGATGATGGCGATGAGTTGCTCCATGCAATGCTCCTAAGAGTCGGTGGGTTAGCAACGATGGTAGCTTTTGACGTTCGGTTGCCAAAATGTTGACGTTGCCATTTTGTGACACAAAAAAAGACGCGAACCGGTGGTTCCTGTGCCTGCGAACCGTCGATTCCTTACGCGTAAACGTTTGAGCCGCCCGGTGGCTCTGTGTTTGCACAATGGCAACGTTAACATTTGGTCGACAAAAGCCTTTCGGGGAAGCAAAAATGTCGGTGAACGGTAGGTTTTGGGTGGTGAGCGTATGGTGGGGGAGGCGTTGGATATACTTGAAGGCGTTAAAAATGACTGCGCAGGGTGCCACCAATGGCATCGTTGACATAGAAAGATCGACCTATGGCCGCTGTTAAAAAATCGGTATCCGTTAAGGATGTGGCGCGTCTCGCGGGCGTCTCGGAGCAGACGGTCTCGCGCACCGTGCACGATTCGCCCAGCGTGCGCCCCGAGACCAAGGAACGCGTGCGTGCCGCCATGCGTGAGCTGGGGTATCGCCCCAATTTTGCCGGTCGATCGCTGCGCCGTGGCAAGTTTAAGACCGTCGGCGTCGCCATGTTCAACATTACCGGTACCGGCAACCTCGACCGTATGGAGGGCTTTGCCGCCGCGGCCGACAAACATGGCTATGCCATCACCCTCACTAAAGTAGACGGGCATCCGTATACCCTCGAGAGCGCATCGTCGCGCATGAGCGCGCTGCCGGTAGACGGTATGGTCGTGATCATGAACCGCATGCCGGCAGACTTTGGCGCTTTTGAGCCGCTGTCCGGTATGCAGACGGTGCTCGTTACCATGCTGGAGCACCCGCTCTGTTCAACGGTCGATAACGACCAGTTCGATTGCTCGCGCCAGGTGGTCGAGTACTTGCTGGAGCAGGGGCACAAAACCGTGCACTTTATCTCGTGCCCCGAGCGCTCGCTTTCGGGCATGCGGCGCGAGGAAGGCTGGCGCGAGACATTGCGTGCGCATGGCATTGAGCCGCCGCAGCTCGTACGCGGCGACTGGACGGCGCAGAGTGGATATGCTGCCGGCCAGGTGCTTGCGGATGATCCGACCTGCACGGCCATTTATGCCTCCAACGATGCCATGGCCTACGGCTGCATCCGTGGGCTCGAGTCGCGCGGGAAGTGCGTACCCCAGGACGTGAGCGTGGTGGGTGTTGACGATAGTCTGGGTGATATCGTGCCCGATTGTCGCCTGACTACGGTGCGCTTTGACAACAAGCGCGTCGGCATGTGGGCGGTCGACAAGATTGCCGGCGCCGATGGGGGTGCGTCTGGCGTGGAGCACATGCTGTTTCCGGGCGTGCTCGTCGAGGGCGATACGGTGCGCGATGTACGCTAGGGCGCGGGTCTGTTTGGGTTGCCGCTAATTGTGTTCGATATTGTTCAGATTAGTTTAAAAACCGTTCACGGACGAAAAGTGACCGTTCATAGCTCGAAATTACGTTTTGCGCTGTTCTTTTTTGTTTGAATGTTATTGTTTCTGTCATACACAACGCAGCGCGTATGCCCGGACGCGATGCTCTCCATTGGTTCATATGTGAAAGGAACGCAATATGGCAACCAAAGAAGAAATCTCGATGGTTGGATTCGAGATTGTCGCATATGCAGGTGACGCCCAGACCGATCTGCTTGCAGCGCTCGATGCTGCTCGCGAGGGTGACTTTGAGAAGGCCGAGCAGCTGCACAAGGATGCCAGCGATGCGCTCATCGGTGCCCACGACACGCAGACCAAGCTGCTTTCGCAGGAGGCCGGCGGTGGCGAGATGGAGATGACCTTCATCATGGCTCACGCTCAGGACACCCTCATGACCACTATGATCCTGGAGAAGCAGACCCGCTTTACCATCGATGCCTACAAGCGCATCGCCGAGCTCGAGGCCAAGCTCGCCTAACGAGCCCTCACAACCAAGTCCCCTTCCAAAAGCTCTGCCGCTACCCGCGGCAGGGCTTTTTCTGTCCTTCTCCCCGCAACTCATCCCGAGATAGTCATTGGGGACGTTCTTAAACGACTGGTCATTGGGGACAGTCTTGGTGCGCTCCGTTCGTCCTCCCGTTCGATTTTTGCTCGGTGGGTATACTTCCTTTCGCATTAAACGCCGGACTGAGGAGGTATCCAAATGCCGGATAATGGGTCAATACAAAAAAGAGACGCGAACGAGATGGCTCATGGGCGTCCTGTCCAGATAACTGAGCATACGACGGTAACCGAGCTGCAGCCCAGCCTGTCCGATGTCGTGTGCGCAAACAAAAAGCTGCAGATTGGCTTTATCGTTGTGCTCGTGGTGCTGGCGCTGCTGTCGGGCTTTGTAGCTCGTCCGCATTTCGCCGATACCAAAACTTGGGACTCCACCATCGAGGTCATCGATCAAAAGAAGGGCAATGTTTTGGCGCTCACAACCTCGTGTGTCGCCCTATCTGCGGGTATCACTGCGCTGCCGGGCGATACGGGAACGCCAGTTGCCGAGCAGCTCGCGCAGCTTTCGGGAAACTTGGGTATCGTGCTTGCCGTGCTCTACCTCGAAAAATATCTGCTGACCATTTTATGGTCGGTCGGGTTGGGCATCCTGATTCCGTTCTCGCTCGTACTCTTCGCGGTGTCGCTTGGCATTCACGGACGCTGGAGCACGAGCGCGGTCATTCGCCGCGTGGCAACGCGTGTGCTGGTGGTCGCCATAATTGGCATGGCGTTGGTGCCTGCAAGCGTTTGGGTGTCGCAGAAGGTCGACGAAACGTATCGCGTTAGCATCGAGGTGGCCGAGCAAAAGGCGGCCGACGCTGCGAGTGCGGCAGATAGCGATAGCTCCAAAACAAGCAAGAAAAAGACCGAGCCCGCAGAGTCCAAGAGCGTGCTCGAGCAGCTTGCCGACGGTGCCTCGGGCCTCGTCACGTCGGTGACCAGCGGCGCCAAGCAGATGACCGATGAAATTGTGCAGCAAGTGACCGATCTCATCGAAGGCGTCATTGTGATGATCGTGACCTCGTGCGTGATTCCACTTCTGGTACTCGCGGCGTTTCTGTGGCTGGGACACACGCTACTGGGGATTGATATTTCCGGCCCGGCGAACTATTTGACGGGCCGCTTTCTGAGTGCTCCGTCCAAGCACGCCAAGAAGGGCAGGCAGTCTGAGTAGGCGGCAAAGCGTTCTTTGGAAGATCAACTGTAAGAAGGGCGGCCGAGACACGTTCTCGGCCGCCCTTTTGTTTGTTGAATACGCGGTCACTACGTCCGCGCCGGGTCCAGACGGTCGGCAATCATCCGTGAACGGTATTTGTTCAAAAAAGAACAAAGATAAACAAATAATTCTTGCAGTTTATGTTCGAATGTGTTCAAATAAACATGAACAGTGAAGAACCGCACATTCAGATGCCCGGACCTGAACGCGATTCAACACTTCCAAACAGAAACTACGCACCTGCGTATCTCTCAAGGAGGATGTCATGAGGGTTGTAATCGCTTCCGATGCCGACGGTATGTCGATGAAGGAGTCCATCAAGGAGATGCTCATCGCCGACGGTCACGAGGTCGTCGACTATTCCGAGACCCCTGCCGCGGACTTTGTCGATTCCGCGACCGCCGTTGCCAAGGACCTGCTGGAGCACAAGGATTCCCAGGGCTTCGCATTCGATAAGTACGGCGTCGGCTCCTATATGGCCGCCGTCAAGATCAAGGGTATGGTCGTTGCCAACATTTCCGACGAGCGTTCCGCCTACATGACCCGCGAGCACAACGGCTCGCGCATGGTCACCATGGGCCCGGGCGTTGTGGGCACCGAGGTCGCCAAGAAGATCGCCCGCGAGTTCCTGCGTGCACAGTACGCCGGCGGCCGTCACCAGATCCGTGTCGACATGCTCAACAAGATGGCCTAACGAGAGCCACTGAGAACTCGAACTTCTACCTCAACTTGTGAATTCAGACGAAAGGACGTTCTGATGAAGAAGACCATCGCAATCGGTTGCGACCATATCGTTACGGACGAGAAGATCTATCTGGCCGACCGCCTGGAGCAGGCTGGCTACAAGGTGCTCGACTGCGGCACCTACAGCCACACCCGTACGCACTATCCCATCTACGGTAAGGCCGTGGGCGAGGCTGTTGCCAGCGGCAAGGCCGACTTTGGCGTGGCCCTGTGCGGCACCGGCATCGGCATCACCAACGCCGTCAACAAGGTTCCCGGCGCCCGTTGCGCCCTGGTCCGCGACATGACCTCTGCCCTGTATGCCCGTCGCGAGCTCAACGCCAACATCGTGGGCTTTGGCGGCAAGATCACCGGCGAGTTCCTGATGGCCGATATCATGCTTGCCTTCCTGGAGGAACCCTACGAGAAGACTCCTGAGCACGATGCTCTGATCGCCAAGATCGATGCCTGCAACAAGGCCGACGCCGAGGCTCAGGCTGACCCGCACTTCTTTGACGAGTTCCTCGAGAAGTGGGACCGCGGCGAATACCATGATTAGCGGGTATCCGGCGTAATTAACTAGTCCGTTGACGGCTCGCGTTTCTGTGAGGGGGCGCGGGCCGGTTTTCTATCAGCCCTATTGACTTGGCGGGCTGTCGTAAGAAAGGGAAGGCTCCTATGGAGTTTATTCTTGATAACGGTTCCATTCGTGTGGCGTTGAGCACGGCTGGCGGATCGTTCACTTCTATTACGGCCAACGGCCGTGAGTACCTGTGGCAGGGCGACCCGGCGGTGTGGTCGGGCCAGGCACCCATTTGTTTCCCGATCTGCGGCGGCCTTCGTGACGGTCACGCAATGACCATGGGCGGTCGCGAGGTAAAGCTCGCCCGCCACGGCTTTGCGCGCAAACAGGAGTGGAAGCTTGAGGAGCAGAGCGACAACATGGTTGCGCTGAGCTTAAGCTCTGCCGACCATGGCGAGTTGCTCGAGCAGTACCCGTATCCGTTTAAGATCGTTGCTCGTTACACAATCGATTCGGAAAAGGTGGCCGTGTCGTACGAGGTGACCAATGAGGGCACCGAGGACATGCCGTTCTTTGTGGGCGGTCACCCCGGCTTTAAGTGCCCGCTCGACGAGGGCGAGTCTTATGACGATTATGAGCTTCGTTTTGAGCAGCGTGAGGCCACCGAGCTCTGTACTGCCGTTCCCTCGACGGGCCTGATTGATGTTGAGCATCGCAGCAAGAACCCCATGATCGGCCAGAACCTACCGCTTTCCCACGAACTCTTCGACTTCGCGGAGACCATCTTTGACGTGCTCGAGAGCCGCGTGGTTACGTTGACCAAGAAAACCGAGGACAAGGGCGTGCGCCTGACGTTCCCCGATATGCCGTACCTGATTGTGTGGAGCAAGCCCGAGGGCGACTTTGTGGCTGTTGAACCGTGGGGTGGTCTGTCCACTTGCTCCGACGAGGACGATATTCTGGAGCACAAGCGTGGCTGCCTGGTGGCCAAGCCGGGAGAGACCGTCACCCGCGGCTTTGAGATCGAGATCCTTTAACGAGTTATCGTATGTTTGGGGCGGGTTATGCCGCCCCGGAACAGGAGTTCAATATGATTCTGACCGTTACCATGAACCCGTCGATCGATACGCGCTATCAACTCGACAAGCTGATCATCGACGACGTTAACCGCGTGACGCCCGAAAAGACCGCTGGCGGTAAGGGCCTCAACGTGAGCCGTGTGCTGCTGCAGCTGGGCGACGACGTGCTCGCGACCGGCCTGCTCGGCGGCCACATGGGTGCCTATATGGCCGAGCTTATGGATGCCGACGGCGTCAAGAACGACTTTGTGCCCATCGCCGGTGAGACGCGCATTTGCCTGAATATCCTGCACGAGGGCAATCAGACCGAGCTTTTGGAGAGCGGCCCGCAGATCGCCCCGGCCGAGCTCGAGGCCTTTACGGCCAAGTTTGCCGAGCTTGCAGCGAAGGCGGACGTTGTGACGCTTTCGGGCTCGCTGCCGCGTGGCATCGATGCCGGCTACTATGCCGAGCTCGTCAAGATCGCCGAGGAGGCGGGCGCCAAGGTGCTGCTCGACACCTCGGGTGCATCGCTGGAGGCCGCACTGGAGTCCGACGCCAAGCCCGAGCTCGTAAAGCCCAACCTGACCGAGATTAACGGCCTGCTGGGTACGTCCTTTACGACCGATGATGTCGATGCCCTGCGCGAGGCGCTTGCCGCCGATGACCGCTTTGCCGGTATTCCCTGGGTTGTCGTTTCGATGGGCGCTGCCGGTTCGGTGGGTTTCCATGAGGGCCGCGCGTTCCGCGCCAAGACGCCCGCGATTGCGGCTGTGAACGCAACGGGTTCCGGTGACTCGACCATCGCCGGCTTTGCGCATGCCATTGCGGCTGGTGCCGACGACGTCACGGTGCTCAAGACCGCCAATACCTGCGGCAAGCTCAACGCCATGGATCCCAAGACCGGCCACCTGGTCATGGACCGCTGGGACGAGGTCTACAATAGCGTTGAAGTTACGGAGCTTTAAAGTTACGGCGTTTTACCAAACGCCGTAACTGGCCGACGCTGCGCGGGCCGCATTTGGACAATCTGACGTTCAACTTCAAGGGCGCGACCAGAAGGTCAGCGCCCTTTCGTTTCACGTCACCTTGTCTCAAATGCGGCCCGCTCGCTGTCCGTCCTCTACCTGCGGCGTTGTCTTGCTCCGGATGCGGCAGTTAGGGACGTTCCTTTTCTGCCGGCACCTGGGGACACTCCTAATTGGTGCGAGGGGGTCGGCTATGATGCACCAATAAAACGGCGCCCGTCGGCGATATTGCCGGCGGGCGCCGTTGTCGTGTAGGTGGCTATGTCGTGTGGGCTGCTGTTGAACGTTCGGGCCCGTGCTCTACAGCGAGTCGATAAAGCGCTGCTGAGCGGCGCGGCCGGCTTCGTCCCACTTGAAGACGCCGGCGTTGTCGAGCACGTGGCCAAACACCACGCCGACCTCCTCGTGCAGGATGTCGATGGCGTTGTCGGCCGTAAGTTCATCGGCGCGGCGGGCAAAGACATCCTTGGCCCATGCGGCGTGACTGCGGCAAAGGTCGTCGCCCTCGAGCGCGCTGGCAAGATCGTAGCTGGCATCGGCCTTGGCTGCCAGCAAGTGCTCGCGGACAGCGCCGAGCTCGGGAACCAGGCGCGGCGGAAGAATGGCCAGGCCCATGACCTCGATCAGGCCGATGTTCTCCTTTTTAATGTGGTGGTACTCGGCATGCGGATGGAAAACGCCCAGCGGATGCTCGTCGGTCGTGATATTGCAGCGAAGCGCCAGGTAGGCCTCGTAGATTTCGCCGCCGGCATTGCCGCGGGAGTCGACGCGGCGGATGACGGGCGTCACGGTGTTGTGTGCTACGCCGTCGGCCGTGTGTGCGATAACGCCCACGGACTCGTCGGTCCACTCGCGCCAGGCGAGGATAATCTTCTCGGCGGCATCGAGCAGCTGAGCGCGGTCATGCGAGCGCAGGCGCAGCACCGAGAGCGGCCACTGCAGCACGGTACCGTTGACCTGGTCAAAACCGGGCACGCTAAACTGCGAGACCTCGGCGGCATGCATCATGGGGAACTCGTGCGCGCCGCCCTGGAAGTGGTCGTGCGACAAGATCGAGCCGCCCACGATGGGCAGGTCGGCGTTGGAGCCGATGAAGTAGTGTGGGAACAGGTCCACAAAATCGAGCAGGCAGGTCAGACCCTTGCGATCGACGTGCATCGGGCGATGCTCGGAGCTCATGGCAATGCAATGCTCGTTAAAGTACGCGTACGGGCTGTACTGGAAGCCCCAGCGCTCGCCGTTGAGCTGGATGGGGATAACGCGCAGGTTCTGTCGAGCGGGGTGAGCGCCGCCGTCGGCTGCGGCGGAGCGTCCGGGGTAGCCCTCGTTTTCAATGCAGAGCTGACAGGCGGGATACTTCTCGCCCGTGTTCTTTGCGGCGCCGGCCGCGGCAATGTCGCGCGGATCCTTTTCGGGCTTTGACAGGTTGATGGTGATCTCCAGGTCGCCCCAGTTGGTGGGGGTGCTCCATTTGATGTTGCGCGCGATGGCGGCACGGCGCACGTAGCCGGCGTCGCAGCATAGGCCGTAGAACCAGTCGGTCGCGGCGCGGGGCTCGTTGACGCCCGTACGTCCGTTGAACTCCTCGTTTACAACCGATGGCCTCGGCATCAGCACGCCCATGATGCGCATGGCGATGCGGTCGCGGCCCGACGTCGTATCCTCGACAGCGCCATTGGCAACGGCGGCCTCGGAAAGCGCGGCAAGCGTGCCCTCCAGGTCAAAATCGGGGAGCGTATCGGGGTGCAAGAGCGAGAGCTTCTCGTTTTGCAGCGCCCAGGCCATGTCGAGCGCCGGGCCCGTAGCACCGATGCACTCCAGAATGGTGTTGTAGGCCCAGATGCGGTCGTCCTGTCCGATCATCGATCGGTGGATGGCATATTCGATAAGGCCCTGCGCGGCCTCGCGCACGTCGGTCATTACAGCCATGCTGCGTAAGCCCCCTTGTCAGAGATAGCGTAATGACGGGCAGAGCCTTCGCCCAGCCAGCCGTTCATCTTGGCGATGAAGGTGTCGACCAGATCGAGCGGCACGAAGGCCTGGATGGTACCGCCGAAGCCGCCGCCGTGGATACGGACGGCGCCACGGCCATCGAGCACGTGCTCGGCCAGTGCCAGGGCATACATCGAGGGCTGCTCGGAGCCCAGCTTGGCAACGACATTCTGTAGGTACATGGCAGAGCTGGCGCCGGACTCGCGCGTCAGGACCAGGAACTGATCGATGTCGCCGGCGTTCAGGGCAGCCCAGCGCTTGTCGACCAGGCCGTTTTCGTACCAGTAGTGAACGGCGCGCAGGCAGGCGCGGTCGCCCAGCTTGGCGCGCAGCTCGGGGAGCTTGGCGTCAAAGTCCGCCACGTTTACCTCGCACAGGCGTGCCTTGCCAAACTCGGCAGCGACGTCCTGCATCTCGCGCGGAACGGCGGCGTAGTCGTCGGTGGCTGCCACGTGGTCGGCGCCGACCTTAACGAGCACGAGCGCATAGCCGTGATCCTCAAAGTTGAGCTCGAGCTTCTGGGTCTTAGGCTGAGCCTGGTCCTCAAAGTCCATGTAGGCAAGGCCGCCCAAGCAAACGGCGGCCTGGTCCATAAGACCGCAGGGCTTGCCATAGTAGTTGTTCTCGGTGCGCTGGCTCATCTGGGCGAGTGCGACGGGCTCAATTGCGGGTGAGCCCCAGAGGGTTTCCATGGCGCGGCCGTATGCCGCCTCGACAGCAGCAGAACTCGAAAGACCGCCGCCCGAAGGGACGGAGCAGGTAAAGGCAAAGTCGAAGCCCTTGGGCTCAACACCAAGCGCTGCGACCTCGTGGGCCATACCGCGCACGAGGCTTGCGGACGTGCCCTTCTCGGACTCCTGAACATCCAGCGTGTCGAGGGTAATCTCAAACGTAGGATAGCCCTCGTCGGCAACGCGGACCTTGTTGGTGTCGGTTGCCACGGCGATACCGTCGACGGCGACATCGAGCGAGCCGGCGATGACGTGGCCACCCTCGTGGTCGGTGTGGTTGCCGCTGATCTCGGAACGGCCGGGCGCGTGCACGTAGAGCACCTGGCGGTCGCCGATGGGGCCAAACTCCTCCTCAAACAGCTTGGTGAGCGTGGCGAATGTCTTTTCGTCGGGGGTGGTCATGGGAGTCCTTTCCTTGGCGCGCACGGGTGAGTTTTGCGTCGTTATGAGTACGTTAACAACTTGAAGCGGCATGAACCGAGTGTTCACGATACCGCACGTTACGGGCTATGTTAACGTACTCATAATACAACGCTTGTCACTTTTTGAGAATCTGGTAATCGGTAGAAATACAGCCGTGAACGGTACTGCCGTATGGACTTATAAAGCAGAAGAGATGCAGATAGAAAAAGTAGAGTACGTTAACATGCGTCCGACGATAGTGGGCTTCGGCGCGGAGTGTATTTCTGCTCGGGCCGACATTCATGCTATTCAGATCTCGCGAGAGCGAAGGTGATTTTGTGGCAAGGCGCCCTTCCAACGATACAGGTACGCGTCCGGTTTCCATGGCCGACGTTGCCCGTGCTGCCGGTGTTTCGCAGCAGACGGTTTCGCGCGTCGCCAACGGCTTGTCCAACGTTAACGAGCAGACGCGCCAGCGCGTGCAGGCCGCTATGCAAGAGCTCGGCTTTCGTCCGAGTTATGCCGGTCGTTCGCTGCGTGACGGCCGTTACCATTCGGTCGGCCTGTGCGTCAACGATGTCACCAAGTTTGGCAACCTCTCAATGATCGACGGCATCGCCAGCGCTGCTCGCGAGCATAATTGCGCCATCACGCTGGTCGAGATGTCCAAGACCGAGGAGTTTTCGCTTGCCGAGGCCACGCGTCGTATGGCCGCATTGCCGGTGGACGGCATCATCATCGGCATGAGCCGCATGGCGCCCGATTTTGAGACGTTTGATCCACTGCCGGGTATTGGCACGGTCATCGTTACCATGTACGCGCACCCGCGGGTGACCACGGTCGATTCCGACCATTACGGCTGCTCGCTCTTGCTAATGGATCACCTGTTTGAGCTGGGGCACGAGCAGATTCGCTATATTGGCGGCCCGTCGTTCTCGGTCGATGAGCAATTTCGTCGCGCCGGTTGGCAGGATGCGCTCGAGCGTAAACATATCGAGCCGGCAGAGCCGCTCGAGGGCGACTGGTCTGCCAACAGCGGCTACGAGGCCGGCAGGTACCTGGCCGAGCACGATCGCACCATGACGGCGATCTATGCGGCAAACGATCAGATGGCAAATGGCGCGATTGCCGCGCTGCGTGATAGCGGCCTGCGCGTGCCCGAGGACGTGAGCGTGGTGGGCGTCGACGATTCGCTCGATGATTTTGTGGCACACAACGAGCTCACGACCGTGCGGTTCGATTTACATCAGCGTGGACGCGAAGTATTCGAGCATGCGGTTCCCGAGGCGGGTGCGGCGGGCAAAACCGTTGCCATCCGTATTCCCGGCCAGCTCATTATTCGACATAGCACGGCGATACCACACTCATAGTTTGTGCAGGTAAACGGCGATTTATTGCATTTCAATAACAATCGGTATGGATGCTGACGGATAGCCGTGGCTATGAAGGCGAGTGTTATGATAGACGGGTTCTTTTGTCTATCTAGGAGGCTTTGCCTGATGGAGATCACCAAGGATATCCGCTACATCGGTGTCGACGATCACGACATTGACCTGTTCGAGGGCCAGTACGACGTGTCCGAGAACGGCATGGCATACAACAGCTATGTTATCTTGGGCGATAAAATCGCTGTCGCCGATTCGGTCGACGCCGGCTTTGTCGACGAGTGGCTCGGCAACCTCGAGGCCGTGCTCGATGGCCGTACGCCCGACTACCTGGTCGTCCATCACATGGAGCCCGATCACTCCGCCGGCATCGCCGCCTTTATGGAGCGCTATCCCCAGGCACAGATTGTGGCCAGCATGGGCGCCTTCCGCATGATGGTCAACTACTTTGGCACCGACTACCCCGAGCGCAAGATGGTCGTCAAAGAGGGCGACGTGCTCGACCTGGGCGGCCACAGCCTGACCTTTATCGGCGCCCCCAACGTTCACTGGCCCGAGGTGATCTTCTCCTACGAGTCCACCGACAAGGTGCTCTTTAGTGCCGACGGCTTTGGCAAGTTTGGCGCCAACGACATCGAGGATCCCGAGGGCTGGGCTTGCGAGGCTCGCCGCTACTACTTTGGCATCGTCGGTAAGTTCGGCAAGTTCGTGCAGGCCGTCCTCAAGAAGGCCGCCGACCTGGATATCCAGATCATCTGCCCGCTCCACGGCCCCGTGCTGACCGAGAACCTGGGCTACTACCTCGACACCTATAACACCTGGTCGAGCTATCAGCCCGAGGACGAGGGCATCACGATCGCCTATGCGAGCGTGTATGGCCATCTGAAGGCTGCCGTCGAGGAGCTCGCATCTGCGCTTGAGGCCCGCGGCCAGAAGGTTTCCGTCTTTGACCTGGCTCGCGACGACATGGCCGAGGCCGTTGAGGACGCGTTCCGCTACGACCGTCTGGTGCTCGCCTCCATTACCTATCAGGGCGAGATCTTCCCGTGCATGAGCACCTTTATCCACACGCTCGCCGAGCATGCCTACCAGAACCGCACCGTGGCGCTTGTCGAGTCCGGTTCCTGGGCACCTGCCGCCGCTAAGGTTATGACCAAGGAGCTCGAGGGCATGAAGGACATCACCCTGACGCAGAACAAGGTGACTGTCCTGGGCTCGCTCAACGACGCCTCGCGCGCTCAGATCGAGGCCCTCGCCGACGAGCTTTCCAAGTAGCGACACGTTCACTTTTGACGCTCAACCATCACAACCACCACAAAGGGGACAAGCACCTTTGTGGTGGTTTTTGTTTAAGCGCCGGCGATGACGAGATTTGGGCGGGCGTCGTCGGCGGTCTCGGCGATTGAGGTGGCGACGGCGCCTTCGGGGTCGCGGTCCATCACGATGGCGTCGACATCGGTCAGCTCGGCAAAACGGTACATGCCGCGTCCGTTAACCTTGCTGGCGTCCATGAGGGCGACGCTTTGATGGGCCGCGGCGATCATAGCCGTTTTGGTCTCGGCCATCTGGGGAAAGTCGGTCGTAAAGCCGCAGCTGGAGACAAAGGCGCCGGGGCACATGACGGCCAGGTCGGCGTGAACCGTTTGAAGCGCCTGCATGGTAAGTGGGCCGTACAGATAGCGATGACCTTTGCGCAGCGCCCCGCCCAGCATGACAACATCGACCGAGGGCATGCTTTCGTCGATATAATCGGCGATGGTAATGTCGGCCGTGATGACGGTGATGCCGTCGCGCTGATCGAGGAGCCGGACGAACTCGAGCGCCGTGGTGCCCGAGTCGACGAGCAGCGTGTCGCCGTCATTGGCGAACTCGATGGCGCTTTGTGCGATGGCCTGCTTGGCGGCGACATTGACGTTGATGCGGCGATCCTGCGTGGAAACGGTTAGGCGTTTGTGGAGCGATACGGCGCCGCCATGCGTGCGGCGCAGCTTGCCTGCTTCGGCGAGCGCGTCCAGGTCGGCGCGGGCGGTGACGGAGGACACGCCAAAGGTCTGGGCGATTTCTGCTACCTGCACCGACGCATTATGCTCGAGCATCTCCATGATGGCGGCACGACGCTCATCGGCGAAGGCTCGGGTTGTCGCATGGGCCATAGCTGCTCCATTCTCGGCCAAATTTGCAGGAATTGTGTTGACTCTATTTTCGTTCATTTTCTTTTTGAGTAAGAAAACACCTTTCGATTACTTATCTTTTCTATAAAAGAAAGACGCTTAACGCCCAAAATTCAATATCGAACACGTCCGCTCGGATTCAATTCCTTCCGTTTACTTTTCAAAAACGACGGTATTGACCTGCATGGGCTCAATATCTCGCGCGTGCAAAGCCGCTGAATTTCATACAATGAGCGCAGTAAAACGCAAGGTAAAACGCCTTGTGAACAACTACGCCCGATGTCCAGATGCGGGCGAGGGAGAGGAGCAAACGCTCATGGCACTTGTTACCACCGAAAAGATGCTCAAGGACGCTCAGGCCGGCCACTACGCTGTTGGCGCTTTCAACGTCGAGAACCTCGAGTTTGTTATGGCCGTTCTGGCCGCTGCCGAGGAGACCAAGTCCCCCGTCATCATGCAGACCACCCCGGGCACTATCAAGACCGCTGGTCTGGACTACTTCTACGGCATGGTCAAGGCTGCCGCCGAGCGCGCTTCCGTGCCCGTCGCCCTGCACCTCGATCACGGCGACGGCTATGACCGCTGCATGCAGGCTTTCCGCACTGGCTACACCTCCGTTATGATCGACGGCTCGCACGAGTCCTTCGAGGACAACATCGCCCTGACCAAGTCCGTCGCCGACGCTGGCCGCGCCATGGGCGTGCCTGTCGAGGCCGAGCTCGGCAAGGTTGGCGGCAAGGAGGACGACGGTCCCGCGGTTGAGGGCGAGAGCCCCTACACCGATCCTGCCGAGGCCAAGGAGTTCGTCGAGCGCACTGGCTGCACCTCCCTCGCAATTGGCGTTGGTACCAGCCACGGCGTGTACACGAGCGATCCGCACATCGAGCAGTCTGTGGTCAAGGCCATCCGCGACGCCGTCGACGTGCCGCTGGTTTTGCACGGCACCTCCGGTGTGCCCGATGAGCAGGTCGCCGAGGCCGTGAAGAACGGCATCTGCAAGGTTAACTACGCTACCGAGCTGCGTCAGGCCTACACCAAGGGCTTCATGGCCTACATGGCCGAGAACCCTGCCTGCTTCGATCCCAAGAAGCCGGCCAAGGAGGGTATGCGTGAGATCACCGAGCTGGTTAAGATTCGCATGACCAACCTCAACTCTGTGGGTAAAGCAGAGTAACAGCAAGGGTACTCCGACTCGCTACATATCCCGGGGAGGGACGAGGGCTTAGTTCCCCAATCGTCCTCGGGCATGCAAAAAGCCTCGCTGCGCACTTCGTGCGGCGAGGCTTTTTGCCCCCTGCGGAAAGATTGGGGAACTAAGCCCTCGTCCCTCCCAAGGTGACCTGCTCGAGGTCGTCGCCCTTGTGGCGTTAGGTCTGAAAATAATAAGAAGGCTTCGCGCTGCGGAATGATTTTGGAAGCTAAGTACGGGGCCCGCCCAAACCGTCCTGCTCAATCGCCCTTGTGGCGTTGGGGCTGAAAGGGTGGGGCGCGGGGGTTACTTGGTTGTTAGGGTTAGCAGGTCGTTGGGGGTTTTGAGGTTGTAGGTGGCGTTTGGGATGTCTTGGTGTGATCCCCATGCCGCTCTGGCAAAACTGACCCCTGCCGAAGTTGCGCATTGTTCGTCGTAGACGGTGTCGCCAACGTAGACGACGTTGCCAGGATTCGCGCCCGTACGCCGGAGATATTCGAGCATGGGAGCGGGTGCGGGTTTATGTTCGGTTGTGTCTTCGACAAGGATGATGTGCTCAAAATACTTATCGAAACCAAGGGGTGCAATTTCTTTTGCGTATTCGTCGCGCGCACGTGAGGAGACGATGCCAAGTTTGCAGCCGCTATCGGCGAGTGTTGCGATGACTTCAAGCAAACCTGGAAACACGCTGATGGTGCTTTTAAAGCTGGCGGCAACTTGGCACCAGCGATCCAACGTTGCCTGCGAGTAGATCCCAAGTTTCTCAAGGGCATCCTTGCCGGGTATGCCGAGGGCAAAGTCAAGCTCGTGTCGGGGAAGCGTTTTACTGGTCTCTTCTTGGACAATCTGGACAAGCGATGACAGAACGCTTTCTTCTGTATCTGCCAATGTCCCATCAACGTCAAACACGATATAGTCAAAGTACTTCATATAGTAGCTCCTATCCGTTGTTTGCCTGCAAGTTTGATGCGGTGACAGAAGAAAGGCTAGCGGGATTTCTGCCTGGTGCTATCGAGATTCTGCCTCGCTGCTCGATAGCTCGAAGGAGTGCACCCCATTTGTTCTTTAAATACCTGGCCAAGATGGCTTGCTGTTATAAATCCGCATTGGCGCGCGACTGTCTGTACCGTTCGCGTGGTGTGTGCCAAAAGTTCGCAAGCACGGTTTATGCGGTATGCGCGTAGATATGCCGCTGGGGTCGTTCCTGCACAAGTTTCGATAATGCGGTAACACTCTCTTTCGCTTACGCCGGCTGCAGATGCCATCTGGGGCACATCTATAGCGGCTGCATAGTTTGCGCGGATAAAGTCCAGGATTGCCTTGAACTGTACGTCGCGGCTGGTCATCCAAGAGGCGCCGTCGGAGGAAAAGAGCGGTTCGGCCTTGGCGTAAATCTGAATCCAGAGCTCTGACAAGTTATTTCGAAGCGCCATCTCGTTCTGCGGCCGTTGAAGGTCGTGGCTAAAGGAGCTCTTCAGCAAATCGATAAAGGGCATATCGTCGGGGTTGGTGGGCGACCATTTGAGCACATCGACGCCTCGACATTGCAGCAAAGGATTGATATAGCGCTTTTGAAGGCGTCCCGCGGGATCGCCGAGCATCGACGGCTGAAAGATATGCAGCATTTGAATGGCTGGCGCCGAATTGGGCGATTGCAGCGTGCTGTGCAAAACGCCGCCGTTGATAAAGCCGGCGGACCCTCCCTCAAAGCGTACGTGCTCATGAGCCGCGCGCGTTCGATAGTCAATCGCTCCCTGCTCCATGTAGAAAAGCTCAACTTCGGAATGCCAGTGCCAGGGGACGGAATTGCCCGGATAGCGAGCGAATTCTGCGCGTTCGGCAATATAGGGCCAGTCTTCGGCGGTCTCGGGAAACGCTTCCTCGCGTCCTCCGCGGTGCAATTCTATGTGATCCATGTTTCGCATGGCATCAGTATAAAGCGCGATGGGCTTAGATTGCTCTTGCCTGTTCGGGGAACGCCTTGTCTAGGGATGCTTGGAGCTTTTCGAAGGATGCTCGTAAGTTGAGGCTCTGATCGGCTGAGCGCTTGGTTTTTGTGGTGGGGGAGTCGAGGAGACCGTTTCTCTGTGTCGGGGGGAAGGAGAAAAGGTTTGCATGTTTTAGGGATGGCTGCTGTGCTGCGTCATTGGAAGAATGCATGCTTATGCGGCCTCCTCGATGTCCACCAAAAGGTTGCGCACAGGGTGTGCTGCTAGGTCCCGTGCGTTGGCAGTATTATGCCGCGGGTGCAGATAAGGAAGTGCTAAAGAAAGGCTTAATGAGGTTTGACGTTGCGATGAAACCGCAGGTAAAAGCTATCGAGTAACACTCTTGAAAGGTTTTGAGCTTAAGGGCTTTCTAAGGTTTGTGACGTGGATGTGGCGCGGACGTGCGGAGCGTGTGAATGCTCGCTGTTAGCGCTGCGGCTCTGCGGCGCGCACCTGCTCGATGACCTTTTCCATCGTGGTGTCGATGCGGTCTTTTTTGAGCTCGCATTCCCAGATGGTTATGGGCGTCCAGCCCATTTGAGTGAGTGCTGTCACAGCAGCACGGTCGCGCTCGACGTTGCGACGGAACTTTGCATCCCAAAACTCAACGTTGCGCTTGGGCTGGCTAGGGTTGCACTTGGGGCAGCGGTGCCAAAAGCAGCCGTTGACGAAGATGGCAATCTTGCGTCCGGGGAAGGCGATATCGGGTTTGCCGGGAACCTTCCATTCCAAGCGATAACCCGTAAGGCCCGCGGCCCGTAGGCGCTGACGTACGAGCAGCTCGGGCTTGGTGTTGGCGCGCTTGTTGCCCTTCATGGACTTTTTGATGGCGGCGCGACGGCGGACCAGTTCGCGCTCGTCAGCGGAGAGGTCCGAGGTATCGATGCCGTCGAGCAGACCGGGCTTGGGACGCTTCTTGCTGCGGCGCTTAGGTGCGCGCTTGGGTTTGGTGGCGGGTTTGTCGGCTGTGTTGGGCATGGCGTCATCGGCGGAGCTTGTCTCGAGCCGGTCTTCCTTCAGCTCAATCAGGGCATCAATGAGCCCCTTGTCAGCGGGCATCCATTCCACCGTGGCAAGTGAGGTGCGTGGAATCCAGCGGATATCGAGCTGGCGGTCGTGCTTCTGGGGTTCATCGGATTCATCGGTGAGCGAGCAGTAGTAGCACTCCATGGAGAGATGGAAATCGGGGTAGTCATACTCAACGGTATAGAAATCGCGCAGGTTGGTGACTTTGACCTGCAGCTCTTCCATGAGCTCGCGGCGTACGGCGTCCTCGGGCGTCTCGCCGCGCATGAGCTTGCCACCGGGAAACTCCCAAAGTCCCTGCATGTCGCCATAGCCGCGCTGCACGGCAAGCAGCTCATCAGATCCATCCTTGCGAATGATCCCAGCAGCAACATGAACAGTCTTCAACAGGAGTCCTCTCTCAATATCAACACGTGGCAGGCTAGCTACCCGTACCTTACACAACGGTAAGGCAAGCGTAAGCCATATCGATGGTAGCCGACTCGTCTTCTTGCGACTATAGATGCCGTAGACTAATCGCAAGAAAGGACTCGGTATGCAAACCACGCACATGGCGACCCCGGTACTGGAGGTCGCGCATCTCGAAAAGGTATATGGAGCGCTGGGCAACGTGACCCGTGCGCTCAACGACGTCAGCTTTACCGTCAACCGCGGCGAATTCGTTGGCATCATGGGTGCTTCGGGCTCGGGCAAGTCGACGTTGCTCAACTGCGTCTCGACCATCGATAGCGCCACAAGTGGCACGATCCGCATCAACGGGCAGGACGTAACACGCATGAAGCAGGCCAAGCTCTCGCAGTTCCGCCGCGAGGAGCTCGGCTTTATCTTCCAGGACTCCAACCTGCTCGATACGCTCACGGCACGCGAGAACATCGCCCTGCCGCTCACCATCGCCCGCACAAACTCGGCAGAGATCTCGACCCGCGTGCAGGATGTGGCAGCGCGCCTGTCCATCAGTCAGGTGCTCGACAAGTATCCCTACCAGATGTCCGGCGGTCAGCAGCAGCGCGTTGCCGCGGCTCGCGCGCTCGTCACCGACCCCACCATGATCATGGCCGACGAGCCCACCGGCGCCCTCGATTCCAAGAGCGCCCGCCTGCTGCTCGAGAGCCTGGAGGCCCTCAATCGCCGCCTGCGCGCCACTGTGCTCATGGTCACGCATGACAGCTTTGCCGCCAGCTACACGAGCCGCGTGCTGTTTATCCGCGACGGCAAGATCTTCACCGAGCTGCGCCGCGGCGACACCGACCGTCGCGAGTTCTTCGACCGCATTATGGAGGTCGTTGCCATGATGGGCGGTGAGGGCTCCGATGCTCTGTAAACTCGCTTGGGGCAACGTCCGCCGTGCCGGCCGCGACTACCTCGTCTACCTTTTGACGCTCACCCTGGGCGTTACGGTCTTCTATGCCTTTAACACCATCTCGATGCAGGTCGACATCGCCGGAATCGATGAAAAGGGCTTGGCGCAGGTAATGGGCAGCATGCTCGGCGACCTGACGTACTTTTTGGCCGGTGTCATGGCCTTTTTGATGGTGTATGCCAATAACTTCATCATGAAACGCCGCAAGAAGGAGTTTGGCCTGTACCAGGTGCTCGGCATGGGGCGTGGGCGCGTCGCCACGATCATGGCGCTCGAGACCGTGATAGTGTCGGTCGTGGCCTTTGTCGCCGGCATTGTGCTGGGTGTGGGACTCTCCCAGCTCATGACGTTCTTTACGGCCTCGCTCTTTAAGACACAGATCGCCAATTTCCACTTCTTTTTCTCGATGCATGCGTTCAATCTGACCCTTGCCTGCATGCTCGTAATGTTTGTGCTCACGCTACTGTTGAACCTTCGCGCCGTGCGTCGTACCAAACTCATCGAGCTTATGGGTGCCGAGCGTCGCAACGAGAGCATCAAGACGCGCAACCCCTGGATCGCGATTGCCATCTTTGCCGTGGGCGCGGTGCTTGTGGGCGTGGCCTATTACCGTCTGCTACGTGATGGGTTCCCGCTAACCGCGACGGACAGCAAGCTGCAAGAGGCCATGAACCAGTTTGGTATTACGACCGCTATGGTTACCGTGGGCACCTTTGCCCTGTTCTGGGGACTCTCGGGCATGCTCATCAAGCTGCTGCAGAGCCTGCGCGGCGTGTATTGGCGCGGCCTCAACATGTTTACCGTGCGCCAGCTTGCGGCCAAGGTCAACACGGTGTGCTTTTCGATGGGCGTCATCGCGATGCTCCTGTTTTTGGCCATCACCTCGGTGACGTGCGGTATGTCGATTGCTAATGTGATGAACGAGAATCTGGAGCGCTATAATCCGGCCGACATGTCGCAGACGTATGTCTATTACACGCCCGATACGCTCGACTTCTACAAAGAGTCTTTCAATCCGTCTGAGGCCGATCGAATGGTGCTGGCCGATAGTACGGTCGATTTGTACTCCGCATGGCACGGCGATCGTATCGATCACGATAACGTTGCAGACGGTATTAAGGGCAAGTCGGCGGACAACAACGACGAGACCGGCAAGAAGGTCAATATCGCCGATGTTGCCGGTGAGCATGTGCAGATCGATTCGTATCTGAGTTACCCGGTTGGCGGTTCGGATCCTTCGGTGACCCCAAGTGAGATGTGCAAGACCATGGGCGAAAAGCTTCCCAAGGCGTTCGGGGGTAGCAATGCCGATGCGATGGGTCTGTTTGTGACGCCGGCGAGCCAGTACAACAAACTGCGCCAGATGATGGGCGAGGAGCCGGTGCACATCGGTCACGACCAGTATCTGCTCACGTGTGATATGGGCGGCGAGCTGGTCGACCTGTACACCAAGTATATGGCTGGCGGCCATGCCCTTACCTTGGGCGGGCATGATCTCAAGCCCGCAACCGATAAGTCGGACGAAGATACGGCGGCCATCGCCAACTCGGCGATGGGCAGTAATCCGGGTACCGTCGTCGTTGCCGACGAGCTGCTGTCCCAACTTAATCTGCAGCCGTATTCCAGTAGCCTGCTCGTTAACTACAAACAGGGGATGGATACGACCGAGGCAGACGAGAGCATTAAATACACTTTGCTCGACAATCTGCTCGTTGACGGCAAAGAGCCGGGGTTGTGGGGAACCTTTATCACACGCTCCGAGATGTACACGCAAGCAGCGCAAATGAACGGTCTTATTAGCTACCTAGCCATCTACATCGGCTTTGTGTTGGTCGTTGCATGCGCGGCGATTCTGTCGATCCAGCAACTCTCCAACGTGGCCGACGGCAGCCGCAGCTATCGTGTGCTGGCACAGATCGGCTGTGACGACCGCCAGATTCGCCATTCGGTGATGGCGCAACAAGCGGTGTTCTTCCTGTTCCCGCTGGCAGTGGGCCTGGCGCACTCCTTTGTGGCACTTAAGGTGATCATCGAGCTGGTGAGCATTTTCGGAAATATGAGCATCGGCGGCACCGTGGGCCTCACCTGTGCAATCTTCCTGGCAGCCTACGGCGGCTACTTCCTGGTGACCTACCTCATGAGCGCCAGCATGGTACAAGCTGCCATAGCCACCCGCTACAGCGAATAGCCGACTCAAAGCAAAACAATCGCAGGTTGAGCATAAGTCAGCGAAAGCGCCCCTAGGCGAGCAAGGTGACGTGAAAGAGGAGGGAAGCGTACTTCGGTACGCGACCGACGATTGAACGTCAGATTGCCGCCTAGGGGCGCTTGCAGCGTCGAGCCGTTACGCGGTTTGGCAAAACCGCGTAACTCGAGCCCCTTCGTGGTGGTTTTTACGTCTATCTCAATCTGTAACATATGGCTGGCAAAATCGCCTCTATCTGTTATAGATTGAGATTGTTTGTCCCGAGCCATACGGTTTGTCTCGATCTGTAACAACAAGACGGGGATTCGGCCCCTAGATGTTACAGATCGAGACAACGGTCGTTTGATTTGGAGGAAGCCTTATGCGCACGATAACCGAGTCCGAGTCCACCCCCAAGGCCGACGGCTTCTTTATGCCCGCTGAGTTCGCTCCGCAGGATCGCGTGTGGATGGGTTGGCCCCACCGTACCGACACCTGGTCCCATGGCGCCAAGCCGGCTCAGAAGCAGTATGCCGCCATCGCCCGCGCCATCGCCGAGTTCACCCCGGTCACCATGTGCGCCAACCAGGCCGACTACGCCAACTGCAAGGCCGCCTTTGAGGAAGACGAGAACGTCACCGTTATCGAGATGACCACCGACGACGCTTGGTTCCGCGACACCGCTGCCACGTTTGTTATCAACGGCAAGGGCGATAAGCGCGCCAACCACTGGCACTTCAACGCTTATGGCGGTCTTGTCGACGGCCTGTACTTCCCGTGGGACAAGGACGAGCAGATCGCCCTTAAGATGGCTGAGCTCTCCGGCTGCCGTCGCTATCGTCCCGATGACATGATTCTCGAGGGCGGCTCCATCACCGTCGACGGCGAAGGCACCGTGGTCGTGACCGATCAGTGCCTGCTTTCCCCGGGCCGCACCTGCTCTGCGGTTCTGGAGGAGGAAGAGGATCCCGAGTCCATCTGGCCCAAGTTCCACAAGAAGTTTGAGCCTTGGAGCGAGGAGCTTCGCGCCTATATGGACGAGCACCTCAAGGATTACCTGGGTGTCGAGAAGGTTATCTGGGTCAAGGAGGGCATCGACCCCGAGGAGACCAACGGCCACATCGATGACGTTGCCACGTTCATCGCCCCGGGCGTCATGGCCTGCATCTGGACCGACGATCCCGAGTATCCGTTCTACGAGCAGTGCCACGCCGTCTACGAGACCCTCTCCAGCGCCGTTGACGCCAAGGGCCGCAAGATGAAGGTCTACAAGCTCTGCATGCCCGTGAACCCGTTGTTCATGGATCAGGCTTCCTGCGACACCATCGACGCCGACGAGAACGCCGAGCCGCGCGTCGCCGACGAGCCACTGATCGCTTCCTACATGAACTACCTTGTTACCAACCACGGCGTTATCGTCCCGCAGTACGGCGACGAGAACGACCAGCTTGCCGTTGACACGCTCCAGAAGATCTACGACGAGGTTTGGGGCGAGGGCGTCTACAAATGCGTCGGCGTTCAGTCCGAGCAGGTCGTCTTCGGTGGCGGAAATATCCACTGCATTACCCAGCAGGAACCCTCGGCGTAACTGTCTGTCTTCCCGAGGCACGGCGCCTTCCCGCTCATTCGCCGCTTGCGTACCAAAGTACGCTGCGCTCCTCTTTCGCGGCGACCTGGGGCACCTCGAAAACCCAGCCGATCAATCGGACGGGGGTTACTTGATTGATTGGCTGAATATCTCAGGTCAGATGCGTTTTCAATTGCCGAAAGTTTCCGGTCGCGATCGCGGCCGTTTCGATTGGTGTTGGTGCAAGGGGGACAGGTTGCTTTGCACCAAAACAGTGACGCGCACCTTTATGGTGGTTTGACTACCTTCGGGTTTGGTCTATGACAACGCCGCAGTTAGAGGACGGACAGCGAGCGGGCCGCATTTGAGACAAGGTGACGTGAAACGAAAGGGCGCTGACCTTCTGGTCGCGCCCTTGAAGTTGAACGTCAGATTGTCCAAATGCGGCCCGCGCAGCGTCGGCCGGTCCGCCGTTCGGTAGAACGGCGGAACTCTAAAAACGTTCCGCGATCTCGTGGATGAGGTAGTCGGTCTTTTCCCAGCCCAGGCACGGGTCGGTGATCGACTTGCCAAAGACACCGCCGTCGACCGGCTGGTTGCCGTCCTCCAGGTAGGACTCGATCATAAAGCCCTTGACCAGCTTGGAGATGGACTCGTTGCGGCGGCAGCTGTCGAGCACTTCCTTGCAAATGCGATACTGTTCCAGCGGACGCTTGCCCGAGTTGTCATGGTTGCAGTCAATGACCGCTGCCGGATTGGCATAGCCGGCGTGCTCGGTATAGCGCTCTGCCAGGCGCTCCAGGTGCTCATAGTGGTAATTGGGGTAGGTACGACCGTCGAGACCGATGTAGCCACGCATAACGGCGTGCGCAAGCGGGTTGCCATCGCACTCGACCTCCCAGTTGCGGAAGATGAAGCTCTGGTGCGCCTGCGCGGCGTAAATGGAGTTGAGCATAACGGTGGTAGAGCCGGCAGTGGGATTTTTCATGCCGACGGGTACCGAAATGCCGCTCGACACCAGGCGATGCTCCTGGTTCTCGACCGAGCGCGCGCCCACGGCAACATAGCTCAGCAGGTCAACGAGGTACTGGTAGTTTGACGGATAGAGCATCTCGTCGGCGGTGAAGAAGCCCGTTTCCTCAATAACGCGCAGGTGCATATGGCGGATGGCCTTGACGCCCTCGAGCAGGTCGTCCGGAGCCTCGGGGTTGGGGTTGTGCAGCAGTCCCTTGTAGCCGGTGCCCTTGGTACGCGGCTTATTGGTATAGACGCGCGGAATGATGATGAGCTTGTCCTTGACCTCCTCGGCGGTCTTGGCCAGTCGGTTCATGTACTCAAGCACTGAATCCTCGCGGTCGGCAGAGCACGGGCCGATGATGAGCACTTTGCGTGCGTCCTCGCCGGTAAAGACTTTGGCGACCTCGGCGTCAAATGCCTGCTTTTTGGCGGTAAGCTCGGCAGAAAGCGGCATTTCCTCGCGGATCTCCATGGGGATCGGCAGCCTGCGTTTGAATTCCATGGCCATAGGGGCCTCCTCAATCTACAGAAAGAGCAATAAGCGTATTGTCGAATGCTCGGCATTATCCGCTGTCGCACGCTAAAGTGCAAGCCCTTGTCACCCCGAAACCTACCAAAAAGGGATAGGTTTATTTTGGCAGGTTTTATCTGGGGAAACGTCGGCGAATGCCGGGAGGGCGTGGCGTCGCGCGGGAGCCTAAGGCTGTTGTTGCTTCCCCAGGAACACCCTGTGGGCAGAAAATGCCAAATATGAGTACGGTTGCTAATCTAGTAACATATCGGTCTAGCGAGATAATAGACACAATGACTAATTTGTTCATTAACGTTGGCCCATATAAGTTCGTCAAAGTGCGTTGTAATCAATTTGAAGGCGCATATTAGGCGCGAAAGGGTCGTTTGGGGCATTTTTGCCTGCTACTAAAAAGGTAACAGTACTCATATTTGCCCTTTTTTGCCCACGGGGTCTGAAAAGCGCCGTCAATGAAGTCTCAGGGGAGGCGGTTCGAGGGCCGCAGAGCAAAAAAGCGGGGGCGCAGGTTGTCCTGCGCCCCCGTTTTCTTGGCATTGCGGTTGTTTGCCGCCGGTTTTTACGCCGCCTCGTCGAACTGCGAGTTGTACAGGTCGGCGTAGAAGCCGCCCTGGGCGAGCAGCTCGTCGTGCGTGCCCTTCTCGACGATGTCGCCGTCGCGAATCACCAAGATCACGTCGGCGTTGCGGATCGTGGACAGGCGGTGCGCGATGACAAAGCTGGTGCGGCCCTGCATCAGCGCATCCATGGCGCGCTGAATGAGCTCCTCGGTACGGGTATCGACGTTGGAGGTCGCCTCGTCCAAAATCAGCGCCGGGCGGTCGGCCAAAATGGCGCGGGCGATGGTCACGAGCTGACGCTGACCCTGCGACAGGTTGGTGCCCTCCTCGTTGATCATAAAGTCGTAGCCGCCGGCGAGCGTATGGATAAAGTGATCGCAGCGTGCGGCGCGTGCGGCGGCTTCGACCTCGGCATCGCTCGCATCGGGGCGTCCGTAACGTATGTTCTCGCGGATGGTGCCGTTAAACAGCCAAGTGTCCTGCAGCACCATGGCAAACTCGCCGCGCAGCGCCGCGCGGTCCCAGTCGCGCACGTCGACGCCCTCGACGCGCAGCGAACCGCCGTCCACGTCGTAAAAGCGCTGCAGCAGCTTAATGAGCGTGGTCTTGCCGGCACCGGTGGGGCCGACGATGGCGATGGTCTGGCCGGGCTTAGCCTCGCAGCTAAAGTCGTGGATGATGGTCTTGTCGGGCGTGTAACCAAACTTGACGTGGTCAAACTCCACATGACCGGGGCGCTTTTCGGGAATCTGTGCGTCGGCCTTCTGCTCCTCCTCGGGCGCGGCCAGGAACTCAAAGACGCGCTCGGTGGCGGCAGCCATCGACTGCATCGTGTTGCTCACGTTGCCCAGCTGCTGCACGGGCTGCGTAAAGTTGCGCACGTACTGAATGAAGCTCTGGATGTCGCCGGGCGTGGCATTGCCGGTCAGCGCGAGCTGCGCGCCCACCACGACGACGCCCACGTAACCCATGTTGCCCACCAAGCTCATAAGCGGCATCATCAGGCCCGACAGGAACTGCGAGCGCCAGCCACTAATAAAGAGACGGTTGTTTTGACGGTCGAACTCTTCGATCGAGGCCTCGGCGCGGTCGAACACCTGAATGACGTTCTGGCCGGCAAAGTCCTCCTCGATAATGCCGTTGACGGCGCCCAGAACCTGCTGTTGCTCGCGGAAGTACGGCTGCGAGAAGTGAATCATCACGGTCAGGATAATCGCGGCGGCCGGCAGCGTGAGCACGGTGACGCCGGTAAGCGGTAGGCTGATCGAAAGCATCATGACGAGCACGCCGATAATCTGCGTCACCGACGTGATGAGCTGCGTCACGCTCTGGTTGAGCGACTGACCCAGCGTATCGACGTCGTTGGTGATGCGGCTGAGTACGTCTCCCTTGCTGTGGCCGTTGAAGTAACTCATCGGCACGACGGCAATCTTGGCGGCGATTTCCTTGCGCATGCGGTAGCAGATCTTTTGCGTGACGCCGGTCATGAGCCAGCCCTGGATGAGGCTGCAGACAGAGCTCGCCAGATACAGGCAGAGCAAAAAGCCGAGCGTCTTGGCGATCCAGTTAAAGTCAACGTCGCCGGTGCCGTTGACCTTGGCGACCAGGCCTTCGAACAGCTTGGTCGTAACCTGGCCGAGCACCTTGGGTCCCACAATGTTAAAGATGACCGAGCACACGGCAAAGGCGACGGCGGCAAACACGGCAATCTTGTGCTGGCCGATATAGCCGAGCAGCTGCCTCATGGTGCCCTTAAAGTCCTTGGCCTTTTCGCCGCGACGCATGCCGCCCATGCGGCCCATGGGACCGCGCTGGCGGGTGGGCTTGGGAATCTGAGTCTTGGTCTCGTCTGCCATTAGCGCTCGCCTCCTTCCATGACGGCTGCAATTTCTTCTTGGGTAAGCCCCAGCTCCTCGGCGGAAAGCTGCGACTGTGCGATCTCCAGGTACGCCGGGCAGCTGCGCAGCAGCTCCTCGTGCGTGCCGGTGCCCACTACGTGGCCGTCGTCGAGCACGATGATCTGGTCGGCGTGCATGATGGTCGCGATGCGCTGGGCCACGACCACGAGCGCGGCGTCGGTAACGTTTTTGGCCAGCTCCTCGCGTAGGCGCGCGTCGGTCTTGTAGTCGAGGGCACTAAACGAGTCATCGAACACCACGACCTCGGGCTTTTTGGCCAACGCGCGGGCGATGGCCAGGCGTTGGCGCTGACCGCCCGAGACATTGGAGCCGCCCTGGCTGATGGGGGAGTCGTAGCCGCCCTCGCGCTCGGCGATAAAGTCTTCCGCCTGGGCGACGCGTGCTGCCTGGCGCATATCCTCGTCACTCACCATGTCGCCGGCAAACTTGAGGTTGCTCTCGACGGTACCCGAGAACAGACGACCCTGCTGCGGAATATAACCGATGCGGCGGCGCAGCTCAGAGAGGGTCATGTCGCGCACGTCGATGCCGTCGAGCGAAATGCTGCCGCCCGTGACGTCGTACAGGCGCGGAATCAACTGTACAAGCGTGGACTTGCCCGAGCCCGTGGAACCAATGATGCCGAGCATCTGGCCGGCATGCGTGGTGAAGTTCACGCCGCTGATGACATCGGCGCGGGCATCGGGATACTGGAAGCTCACGTCGCGGAAGGTGAGCTCACCGCGCGGCGCGCTGGCCGCGGGCAGTTTGGGCGAGGCGGGGTCGTTGATGCTCGTGGGGCAGGTAATGACCTCTTCCACGCGCTCGGCTGCGACCTCGGCACGGGGCAGGATGACCGAAACCATGGTGAGGATCATAAACGCCATGACGATCTGCATGGTGTAGGAGATAAACGCCATCATGTTGCCGACCTGCATCACGCCGTCGGACACACCCTGCGCGCCAAACCAGACGATGAGCACGGTGATGCAGTTCATGACGAGCATCATGAGCGGCATCATAAAGCTCATGGCGCGGTTGGTGTAGAGTTGCGTGGTCATCAGGTCGAGCGAAGCCCTGTCAAAACGCTCGAGCTCATGCTCCTCGCGGTTGAACGAGCGGATGGGCATCAGGCCGTCGAGTAGCTCGCGGGCGGTAAGGTTCACACGGTCCACAAAGCTCTGCATCTTTTTGAACTTGGGCATGGTGAGGCCCATGAGCACGCCGACGACGGCCGAGACCGCGATGATGGCCACGGCGATGGTCCATTCCAGGCCGGTGTGGTTGGCCAGGACGCGCATGACGGCGACGATGCCCATGACGGGCGCCAGTAGGCACATGCGGATAAACAGGGTGGCGGCCATCTGAATCTGCTGAATGTCGTTGGTGCAGCGGGTGATGAGCGAGGCCTGGCTAAACTTGCCCACCTCGGCCGGCGAGAAATGCATGACCTTGTTGAAGGTCTCGCGGCGTAGGTCGCGTGCGATGGAGCAGGCGGTGCGCGAGGCCACGGCGCCGGTCAGGATGGTGGCGACCAGCGAGATCAGGCACAGACCAAACATCGTGGTCGCCATGCGGCCCAGGTAGGCGTTCTGCACGTCGGCGGGGTCGATGCCCTGCGCCTTGTACTCGTCCTGCACATAGCTTACGGCGCGTTGAGTGACGATGGAGCCCGACATGGAGCCCATTTTGTCCGCCATATCGTTGGCGCCCTCGACGAGCTTGCCCTGGTCGATTATGCCGCCTTCAACGCCTAGACGCAGGCTCTTCATGGTGATCTTGCCGCCGTCGGCATCAATCTGCTTTTGCATGTTCTGCGCCGCTGCGGCCTTCTGCTGCATCTCGGCGAGCTGCTCGGGCGTCATCGCCGCCATCTGCTCGGGGGTGGGCATGGCCTGGGCGGCGTCGCTGTCTTTTTCGCCGGACGTGCCGGTCATGTCGCCCATGGAGTCGGCGTCAATGCCCTGGTTGAACGAAAGTACGACAGTCTCGGGCAGGCTCATAATGTCGGCAATCTTGCCTCCATCGGCACGCTCTTCCTCGGTGCCCTTGTACGCTCGAATGCCGTTTTTGTCAGCCTTGCTAAACACGGCCTCCACAGCCTTGGCGTCCTTGGCGCTCATAAAGAGTTCGAGGTCGTCGAGAGATTCGGCGCGAATGGTGTCGGGCACGGGCGAGGCAATGCCGCCTTGCTGCACGCCCACGTCGACGATGTCGCTCATATAGGTAGGCAGCGCCAGATCGGCGTTGCAGCTGATTACGATAAGTACGATAGCTGCGAACAGTGCCAGGATATGTTTTTTAAAGAGCTTGAGAATCCTCACTCGGCATCTCTCCTTTCTTGATTGCGGTCGATAATTTCGTTGGCACGCCTTAGAAGACGCACCATCTCTTGGGTATCTGTTTCGCCGAGCTGCTCGAGGAAGGCCGCGGTGCGGTCCTCGAATTCCCGACGTTTGATTTCGATGACCTGGAATCCTTTGTCGGTCACCGTGACGTGTACGCGACGACGGTCGGTCTTTGAGTGCTCGCGCTCGACCCAGCCCTTGGCCTCGAGGGCGCGCAGGATATTGGCGATGCGGGCGCTCGAGACCCAGGCACGATCGGCGAGTTCGCTCGGCGTGAGCGAGCCGCCGGCGCGCATGAGGGCGCGCATGACGGCCATCTCGCCACCCAGAGCCTGGTCGGCAAAGCGCGAAACGCGCTGGTGCATGCTGCCAAACTCGGTAAAGAGCTGACGCCCAAGCTCATGGAAATCGGTATCTTCCACCGAAAACCCCTAACACTAGAAACTATTTTCGGTGAAAGATGATACCCCCGTCCAACCGTTCCATTCGGTAGATTTCTAGGTATGTCCCAAAAATCTACTTGGCCGCTAGGTAATATAAAGAGCGTATAAAGAATTAAAATAATTCAATAATTGTAGCGTTTCAAAGAATTATCATGCACGCGGTTAGGCGAGGGGTTGTCACCACCATGACGACTGGGACTCATATAATCGCCACGTGCGATGCTCCAACTTCCCGCGAGGAGACACCTTATATAAAGGGGGATGGAGTCATGGCATTTGACTTCACGGGCAAGACCGCGATTGTCACGGGCGGCACTCAGGGCATTGGCCTCGAGATCGCCAAGGGCATCGTCGCGGGCGGCGGACATGTCGCGCTCATCGCAAGGAACGCTGCTAAGGGCGAGGCCGCGGTGGCCGAGCTTGGCGAGGGCAACAAGTTCTATCAGCTCGATGTCGCCGATGCACCCAAGGCGCGCGAGACTGTCGAGCAGATTTTTACGGACCTGCCGCAAACCAACATCCTAATCAACTGCGCCGGTGTCATCAGCACCAAGAAGTTTGACGAGATCGACGACACCGAGTGGCGTCGCACCATCGACATCAACCTCAACGGCACCTTTACCATGATGAACGCCGTGTACCCGCACTTTAAGGCGGCCCATGCCGGCACTATCGTCAACGTAAGCTCTGTTGCTGGCAAGATCGGCGGCGGCCTGCTCGGCACCGCGGCCTACGCGAGCTCCAAGGCCGGTGTCAATGGCCTTACCAAGGCGGTCGCCAAGGAGGGCGGTAAGTTCGGCGTCCGCTGCAACGCTGTGTGCCCGTCGCTCACGTTGACCGATATGACCTCGATTCTCTCTGACGAGAACTCTCAGCGCATCATCAACGGTATTCCTCTGGGCCGCGCCGCCCAGGCCAGCGAGCCTGCGCAGATGGTGCTGTTCTTCGCTTCCGACCTTGCCAGCTTCGTGAACGGCGAGATCGGTGACTGCGACGGCGGCATCGTCCTGGACGGGTAATACCCCACGACGATTGTTCGGCGACGGCTCCTGCGACTCGGGACCGTCGCCTTCTTTCTGATATAGGCGCGTGCGGCTACGATTCGCATGCATCCAAAGGAGATATATATGAGTGAATCGACTGCGGTGGAGGCGCCGGCGGCAAAGGAGCCGTTCTTTAAGATGTCCTCCATCCCGGGTGCCAATATTTTGGTGCCGCTTTTGCTGGGCTGTCTGCTCAACACGCTGTTCCCCGACCTGTTCAAAACGCTCGGCAGCTTTACGCTTGGCATGACCCAGCAGGGTGCAGGCCCGCTCGTGGGCGCTTTTTTACTTATCGTCGGTACGACGATTTCGTTTAAGAGTGCTCCTGCCGCCGCTGCCCGCGGTGCCATCATCATCGCCGTCAAGCAAATCGTGGTCGTTGCCGTGTCGCTGCTCATCCTTTATGTGTTCAACGACAACCTGTTTGGCATCTCTGCCATGGTGATGCTGGCGGCTTGCACCGGCGCCAACAACGCTATGTACGCTGGTCTGATGGGCACCATGGGCAATGAGGCCGAGCGTGGCGCTGTCGCAATCACCACGCTCGTTGTCGGCCCTCCGGTCACGATGATCGTGCTCGGCGCTGCCGGCCAGGCTCCGATCGGCTGGTCGCTCGTGGGTGCCATCCTGCCGATCGTCGTCGGCATTATTCTGGGCAACCTCTTCCCGAGCTTTAAGAAGATGATGGCACCGGCACTTTCCGCCGTCATCGTGCTCGTCTTCTTTGCCATGGGCTCGACCATGACTTTTGGCCAGCTTATCAACGGCGGTCTCCCCGGTATTCTGCTCGGCGTGATCTGCTCGGTGGTCTTTGCAATTCCCGTCATCGCGGTCGATAAGCTCACGGGCGGTACGGGTGTCGCAGGTGCGGCCATTTCGAGCTGCGCCGGAGCCAATGTGGCCACGCCTGCTGCCATGGCAAGCGTCAACGGGGCCATGTACGGCGGCGCCGTGCTCGCGACGGCTACGGCACAGGTTGCTGCCTGCGCAATCGTGACGGCTATTTTGACCCCGCTGGTCACCAGCTGGTGCTACAAGCATTTTGAGGGCCAGGGTCACGGCGACAGCAAGGCAACGACCGACAAGGCCACCGCAGCCGCCTAATGTCAGACGGCAATCAAAGCTAAAAAACTTGTCACGTCGCAGGGCGGCCGCGGGGGAAATCCCGTGGCCGCCCTTCAGTTTCTGAAGGGTTTCTGGGCACTTTACCCTGCTAAAGCTGGCATAACAGCTAGAGCGAACGTCGTACAAAGGCAAGGAAAAATAACATACAAATCGGTGAACGGTAGTTGTTCGCGCTCGCATTTCCTGCGGGTTTGTAAAAAACGCCCTTTTGATATAAAAAAAGAAACATATAACAGCCCAGATGGAGAGGGTCGCTATGTTATCCTTCTCAGACGGGTGAAATCTTGGGTTTTGGGTTGTAGTTCCAAGGTGGACAAACGTTTTCCCTGCACCAACGTGTGGTGAAGAACGGAAGAAGCCGGTAGTGCAAGCCGAACATTCAAGAATTCAATAAGCAGCGGTGTGAGAGAGCGCCGCATTACACGTAACTAGGAGCGTGGTTACACAATGCAGGAGGCATGGGAAGGCTTCAAGGAAGGCATCTGGACGGGAGAAGTTGACGTCCGAGACTTCATCCAGAAGAACTACACCCCCTACGAGGGCGACGAGTCGTTCCTCGCCGGCCCGACCGAGCGTACCAAGGAGCTGTGGGGCGAGGTTCTCGACCTGCTGCTTAAGGAGCGCGAGCAGGGCGGTGTCCTCGATATGGACACCAAGACCGTTACGGGTATCGTGAGCCACCCCGCTGGCTACATCGATAACGCCCACCGCGAGAAGGAGACCATCGTCGGTCTCCAGACCGACAAGCCGCTCAAGCGCGCTCTGCACGTCAACGGCGGTATCCGCATCGCTTGCCAGGCTGCCAGCCAGCACGGCTACAAGGTCGACGAGAACGTTGTCGAGCGCTACACCTTCGAGCGCAAGACTCACAACGCCGGCGTCTTCGATGTCTACACCCCCGAGATGCGTGCTTGCCGCTCGGCCCACATCATCACCGGTCTGCCCGATGGCTATGGCCGCGGCCGCATCATCGGCGACTACCGTCGTGTCGCCCTGTACGGTGTCGACTACCTGATCAAGGACAAGGAGGCCCAGAAGGCTTCCACCCCGACGGTCATGACCGCCGACAACATCCGCGACCGTGAGGAGCTGCAGGAGCAGATCCGCGCCCTCGGCGAGCTCAAGATGATGGCCGAGACCTATGGTTTCGATATTTCCAACCCAGCTACCAACACGCAGGAGGCCATCCAGTGGATGTACTTCGCCTACCTCGCTGCCGTTAAGGAGCAGAACGGCGCCGCTATGTCCATCGGCCGTACCTCTACGTTCATCGACATCTACGCTGAGCGCGACCTTGCCAACGGCACCTTCACCGAGGAGCAGATCCAGGAGTTCGTGGATCACTTCATCATGAAGCTCCGCATGGTCAAGTTTGCCCGTACCCCCGAGTACCAGGCCCTGTTCACCGGCGATCCGCAGTGGGTCACCGAGTCCATCGGCGGCATGGGTGTTGACGGCCGTACGCTCGTTACCAAGATGAGCTACCGCTACCTGCACACGCTCGAGAACATGGGCACCAGCCCCGAGCCCAACATGACCGTTCTGTGGTCGACCCGTCTGCCCGAGAACTTCAAGAAGTTCTGCGCCAAGACTTCTGTCGCCAGCTCCTCGATCCAGTACGAGAACGACGACCTCATGCGCGTCTATCACGGCGACGACTACGGCATTGCCTGCTGCGTGTCTTCCATGCGTATCGGCAAGGAGATGCAGTTCTTCGGCGCTCGCGCCAACCTGGCCAAGTGCCTGCTGTACGCACTCAACGGCGGTGTTGACGAGGTCTCCAAGAAGCAGGTCGGCCCCAAGTATCGCGCCGTCGAGGGCGATACGCTCGATTACGACGACGTTGTGGCCAAGTACAACGACATGATGAAGTGGCTCGCTGGCGTGTACGTCAACTCGCTGAACATCATTCACTACATGCACGACAAGTATTGCTACGAGCGTATCCAGATGGCTCTGCACGACAAGCACGTGCACCGCTGGTTCGCTACGGGCATCGCTGGCCTTTCCGTCGTGGCTGACTCCCTGTCCGCCATCAAGTACGCCAAGGTCCACCCCGTCCGTGACGAGAACGGCATCATCGTTGACTTCGAGACCGAGGGCGAGTTCCCCAAGTACGGTAATGACGACGACCGCGTTGACCAGATCGCTCACGACGTTGTGCACCAGTTCATGGAGTACATCCGCATGAACGACACCTACCGCAACTCCGTACCCACGACCTCGGTTCTGACCATCACCTCCAACGTCGTGTACGGTAAGAAGACCGGCTCCACGCCCGATGGCCGCAAGGCTGGCCAGCCGTTCGCCCCGGGTGCTAACCCCATGCACAAGCGCGATAGCCACGGCGCCATCGCTTCGCTGTCTTCGGTTTCCAAGCTCCCGTTCCGCGATGCTCAGGACGGCATCTCCAACACCTTCTCCATCATCCCGAGTGCGCTCGGCAAGGAGGACCAGGTGTTCTTTGGCGATATCGACCTTGATCAGCTGGGCGAGTAACTATTGTTAGTGCTATACTAACAATAACGATTACTGATTAGTGCGCCGGTTTCGGCCGGCGCCTATTAATCGAAGGAGACACATTATGAAGGTTTCTGAAGTTTCCGAGACCCAGGCCGATAACCTGGTCCACATGCTCGACGCTTACGCCGAGAAGGGTGGCCACCACCTGAACATCAACGTCTTCAACCGTGAGACGCTGCTCGACGCTCAGGCTCACCCCGAGAAGTATCCGCAGCTGACCATCCGCGTTTCCGGCTACGCCGTGAACTTCCACACGCTCACCAAAGAGCAGCAGGACGAGGTCATTGCGCGTACCTTCCACAACAAGTTCTAAAGGGACTCAACTCCCACCGGAGACCCGGTAAGGCCTACGCACTTTGTCTCTCAAACGTCCTCGCCGCTTCGCGGCTGCGGAATGTTTGCGAGACAAAGTGCTCCCGGCCTTGCCGGGTCTCCTGCGTTGTCGTCCTTTAGGGAACCACGTTAAATTTAATTTGTGTCCTCGGACATGCAAAGAGGCTCGCTGCGCACTTCGTGCGGCGAGCCTCTTTGCGTCCTGCGGAATGTTTTGGGAGGTAGCCCAAACAGCCCCGGCTGGGTCCTGTGTAGTCACCCTTTAGGCGGAACTCTCCTAATTATTTGGATGAGTCGTCTACTTACTTGTGCTGTTACCGTCTTCCCGCTGTTGTTGGGGTATGCTTTGTTCGTATGTAAACGTATGACATGTTGATGGGGGAGGGTGCTATGGCTCGCGAGGGCGCTCGTTCTAAGGATTCGGCTAAGCCTGGCATCAAGGAAGTTGCAGCGGTGGCGGGGGTTTCGCCTACTACGGTATCTCGCGTGCTTAATAATCGCGGCTATATTAGCCAAGAGACCCGCGATAAGGTCCACGCCGCGATGAAGCGCATCAACTATACGCCCAACGATATCGCTCGTGCCATGCTTAACGGTCGCCTGAATCTTATCGGTATGATCGTCCCCTATGTCAGCAGTCCGTTTCATGCCCAAGTGGTTCAAGTCATTGAGCATACCCTGGCCGAAAACGGTTTTAAGATGCTGCTGTGCAATAGCGCCAATCGACCCGAGCTTGAGCGCTCTTATATCGACATGCTTCGACGCAATATGGTTGATGGCGTCATCGTCAACTCGCTTAATATCGGTGCCGAGGCGTATGCCGAGATGGGCTTGAGTCTGGTTGGTATCGACTGCGACCTTGGCGAAGCCTCTGTTCAGATTGCGAGCGACAGCTATAGCATCGGCGAACTTGCCACGCGTCGCCTGATTGATGACGGATGTTCACGCATCCTGTGCCTGCGCAGCAATAGCCGCATGCGCATGCCTGCCAATAAGCGTACCGATGCCTACCTCGATGTTGTTGAGCAGGCCGGTTTGCCCGCGCTTGTCCGTGAGGTCGAGTTCGTTAAGCCCGACGACGAAAAGAGCGCGGTCGTTGCGAAGATCCTCGATGAGAACCCCGATGTTGACGGCATCTTTGCGGGAGACGACACGATGGCGGCCATCTGCCTCAACGTGATGAAGCAGCGCGGCTTGAGCGCTCCGGACGATATTAAGGTCGTGGGCGCGGATGGTGCCCGCCGCACTATGACGTTTATGCCTGACTTAACAACCGTACGCCAAGATATCGATCGCATCGGTGAGCTCGCGGCGCAATCCATCGTCGCTCTTGTTAACGGTGAAAAGCCCGAATCGAATATCAAGCTCCCCGTTGAACTCATTGAGGGTAAAACCGCGTAGTTCATCCCGTGCCAAAAGAATTCCTCAAACGCCTCTGATGACCGTTCGCCGGCATATGTCAACCGTTTGCCGACGACTGGAACTGCGAAAAGACGTATTGGTGTGAAAACGTTTGACATATGAAAACGATTGACATATCTTGCAGTTGTACCGAGTTAGTATCTCGTGAGAAAGGAAGTCTCGGATGCACAAGGTGTATTACCAGCCTGAGGGAATTTGGGTAGGCGACATCATGCCGTACGGCGAGGACGGCACGTTCTATCTCTATCACCAGCGTGACACGCGTAACCCCGGACCTTTCGGAGAGCCGTTTGGCTGGGCACTCGCTACGACCAAGGACTTCGTCAATTACAAAGACTTTGGCGAGAGCCTTGAGCGTGGCGGTGACGAGGAAGTCGACCAGTATGTTTATGCCGGCACGGTGTTTAAGGTGGGCGACAAGTACCATGCGCTCTACACTGGTTGCAATCGCGATAAGGTCAAGGCACGCTTGATGAAGCAGGTTCTTCTTCACGCAACGAGTGACGACGCCGTCAAGTGGGAGAAGAACATCGCCGAGACGCTGCTTCCGCCCCAGGAGGGTTACGATGACCGCAACTGGCGCGATCCCTTTGTGCTTTGGGATGAGGAGAACGAAGAGTACATGCTCATCCTCGGCACGCGTGTGGGCGAGGACAAGCGTCTGATGACCGGTCGTCTGGTCAAGTTCACCTCCAAGGACCTGGATACCTGGGAGTTCCAGGGCGACTGGTGGAATCCGGGCTTGTACACCATGTTCGAGATGCCTGATCTCTTTAAGATGGGCGACTGGTGGTATCTGGTGTTCTCCGAGTACAGTGATGGCAACAAGACCCGTTACCGCATGTCTCGCTCTATCAACGGTCCTTGGATCACTCCTGCGGACGATTCCTTCGATGGCCGCGCGTACTATGCCGCGCGTACCGCATTTGACGGCGAGCGCCGCGTTCTCTTTGGTTGGGTTCCTACGCGTGACGAGGGCGGCGACCCCAGCTCTTACCTGTGGGGTGGCACCTTTATGCCCCTCGAGATCGTTCAGCGTGCCGACGGAACGCTCGGCACCAAGCTTCCTGACAGCATGCTTGGCGCCTTTGGCGAGGCTAAGGCAGTCGAGGCCTTTGAGCTTTCCTGCGAGTCGGGCAAGGTCGAGCAGGTGCTCGCCGCGGATGCCGGTTCCACCTATATGCTCGATGCCGACATCGAGCTCGCCGGTGACGCTGCCGGCTTCTCGGTGAAGCTTGCCGAGGACGCCGAGACCGGTCTTGCCTATGAGTTCCGCGCCAACCTGCGTGAGGGCAAGCTCGAGTTTACGGCGGCCCCCCAGTATCCGTGGTTCCAGGTCAACAACATGGGCCTCGAGCGTCCGTTGTTCTTTAAGGGCGAGGGCGCTCATCATGTGCGCCTGGTCGTTGACGACGATATCGCGACCATCTTTGTCGATGATGTTGCGCTTAACGCTCGCTTCTGCAATAAGCAGGGCCAGGGTGTGGCGCTGACGGTCACCGACGGTACGCTCAAGTGCGCAAATGCAACGATCGCGTCTCTGTAATGGCATCAAAACGTTTTATGATTTCGTAAGGGAATGGAGAGGAACATGGACTACAAAGTAGTGTCTCAGCAAGTCGTCGATAACGTCGGCGGTCTGGAGAACATCGAGGGCGCCACGCATTGCGTTACGCGTCTGCGTCTGGTGCTCAAGGATACGAGCAAGTACAACAAGGCCGAGCTCGAGAACATCGATGGCGTCAAGGGCGTGCTGTACAACAGCGGCCAGCTCATGATCATCTTCGGTACCGGTACCGTCAACAAGGTCTACGATGAGTTTATGGCTCTGACGGGCGTTAAGGAGATCAGCGCTTCCGAGGTCAAGGGCGCCGAGGCGGACAAGAAGGGCAAGTTCTTCTCGGTCCTCAAGGTATTCTCGGACATCTTTATCCCCATCATTCCCGCCTTCGTCGGCGCCGCTATCATCATCGGCCTTAAGTCGCTGATCGTTGCCAACGGCCTCTTTGGCATGGAGGGCAGCCTCGCCGATCACAGCGAGTTCCTCAAGAACCTCGCAAGCTTCTTTGCCATTATCGCCACCACCTTCGACTACCTGCCTGTCCTGGTTATGTACAGCGCGGTCAAGCGTTTTGGCGGTAACCCGATCCTGGGCATCCTCGTCGGTATCGTCATGGTTCACCCGAGCCTTATGAACCGTAACACGTTCGTTATGGACCCGACGGGTGCTGAGTACTGGAACTTTGGTCCGCTCTCCATTCCCATGGTTGCTTTCCAGGGCGGCGTGTTCCCTGCAATCCTGACTGCCTGGTTTATGGCCAAGGTCGAAAAGATTGCCCAGAAGTACATTCCCGAGGTCGTTTCGTTCGTCTTTGTCCCGACCGTTACCCTGATTCTTGCTAACGTCGCCCTGTTCACCGTGTTCGGCCCGCTCGGCAACCTGATCGGCGACGTCCTCGCCGGCGTAATCGATATCCTGTACAACAGGATGGGCGTCTTTGGTGCCTTTGTCTTCGCCGCGTTCCTGCAGCCGCTTGTCGTTACCGGTACGCATCAGTTCATCCAGGGTATCGAGGCAAACCTCGTTGCCACGACTGGCTTCAACTACATCCAGGCCATCTGGTCGGTTTCCATCATCGCCCAGGGTGGCGGCGCCATCGGCATGTACCTCATTCACAAGAAGCATTCCAAAGAGCGTAACATCTGCATGTCGTCCTTTATCCCGACGCTGGTCGGTATCTCCGAGCCCGCAATCTTTGCTGCAAACATGCGCTACTCGATCATCCCGTTCATCTGCGCTTGCATCGGTGCAGGCTGCGGTGGTGCCTTCGTCAAACTCTTTGAGGTGCGCGCCATCGGTCAGGGTCTGACCGGCGTGCTTGGCCTGCTCATCGTCACGCCCGAGACGCTCGTGTGGTATGTGGCTGGCAATCTCATCGCCTTTATCGTGCCGATCGTCTTGATCTTTGCCTACAACAAGGCAAAGGGCGTGCCGACCACTGATGAAGAGGGCGCTGGCGCTGGCTTCGATGTCAGCTTCTAGTTGAGCCGTTCAGCGTAATGTGCGGATAAGTCCATTTGGGGAAGGGCGTTCGGCTCGTGTGAGTCGAGCGTCCTTTCCTATAGACGAGAAGGTCAATGGCGATGTTTAATCAAAAAAACAAGGTGATGCGTGCGGACTATGAGCAGTGGCGAGCTGGACAGGATGAGACGGCGGCTCGCATCGCGTCCGACCCCGATAGGCTTCTGTTCCATGTGGAGCCTGAGCTTGGCTGGCTCAACGACCCCAACGGTTTGGTTCAGATTGGTGATACGTATCACATCTATCACCAATACGATCCATTCGATGCTGCGCATGGCGGTCCAGTGCTTTGGAATCATCTGACAACAAAGGATTTTGTGACGTACGAGAATCGCGGCCCTGTGCTGTTCCCCGATTCCGATTTGGATTCGAGCGGAGCGTATTCTGGTTCTGCCTTTGTACGTGATGGCAAGATTCACTACTTCTATACCGGCAACGTTAAGCATTTTGACCGCGATGATTACGACTACGTGTTGACGGGCCGTGAGCAAAACCAGATTCATATGGTTGCCGAGAATCCCGACGAATTGGGCGAGAAGCGCATAGCTGTTGGGCCGGTCGATTACCCCGACAATATCGGTACGCACGTGCGCGACCCCAAGATCCTTGAACACGACGGTATCTACTACATGGTTCTTGGCGCTCGTACGAAAGACGACCGTGGCTGCGTGCTTGTCTATACCTCGCGTGATCTAGAGAGCTGGGGCTATGCGACGCGCATTGAGCTGGGCGAGAAGTTTGGCTTTATGTGGGAGTGTCCTGATCTGTTTGAGCTCGATGGCGAGCTTATTCTCGTTTGCTGTCCGCAGGGCGTGCCCGCCGATGGTTGGCGTTACCGCAATCCGCATCAGTGCGTGTGGTTTCCCATCGAGGCCGATTGGGGGGCGCCGAGCTTTAAGATCGTCGGCCAGGGCATGCCTCCGATGGTTGATGCCGGTTTTGATTTCTATGCCCCGCAGTCCTTTGAGGATGCTGCGGGTCGACGTTTGATGATCGGATGGTCGGGTTGTCCCGATGCGACGGCAGAAAGCCCGACGGTGGCACGCGGGTGGCAGTGCGCGTTGACGGTGCCGCGAGAGCTGAGCATGCGCGATGGTAAGCTCTGTCAGCAGCCGGTGCACGAGATTGAGAGGATGCGCGGCGACTGCGTTCGCGCGACAGGCGGTGAAACCGTTGAGGAGCCGGGCCGCCTGTTTGACCTTGTGGTTTCCTGTGAGGGCGCCAAGATGGTCGAGCTCGAGATCCGCAAGGGTGTCTTTGTGCGCTATGCAGACGGGATGCTTACCCTTGACATGGGTGGCGAAGGCTATGGGCGCGACCAGAGGTCGATCGAGCTCAGCGAGCTTCGCGACCTGCGCGTGCTTTCGGACACTACGATGGTCGAGATTTTTGCCAACGGCGGCGAGGCGGCACTTACGAGCCGTACCTATTCGCCGGCGGTTCCGGCGATGGAGCTGCATGCCAAGGGTGCGGCGTCGATGAATTTCTACCGCCTCGCTCATTAACCGTGTATGGAGCACGATTGGACTTGTTGGGCGGAATGTGTCGCAGTTGCCGCGGCCAACTACCGTTTATCGCGCATAGCGACCGTTTGCGGAATAAGTAACACTCCTTAATAAACCGTGTAGAATCTCAGATAAGCACGGAGTTTTCCAGGGAGACGCTGTCCTTTGTTGTGCGCAAGGGGCGGCGTCTCTTTGGCGCTTGGAGGCTGTTGCGCAACAGCGCGGTGGGCTGTGCTTGATATTGGAAAGTCGACGTTGAGATGGGTCGTGATGATAATGGGCAAGTACGTAATCGTGGTTGAGTCTGGTTCGGATGTGACGCCGGAGCTCTGCGAGCGCTACGGCATCGTGCGCGTGCCCATGCATGTTACGATTGGTGACGAGACCGTCGAGGACGGCTCGATCGATCCGCTCGAGATTTATTCGCGCTGCAACGAGTTTGGTGTGATGCCCAAGACCAGTGGCTGTTCGCCAGCGGATTTTGCTCACGTGTACGACCGCATTCACGCTGAGCAGCCCGACGCGACCATTTTGCATCTCGCGTATTCCGAAGTCACGACCTGCTCACACCAGTCCTCCAAGATTGCAGCTAAGGGCCGCGACTACGTGTTCTCCATGGACACGCGCTTTGTCTCGGTGGGCCAGTCGCTTGTTGTCGTCGAGACCGCCAAATACATCGAGGCTCACCCCGATGCCACCGTCGACGAGATCTTTGCATTTACGAACTCCGTCATGGACCGCGTGCTGTTGGGCTTTGTCCCAACCGATCTCGCCTTCCTTAAGGCCGGCGGTCGTTTGTCCAACGTGGCATTCCTCGGTGCCCATCTGCTCAAGATTAAGCCCTGCATTGAGGTGACGGGTGGTAAGTTCGTGGCGACCAAGAAGTTCCGCGGTTCTATGCTTAAGTGCGCCCGTGCCTTTATTGATCACATGGTAGAGAAGGGCGAGATCGACTACTCGCATATTGGCCTGGCGTATTCGGTGGGTCTTTCCGAGGAGTTACGCGACGACATGGAAGTCTATGCACACGATCTTGGCTTTAAGGACGTTACCTGGACTCAGGTCGGCGGCGTCATCTCGAGCCACTGCGGCCCAACCGCCTTCGGCGCGGTGCTCACGCTTAAGGCGTAAAGGCCGCAGGCGAGCGTTCTTCAGCCTGACATCTCGACGTAGCCCCCAGCCATGGTGATGGGGGATAGATTAAAACGTGCCGTTCTAGTCCGAGACGTTTAAACGCAAACGCATGGGCTAGAATGGCTCTGGCATTTTAATTGGTTGCATCCAAGGAGAGGCAAGGTAGCGCGAATGGCAGAAATGACGCTTGAGGGTGTGGACGCTCGTCCCGAGGACTCTGCGTTTGCCCTTGGCCGCGTGCATTCAATTGAGACGATGGGAACGGTCGACGGACCTGGCATCCGCTTTGTGGTGTTTGTTCAGGGCTGTCCCATGCGCTGCGCGTATTGCCACAATCCCGATACCTGGTCGGTCAACGGCGGCACGATGGTGACCGTCGAGCACCTCATGGACGAGTTCCAGAGTAACCATGAGTTCTATCGCAGCGGCGGAATTACGGTTTCGGGCGGCGAGCCACTTCTGCAGCCCGAGTTTTTGGCCGACCTGTTCCGTGCAATGCACAACAACCCCGATGGTCGTGTACATACCTGCCTGGATAGCTGTGGCTATGCGTTCGATCCCGCGCATCCCGAGAAGTTCGATGCCGTGCTCAACGAGACCGACATGGTACTGCTCGATATTAAGCATGCCGACCCGGTCGAGCATAAAAAGCTGACCGGTTGCGATCCCGCACGCATCTTGGCGTTTGGTGATGAGCTTTCACGTCGCAAGATCAAGGTCGTTATCCGCCACGTGGTGGTGCCGGGCATTACCGACACGGTGGAGGAGTGCGAGGCACTCGGTCGCCTGATTGCCCCGTGGCATAACGTGGTCGGCCTGGAGATGCTGCCGTATCACACTATGGGTGTTGTCAAATATGAGCAGTTGGGAATTCCCTATAAGCTTGAGGGCGTACCTCAGATGGATACCGCGCGCATGCCCGAGCTGCGCAATGCCGTCATGATGGGCATGAAAAAGCGCCGCGCGGAACTCAAAAACGCCATTGGCTAGCGGGCCATTTTCGCTCCCCAAGGGCACTCATTGGGGACAGACTTAAATGAGTGCCCCTGGGCACCTAGTTGATTGCTAAAGAGCCCCGTCCCAAAAAGACTGGTCAAGGTTGCGGTGAGATGCGCAACAGAATCGTGCCATTTGGATAAATACGCTTGTGGTTTCTTTAAAGACACCTTAAACGCCACTGAATATCTTTGGAAAGAAATGCCTGCTCGGTATCATGCTGCTCGTATATAAACGGTAGCAGACAGGAGACCACGTGCGAAACATCGCATCGCGGGACGAGTATGTGCCGCAGCATGGCAGCAGATATAAGACGAAGGACACGTCTTCGCGTGGCCTTGCCGACACTCGCATCCGCGTGAGGAAGATTGCCGCCATTGGGATGCTAACGTCGGCGGTTATTATCCTCGGAATTACCGCCAAAACCTACGCGTCGGAGCGAATGGCACACTCAGATGCGTCAACGGTACAGACGCAAAACAAAAAGGTCTCTGAATCTAAAGTCACCGCAAGTCAAACCCTGTCGACAGCGAACCTCAAGACGGGGCTTTCGAAGGCGGACTTTAACGATATTCCCTCAGGCGATACCGTGCAGACCTTCTCACTGGTTGATGACCAGATTCTCGCCCTGGAGGATGAGAACCTCGCCGCACTCCAGAATGCGCTTGACCAGGCGCAGGAGCTGGGCGATGTGGGCGTGGTGTTTTACGACCTGTCGAGCGGTAAGGGCGTGACGTATAACGCTGATGTCGAGGTGTACGGTGCGAGTAGCTACAAGGCACTCTATGCGTTGTACATTTGCGAATCTCTGGTCGAGACGGGCCAGGTTTCACTCGATGACTCCCTTGACACCTATGGTGGCTACAACATGGGTTGGCAGACGGTACGCGACTTGATCGAGGCTGCGGTCGTTTATTCAGACAACCATTCGTTTATTGCGTTACGTGCGGCGTTTGACCGTGTCGGTTACGAGGATTGGATTGTCGGTCTTGGCATCGATTACGATACGGCACTGGATCCGATGAGTGATTTTCCGACCTACTGCCCGCGCACTTCTGCGAGGTTATGGCGTGAGATGAGCGAGTATCTGAGCATGGATACCGAGACTTTACAGTGGTTGTCGGGCCTTCTGGCATCAACATCGCGCTCGTTTATTCGCGATGGCATTGCGGACGAGCAGGTTTTGGTGCGCAACAAGGCAGGCTGGATTAGCGAGGATGGTTACTATTCGACATGCGATGCAGGCCTCATCGACATCGATGGCCGTACCTATGTCATGAGCGTCATGACATCGATGCCATGGAGTGACCGTTCGAGCGAGGTTACGGCCGCGATTGCAAAGGCTCTGTTTGATACGCGAGCTGCACTGGCTTAGCGTGTTCGTTTGGCGAGGTCAAACAAAATGCTGGTACCATACCTTGGTTGAGAATTTCGTATAGGTTTGGGGAATGGTATGGCTACCATCGCGATTATCGGTGCGCTCGAAAAAGAGATCATGCAGATTAAGGAAGAGCTGAGCGACGTTTGCGAGGTACGGGAGGCAGGCTTGACCGTTGTGAGCGGTGAGCTCGACGGCCTGACAGTTGTCGCCACAATTGCGGGCATGGGCACGGTGAACGCTGCCGCTGCAACACAGCACCTCATTAGCAAGTATGCTCCGCAAGCTGTTGTGTTTTCGGGCATTGCGGGCGGTTTGAACCCCAAGCTCCATATCGACGACGTGGTCATTGGCAAACGCCTGCGCTATCTGGATACCGATACCGCGCTTATCGCCGAGTCCGCACCGGGGCTCGAGGAGTTTGGCTCGACGCCCTCGCTGGTCGATATTGCCGTCGACGTGCTTACTGAGCGTGGGTTTGTTGACGCTTCGACAAATGCAGTCGCTTCGAACGAGGGCACCAAGCAGTTCCTGGTCGGCACGATTGCCACGGGTAACCGCTTTGTGACGGGCGCCACCATGCGCAACGACGCTATCGAGGCGACGCATGCCGATTGTGTCGGCATGGAGGGCGCGGCAATTGCCCATGTCGCAACCAAAAATGGTGTCGATTGCCTGGTGTTGCGCGCTATCAGCGATAATTGTGACGAGGCGTACGATGCAATTTGCGAGCGCGAGTTCGATCTGTTCGAGTACGCGCGTGTCGCAAGTGACATTACGCTCGATATCGTCCGCCGCATTGCCGCTGCGCAATAGCGCGTCTATTTGTAAGAACCTACGACCAAGGAGTGTCCATGGCCGATTCCATTAACTATCAGCTTGCCAAGTTCGTTGCCAGCTACGGCAAGGTTTCGCAGATTCCCGAGTCAACCTGCCCTGAGGTGAGCTTCGTCGGCCGCTCCAACGTGGGCAAGTCCTCCATCATGAACAAGCTATTTGGCCGCAAGAACCTGGTCAAGGTTTCTAGTACGCCGGGCAAGACGAGCAACATCAACTTCTTTGAGGCCGACGACGTGCATTTCGTGGACCTGCCGGGTTACGGTTTCGCCCGTCGCTCCAAGGCCGAGCGTGACCGCTGGGCCGAGCTTATCGGCGACTTCTTTGACTCCGAGCGCAGCTTTAACCTGGTTGTGTCGCTGGTGGACATTCGCCACGATCCCAGCAAGCTCGATCATGACATGATCGACTACCTGCAGGGCAACGAGTTCAACTTTATCGTCTGCCTCACCAAGGCCGACAAACTCAGCCGCACCCAGCAGGCCCGCCAGGCAGCAGCCATCAAAAAGCAGCTCAACGTTCCTGCCGAGAATGTAATCATCACGAGCTCCCAGACCGGCACCGGCATCGACGAACTCAAAAAGCGCATCGCCGAGGCTTGCCTCTAATCAGGCCTAACCTTTCAAAAGCCCCTATCTGTATCACCTCAGTGATAGTTTTTTAGGAGACCTAGGTATTCAATACGCGCTTATGAGTGAGCGTGCGTTTTCAGCGATTACATTCTGCGATTGGAGGCAGGCTTTGGGATTTGAGTATTATCCCAAACGCTTTGGGCGAGAGCAGAACGCGCGGCGCAAGTACTTGGATACGGTAAACGGATTTGACTCTGATGGTGTCGACATTAGGGATTTGATGGCAGGGAGGGTTGATTTGAATGATCCAAGAGTTAACGGATTGTGGGCCGAGTAGGACATACCCCGTCTACTACCTCGAGGATGCAATGAACAACCTCGGCGACTGCTTTGACTATGCCGTTAACGATTATGGAGCAGAAGGATCGGAAGTTGCTGAACTCTTTTGCCTGAGCGGCGTAGCTCGCGAGTTCGAACGCGGCAACGCATGGGTAGTGTCGGGAAAGTCGGGCGTTGAACTATTTGCGCTCATCTCCGAAAGATCTGGTTACCAAACAGGGTCGATGCCAGATCGGACCTACCGATTTGAGAAGACACCAGAATATTGGACGGGCTGGATACTGGCATATTTGCAGTGGCGCCTAGGGGGATCGTTCGAAGATCTGCTTCATGTTGTTCCATTTGATGCGCTGCGAAACCTGTACTACCCCTGGCATGAGGCCTCGGAGGAGCGCGTGGCGCGCCTTGTCTGTGATATGGCGAAGAAGGCGCCGCGTCAGACTAAACTGGCGCTAGCAAGAAAGAGGATTAAAAAAAACCAACAAGACCTGGCATACGAATCGGGTGTATCGCTCCGTTCAATCCAAATGTACGAACAGCGCCAGCGAAACATCAACGAAGCCTCGGTAACGACAGTGAGGGATATTGCAAAAGTCCTACACTGCAACATCGAAGACCTCCTAGAACCAGTCTTCGAATACAAAGAAACCAGCGCCGCCTAAAGGGGATTTTGGCCACTGATTGCTCAACTTGTGGTTCACCAAGGGCAATTTGAGCAGCGAAGCCGTCTGCTCGTTGGGGCGTGCAGGCCTTGTTGATATTTAAATCCGCTTTCATATTGAAATGCCCCGCCAAGCTAAAGTGCTCGGCGGGGCAATTTTCGATTAACGATGCTGCCAGGGGTTGAGTTTTAATATGTCGCGAGTAAGAGGCGTCTGAATTTAGTAATCAAAGAAAATTATTCAATTCGAGCGCTTAGCCAGTACTCTCCATTCGAAGCTACGATTGCATACGTAATTCCATTTTTGACAGTTGGCGTATCTACGCAGGCAGCACCAACTTCCTTGGCGTCTGAAAACGAAAGTGTTGGATCGATTGCTTGTATAGTTGCCAATGCTGTCGCCGCGGCATAGTCGGAGTTTTCGAAGTACATGACTATGTTTTTGAAGCAGTTTTCGGATCCAAGATAGCTGAGTAGCACCGGGTTACTCGAGTCCGAAAAGAAGCCTCCAATACCGGCAATCTTTGAACCGTTTTTGATCTGAAGTTCGAGCCCCATGCCGCTATCGTCTAGTTCGTAATCCGCATTCATGCTGCTGCAATTGGGGATATCGGAGAATTCCTCGTTAAGTCGATCAATAAAGCCTTTTGGGGAAATTGAAAACTTTCCGTCGCCAAGAAAAGATGTGATTTCCTTCTCGTTGCGGGTGTCAACGACCTCTCCGCATTTTTCGCATTCTCGTATTTCCTTTGAGGTGGCGTCCACGTAGTCAACTTCGGTAGTCCACGAGCCCGGTTGATGCCCAAGGGGTTCCCCCTCGGTTTTACCGCAGCGTTGACAGGTCTTCGGAACCGTGCACGTTGCTTCTTCCCATTCGTGTCCAAGCGGTTCCCCCTCGGTTTTGCCGCAACTTTTACATGTGCGAGGGCTTGTACAGGTTGCATTGGCCCATAGCTTGTGAGTGCAAAACAACTGAGGAAACATCATGGGCAAACTGAAGATGATGACAACTGCCACGGCAGCTGCGATTGCCGCTCGTTTTTTATTGCCTAATTTATGAATGGCCCGCGTTAGAAGTGAATCGTTTTCTTCATTTTTGCGTGCGCCGTCATCTTCGTTTGATGGCGGAATTTCAGAGGAGGGGGTGTCGCTAGCACCATCAGAAAACTGCTCGGCTTTGAAATCTGGCTTCCGCTCGTCGGTCTCGCTGAGCGCCTTTTCCTCGTCGGGCTCCTTCATCTCGTCATTCATGTTTATCGAGGCTCCTTCCTAGCTATGAATCTGCGATGGGCATTTTTGATAAGCGGAATGGCTGGCGACATAAATATATCCCAGTTTGGGATATATCAAAATGGAATATAGCGTAAACGGCATGAACGTTGATGCTAACAGGACATGCGGAAAATGCCTTTCCCAGATTCGTCGGGAGCAAGGTATCACTCAGGTTGAACTCGCAAAGAAACTGGGGGTACCTCAGTCGTTCATCTCAAAGGTCGAGACCGGGGAACGCAGCCTTAGGGTTTATGAGCAGTTTGTCTATGCGGATGCACTCGGAATTACTGTTGAGACGCTAGTACGTAAACTTGGGGCTGTTTTAAGTAGCGAAGATAATTAGATGACGCCACGCATTGATCATCAATTAGAAATTAAAACAGAGCTATAGGGCGAATGAGATGCTGGGAAGTGCACCTTTATCAAATAGAAGCCAAAAAATCAGCCCGGTGACTTTCCGGAGCGTAGGTTCCTGTAGCCGCCGCCAGCGAAGTTAACGTAGGGGAGGCCAGGGGCTTTGCCCCCAAATCTTTCCGCATCGTGAAGGCTTCTTGTCCGTTACTCCGAAGGAACGCAATATTGAATCAGTGAATGCGATTATCCTGTCGAGGCTGCGCAGGCCCCCTTGGGGCTTCCCCTGAAAACAATCCGCAGATCGAATTGCCCCGTCGCGCGAAGCGCACGACGGGGCAATTCATGATCGAGGACGTTTTCAGGGGAAGCCCCAAGGGGGCCGGTGAGAGCAATGAGGCAGGGCGCTACAGGTATTCGATCTGGGCGCCTTCCGTGTCGCACGTCAAAATATGCGTATCACACTTAGGGAACTGCTCGCGCAGCTTGACCTGCAGGAACTTTGCCACGATGGTGTCGTCGGTCACAGCCATGAGGGTCGAGCCCGAGCCACTAATCCAGATGGTCTTAGCGCCGCCGTTAAGGCAGGTGTCGCGCACAGCGTTGTAGTCGGGGATGAGGCGGCGGCGATAGGGCTCTTGGATGCGGTCGTCGTTGGCGGCGGCAATCAGGTCAAGGTCGCCGGTCTCCAGGCCGCGCGTCATGCCGGCGATGCGGCCCATCTGCCACACGGCGGTGGAGAGCGGAATCTCCTGCGGCACGACCTTGCGCGCCTCGCTCGTGTGTACCTCGTAGGGCGGAATCACGGTAATAAAACGCAGGCGATCGCTCACCTCGTAGCGCAGGCACTGGGGGAGCGAATCAGTCGGCGTAAAGGAGCAAACGGCACCGCCCAGGATGGCAGGGGCGACGTTATCGGGATGGCCCTCGACCTCGGTGGCAATGCGGACAAGCTCGGCACGGTCGACGGTGTGGCCCGTCAGCGCGGCGGCCGCCATGATGCCAGCGACGACGCAGGTGGAGCTGGAACCCAGGCCGCGGGCGACGGGCACGTCGGTCTGGATGTCGATAGCGACGGGAAAAGCCGGCTCGCCCCATGCGGCCAGCGCATCGACAAAGCTCACGTAGACCAGGTTGTTCTCGTTTTGGAATTCCTCGGGGCAGCCCGTGATGGTGAGTTTGTCGGCGCGCTCGAAGGTGAAGTGCGAGTAGAGGCTGACGGCCATGCCGAGGGTATCGTAGCCAATGCCCAAGTTGGCGCTTGTTGCTGGGACGGTGATCTTGATCATGTGAGTCCTCCTGGCGTGCCTGGCTGTTTAGTTCGCTGCTCGGGCAGTCCTGCGCAAGACGGAAAGCACATTAAGTGCTTTCCTTTGCGTGCGGAACTCGCGACGAACTAAACAGCCAGGCACGCTATGCACGTTCGTCATCATCCCGGTAGGTATCTGATAAAAGAAGGTGCGCCGGCTTTCGCCGGCGCCTTATAAGGGGTTTAGTTGGTTGCTATCTTTTTTGCAGCCTGCTCTACGTAGCTGGCCATCTCATCGACGTCGCAGACGTCTTCGAAGCGGACGGGCTTGGACTCGAGTTCGGCGAGCTGGGCTGGGGCGACCGTGTTGGTTGCCTGCTCGAGCACGCGCATGGCCTCAAAGTCGTCCTCGGGAACGTCGAGGCCCAGGGCATCGCAGCAGGCGCGCGGGAACTTGTAGGGGCTGGCGGTCGAAAGCAGCACGCGGGCCTTGGCGCCCTCGGTGGGGGCGACCTGCTCAAAGACGTGATAGCCGCAAGCGGTGTGCGGGTCGATCACGTAGCCGTTGGCATCCCAGCAGCTCTTGATGGCGGCGCGAACCTCGTCCTCGCTGGCCCAGCCGCAGCCAAATACGCTCTGGATCTTGGCCAGCAGCTCGGCAGGCACCTCGTAGCGACCGGTCTGGGCAAGCTGCTCCATAAGGCCGGCAACGAGCTCGCAGTCGCCGTCGGACAGGAAGTAGAGCATGCGCTCCAGATTAGAGCTAATAAGGATGTCCATCGACGGCGAAATGGTCGTGAAGAACGGACGGTTGCGGTCGTAGACGCCGGTGGTCAGGAAGTCAGCGAGCACGTTGTTCTTGTCGCTGGCCACGACGAGTTTGGCGACGGGCAGACCCATGCGCTTGGCGTAGTAGCCGGCCAGGATATCGCCAAAGTTGCCGGTCGGTACGCAGAACTCCACGGCATCGCCGGCCTCGATGGCGCCGGCGCGCAGCAGCTGCGCATAGGCGGCAAAGTAGTAGACGACCTGCGGCACCAGGCGGCCGACGTTGATGGAGTTGGCGCTCGAAAGCACGGTGCCGGCGGCCTCCAGGCGCTCGGCCAGCTCCTTATCGGCAAAGATGCGCTTGACGGCACTCTGGGCGTCGTCGAAGTTGCCGCGGATGCCGCAGACGGCGACGTTGCCGCCCTCCTGCGTGGACATCTGCAGATTCTGCACGCGGCTGACCTTGCCCTCGGGATAAAAGACGGTGATGCCCGTGCCCGGGGCGTCGGCAAAGCCGGCGAGTGCTGCCTTGCCTGTGTCGCCCGACGTGGCGGTGACGATCATGATGCGCTCGGCGCCGCCGTCCTTGGCGGAAGTGCGGGCCATCAAGCGGGGGAGCATCTGCAGGGCGACGTCCTTGAAGGCGCTCGTGGGACCGCCAAAGAGCTCCATCACATAGGTCTGAGGGGCGTCAGCGCCCGGCGCAGCGTCGAGTTTGACGAGCGGCGTAACCTCTTCACTCGCGAACGTGCCGCGGTATGCCTCGTCGACACACGCCGAAATTTCTTCGGCCGTGTAATCATTCAGTAACATTCCCAACACATCTTGAGCGATTTCAAAGTACGATTTATCTGCAAGCGAGCTGATATCGACCTGCTGGGTGCCGAGCTCGTCCGAGACAAACAAACCCCCGTCGGGAGCGATGCCGGTACGGATTGCCACCTTACTTGAGCACGATAAAGTGCGTCCTCGTGTACTATGATAAGTTCCCATATAACGCTGCTCCTCGGATGCCTTGGTCCCAATCGGTGAAACCATGGTATCAGAGCGCGCAAAATAGGTTCGCAGAGGCTTTTTAGAAAGGTAACCTCCAGCCCATGATTAAGATTGCCAAGTTTGGCGGCTCGTCGGTCGCCGACGCCGAACACTTCAAAAAGATCAAGGCCATCGTCGACGCCGACCCTGCCCGCCGTTTTGTGGTGGTTTCCGCCTGCGGCCGCCGCTTTAAGGGCGACACCAAGGTGACCGACCTGCTCTATCTGGTCAATGCGCACGTTAAGTACCACGTGTCGTGTGAGGAGCTGCTCGAGGACATCGGCCAGCGCTATTTTGATATCGCTGATGAGTTGGAGCTCACCTATCCCATCCGTGAGGAGTTCGCGGCCTTTGCCGAGCGCGCCCGCTCGGGCGGCTACTCCACCGAGGAGCTTGTGAGCCGTGGCGAGTACTTTACCGCTCGCCTGATGGCTGAGTACCTGGGCCTACCGTTCCTGGACGCCGCGACGGTTGTGGCGTTCCATCACGACGGTACGCTCAGCATGAATCGCACCTCCGAGCTGGTGCAGGAGTATGGCCAGCAGGGCGGCTTCGTTATGCCTGGCTTCTACGGCGCGACGCGCGAGGGCCAGATCAAGCTGCTCGATCGAGGCGGTGGCGATATCTCGGGCTCGATCTTGGCCAAGTGCCTGGGCGCCGACCTGTACGAGAACTGGACCGACGTCTCGGGCTTCTATTCTGCCGATCCGCGTATTGTTCCCGAGGCTCAGCCCATTGCGCGCGTTACCTACGAGGAGCTGCGCGAGCTTTCGTACATGGGCGCAAGCGTCCTGCACGAGGAGGCCGTGTTCCCCGTGCGCGAGGCGGGTATTCCGCTGGTCATCAAGAACACCAATGCGCCGCAGGACCCCGGTACCATCATTAGCGAGACGGCTGATGAGGGCGAGGCGGAGCCCATCATTACCGGCGTGACCGGCAAGCGCGGCTTTGTCGCCATCAACGTTGCCCGCGACCGCACCAAGCCCCGCGTTGGCTTTATGCGCCGTGCGCTTTCGGTGTTCGAACGCTATGACGTTTCCGTCGAGCACATGCCCACCGGTGTCGACCGTTTTGGCGCCGTGGTGCAGGAGCAGGACGTGCACGATTCGCTGTACTCGCTCGTTGGTGACATTCAGCAGGAGGTCGAGCCGCTCGAGATCGAGGTTGTCGAGGGTCTGGCGCTCATCGCGACCGTCGGCCGTAACCTGCGCGGCCGCGCAGGTATCTCGGGCCACCTGTTTGGCATGCTTGGCCAGGCCGGCGTGAGCGTGCGTATGATTTCGCAGAGCTGTGACGAGATCAACATCATTATCGGTGTCGAGGAGAAGGACTTCGACCTAGCGATTCGGACCATTTACCGTGCCTTCTCCGATGAGAACGGCATTGTGAAGGTCTCCGACCTGGAGGCCCCCGCGCCGGTCGATCCCGCTCTGGCCGCGCTCAAAAAGTAGCGACTGCTCGGTAGATTTTTGGGTCATGTCTCACAAAACTACGGCGGTGCGTTTCGTTTCGGTTTCGTTTCGACGGGGCGGGTTTCGTGCCCGCCCCGTTCTTGTATAAACTGGCAACAATAATCGGCCTGCTCGGCGTGCGGGCAAAAGCCACAACCTTTAAAGGGGGAAGCATGAAACAGTACACGGTTGCTATTTTGGGCGCGACGGGAGCCGTGGGCACCCAGATGCTCGAGTGCCTCAACGAGCAGGAGTTCCCGGTCGGCAAGCTCAAGCTGTTGGCAAGCGCACGCTCCGCGGGCAAGACCGTTGAGTTCCGCGGCGAGCAAATCGTGATCGAAGAGGCTTGCCCCGAGGCCTTTGAGGGCTGTGACATTGTGCTTGGCGCTGCCGGCGACGATATCGCCAAGGAATTGCTGCCCGAGGCCGTAAAGCGCGGCGCCGTCGTGGTCGACAACAGCCACGCCTTCCGCATGGACCCCGAAGTGCCGCTCGTCGTGCCCGAGATCAATGCCGACGACATCAAGTGGCATCACGGCCTTATCGCCAATCCCAACTGCGCGACCATCATCGGCCTGGTTCCCACGTGGCCGCTGCATCAGCTTGCCGGCGTGAAGCGTATGATCGTGTCCACGTATCAGGCAGCTTCGGGCGCTGGCGCGCCCGGTATGGCCGAGCTCGAGGCTCAGCTGGCCGCCCTGGGCCGTGGCGAGGAGATTCCCGAGCCGCGCGCATTTGCCGCCCAGCTGGCGAGCAACCTGATTCCGCAGATTGGCGGCGTCAAGGAGGAGGGCTTTACCTCCGAGGAGATGAAACTGCAGAACGAGGGCCGTAAGATCATGCATCTGCCCGAGCTGCGCGTGAACTGCACCTGCGTGCGCGTGCCTGTGCTGCGCTCGCACTCCGAGAGCATTACGCTCGAGTTTGAGCGCGATATTACGGTTGACGAGGCCCGTGCTGCGCTGGCTGCCGCTCCCGACGTCAAGCTGGTTGACGATATGGCTGCCGAGGATGCACACGACCGCTTCCCCATGCCGATGGACACGTCTGACCAGGACCTGATTTGGGTCGGTCGTGTGCGCCGCGACATCTCGAACCCCGAGGCCGCGCGCGGTATCACCTTCTGGTGCTGCGGCGACCAAATCCGTAAGGGCGCGGCGACCAACGCCGTCCAGATCGCTAAGCTGCTCTGCGAGTAGTGTGGCCTGTCCGGCGGGGCCGGGCTTAGTTTTCAGAACGTCCTCGACCATGTGTGGCGCCTTGTCCTGCT
>CBCSLZ010000011.1:0-67308 GCA_965141245.1 uncultured Collinsella sp.
ACCGCGTAACGGCTCGACGCTGCAAACGCCCCTAAGCGGCAATCTGACGTTCAATTTCAAGGGCGCGACCAGAAGGTCAGCGCCCTTTCATTTCACGTCACCTTGCTCGCTTAGGGTCGTTTTCGCTGACATTGCCGGAGCATCGAGGTTCACTTTGCCGACGCTTTAGCGGGCTGGATTGCACGGGCTGCTTGGTTGTTGCTACAGTAGCGGGGCGTACCGGGGGTCCGGTGCGCCCTGTTTTTATTTGACCATGAGGCGGCGCGCAGCCATACGCGTGCGGACACCACGCCCAGATTGAGTGCGAGGATGTTCCATGGCCCAATACGCTGCCAACGAAATCGAAAACATGCCTGATAGCCCTGTGGCCCGTGAGGATTTGGGCGCGGGCGGTATTCCCCGGGGTGCCGGCGCACGCTCGCCGCTGTTCTGGAAAGTTCTGCTACTTTCGGTGGCGGTCATCTGGGGCTACTCCTTTACCACTATGAAGGGCGCGCTCGACACCATTCCGGTGTTCGAGCTGGTCTACGTTCGCTTTCTCCCGGCATCACTGGTTATGTTTGCCATTTTCCATAAGCGCATCATCGCTCATTTCAATGCCCGCAACCTAATCGTCGGGCTTGGCATGGGCGCGCTCATGTGGGGTGCCTACGGTTTGCAGACGATCGGCCTGGCACAGACCACCGCAGGCAAAAGCGCGTTTTTGACGGGCACGTACTGCATCTTGGTTCCGTTTGCGAGCTACGTCCTAAGCGGCGAAAAGCTTACCCGTTACAACTTAGGCGCCGCGTTGCTGTGCCTGGCGGGCATTGGCTTGGTGGCGCTCGATAGCGTCGAGTTCAATGCCGGCGATGCCATTACGCTGGGCGGCGCGGTCTTCTTTGCCATCCAGATGGCGGTGACCGCCAAGTACGGTCGCAAGATGGACATCAACGTCATCACGTTTTGGATGTTTGTGGGCAATGGCGTCCTAAGCCTGATCTCGTCGCTGTTGTTCGAGACCCAAGCGCCCTCGTCTGTATGGACGCCGGATTTTATCGGTGTAATGGTCTTTCTTTCGGTGGGTTGTACGTGTGTTGCCCTGCTCGTCCAAAACGTCGGCTTGGCGCACGTCCCGGCCTCGACGGGCTCACTGCTTCTTTCGATGGAGTCGCCCTCGGGCGTGTTGTTTTCGGTGCTGTTGATGGGGGAGGCGCTCACCTCGCGTCTGCTTGCCGGCTTTGCGCTCATCTTCCTGTCGATTATCTTGAGCGAGACGCATTTCGATTTCTTGCGCCGAAAATCACACCCGCAATTGTAAACAACTTGTTGCGCCGCCCTCCCAGGGCGGCATTTTTTATGTCATGCCCTTACAGTTGTGCCTTGCACTTTACGCTATCAAAGTGCGTGCTGCAAAAACGTTACTGGAGGGCATCTATGGCACCAGCTCTGTCCGATTTTCAACCGCAACCAGCGCCTCAGGCTACCACAGCGGCGCAGACCGCTATCGGTGACGGTCTTGTCGCAGAAGCTCAGGCTTTTGCAGACGAGCTCGCTGCGTGGCGACACGATCTACACCAGATGCCCGAGCTCGGTAACAATCTTCCGCAGACGTCTGCCTATATCCAGGCACGTTTGGACGAGATGGACATCCCCCATACCACGCTCGTCGACGGTTCCTGCGTCGTTGGCCTGATCGGTGCCGGTGCGGCCGCGGCCGCTCAGGGCAATGGCACGTGCAAGGACGAGCAGGCCGGAACGGTCGTCATGCTCCGAGGCGATATGGATGCCCTGCCCGTTGTCGAGGAATCCGGCGAGCCCTTTGCATCCACCAATGGCTGCATGCATGCTTGCGGTCACGATATGCACGCGACGGCCCTGCTTGGCGCGGCGCGCCTGCTCAAGGCCCGCGAGGCCGAGCTCGTCGACGCCAATGCCACCGTCAAACTGCTGTTCCAGCCGGGTGAGGAGACCTTTGAGGGAGCACGCGCTGCCATCGCCGACGGCTTGCTCGAGAACCCGCGCCCTCAGGCGGCCTTTGCCATGCATGTCAACAGCCAGTCGCCGCTTGGCCTGGTGCTCTACGGCAGCCCGGCGCTTTCGGGCGTGTACGGTTTCCGTATCACGCTCCAGGGCAAGGGCGGACATGGCTCGAGCCCCGAGATCTGCATTGACCCCATCACGGCCGGCGTCCATGTGCACCTGGCGCTCCAGGAGCTTATCTCCCGCGAGGTGCCGGCGGCCAAGGAAGTCGCACTTACCGTTGGTAAGTTCGCCGGTGGCTTGGCGGCCAACGTCATCCCTGACACCTGCGTGCTCGAGGGAACGCTGCGCGGCTTTGACGTTGAGCTCATGGAGCACCTCAAGACCCGCATCGCGGAGGTCGTTAACGGCGTTGCCACGACCTATCGTACGCCGGCGACCATCGAGACGCTTTCGGATGTTCCGCCGCTTGTACTCGACAGCGATATGACTCAGGCGTCGCTTGGCTACGTGGGCGCAGTGCTGCCCAAGGCGGCTTTCTTGCCGCTTTTCCATGCCATGGCGAGTGAGGACTTCGCGCTTATCTCGAGCAAGATTCCGAGTGCGTACTTTACCGTGGGCGCGGCCGTAACCGACACGGACGAACACTTTGCCCAGCACCATCCCAAGGCACGTTTTAACGATGCCGAGCTTCCTCTCGGCGCCGCGGCTTATACCGCCGTCGCTTTGGGCTATATCGCCGACCACCGGTAGCACCCAACCTTGCCTTTCAAGCCTGCGGGCATGGCCGTAAGGCCTATGCCCTTGTCTTTCAAGGCAATCTTGGGCACTACCGGCGCCCGGCGCCGGCTATTCGTCTGTTAAATAAGGAGCAGTATGTCCCAGCAACGTAAGTTCTTCCCCGGCTGGCTCGTGGTGACCTCTGGCTTTGTGATCATGGCCACGTGCTACACGATTTTCGTCAACTGCATGAGCCTGTTCCAGCCGCTGATCGTCAGCGACCTGGGCATTTCCCTTGCGCAGTACAACATCTCCAATGCCATCTCCACCGTGGTGAGTGTCGTGGGTTCGCTCGTTATCGGCCATGTTGCCGATAAGGTGAGTGGCCGCATATTGGGCTCGCTCACCGTTATCGCTACCTCGGCGGTGCTTGCTGGCATGAGCTTTGTCGGTGAGCTGTGGCAGGTCTACGTGCTCTTTGCCGTTTCGGGCTGCTTCGCTGTGGCCTCGACCCGTCTGCTCATTAGCCTGGTGACCGCCAACTGGTTTACCGCCAAGCGAGGCCTTGCCATCTCCATCGCACTTTCGGGCTCGGGCTTTGGCGGCGCTATTCTCTCGCCGATCGTGAGCTCGCTTATCGTGAGCGTTGGCTGGCGTTCCGCCTTCCTGGTACTCGCGGCTATCTGCATGGTGGCGGCGCTGCCCATAACGGCCTATTCCTTCCGCGCCAAGCCTTCCGAGATCGGCCTTAAGCCGCTCGGCGAGAACCCGGGCGATCCGTCCGTCTCGACGGCCGGCGACAAGGACGAGCACACGGCTCCCGAGGTTAACGTTGGCTGGTCTCGCATCAAGAAGAGCCCGGCGTTTTGGCTGCTTGTCGTTGCCTTCCTCTTTATGGGCTTGGTCAATGGCGCCATCTTGCCCAACCAGGTCACCAACATGACGAGCGTTACCGTCAACGGCGCCAAGATCGTCACGGGCGGTCATGATCCCATGTGGGCAGGTACCGTGCTTTCGGTCTATATGGTCACCGTCGTTATCGCCAAGATTTCGCTCGGTGCGATCTATGACCGCTTTGGCCTGCGCTTTGGCAATATCCTTGGCTCCGTTGCGTGCATTATCGCCTGCGTGGCGCTGTGCTTTCCGACGACGGACCTCGGTCCTATTGTCGCCGCTGTGAGCTTTGGTGTCGGAACGTGCATGGGCACCATCACGCCTACCATCGCCGCGTCCAAGCAGTTTGGCATGGCCGACCTCGGCAAGGTCACGGGTACCATCACCTCGCTCGAGATGGTCGGCGGCACCGTGGGCGCTATCGTCTCGGGCGTGCTGTTCGATGCCACGGGCTCCTTTGCGAGCACCTGGATCGTGTGCCTGGTGTGTTCTGTGGTCATGCTCGTGTTCCTGCTGGCATCCGAGCCCATCGCCGCCAAGCTGCGCGCGAGCGTGGCGGGGGAGTAGACGTCCGTCGCTCTTTTCTGTTCGCCCCGTTCTGTCCGTGGCCGCCTTGGAAGCCGAATGGATGCTCGTACCATCATTCGGTTTCCAAGGCGGCCACGGGCCTACGAAATAATCCCTATTCCTCCGTCCCCAAGGGATCACGTGATCCGAAGGGGACGGAGGAATAGAGATCACAAACAGCGGCGGCGCGTCTGGCCGAACGAGTCCCCATACCCTCGTTCGGTCAGACGCGCCGCCGCTGTTTGTGTTTGTGCCGTATAATGACCGTTACCTATGACGCGATACAAAAGAAAGGTGTTTGCCCATGCAGGCACAGAAGGCGGAGGGAACCCGCGACCTTATCGGCGCCGAGATGCGCGCCTGGCAAAAGATGCAGCAGATTGCGGCCGGCGTGTTCGAGCCGTTTGGTTTTAAACCCATCGAGACGCCCGCGATCGAGCAGGTGGACGTGTTTGTCCATGGTATCGGCCAGTCGACCGACGTCGTGCGCAAGGAAATGTTCCGCGTGTTCAGCGGTGCCAACCTGGAGCGCGTCTTTACCGAGGGCACCGACACCAAACTCAAGCCCAAGCAGCGCCTGGCACTTCGCCCCGAGGGCACGGCCGGCGTGGTGCGCGCCGTCGTCGAGAACAATCTGGTGCCCCAGGGCTCCACGCCGTTTAAGGCTTACTACGCCGAGGCCATGTTCCGCGGCGAGCGTCCCCAGAAGGGCCGTCTGCGCCAGTTCCACCAGGCGGGCATCGAGTGGCTCGGCGCTCCCGATCCGGCGGCAGACGCCGAGTGCATCATCATGCTCATGGAGTTCTACAAGCGCCTGGGCTTCGATCTTTCCAAGCTCCGTCTGCTCATTAACTCGATGGGCGATGCCCAATGCCGTCCGGCCTATCGCGAGCAGGTTAAACAGTTCATCCTCGATCACGCCGACGAGATGTGCGATGAGTGCCGCGAGCGCGCCGAGCTCAACCCGCTGCGTGCCTTCGACTGCAAGAACGACCACTGCCGCGAGATCATGGCCGAGGCTCCGCTGATGGGTGACAACCTGTGCGATGAGTGCCGCGAGCACTACGAGCAGGTCAAGCGCTATCTGGATGCCGCCGGTATCGAGTATGTCGAGGATCCCACCTTGGTGCGCGGCCTGGACTACTACACCCGTACTGTCTTTGAGGTCGAGGCCCCTGGCGCCGGCGTCGGCTCCATCGGCGGCGGCGGCCGCTACGATGGCCTGGTCGAGCTCGAGGGTGGCAAGCCCACGGCGGGCGTCGGCTTTGCTGTCGGTTTTGAGCGCGCCCTGCTGGCCCTGCAGGCCTTTGGCAGCGATTTGGGTGCCGATGAGGCCCCGTGCGTCTATGTCGCCAACGCCGGCAAGGAGCTGCGTCAGAACGTCTTTGCCATTACGCAGGAGCTTCGCGCCGCAGGTATCGTGACCGAGGCCGACTATCAGGGTCGTTCGCTCAAGGCCCAGTTTAAGCAAGCCGATAAGGTAGGCGCCAAGCTCATCTTGGTCCTGGGTGGCGACGAGCTTGCCGCCGGCAAGGTCAAAGTGCGCGACATGCAGAGCCATGACGAGGTGCTCGCCGATCTGGACAACGTCGTCGAGGCGGTTCGCGAGCGCCTGTAGCGCATCTTTTTGAGCTTCGGGCCTGCTAACGTGCCCTGCTCATGGAGAGCGATTGTTACGGGGGTGTTTCGCTTTTATGCGGAATGCCCCCGTTTACGTATGCCGCCCACCGAGAAATACGACCATTTAGGGCAAAAACCTTTGCAATGCAGAAAATACTTTTGTGTGGTAAAGCGCAATCAGTGTCGAAAGTATTTCTCAAGCGCCTATAATGAATACCGCATGTTACGTGCATAGAAGGAGGAATGGGAGGAAACGTGGCTGAGAACCTAAGCAACCAGTCTGTACCCGAAGCCGCGGCGCGCGTCGCTGCCGTGGTCAACCGCCTCGTTAACCGAATCGGCTCGAATGCCGAGTCCAGGGAGCGTCTCGCCGAGATCGAGATCCCCGAGGAGCTGCGCGACAATCTGGCGCTGTTCTTGCGCCTGGAGCGCCGTGTGCTTAGCGAGTATGATCCCGAGATCGCGGACCTGTTCGACAAGATTTTGACAGCCGAGATTGTGGTCAATGCCGGCAACCCCGGTACCTGCGCTGCCGACGAAGCCGTCGACGAGCAGGGCGTGCCCACCGCCGACGAGCCCACTGCCGTGGCATTTCGTGAGGTCGTCGATTTGATCGACAGCCTGCCGCTCGATAAGCAGCAGGTCATTGTCCGCGCCTTTACGAGCTTTTTCCATCTGGCAAACCTGTCGGAGGAGAACTACCGTGTGGCGCAGCTGCGCGAGCGCGAGGCCGGTGCGTCGACCGATACCGAGGTCGATCCTGCCAACGAGCTTACCGTTGCCTATCACCAGCTGGTGAATGAGCTGGGTGTCGAGGGTGCCAACGAGCTGCTCGACAAGCTCGAGTTCCACCCTGTCTTTACCGCACATCCCACCGAGGCCCGTCGTAAGGCCGTCGAGGGCAAGATCCGCCGTATCTCCAACCTGCTGGAGGAGCGTCCGCGTCTGGGCGGCTCCGACCTGGTGGAGAACGAGCGCCATATGCTGCAGGAGATCGACGCCCTGGTGCGTACGAGCCCCATCGCGCTCAAGAAGCCCACGCCGGTCGAGGAAGCCGATACCATCATCGACATCTTCGATAACACGCTGTTCGACGTTATCCCCGTTATCTATCGTCGTTTTGACGATTGGGTGCTGGGCGACAAGGCCGGTACTGTGCCGCCGCTGTGCCCGGCGTTCTTCCATCCCGGCAGCTGGATCGGTTCCGACCGCGACGGTAACCCCAACGTCACCGCCAAGGTGAGCCGTGAGGTCGCCGCCAAGTACTTTACGCACATGGTGCTCAAGCTCGAGGACAAGTGCCGCCACATCGGCCGCAACCTCACGCTCGAGGCCACCTACAGCAAGCCGTCGGCCGAGCTCATTAACCTGTGGAACCATCAGGTCGAGATGAGCCCTCGGTACACGGCCCGCGCCGAGCTGATCTCCGAGCACGAGCCGCATCGCGCCGTCATGCTCGTCATGGCCGACCGTCTGAACGCCACCGTGCGCCGTATCACCGACACCATGTACCACAGCGCCGACGAGTTCCTGGATGACCTGCGCGTCGTCCAGCGTTCGCTGGCCGCCTGCGGTGCCGTCCGTGCCGCCTACGGCCCGGTCCAGACCATCATCTGGCAAGTCGAGTCCTTCGGCTTCCATATGGTCGAGATGGAGTTCCGTCAGCACTCCGTGGTGCATGCCCGCGCCCTCAAGGATATCCACGAGAACGGTATCCATGGCGACCTGCAGCCCATGACGCGCGAAGTCATCGATACCTTCCGTGCTATCGGCTCCATCCAAAAGCGCTACGGCAAGAAGATGGCGCACCGCTACATCATCTCGTTTACCAAGAGCGCCCAGCATGTGGCTGACGTCTTCGAGCTGGCCCACCTGTCCTTCGCACACGAGGAAGATGTCCCCGAGCTCGACGTGATCCCGCTGTTCGAGCAGCTCGAGGACCTCGAGGGCTGCGTCGACGTGCTCGACCAGATGCTTACGCTGCCCGTGGTGCAGAAGCGTCTTGCCCAGACCAACCGCCGCATGGAGGTTATGCTGGGCTATTCCGACTCCTCCAAGGACGCCGGTCCTACCACGGCCATGCTCGCGCTGCATTCCGCGCAGGAGCGCATTGCCAAGTGGGCCGAGAAGAACGATATCGACCTGGTGCTCATGCACGGTCGCGGCGGTGCCGTTGGCCGTGGCGGCGGCCCGGCCAACAAGGCCGTGCTGGCGCAGCCCAAGGGTTCGGTCAACTGCTTCTTTAAGCTCACCGAGCAGGGCGAGGTCATCTTTGCCCGTTACGGCAACCGCACGCTGGCTCAGCGCCATGTTGAGTCCGTTGCCGCCGCAACGCTTTTGCAGTCGGCCCCGAGTGTCGAGAAGACCAACACCGAGACCACGCAGAAGTTCTGGGATATGGCCGAGAAGCTCAACGCCGCAAGCCACGAGCGCTATCTGGACCTGCTGAATACCGAGGACTTTACACCATGGTTCTCGACCGTGACGCCGCTGACCGAGGTCGGTCTGCTGCCGATCGGCTCGCGTCCCGCCAAGCGCGGCCTGGGTGCCAAGTCGCTCGACGACCTGCGTACCATTCCGTGGATCTTCAGCTGGAGCCAGGCGCGCATCAATCTGGCCGCTTGGTACGGCCTGGGCACCGCCTGCGAGCAGTTGGGCGATCTTGACCAGCTCAAGGCTGCCTACCAGGAGTGGCCGTTCTTCCGCACGTTCATCGACAATATTGAGATGTCGATTGCTAAGACCGATCAGCGCATTGCCAAGATGTATCTGCATCTGGGCGACCGCGATGATCTGTCCAAGAAGGTCTTTACCGAGATGCAGCTCACCCGTAAGTGGGTCCTTGCCATCGTCGGTGATGAATGGCCGCTGCAGCGCCGCCGCGTGCTCGGCTGTGCCGTCCGCGTCCGTAACCCCTACGTCGACGCCCTGTCCATCGCCCAGGTCCGCGCCCTTCGTGAGGTGCGTATGAACCAGGACGAGATGGCCGAGGAGAAGAAGGCCGAGTACATGAGCCTGATTCTTTCGACTGTGACCGGCGTCTCGGCAGGATTGCAGAACACGGGGTAATCGATAGCCCTGTGGCTCTCACCGGGACCCGACGGGTTTCCCTCTAAATGCGTCCTCGCACTTGAAGCCCCCTTATCCTGCTCCTTCGGAGCTGCGGATAAGGGGGCTTCGTGCTGCGGAATGCATTCAGAGGGAAACCCGTCGGGTCCCTTCGTCCTCGGTCTTCGGCGGATTACTGCTGGGGGAATAATGGCGCGCTTCGCGCGTTTTGGATGGGGTCTATCCCGGTGGCGCATTTGGCGCTTCTCGCCTTACGACTGTAGCGGCCGCGGTCCCGTTTGGGATTGCGGCCGTTTTGTTGTGGGTCAAATATGAACGTTGTGTTAATGAGTCGGTGGACGGTGGTGTTTTTCGGTGAGCGGCGTATCCTTCCAACGGTTTATCTAGTGTGTCAGTTGAAAGGAAGAGGGCGCTCGTCATTGTTTGAATGTGAACTGCCGTTTGACCACAAGACGTTGCATCTGGAGCTCGAGGATAAGAACTTCGCGGGTGTGATGGAAGGTCATCAAAACGAGTTTAAGACTACAAAATCGCAGGAAGAGCTGGTAGAAGAGTCGCTTGCCAACCCTTACGGCTCACCTTCGCTCGAGGAGCTTTGTGCTGGCAAGAAGGATATCGTCATTATTAGCTCCGATCATACGCGTCCCGTCCCCTCGCGTGTGACGATGCCTATTCTGCTGCATCACATCCATTCCGCTGCGCCCGAGGCTCGCGTGCGCATTCTGGTTGCTACGGGTATGCACCGTCCGTCGACGCACGAGGAGCTCGTCAACAAGTACGGCGAGGAGATCGTTGCCAACGAGGAAATCGTTATGCACGTCGCGACTGACGACAGCATGATGAAAAAGATCGGCACCCTGCCTTCCGGTGGCGAGTGCATCATCAACAAGATTGCCGCCGATTGCGATCTGCTGCTTGCCGAGGGCTTTATTGAGCCGCACTTCTTTGCCGGTTTCTCTGGTAGCCGCAAGTCCGTCCTGCCTGGCATCGCCAGCTACAAGACCATCATGTACAACCACAACGGTCAGTTTGTGAATGATTCCCACTCGCGTGCCGGCAACCTGTGCCACAACCACGTGAGCGAGGATATGTTTGCTGCCGCCGAGATGGCTCACCTTGCCTTTGTGCTTAACGTGGTGCTCAACGGCAAGCACGAGGTCATCGGCTCCTTTGCCGGCGATATCCACAAGGCGCACGAGGCTGGCTGCGAGTTCGTGAAGAGCCTTGCCGGCGTTGAGCCCGTCGAGTGCGAGATCGCCATCACCACCAACGGCGGCTACCCGCTCGACCAGAACATCTACCAGGCCGTGAAGGGCATGTGCTCTGCCGAGGCCACGCTTCCCGAGGGCGGCGTGATTATCGACGTCGCCGGCTGTGCCGACGGTCATGGCGGCGAGGGCTTCTATCACAACATCGCCGACAACGATCCGGCAGAGTTTGAGCGCGCCTGCATCGACCGTCCTAAGGACGAGACCCTGCCCGACCAGTGGACGAGCCAGATTTTTGCCCGCATCCTGGCGCATCACCCCGTGATCATGGTCACCGACCTGTGCGATCACCAGATGCTCAAGGATATGCACATGACGCCGGTCAACACTATCGAGGAGGCGCTCAAGCTCGCCTTTGAGATGAAGGGTGCCGATGCCAAGGTGGCCGTCATTCCCGATGGCCTGGGCGTTGTCGTCGCGCAGCACTAGCGTGCGGCCTAAACGAATCGTTTATAACCGACAAGAAAGATAAGGTTTTATGCTTACCAAACTCCTCTGCGAATTCGGCGCAACGGCCCTCATGATCATCTTTGGCGTGGGCGTGCACTGCGATACCGTGCTCAAGGGCACCAAGTATCAGGGCTCCGGCCATATGTTTGCTATCACCACTTGGTCTTTTGGCATCTCGGTCGCCTTGTTTATCTTTGGCGGCGCCGTGTGCATGAACCCCGCCATGGTGCTTGCTCAGTGCATCGTAGGCCTGGTGCCGTGGAGCAGCTGCATCCCCTTTATGATTGCCGATATGCTCGGCGGCTTTGTGGGCGCCGTAATCGCTTGGTTGATGTATGCCGATGAGTTCAAGGCTTCCGATGGTGTCGTCGATCCCATTGCCCAGCGCAATATCTTCTCGACCAATCCCACCACCGAGGGTACGAACTATGCCCGTAATTTCTTCTGCGAGGCTATCTGCACCTTCGTGTTCATCAGCGCCATCCTTGCTGCTGCTAACCGTGCTGGCGAGAACGTCCTGATGCTCGCTATCTGCGTCGGCCTGATCGTTTGGGCCGTTGGCATGGGCATGGGCGGCATCACCGGCTTCGCCATGAACCAGGCTCGTGACCTTGGTCCTCGCATGGCCTATCAGGTGCTGCCGATTAAGAACAAGGCTGACAACAACTGGAAGTACGGCCTGCTCGTTCCTGGCATCGCTCCGTTTGTCGGTGCCGCTCTGGCTGCACTGTTTGTGCATGGTTTCTTGGGCATGTTCTAGTCAAAGGACGGCTCTATAAGGTCCGGGCTCGGTAGGGGTTAACTTTCCAACGCGTCCTCGGACATGCAAAAAGGCTCGCTGCGCACTTCGTGCGGCGAGCCTTTTTGCGTCCTGCGGAGTGCGTTGGAAAGTTAACCCCTACCGAGCCCTGGGCATTCTTGGCTGTGTTCGAACAAGCAACCCAACATATATCTGAATTTGGATGGGAGGGGCTTGTTGCTGGTAGGGGCGTTGGGCTGCTGTCGACACTTTGGGATGGATTGTGCTTTGGGTTCGGGTCTTTGAGATGAGGGCGGAACTTTGGGATGAGGGGTTTACTTAGTTGAAGAGGGGTTTTATGGCTGAGAGGTAGTCTTTGGCTACGTCCTCTTTTGGGGCTCGGAAGTTGTGCCAGGCCCACCATTGGACCATTCCTACGAAGCTTGAGGCTATGTGGTGTAGTAGGAAGCTTCGGTCCATGGTGGCGGCGGGGCCGTTTGGGTCGGTAGGGATGGTTTCGGCTGCGCGCGACATGATGGTCTTGCGTAAGCAGTCGGCGAAGACGCGTGAGCCGGCGCCGGCTACGAGGGCGCGTACGCCCTGACGACGATCCCAGAGGTTGTTGAGGATATGCTCGACCTGTACGAGTGGGTCATCGAGGGGCGTACCGTCATCGTCGAGGGCATGGGTGCAGATATCGCGCACGAGCTCAGCGAGCAGGTCATCTTTGCTTTTGAAGAGGCCGTAGAACGTGGCCCGACCTACGTGGGCGCGAGCGATGATATCGCCGACGGTGATCTTGCCGTAGTCCTCTTCGCGCAGTAGCTCGGAGAACGCCGTAACGATGGCAGTGCGGCTTTTTGCCTTGCGGGCATCCATGGCTATGCGTCCGCGTGAACGAGCAGGCAGCGGAGCGTGCCGGAGCAACCCTCGTAGGGGCGCTTGCCGGCGCCGTAGCCGACGGCTTCGATGCAGTAGCGTGAGGGCAGTTGGTCGGACGTACGCAGCGCGGTGACGATGGCGGCGCCCGTGGGCGTCACGAGCTCGCCGGCGACCGGTGCAGGCGTGAGGGCGATATTGCCCGCCTGACACAGGTTGACGACAGCGGGGACGGGAATGGGCATGAGGCCGTGGGCGCAGCGAATGGTGCCGTGGCCCTCGGAAAGCGACTCGACCACGATGTCCTCAATACCTAGGTCGTCGAGGCAGATGGCGACAGAGCAGACGTCGACGATGGAGTCGACGGCGCCCACCTCGTGGAACATGACGGTCTCGGGCGTTTTGCCGTGGGCCTTGGCCTCGGCGGCGGCGAGCGCGGTAAAGATGGCGAGCGCACGACGCTTAGCGCCATCGCTTAGCTGCGAGCCGTCGATGATGGCGGTGACGTCCGCCAAAGAACGGTGGTGATGGTGGTGGGCGTGATGATGGCCCTCGTGGCCATGGCCGTGGGCCTCATGGTCATGTTCGTGCGTGTGCTCGTGTTCGTGCTCGTGATGGTCATGATGGTGGTGCTCGTGCGTGTGCTCTGCAGCCGTTTCGTTACCGTAGAGCCAGGCCATATCATGATCATGGTTCTCGAGCTCCTCTGCAAGCTGGACGTCGAAATCGCAGGCGTCGATGCCATGCTTGTTTGCACGCGTGACGGCGATCGAAAAGCCGTCGACCGGCAGCGTGGCGAGCTGTTCGCGCAGGTGTTCCTCGCTGGCGCCCAGGTCGAGCAGGGCCGCGACGGTCATATCGCCGCTGATGCCCGAGGTGCCGTCGATGATAAGCGTATGCTGATGGTTGGACATGGAATGCTCCTTAACGGGCGCGGGGTGTGCCGGCGCTCAGATGGTTGATAAGACTTGCCTGGTAGGCGGCACCAAAGCCGTTGTCGATATTGACGACCGAAACGCCGCTGGCGCAGGAGTTGAGCATGGCGAGTAGCGCGGCTACGCCACCAAAGCTCGCGCCGTAACCCACGCTGGTGGGAACGGCGATGACCGGACAGCTCACCAGGCCGCCGACAACGCTCGCCAGTGCGCCCTCCATGCCGGCAATGGCGATGACCACCTGTGCCTGGGCAAGCTCCTCGGCATGCGCGAGCAGACGGTGCAGGCCGGCGACACCCACGTCGTAGAGGCGGTCGACCTCGTTGCCATAGAACTCGGCCGTCAATGCGGCTTCCTCGGCTACGAGCAGGTCGCTCGTGCCGGCGCAGGCGACGACGATGCGTCCGTTGCCGGTAGGGGAGGGCTTGCCTCCCACGAGGGCGAGCTGTGCGTCCGGGACATATCCCAGGTCGATGCCGTTGTCGAGGAGCTCCGAGGTGCGGTCTGCCTTTTCGGCGTCCAGGCGCGTGACCAGGATGCGCTCCTGGCCGGCATCGTGCAGCGCTTCGATAATGGCGGCAATCTGCTCGGCGGTTTTACCGGCGCCGTAGACAACCTCGCCGGCTCCCTGGCGCACCCCGCGCGAAAGATCGAGCTGCGCAAAACCCAGATCGGCGGTTGGCGCCGTCTGGATGCGCGTAAGCGCGTCGGCAGGGGCGACTGATCCGCCGGCAACATCGCTCAACAGCTGCTCAAGATCTCGCTTATCCATATATGTTCCCTTCGACGGCGCAAAGTCTAGCACTCAAAAGGTATTTTTCCGAACACTAAGACAAAATTGTTCGGAAACTATAGGACAGACTGATTCAATTGTTGGGCGAACTTGCTAGTCGCGCAGGATGATGTCCATGGCGAGCATCAGGTTGCGCTCGTCGATGGCAAACGGGGCGGCTTCGCGCGTCTTGGGCTTGGCGCAAAACGCGATGCCCGTACCCGCGGCCTGAATCATGGGGATGTCGTTGGCGCCGTCGCCGATCGCGACGGTGTGGGCCATGTCGACACCGCACTCAACTGCCCAATCCAGCAGCTGGATGAGCTTGGATTCCTTGGTCACAATGTTTGCCGCCAGCTTGCCGGTGAGCTTGCCGTCCACGACCTCCAGGCGGTTAGCGAGGCAAAAGTCGATGCCCGCGGCGGCCACGATCTTGTCGGCGACCTCGTGAAAGCCGCCGCTTACCACGCCAACCTTCCAGCCCTTGCTGTGTGCCGAGCGCACAAGCTCCAGCGCGCCGGGGGTAAATGTCACGCGCTCAAAGGTGCGCTCGAACACACTCTCGTCCAGGTCGGCGAGCAGCCCCACGCGCTTCTCGAGCGCCTGCTTAAAGTCGAGCTCGCCGCGCATGGCGCGTTCGGTGATCTGTGCAACTTGCTCGCCCACGCCGGCCTCCTCGCCCAACAGGTCGATGACTTCCTGGTTGATGAGCGTGGAGTCGATATCCATAACGATGAGGCGTGCGGTCATGACGGGCCTTTCCGAGTGCAGTTGTATTGGGGCACATTGTCGCACGCGGCGCGCCTTGGCGACGGCCAGGCCGCGTCAATTGTTTCGTCTCCGTCAAGTCTTTGGGCAAGAGCTACTTTTTCGCGGCACATCGACGCGGGTGCGATAAGATAGAACGCCATGTCTGGCTGCGCGGTTTACGCAGGCTGGGCAAATCTGTACGACGCCGCCCGGAACGACACGGGGCGGCACAGATCCATAAAGGAGGATCACTGGTATGAGCCAGACCCGTCCCATCGATGAGCATTCCATGCACACCCGTACCTGCGGCGAGCTTCGCTTCGAGAACGTGGGCGAAGAGGTCACCCTCACCGGTTGGGTGAGCCGTCGCCGCGACCACGGCGGCCTTATTTTCTGCGACCTTCGCGACCGCGAGGGCATCACGCAGCTCACCTTCGACCCCGAGCACTCCGACGGCGATGCCTTTAAGATCGCCGAGACTATGCGTCCCGAGTGGCCCATCAAGATTCACGGCGTCGTGCGCGCCCGTGGCGAGGAGACCACCAACACCAAGCTCGCGACCGGCGAGATCGAGGTCCTGACCGACCACGCCGAGGTGCTCAACACGTCCGTCACCCCGCCGTTCCAGATCGAGGACGGCATCGAGACCAGCGAGGACACCCGCCTGCGCTATCGCTATCTGGACCTCCGCCGTCCCGAGATGATGGCCAACCTCAAGCTGCGCTCCGACTTCACCTTTGCCATTCGCGAGGCGCTGCACAACCGTGAGTTCATGGAGGTCGAGACGCCCTCCCTGTTTAAGTCCACGCCCGAGGGCGCTCGAGACTTCATCGTTCCCAGCCGTATCCAGCCGGGTAACTTCTACGCCCTGCCGCAGTCCCCGCAGCTCCTGAAGCAGCTGCTCATGGTCGGTGGCGTCGAGCGCTACTACCAGGTCGCCAAGTGCTTCCGCGACGAGGACCTGCGTGCCGACCGTCAGCCCGAGTTCACCCAGGTCGATATCGAGATGTCCTTCGTGGACCAGAACGACGTTATGAGTGCGCTCGAAGAGGTCCTGGCCGATGCCTTCGGCCGCATGGGCGTCGAGATGCCCACGCCGCTGCGTCGCATGAACTACTGGGAGGCCATGGACACCTATGGCTCCGACAAGCCCGATACTCGCTATGGCATGCACCTGATCGACCTGACCGACATCTTTGCCAACTCCAAGTTCAAGGTCTTTGCGACCGCCGCAAACGAGGAGGGCTCCGTCGTCAAGGCCATCAACGCCAAGGGTGCCGGTGCCTGGGCACGTGCCAAGATCGATAAGCTCGCCGGCGTGGCCTCCACGTTTGGCGCCAAGGGTCTGGCCTGGATCGCTTTCCGCGAGGATGGCTCCATCAACAGCCCCATCGTCAAGTTCTTCTCGGACGAGGAGATGGCTGCTCTGCGTGAGCGCATGGACGTCGAGCCCGGCGACCTTGTGATGTTCGCCGCCGGCCCGCGCCTGCTCTCTGACGAGATCCTGGGCGGCATGCGTTCCCACATGGCCAACGCACTCGAGATCAAGCGTGAGGGCCACGACTTCCTGTGGGTCGTCAACTTCCCGCTGTTCCACTGGGATGAGGACCGCAAGGCCTACGCTGCCGAGCATCAGCCCTTCACGCTGCCGACCGAGACCGACATCGCCAAGATCGAGGCCGACCCGCTGGCGGCCGGTTCCTGCACCTACGACTTTGTCATGGACGGCTTTGAGGCCGGCGGCGGCGGTATGCGTATCCACAACGCCGAGATGCAGATGTCCATGCTCAAGCTCCTGGGCTTTACCGAGGAGCGCGCCGAGTCGCAGTTCGGCTTCCTCATGGAGGCCCTCAAGTTTGGTGCGCCCCCGATGGGCGGTTTCGCTCTGGGCCTGGACCGCGTGTGCATGCTGCTTACCGGCTCCGACTCCATCCGCGACGTCATGGCGTTCCCCAAGACGGCCAGCGGCTCCGACCTCATGTCGGGCGCTCCGAGTGCCGTTAGTGGCGCCCAGCTCAAGGACGTCAGCCTGCGCCTGATGTAGCGCACGACTGAGTGAGCCCTTATAACCAAGAGACCGCCCAGGCCAGTGTGCCTGCGGCGGGCTCTTTTGCGTTTGGCGGTCCTCTCGGGCCGTCAACCTTAGACGGTGCATAAAGCGCCGACAAGGCTACGGTTTTCTCTTGTTGCTTGATGGGTGCGATGCCAAGGACCTGTAATATGGGACCCATTTGAAATTGGTACTCTGAAGGAGCGGATAAGAACATGAAACGCAACGCCATGACGCTCTTTGCGAAGCGTGCGGTGGTGGCCACGATGGTCGTGTCGACGGCCTCGTTCACCTTTGCCCCGGCCGTGCGCGCGATATCGGCGCTCACGGTCTCGGATAGCCAAGTGACCGATTGGTCGGGTGCAAAGTCGGGCGATAGCTACGTCTTTACCTTTATCATCACGGGCGACCCCTCTTCGCTGGGGCAGCGCCAGATCCAGATCGCTTATGCGGACGGCCAGCAGCATTCGCCGCAGGACGGCATCGTCCTGACCACGTGGGGCGGCAACTACCAGGTCATGAACTCCTGGTGGCAGGGCATTTCGGGCGCCTCGATGACGGTGTCGGGCCAAACGGCCACGGTGAGTGTGCCGGCCTCCTTCTTTGCAGGCGATGCGTTTACCGCGAGCTTTGGCGGCGCCTCTCTGACGAGCGCCGAGATGGGCGGTGGCACGACGGGCGGCGGCTCGGCCGATGCGGGAAACGGCGGCACCGGCAACGCGGGTAACACTGGCGGCTCCGACAGCGCGGGCGGCTCCGAGGGCTCGGGCGACTCAGGCAACACCGGTGGTTCAGAGACGGAGCCCGGCGGCTCGGGTGATTCCGGCAATACGGATACCGACGAGCCTGAGACGGGCAACTCGCCCTATACCGGCATTGCGATTGACGGCGATTTTGCCGATTGGGACGGTGTCCCCAAATATGACGTCAAGGATGTCGGCCTCAACGGCAACGCCAAGGGCTGGGATACCGTCAACAAGATGGCCATGGTCTGGGACGGCGACTGGGTCTACCTGTACTTTGAGTCCAACGCCGACGACCCGGGCGCCATGTCGGGCGCCGGTCCGTACAACAACGGCCAGTTCGCCATCACGACCGACCTGGGCAACCAGACACTCATCCAACTTCAGCGCGGTCCCTCGGTGAGCGGTATCGACGGTGCCACCATCGCCTGCAACAACTATGACTGGGCAAAAACGCCCCACAAGTGGGAGGTCGCCATCCCGGCCTCGTCGCTGGGCAACTACAGCAAGACCATCGATTTCGGTATGTACCAGGTCGATCCCACCATCACTGGGGTCGCCAACATCAAGGACGATGACGGCGGCAAGACGTTCGACGGCATCGTGTATGACGGCAATTACGACGACTGGGATGGCTATCCGCACGCCACGATCGAGTACGCCACCTCGGGCACGCACGACCATGTGGTCGACTCCCGCGGCGCCCTGTATGCCGACAGCACGCAGCAGAAGCTCTTCGGCCATGTGGTGACCACCATGCCGGCACATCTCGAAGAGGGTGGCGGAGAGTTCACCGCGGCCCTCTCGATCCGTATCAACAACGATTACGACCGCATGCTCACGCCGCGCTTCATCGCGGTCGATGCCGAGGGCAACATCGACTGGAACCCGAAGCTCTCGGGTCTGGCGGACGGAACCTATGAGTTCTATCTCACGTCCACTACGGTCGACGGCACGTCCAAGAACATCAACGACCTCAAGGCCGACGACGTGATCTATGGCAAGGCCAAGATCACGATCAACGAGGGACAGGACGAGATGGAGTGGGAGATGGATATTCCCACCCTCGCCAAGAACCTGCACACCGGCTGGGGCCAGTCCAAGGAATCCATCTCGATCGACCCCAACGACATCAGGGTCTTCGAGGCCCAGTATGGCCGCCTGGGTCAGCAGTGGGTGACGACGGCCGGCGTCTCCACCGCTCCTTTTGTGGGCGTTGGGCTGTGCGTGGCCGGTGTGGCCGGAGCTTATGGCTATCGTCGCCGCAAGAAGGGCGACGCCACCGGCGCCGATGAGGGCGAGGAGGAGCGTGCGTGATCTACATCGCCGCTGTGCTTCTGATCGCGGGCTGGCTCTATCTGCTCCATGTGCTCAAGCGTGCAGAGCTCAAGTTCTGGCGCTTTCTGGCGGGGTCGGTGGGGCTGTTTATCATCTTGATGCTGTTTGTGCGTCCGTGGGCGACGCAGCCTCTGGCACAGACGGTCGCCGCCATCGCGGGCCTGCCCGGACGTCTTACGGGAACCTTTGAGGCCTACTTCAAGTATGGAGTCCTCTTCGTCGACTCCGCGGCGGGTGCTATGACCCTTAGGATCGATTTCGAGTGCTCGGGCATCGTCGAGATCATGGCCTTTGTCTCGCTGCTTGCGTTCTTTGAGGTCTACAACCGCTCGGAGCGCTTGCTGGTGGGGATCTTCGGCTCCGCGGCGATCATCTTGGTCAACGTGATCCGCATCATCCTGATCGCTGAGATCATCCACTTTGGCGGAGCGGGTTATTACTACGTGGCGCATTCGCTCATCGGCCGCTTGGTGTTCTATGCGCTCACTGTGGCCCTCTACTTCTATATCTTTACCAAACCGCAGATCGTGCGCATGAGGGTGGGAACGTTCACATATGAGCGCGATAACTAAATGCATCGAGTACATCGGCAGCAGCTTTATCTTCTGGGCCGCATGGATTATCATCCCCATCATTATGGAGATTGTCCCGGCGCTCGGAAGCTGCCTGCTGTTGGTGCGCCGCCGCAAGAACGCCCGTCGGTTGCAGGGGGCCGGACGCGACCTCGCCGTCGCCCCCGCCATCACGCTGTTCGTCCCGGTGTATAACTCTGCCGATACGCTCGAGGCCTGTATCGATTCGATCGCCGAGAGCACCTATCCCGCGTCGAGCATCCAGCTCTATCTCATCAACAACAACAGCAAAGACGATTCCTTTGGCGTCTATGCGAGCTGCCAGAAGAAGCACCCCGAGCTCGTGATGCAGTGGATGGATGCGGCGCAGGGCAAATCGCGCGCGCTCAACCTGGGCCTTTTCAACAGCCAGGGCAAGTATATCGTCCATATCGATTCGGACGGTGTGCTGGAGCCGCATGCGCTCGAGAACCTGGTGACGCGTTTTGAGGCGGATCCCCAGATCAACGTGGCGACGGGTGCCATCATGACCCGCCCCGACCTGCTCGAGGCATATCGCCGCGGCCCCAGCAGGTTCTTCCGCCGCCTCGAGTTTGTCGAGTATGCCCAGGCGTTTCTGGCGGGGCGCAACTTTGCCTCCGAGATCAACTACGTCTATACGCTCTCGGGCGCATTCACGGCATTTCGCAGCAACGCCATCCTTTCCTCATGGCTCTACAACACCGATACCATCTGCGAGGACACCCAGATCGCCTTCCAGATGCGCTATCGGCGCCACGAGCGTCTGCACGTGTGCGAGAACGCGATCTTCTTTGTCGACCCCATCGAAAGCGTCGACAAGCTCTATACCCAGCGTCAGCGCTGGCAGCGTGGCAGCCTCGAGGTCGCCCATATGTTCAACCCCGAGGACCTCTCGCTGCGCCATGCACTTGGGGACGTCAACGTCAACACGCTGCTCTATGACCACACCTTCGCCTTTCCGCGCATGATCTGGTACATTGCGCTCATCTGCCTGCTGGCAGTGGGGTATTCGGGCTCCGCGGTGATCGGGTCGACGATCGCGATATATGTGCTCTATGTGCTGTGCGGCTATCTGTACTACGCCGCTGTCGTGGCGTTTCTCAAGCCCTTTCCCGAGCTGCGGCACTATTATGCGCGCCAGTGGTGGGCGATTCCGTTTCTTCCGTTCTTCAACTTTGCCGTCTTCTTTATCCGGCTTGCTGGCATCGTCAACAGCATCGGCACCGACAGCGCCTGGAAGACGGCCACGCTCAGCGAGGAGAAGCAGGCCTTTTCGCAGGTGCTTCTCAAGGATTTTGCCCGTCCGATCGGGGCGATCAGGCGCCTGCGTGCCTGCGTTAACGACGATTCGAAGGGAGCATGACGTTGTCATCTTGCTCACATAAACGCATCCATCTTTCCACGGGAATCGTCGCCCTCATCGCGGTCACTGTCGCGCTGGCCGTCGCAGCTTTTTCTTGGTGGCAGCTCTCGCGCTATGAGGACAACCTGCTCGAAATCTTCGCCAAGCAGCAAGATCAGTACATCGAGCTCGCTGTCGACCAGATCAACCTGGAGAAGGACCGCTCCGACCACGACATCGTCGACAAGGTGCTGGGCTCCGTCGCGGGTTCGAGCTCGCAGTACTGGACGCTCTCCAAAAAGAATCGCCTGATCTTTGTCAAGGACGTCACGGACAGCACGCACTACCGCGGCTTCTCGACCAAGACCTACTACGACACCGACTCGGCCTCGTCGTTCATCTCGGGGCTTTCGAAAGACCGTGTCGACCATGCGGTCATCCAGATCGAAGGTAACGACTACATCGCCTCGGGCACGGCGTTTTCCTACGGCGGCAGCACGTACCGTCTCTGCCTGCTGACGGGCAAGCACGTCGTTATCGATCAGAACGCCTACCTTGCCGCCCGCGTTAATCTGGCGGTGACCATCGCGGTGGTGCTCATTCTGTTTGTGGCGACCTGCGTGGGCATGTCCCTGCGCAATGATTCGATTGCCCGCCGCCTGCGCACGTCCGAGGCGGATAACCGCGAACTGCGCCTGACGATCGAGCGCCTGAACGACGAGGTCATGGGCCGCAAGCCCTTCGATACGCAGCGCTCACTCTTCGATATACGCACGGCCCAGACGCTGCTTGATAAGCTCTCCGCGGCCGATAAGCTGCCGGCGACGTTCGTCTCGCTGCGCTTCGATGCGCGCGAAGGACTCAATGCCTTCCTCAAGGACGCTGCCGCCGTGCTCGATAGATCGGTCGTCCGTTTTGCCGACGATGCCACGCTGGTGCTGGTTTTCATTGGGGCAGAGGCAGAGGCTGCCTCCTATGCGCTCTCGCTTGTCGAGGGGAGCCCCGAGCCGTATGCCGTGCACACACAGCGAGCGGAGGAAAAGCTCGCATGGGCCGAGCTCGCCGAAAAGCTCGGTCTCGATGGCAACGACAACCAGCACTAGATCAGAGAGGGGTCACCAGATTATGAAGCGCATCTACCGATTCAAGTCATATCTCAATGCAAGCCACTGGGTCATCTTCGATGGCAAGCGTGGCGAGCTCCATCCACATACGTGGGAGTTCAGTGTAAAGATTCAGCTGCTCAAGGACGAGCTTGTGCCCTTCGACGTTTACGAGCACGCGATTAATGCGGTCTTTGAGCCCTATCAAAACCGTACTGTCAACGACATCGCGCCCTTCGATACCATCGTGCCCTTGCTCGAGAGCCTCGTTGAGGTCTTTGGCGCCAGGCTCAAAGACGTGGTCTCAGAGCTCGATGCTGCACTGCTCGAGTTCGATGGGAGCGAGACGCCCACCCGAAGCTACATGCTCGATTACGCGGATGAGGCTGTCGCGCTTCAACAGAGCGAGCCGGTTGCCGCCCCGACGGATGTCGAGGTATCTGAGGTGTTCGATCAACTGCTCGAGGGTCTCTCATGAGGATGCCCGACGCGTGGCGCGGCGTCGTGCAGTTGCCTGAGCGGCGGCCGAAAGTCTTTGTCGTGGTTGCTGGCGCTTTCGTCGCCGCTCTGACCGCACTGGTGTGGATGCTGGTTGCGGGCAACGGCATCTCTCCCTTGGAGGGCCAAGCGCTGGGCTATATCTATCGAAGTGAGGAGCTGCTGCGCCAGATCTCCCAGGGAGTCTGGTGGCCCCAACTCGACCTCGCCCAATACAACGGGGCTCAGCCGCTGCGCTATGCGGGTCCGCTGCCGGCATATCTCTACGCTGCCTTTGCCGCGGCAGCGGGGGATGGCGTTCATGCCTTTGCGTCGTTCTGTGCAGCGGCCTTCGCCTTTGGCTGCGTTGCATGGCTCTGTGTGTGTCAGCGTTTGCGTCGCGGCTGGTTGGGCCTCTGCGTAGGGCCGTTGTGGTTTTCGATGCCGGCCAACCTGGCCGCCCTCTTTAGTGATGGCGATATCCCACGCGCGGTTGCCCTCTGCCTGCTGCCGCTGTTGCTCTATCACATCTATGCCTATCTCGATGATGAGCGCGGGCTTCGCCTGGGCCTCGTGTCGATGCTTGTCTGCGCTCTTACGCTCTGCGATGTCACGTTTACCCTCTTGGTGATCGCCTGTCTGGTCATCTACCTGGCCGTGTTCGGTATCGCGTGTCGGCGTTGGTCCCGTCTGCTGTGCGCGCTCTGTGCGCTGATCTGCGGAGTTGCCTGCGCGGGATTCTGGCTGGTGCCCTCGCTTTTGGGCGACACTTCTTCGCTGGATGTTCCGCAGATGGCGTCGAACGCGGCGCAAGGCCTGCTCGATATGCTTAACCCGCTCACGCGCAGCGCTGGCGTCTATGCGAGCATAAACGTGATTGTGCTGGCGGTCTTTGGCATCGTGTGCGCCCGTCGCCAGGTTATGCCGGGCTTTTGGGCCGCCTTGGCCGTCGTGCTTTTGGCGTCCCAGGCTGCAGCTCCCGCAGTCGCGTTCGTTACCGGCGGGGCGGATGCGGGCGTCGCGCGCGTCCTCTCCATCGCGGCGCTCCTTGCGCTGTTCTCGTTTGTGTTGTGGAAGTCTCTCAAGACGGGTCTTGTCGTTCTGGCCTGTGCCTTGCTCCTTGTGGACATCGTGCCTTCGATGGGTCTTGTCTGGGGCAACCTCTCGGGAGCCGACCCCGTCGCACGCCTTGAGGCCCATTCAAGCCGCGCACTCATCGAAAAGGCGAAGGCCGTCTGCACGCAGCGTCTTGGCCTGGTCGGCGAGGACTTCTTCGACACCGAGACGGCCTATCTTGTTGCGGGCCTCTCAAAGGCCTGCGCCACCAGCCAGGGCTCGACCGATCAGCTCGCCACGACGACCTACAACTATACGCAGGTCAACCAGGCCCTCGAGGACGGGTCGTTTGGGTATGTCTTCGACCGCTCGCTTGAGCTGGGCGACGATACCGTTCTGCTCAACACCGAGGTCATCTCCGCAAAGGTGCAGTGGACGGTCGATGAGCTCGATAGGGTCGCAAAGAAGGTGGGCTATAGCCTCGTTGCCAACAAGGGCGGCTATCGTCTGTATCACATGGATACCCCTAAGACCTTCGGCGTCAAGAGCGACTACCGTGCGCTCGCCATCGGCTCTGCCGCCAGCTTTATCGCACGGCAGTTCCCGGCGTTTGAGGAGGCGCCCGATACCCCGCTCGACAGCTTTACCTATGACGAGCTCAAGGACTATGAGATCATCTATCTGGATGGGTTTAGCTATAGCGACCGCGCGGCTGCCGAGGATCTGGTTGAGCGCTTGGCCGATGCCGGTGTCGACGTGATAATCGCCGCCGACGGCATTCCCAACGAGGAGCACACGGGTGAGAAGGCCTTCCTGGGCTTGGACTCCGAGTCCATCGCCTTTAAGGGCGGCTTCCCAACGATCTACACCCAGGACGGCCCGCTCGAGACTGAGCTTTTCCCGAGCGACTATGTGGACTGGAACACGGTTTACGTCAACGGATTGGTCGATGTTCTGGGCGTTATCCACGAGGGTTCGCGCACGCTTCCCGTATGCGGAACGCTTGCCAACAGCCATATCAAGGTGGTGGCGCTCAACCTGACCTTCTATGAGGGGCTGACTGGCGACCAAGGCGTGGCAAAGCTCTTGTCGCGCACGCTCGGGGTGCTGCCCAGCGAGCTGCCGAGCCGCAAGACCGTCGAGCTTTCGGTGACGCAAGAGGGCAACAGCCTCACGGTTATGTCGGACGAGGACGATGTGGACACGACGATCGCAGCTGCGGACAACATGCAGCTTGGAGATACCTCGGCCCGCGGCGTCAACAATTTCCTGTATGTCGATCACGGCAAGACGGTCATTGGCATGGCCACGCCCTGGTTGTGGCAGGGAGTGGCTCTGAGCGTGGCGGGGCTTGCAGCAACGCTGCTGATCGCGCGCCCCGCCAAGCGCATCGGCGAACCCGCGGAAGCGCCCGCTGACGAGTCCTCCAGCGAGCTCACGGACGCTTAGGCCAGCAGTACAGCGGCCAGCAGACAGAGCTGGCCGCAGGCGTTGGCGATCTGCTCAATCCAGTTGGAGCGTACATCGCCTTGTTTGCATTTGCCACTTTTTGCCCATGGGGTATCCGAAAGTGTCCTCGACAAGCATCTAACGTTACAATATCTACCACGTGGCTGGGTTTGCCGGCCGAATGTGCGATGTCGTGGGAGGGGACATGGTCGAGTTTACAAAGACGATTAAAGATCCGTTGGGATTACATGCCCGCCCGGTTGCACTGCTCTATGACATCATTGCCAAGCATCGTAGCGACGTGTCAGTCAGTATCGGCGATCGCCACACGGATGGCCGCGATGTCATGGGACTCATGGCTCTCTACGGCGAGTGCGGCGAGGACATCATCTTCCGCGTTTCGGGCGTAGATGAGGCCTCCTGCGTCACATCGATCAGAAACCTCTCGCTCTAAGCATGACGGGGCGCGGCAAAGGACAGCTCTTTGCCGCGCCTTTTTGTTTCGTATAGGAAACTTTTTCGAAATCTGAATGGGGAGCCTTTCCAAAAAGTTAAACACGTGTTAGTTTACTAAAGCGAACATAGGCGTGGTTAACTTTTACCGCGTCGATGTTGAGGACGAACCGACGTTAGGAGCTCACTCATGTCTTGCGGACCGCAGATGCCGGCCATGCCGCTTTCGATGGTAAAAGCGGGCGAAACCGTGCGCGTGTCTCGTGTAAAGGGCAATGAGGATATGAAGCACCACCTCAAGGACCTCGGCTTTGTCGAGGGCAACGAAATCCACGTGGTGAGCTCGAGTGGCGCCAATATCATCGTCACGGTGCTGGGCGCACGCTTTGGTATCGATTCCAAGGTTGCCATGCACATCATGACCGTCGGTTAGTCTGCAGCATTTCATAAAAACCGAAAGGGGGATAAGAGGATGAAGACGTTGGGTGACGTTAAGGTGGGCGAGAGCTCCACCATCGTCAAGCTTCACGGTGAGGGTGCGCTTCGCCGCCACCTTATGGACCTGGGGCTCATCAAGGGCACTTCGTTCAAGGTCGTGAAGGTTGCACCGCTCGGTGATCCGGTCGAGATCAACGTGCGCGGCTACGAGCTTTCCATCCGCAAGGAGGAGGCGGCCGTCGTCGAGGTCCAGTAAGGGCTCGCGACGTATATTTCTGCAGATAAAGTTAGGTTTTTCTAACTTAATGCTGCAACTTTGAAGCACATTATCCAGCCTGCGCGGAGAAAGCAGCGCGGGCACACAAGGAAGAAGGATTGAATGGCGGATTCTCAGATCCATGTCGCGCTGGCGGGTAACCCCAACTGCGGCAAGACCACGCTTTTCAACCTGATCACCGGCGCCAACGGCTACGTTGGCAACTGGCCCGGCGTCACGGTTGAGAAAAAGGAGGCCAAGCTCCTAAGCGACAAGAACGTTACCATCACGGACCTCCCTGGCATCTACTCGCTTTCCCCCTACAGCCCCGAGGAGCAATGCTCGCGCGATTACCTCATGAGCGGCGAGCCCGATGTTGTCGTCCAGGTGGTCGACGCCACCAACCTCGAGCGTAACCTGTACCTGGCGCTTCAGGTTATCGAGACCGGCCTGCCCGTGGTCGTTGCCCTCAACATGGCCGACCTGGTCGAGAAGAACGGCGATAAGATCGACACGGACAAGCTCTCCAAGAAGCTCGGTTGTCCGGTCATGATGATCTCGGCTCTTAAGAACAAGGGCATCAAGGAGCTCTTCGAGCAGGTCAAGAAGTCCGCTGCTTCTAAGGGCCAGGTGCCGGAGCACAAGTTCGATTCCTCCATCGAGGACGTTCTGGACCACATCGAGAACAACCTGCCGGCGAGCGTTCCCGCCAACAAGCGCCGCTACTACGCTGTCAAGCTGTTTGAGCGCGACGCGGACGCCTGCAAGCTCATCAACCTCACCAAGGAGAAGGCCGCTCGCGTGGAGGAGCTGGTCGCCCAGTGCGAGCAGGACTGCGACGACGACGCCGAGTCCATCATCACCGGCGAGCGTTACGGCGTGATTGCCCACATCATTGACGAGTGCCTCACCAAGGCTCCGGCCAAGATGAGCACTTCCGAGAAGATCGACCGCGTGGTTACCAACCGTATTCTGGGCCTGCCGATCTTTGTGGTCATCATGTTCTGTGTGTACTACATCGCCGTTTCTACCTTGGGCGGCACGGTGACCGACTTCACCAACGACCAGCTCTTCGGCACCGACGGCTGGTATGTGCTCGGTCAGGGCCGCGACGCCTACGACGCGGCCGTCGAGGCTGCGGGCGACAATGCCGACTCGGTCGACCCGGCACAGTACGGCCCCTATGTCCCGGGTATCACCACCATGGTCCACGACGCACTTGTGGCGGGTGGCACCGAGGACGGTGGCCTGGTCGATTCGCTGGTCTGCGACGGTATCGTCGGCGGCCTGGGCGCCATCTTCGGCTTCGTCCCGCAGATGTTCCTGCTGTTCGTCATGCTGTCCTTCCTGGAGGACTGCGGCTACATGGCCCGCGTCGCCTTCATCATGGACCGCGTGTTCCGCCGCTTTGGCCTGTCCGGTAAATCCTTCATCCCCATGCTCGTGTCCTCGGGCTGCGGCGTCCCCGGCGTCATGGCCACCAAGACCATCGAGAACGAGAAGGACCGCCGCATGACGGTCATGACCACCACGTTTATTCCCTGTGGCGCCAAGCTGCCGATCATCGCCCTGCTCATGGGTTCCATCATCGGCGATTCTTCCACCACCGCCGCGTGGATCAGCCCGCTCTTCTACTTCCTGGGCGTCTTTGCCGTCATCGCCTCGGGCCTCATGCTCAAGAAGACCAAGCTCTTCGCCGGCCGTCCGACCCCGTTTGTCATGGAGCTCCCGGCTTATCACTTCCCGGCGATCCGCTCTTGGGCGCTGCACGTGTGGGAGCGCTGCTGGGCCTTTATCAAGAAGGCTGGCACTGTCATCTTTGCCTCCACTGTCGTGGTTTGGTTCCTGTCCAACTTTGGTAGCTACAACGGCTCCTTTGGCTTCCTGCCTGCGATGGACGGCATCCCTGAGGAGTTCATGGACTACTCCGTGCTTGCCATGCTCGGCAACCTGGTCGCTTGGATCTTCGCCCCGCTCGGCTTTAGCACCTGGCAGGCAACCGCGCTGACCGTCTCGGGCCTCGTCGCCAAGGAGAACGTCGTCGCCACTGCTGGCTCGCTGCTGTCCGTTGCCGATGCCGGCGAGACCGATCCGAGCCTGTGGACCGCATTTGCCGGTATGTTCCCGACCATGGGCGCTTGCGTGGCATTCGGTGCCTTCAACCTGCTGTGCGCTCCGTGCTTTGCCGCCATGGGTACCATCCGCAACCAAATGGACTCCGGCAAGTGGACCGCGATTGCTATCGGCTACGAGTGCCTCTTCGCTTGGGTGATCGGCCTGTTCATCAATCAGTTCTACAACCTGTTCGTGCTGGGACAGTTTGGTTTCTGGACGATTGTCGCCGTTGTACTGCTGGTTGCGATGCTCTTCCAGATCTTCCGTCCCATGCCCAAGCATGCATGGACCGACGAGGACGAGACCAACACTGCTTCCGCCGCAGTTTCCGCTTAAGTCCGAATAAGGATTAACCCCTTTCCACGAGCCCGGGTGTCCCAGCGACACTCGGGCTTTTTGGTGGGGGAGATGTGGCGTTTCCGCAGATAAAACCGACCAAACTAAACTTGTCCCTTTTTGGCAGGTGGGGGATGGGGTAAAGTAAGTGGTGGTTAACTAGAGGAGGCTTGCATGGCACCTATCGATATTGTTGTACTGGCTGTTATCGGTATTGCGTTTGTCGCCGTATGCGTGCGCATCTACCGCAAGGGCACCTGCGCCGACTGCGCTCAGGGTGGCGTTTGCACGGGGCATTGCTCCAACAAAAAGACCTGCGCTGCGCTTAAGGGCGTGGACAAAATCGCCGAAGACTTGGGCCGCGGTATCAAATAAGGTCCGGACATCCAAGCGCCCCGCGGGCATCCGTTCGCGGGGCGCTTTGTGCATTTGAGGGAGAGCACGGCGAGTCGAAGAGTATTTTTGGGGTATCGTTAACTGGACTATTAATTGGCAACTTATCTATAACGGAGTAATCCCATGAGCGCTCGTGTAACCATGAAGGACATAGCCGCCGAGCTTGGCGTTTCCATCAATACCGTGCACAAGGCCCTGACGGGAAAGGCCGGCGTGAGCGAATCCGTGCGCGCCAAGGTGAACGCCAAGGCCGAGGCCATGGGCTATCACCGCAACACAAGTGCCTCAAGCCTGCGCCGCAAGGACATCAATCTGGTGTTTTGCCTGCCCCGCGCATCGCGCGAGGGAGCGTACTTTTTCCGTTACCTGTGGGAAGGCTGCAATCGCTTTGAACAGGAGGTCATCGACCAGGGCATTACGGTTGAGCGTGTTGAATTTGGCGTGGGTGGCTACGCCGATGCGCTCGAGCAAATCGACGAGCGTTTGCAGGTGGGCGAGAAGATTGATGGCTTGCTCGCCTATGCGCCGGGCGACGATCGTGCGACTGAGCTTTTGGGGCAGATCGCCGAGGCGGGCGTGACGATTGAGCTTGTCGACGGCGACCGTCCGCATTTGAATCGTTTGGGTGCGAGCTTGGCCGATTATTCGACGGCAGGCAGCCTTATGGCCGAGCAGGCGGCAAACCTGGTCCATGCTTCTGGGGCCGACGCCCGCGTGCTCCTTTTGACAGGCGACCCATATACCGATTCGCACTATCTAACCGCCCGCGCCTTCCACAATTACCTGCGCGAACGTGATATTCCATGGCAGGTTGAGGATCTTGCAGGTGCCCATGCGCAAGTCAAACAACTCGAACATGAGCTCGAAAAGCGCTTGAGTGCGCCGGATGCCCCCGAACTTATCTGTAGCGTTTTTGCCGTTGGTTCCGAAGTGGTTGCCGACGCGCTCGTCTCGACCGGCAAGGCCGGTCAGGTTATGGTGATCGGCAACGACCTGTTTCCCGAAAGTGCTCTGGCCTTGCGCCGCGGTATCTTTACCAATATTGTCTATAAGGACCCGACGAGCCTGGCGTATCGCGGCGCTAAGACGCTGGGCGATTATCTGCTGTGGGGAAGGACCCCGACGGTGCCCGTCCAGAAGGGCGCCGTCGAGATGGTATTTGCCAGCAATGTCGATCGCTACTGCGAACTTGCGGGTATTTAGCCGATTGAGCAGGTACCCCCTCTTGCGACGTGCATTTTTGGGAGTATTCAGCATTGGCATGCCCTGAATGAGGTGCAGAACGACTGTTTTAAGTGCCCCCGATGGCGTAATTTGCCATCGGGGGCACTTTTTATGCCGATCGGGCGCTATCTGCGTTCCAAATAGGACGCTGAGGATGGCGCACGGCGCGCTCCAATGCTGAATACTCCCAAAAATGTACGTCGGGACATGACCCACCTGAGCAAAAGCGCTCAAGTTCGGTGTTCGGGGACGCCAAACAGTCCGCAATACATGCAAGTCACATCTCCAGCAACCGTTGAACGGGCAAAATCTACCGTTCACCCCGTGGTGGTTAGGTGAACGTTCACCTTTTGAGGTGCAATGGATTAGTATAGTGAACGTTCACCTAAAGGATAACGAGCGCGCCGTGCGCCCGCCTTGCCAGCAAAGGGGCTGTTTGATGAAAAACTTTATGGACGATCAGGATTTCCTGCTGAGCACCAAGACCGGCGAGGAGCTGTTCCACAACTTTGCCGAGGGCATGCCCATCGTCGACTATCACTGCCACATTTCTCCCAAGGAGATTTGGGAGGACAAGCGTTTCGAGAACATCACTGAGGTTTGGCTGGGCGGCGACCATTACAAGTGGCGCCTGATGCGTGCCAACGGCGTCGACGAGCGTTTTATCACTGGCGACGCCCCTGCTCGCGAGAAGTTCCAAAAGTGGGCCGAGACCCTGGGTCGCTGCGTCGGCAACCCCGTCTTTGAGTGGAGCCACCTGGAGCTTAAGCGCTACTTTGGCTACGAGGGCGTCCTCAACGGCAAGACTGCCCAGGAGGTTTGGGACCTTGCCAACGCCAAGCTCGCCGAGACCAGCTTCACCTGCCGCAACCTGATCAAGCAGTCCAACGTTCGCATGATCTGCACTACTGACGACCCCGCCGACAGCTTTGAGTGGCACAAGAAGATTGCAGCCGACGACAGCTTTGACGTTCAGGTCGTTCCCGCCATGCGCCCCGACGCCGCCCTGCGCATCGAGCGTGGCCAGGAGTTTGCCGACTACTGCAGGCACCTCTCCGAGGTTGCCGGCGTTGAGGTAAGCGACTTCGAGGGCATGAAGGCGGCCATCTCCAAGCGCTACGACGTTGCTCACGAGCTGGGCTGTCGCGCATCCGACCATGCACTCGACTACGTTATGTACGTCCCGGCTACCGCCGACGAGATCGAGGCCATCTTTGCCAAGGGTCTGGCTGCTGAGCCGCTTACCGAGGAAGAGATCCTCAAGTACAAGACTGCCTTTATGCAGTTCGTTGCTGGCGAGTATGTCCGTCTGGGCTGGGCCATGCAGCTGCACTTTGGCTGCAAGCGCGACAACAACCGCGCCATGTTCGCCAAGCTCGGTCCCGACACCGGCTACGACTGCATCTCCAACTACACGCCGTCCGACCAGCTCGCCGATTTCCTCAACTCCATCCAGGAGACCTGCGGCCTGCCCAAGACCATCCTGTACAGCCTGAACCCCATCGATAACACCATGATCGATACCGTCATGGGCTGCTTCCAGGAGGCTCCGACCGCCGGTAAGATCCAGAACGGCTCCGCCTGGTGGTTCAACGACAACGAGGTCGGCATGCGCGAGCAACTCACGGCTCTGGCTAACGAGGGCGTGCTGGGCAACTTTGTGGGCATGCTTACCGACTCCCGCTCCTTCCTGTCCTATCCGCGCCACGAGTACTTCCGTCGCGTGCTGTGCAGCGTGATCGGCGAGTGGGTCGAGCAGGGCAAGTATCCGGCCGACATGGAGCTGCTGGGCGATATCGTGCGCGACATCAGCTACAACAATGCGGTCCGCTACTTTGGCTTTGACCTGGACACCGTCGAGGCCTAAGCCCGCATCGAATCACATCGAACCCTGGGCGCCGCTGCCACACACGGAGCCCCGTTTTGCTTGCACGCTAACAGACATCTAAGGAGACACATAGATGGAGAACATCAGCTACGATGCGCTCGAGAAGATCGGCTACAAGGGCTATTTGCTGCCCAAGGATGCTCCCGAGAAGGTTCTGCAGTTTGGCGAGGGCAATTTCCTGCGCGCCTTCGTCGACCGCTTCTTTGACATGGGCAACGAGGCTACCGGCTGGAACGGCAAGGTCGTCATGGTGCAGCCCATCAGCGGTGCTTTTGGCTTTGCCGACGGTATCAATGCCCAGGACGACCTGTACACCGTGCTGGTGCGCGGCAAGGAGAACGGCAACACGGTTGACGAGTCCCGCGTGATCAGCGCCTGCAGCCGCTGCCTTAACCCGTATCGTGAGGATGACTACCGCGCCATGATGGAGGTCGCTGTCTCCGACGACCTAGAGATCATCGTCTCCAACACCACCGAGGCCGGTATCGCCTATGACCCGTCCTGCAAGGCCGACGACATGCCACCTGCGAGCTTCCCCGCCAAGCTTGCCCAGGTGCTCCACACCCGCTGGGCTGCCGGTAAGCCGGGCGTCATCGTCCTCGCCTGCGAGCTCATCGATCACAACGGCGAGGAGCTGCTGCGCATCATGAACCAGTATGTGAGCGACTGGGGCTGGGAGGACGAGTTTGCGCAGTGGATGGCTAACGACTGCACCGTCTGCACCACGCTCGTCGACACCATCGTACCAGGCCGTATCCGCGACGCATCCGAGGCCGCCGCGGTGGCTGAGCGTCTGGGCTACGAGGATCCCTTCCTGGCCGTGCGCGAGCCCTTCCAGATGTGGGGCATCCAGGGCGACGAGTCGCTTGCCGAGAAGCTTCCCTTTGTGAAGGCTGGTCTTCCGGGTGTCTTTGTGACTCCCGACGTCACCCCGTACAAAAAGCGCAAGGTCCGCATCCTCAACGGTGCCCACACCGCCTTCGTTCCGGGTTCCTGGGTTGCCGGCTTTGATATCGTGCGCGACTGCATGCATGACGAGACCATTCGCGGCTTCATGAACACCATGCTCTACGACGAGGTTATCCCGACGCTCGCCACCGACTTGGATGTCGAGGACTGCAAGGCCTTTGCCGCCGCCGTCGAAAACCGCTTCGACAACCCGTTTATTGATCATGCGCTGCTCTCCATCTGCCTCAACTCCACGGCTAAGTGGCGCGCTCGCGACCTGCCCACGCTCAAGGACTACGTTGCCGAGACCGGCAACCTGCCCAAGTGCCTGGCGACGAGCCTCGCTACGCTCATCTCCTTCTACACGCAGGAGCTCGTGTCCCGCGAGGGCGACGGCCTGCACCTGCGTCGCTCCGACGGCACCGAGTACACCGCTCAGGACGACGCCTTCGTGCTCGACTTCTACGCCGCCCATGCCGGCGCCGACGATGCCCAGCTGGTGCACGACGTGCTCACCAACGAGCAGATGTGGGGCGAGGACCTTACGCAGATCGCAGGTCTTGAGGAGTTTGTTGTCAGCGCGCTCGCCGTCGTGCGTGCCGAGGGCGCCAAGCAGGCCTTCGCCAACGCTCAGGCGTAAATATCCGGCGCAGACGCGGGCGCGGGACGGCATGCCCGCGCCTCGACTTCTGCTCAACCTGTAGGGTTAGGACCATTTGCAATGAACACTATCCAGATCAATCCGGCCGACAACGTGATCGTCGCGCTGTCGCCGCTTGCCAAGGGCACCGCCGTCGCGGTTCCCGGGGTGGGCGAGGTCGTGGCCGCGGAGGATATTCCGCAGGGTCATAAGATGGCCGTGCGCTCGATTGCCGCGGGGGAGGACGTCATCAAGTACGGCCTTCCTATCGGCCATGTGACGGGCGATGTCCAGCCCGGTCAGTGGCTTCATACACATAATGTCAAGACCAACCTTTCGGGCGAGGTCGAGTACACCTACAACCCCACACATCCGGTCGTGGATCCCGTTGAGTCCGAGACCTTTATGGGGTTCCGCCGCGCCGACGGTCGTGCCGCGACGCGTAATGAGCTGTGGATCATCCCCACGGTCGGCTGTGTCAACGAAGTCGCCCGTGCCATGTGCGAGCAGGCCCAGGATCTGGTCGATGGCTCGCTGGAGGGCGTCTACTACTTCCCGCATCCGTTCGGTTGCTCGCAGACCGGCGCCGACCATGCCCAGACGCGTCGTCTGCTGGTGGCGCTCTCGCGTCATCCTAATGCGGCCGGCGTGCTATTCCTGTCGCTCGGTTGCGAGAACTGCACGCACCAGCAGGTGCTCGACGAGCTCGGCGACTTCGATCACGAGCGCGTTCGTTTTCTCACCTGCCAGGATGTAGCCGACGAGCAAATCGAGGGCCACAAGATTCTGGCCGAGCTGGCCGACCTCGTCAAGCAAGCCAAGCGTGAGCCCATTTTGGCCTCCGAGCTGGTTATTGGACTTAAGTGCGGCGGCTCCGACGGTCTTTCGGGCATTACCGCCAACCCCACGATCGGTCGCGTGAGCGATATGGTCGTCGCCCGCGGCGGCACGTCGGTGCTCACCGAGGTGCCCGAGATGTTTGGCGCGGAGAGCATCCTGCTCGACCGTTGCGAGAACGAGCAGGTCTTTAACGCCGCCTCCGACATGCTCAATGGCTTTAAGGACTACTTTATTAGCCACGGCGAGGTCGTCTATGAGAACCCGAGTCCCGGCAACAAAGACGGCGGTATTACCACGCTCGAGGACAAGAGCTGCGGCTGCGTGCAAAAGGGTGGATCTGCCCCCATCGTCGACGTGCTGCCGTATGCCGGCCGGGCAACTAAGCATGGCCTGAACATGCTGTGCGGTCCGGGCAACGACATGGTATCCACCACGGCGTTGACGGCTGCCGGCTGCCACGTGATTCTGTTCTCGACCGGCCGCGGCACACCGTTTGGCGCGCCGGCGCCTACGCTCAAGGTGTTCACCAATCAGCGTCTGTGCGACCACAAGGCCAACTGGATGGACTTTAACGCCGGCGTGATTGCCACGGGTGAGCGCACGCTCGACGAGGCTGCTCACGATCTATACCAGCTGGTGCTGGAGACGGCGAGCGGTAAACTCACGAGTGCCGAGCGCCGTGGCTGTCACGAGATCAGCATCTGGAAGGACGGCGTCTGCCTGTAGTGGCAAATGCACCCAAGCGTAGCGCTATGTCGTCGGCCCCGTCGGGAGTGTTCCCGGCGGGGTTTTCGTTTTGTGGTTAAGTGAAAAAATTGGAAAATACGATAAACGTTCACCTATCTCATGGGTGTCCAGCATGGCACCTTTACCAGCAGACAATAGGTCTTAGAGCCTCAATTGTGTCCGTTCGGCGGTAAAAATCGACCGTTCGGGGATAATATGCAAGTGAACGTTCACCTCTCGTAAGGAATCGCGCATAATCTAGCTAAACGTTCACCCTGAACGCCAAGCAGACAGATGTCGGTATGGACTCCAATGTCTTGCTGCAAGACAATCGAGAAAAGAGAGGGAGCTCGATGACTAATAAGATCGGAAAAAAGCGCAAGATCACATTCTGGACGCGCTTGGGCTTTGGTATGGGCGGTATGCTCAATTCCGGTGCCCTGACCTTTACGCATAGTTACATGGTGCTGTTCCTGTCCACGGAGTGCGGCCTGTCTGCAGGTGAGGCTGCGCTGATCAGCTCGTTTGCCATCTATGTCAACGCCATTCTTTGCCCGCTGATGGGCTTTGTGGCCGATAACTTCTATGCCACCAAGATCGGCCGCATCTTCGGTCGTCGTCGTTTCTGGATCTTGCTGGCCATCCCGATGATGATCGCCGAGCCGCTCATCTTCGTGGCTACGCCGTTTGGCTTCCCGTACTACTTTGTGCTGTACCTGATCTACAACGTCGCGTACACGTTCTGCACCGCCAACCTGTCGCCGCTTACCATCGAGATGACCGACGACTTTAAGGAGCGTACGTACCTCACCGGCTACAAGCATCTCTTTGGTAACGCCGCCGGCTTCCTGATGGCTGCACTTGTGGGCTTCGGCTTTGGCACCTTCGGCGAGACCAACCCGTTCAGCTACTTCATCATCGCTACGGTCAACGCTTCGGTCATGGCAATCTCGCTGCTCTGCGTGTACCTGTCCACGTGGGAGCACACCCCCGAGGAGGTCGCTCAGGAGAAGATCGAGAGCGTCGGCGAGGGTATCAAGAAGTTCTTCATCGACGTTATCTCCACCTTCCGCAACAAGTCCTTCCGCAAGGTCCTGTATGCACAGGTCTCCACGAAGCTTGCTGCTGCCTGCTGGTCTGCCTGTCTGTCCTTCTTCATCGTCTACTGCCTGCAGATTCCTAAGTCCTACGAGTCCGTGATGGAGATGCCTGGCAAGGTCGTCGCTATTGTCTGCACCGCCATCTGGGTCGCCCTCATGGCCAAGAAGGGCTTCCACAAGTCTTGGTACCTCGCAAATGTCGGTTGCGCTGCGTGCATCATCGCCTACAACTACTTCGCCTTTGGTCAGATCAACGGCACCTCCACGGTCGCCATCGCCATGATCGCCTACCCCATCATCTTCGCCATCTGGAAGTTCTTCTACGTCGGCTTCCAGTACCTGCCCGATGTTCTGCTCAACTACATCCCCGATGTCGATGAGCTCATCACCCTGCGTCGTCGCGAGGGCATCTACAGCTCCGCGCAGCAGCTCTGCCAGCAGATCGCCCAGGCTATCGCCGTCAACGTGTGGGCTATCGTCCTTGCTGCCTCCGGCTTCATTCAGACCGCCGGCAATAGCGACGCCGTGACCCAGCCCGCCACCGTGCCTCTGTACATCTGCGGCTACATGCTCATCGGCTGCGCCGGCTTCTTCCTGCTCGCGGCTGTCCTTGCCCGCGGCATCAAGATCGACAAGGAGCAGTGCGACGTCCTTTGCGACGAGATTCACCGAGTCAAGGAGGGTGGCAAGATGGCCGACGTCAAGCCCGAGGTCAAGGCACTTTGCGAGGAGCTCTCCGGCTTTAAGTACGAGGACTGCTTTGCCCACAACAACGTTGGCTTCCAGGACGGTAGCGTAACTCCCGCCGAGTAAGGCCGACATATCGTCCAAATCACAGGGCCGTGCCACCGGAATTCCGCCGGCAGGCACGGCCCTTTTTCAACAGCGTACAATTTGCCTTTAGAGCATCTTTTTGAGGGAGAAACCCATGGAGACGAACGTTATCTGGCGCAACGCGCGCGCGGCGGTTATCGAGCTTGACGACGGCGGTTACTTTACCTGCGCCGATACGTGGGAGATCTTTGTCAACGACGAGCCCGCCGGTACCACGAATACGGTCGAGACCTATGTCGACGGCCTGACCCCCGGCAAGCGCAACCTGGTCCGTTTTGTCTGTGGCGAGCGTGAGCTGAGCGTAGGTGTCACCACGCCGGCTGAGCCCTTTACCATCAACGTTCGCGACTGTGGCGCCAAGGGCGATGCCGAGCATGATGACACCACCAACATCCAGGCTGCTATCATGGCCTGCCCCAAGGGTGGCCGCGTGCTGATTCCCGCCGGCAGCTACCGCATCAAGTCGCTCTTCCTTAAGAGCAATATCAACATCGAGCTCGCCGAGGGAGCGGTGCTGCTGGCCCGCCACGATCGCGCCTCGCTTGCCTACATTCCGGGCACGGTCACGGGCAACGAGGGCGCCGGGTATGCCGGCACCGATATGCTGCCCCTGGGCCGCTGGGAGGGCGAGAGCTTCTCGACCTACTGCTCTACCTTTACGGGTCTGAGCGTGCACGATGTGTGCATCTATGGTCGCGGCGCGATCGACGGTCAGACTGATTTTGCCGAGGACAACTGGTGGAACAAGGACTTTAAGAACATCTTTCGCCCGGAGGAGGGCCGCGAGGTCGCCCGCCCGCGCATGATCTTCCTATCCGAGTGTGAGAACGTGAGCTTGGCCGGCTTCACCGTCCGCAACAGCCCGGCGTGGAACATCCACCCCATCCTGTGCGAGCACGTCGATGCGCTCTGCCTGTCCATCGAGGGCCCCAAGAACTCCCACAACACCGACGGTTTCGATCCCGAGAGCTGCGGCTTTGTCCGCATCCTTGGCTGTCAGTTCTCGGTGGGCGACGACTGCATCGCCATCAAGAGCGGCAAGCTGGGCATTGAGCCCGAGCTTCGCCCCGCTACGCACGACGTGCTGATCTCGCACTGCTACATGCACGATGGCCACGGCGCCGTGGTCCTGGGTTCAGAGGCCGCCGGCGGCATCAAGGACCTCACCGTGAGCAAGTGCCTGTTCGAGCGCACCGACCGCGGCCTGCGCGTCAAGACCCGCCGCGGTCGCGGCAAGGACGCCGTTAACGAGGGCATCACCTTCGAGCACATTCGCATGGACGAGGTGCTCACGCCCTTCGTGGTCAACTCCTTCTACTTCTGTGACAAGGACGGCAAGACCGATTACGTGCAGTCTCGCGAGGCTTTGCCTGTCGACGACCGCACGCCCGGCTTTGGTGCCACGACGTTTTGCGATATCGAGGCCACCAACTGCCATGCTGCCGCGGCCTATATCACGGGTCTGCCCGAGAGCAAGGTGACACGTCTGACGTTCCAAGACGTTCACGTTACCTTTGCCGACGATGCCGAGCCCTTTGTGCCGGCCATGGCCTGTGGTGTGGAGCCGATGGTGCGCCAGGGCATCATCGCGCAAAACGTCAAGGTACTCGACCTGCAAAATGTGGTTATTGAGGGCCAGGACGGCGAGGAGCTGCAGCTCCAGAACGTCGACAGGGTTATCCGTTCCTAACTCGGGTTGATGACCAGGGCTGCATTGTCGGATAAATCGGCAATGCAGCCCTTGTGCGATACGGCCGTGTGCGCTGCGCTACGCATCATGGTGAAAGGGAATACATGCTCAATAAAACGATTCCTGTCGGGGTCGATGGCTCGTCTGCCACGATTACGTCTTATGTTTTTGCCCCGACCGAAGATGCTTATGCTTTAAAACCGCCGCCTGCAGTTGTGGTCGTGCCAGGAGGCGGCTACGATCACGTTTCGCCGCGCGAAGGCGAGCCGGTAGCGCTTCGTTTGTTGGCGATGGGCTACCAGGCGTTTGTGCTGAACTACTCGGTTGCTCCGGCTGTCTATCCGCTGGCATTGCAAGAACTCGCGCGGGCGGTCGATACCGTCCGAGGCCATGCGGCAGAGTACTGTGTCGATCCTGATCGGATTACGGTCATGGGTTTTTCGGCCGGTGGGCATCTGGTTGGCTTGCTCGGGGCGCTTTGGGACCAACCCTGGCTTGCTGAGTCGATTGCGGCATCGCCTGAGTCGATTCGGCCTGACACACTTTGCTTGGGCTATCCGGTCGTAAGCTCGGGGGCCTATGCTCATCGTGGCTCGTTTGAACACCTAACGGGTGCCGATGACGCTTTGGCTCAAAAGTTGTCAATCGAGAATATGGTGGGCGAGGGCTTCCCCCGTACGTTCTTGTGGCATACCGCCGAGGATGCATCGGTACCAGTTCAAAATAGCCTCCTTCTTGCGCAGGCTCTTGCCGACCACGGGATTGGCTTTAGCCTACATGTCTTTCCGCATGGAAAGCATGGGGCATCGCTCGCCACGGCCCTAACGGCATTTAAGGGCTGCGCCGAGCATATTCAGCCACAAGTTCAGGGCTGGCCTGAACAGTTCGTTGCATGGGAGCGTGATGGACGATGAGCGAAAGTATCTATACGCTGCGCGTTTCGAGGGCTGCGGCAGGAGCGTATCCAACGATTTCCGATGCCTTGGCGGCAGCCGATCAGCTCTATCCGGATGCCGAGCAACCGGTGATGATTCGCGTCGATCCGGGCGAGTATTGCGAGCGGGTCGAGATTCATCGCTCGCATGTGACGATTGAGGGAGAGACGGCCGACAGCGTGCGTATCGTGGGCAGCCTGGGTGCCAAGATGCCTTCGGAGGACGGCTCGGGCGTCGACGGCACGCTCGGCACGTTTAGGACCTATACCGTTTTGGTCGATGCCGACGACGTACGGCTCGAGAACCTCACGATCGAAAACGATGCGGGCGATGGGCGCGAGGTCGGTCAAGCGATTGCCCTGTATGCTGATGGCGACCGTCTGGTTGTCGATGCCTGCTGCATTAAGGGACACCAAGACACGCTGTTTTTGGGTCCGCTGCCGCCGCATGAGGCCAAACCGGGCGGGTTTATAGGACCCAAACAGTATGCGCCGCGCCGGGTGGGGCGCCAGTATTTTCGACGTTGCCGGATCGAGGGCGATGTCGACTTTATCTTTGGCGGCGCGCGTGCCTACTTTGAGGGGTGCGAGATTCGCTCGCTCAACCGCGATATGGATGTCAACGGGTATGTAACGGCAGCCTCCACGCCCGAAGGCGAGCCGCACGGCTTTGTGTTCCACGGCTGTTCGTTTACAGCTCCGGATGGCGTGGCGCCGGATTCGGTCTACCTGGGTCGTCCTTGGCGCGAATGGGCGCAAACTGCGCTGATCGATTGCTGGCTGGGGCGACATATCAAGCGCGAAGGCTGGTGGGATTGGAATAAGCCGGCGGCGCACAACTGCGTGCAGTATGCTGGCGCGATTCTGCATGGGCCGGCGGGTGATACTACCGGCTGGGTGCCGTGGGCGAATGAACTCGATGTGATGGCTGCCGCCGGGTACGCTCGCGAGCAGGTGCTTGCCGGTGCGGATGGCTGGGATCCCGAGGGAGGCACCGGTGATGCGGTTGAGACGACTAGGCTATCTGCCAATGGCCGTACCGTGCACATCGAGACGTACTGCGAAGACGAGCCTGCGCTGCGCGCCCGACTGAAGCGCGAAGGGCGCTCGGCGGCATTTGCGGGCAAGACCCCTGTAGACTTTGAGGCGTGGAGGATTGCGACCAGGACTCGCCTGTACGATGTTTTGGGCCTTTCGCTTATGGACCGCGTCCCGATTGAGATTCGTAAGCTCAGCCGCGTGCGGGTTGCCGGCGGCATCGTGCGCACCCATGCGATGTTGCAGGTCGAGCGCGATGTTTGGATGCCGTTCTACCTGTTGGAGCCGTCTCATCCTAAGCTTGATGAGCGGGGACTCAAACGCTGTTATATCTGCCCGCATGGTCATCAGGGAGCGGGTGCTGCAAGCGTAGCCGGTGTTGCGGGCGTGCCGGCTGTCGATGATGCCGTGCGTAAGTTCAATTACGACTACGGTCTGCGTTTGGCACGCATGGGTTACGTGACCGTCTGCCCTGATGCGCGCGGTTGGGGATACCGTCGTGACTGGAAGGGTCAGGGCGATGACGAGAACAGCTACCTGCGCGGTACGTGTCTGAATCAAGCACGTATGGCCGAGCCACTGGGTCTTACGGTTGCGGGCCTCAACGTCTGGGACAACATGCGCTTGATCGATTACTTGGAGGCGCGCGGCGACATTGCCATGGATGACCTGGGTTGCTTTGGTTTTTCGGGCGGCGGATACATGACACTGTATCTGGCCGCACTCGACCCGCGTGTGCGCAAGGCGTTTGTCTCGGGCTATCTGTACGGTGTCGACGATTCGCTGCTGCATCTCAATGGCAATTGCAGCTGCAACTACACACCCGGACTTTGGCGCTTACTCGACATGGGCGATATTGCCTCGCTTATTGCGCCGCGCCCGTTGTTAGTGCAGAGCTGCGAAGAGGATCATCTGAACGGTTCGCGCGGGCTGAAAAATGTTGACGAGCAGCTCGAGATCGTGCGCGATGCCTACAAGTTGCTGGGTCGCAGAGATGGCCTGCGGCACGAGGTGTGTCCGGGTGAACACCATCTGGGCGTGGCACATCTTGCCGAGGATATCGAATGGCTCGATTCGCACGTTGCGGAATGCGCCCGTGCATAGCCCCTCGGCATGCTGCGAATAAACGGTACGTTCCTGTATGACCGTCGACGGACGGATGAGGAGAAGATTATGGAAACGAAGAGCTTGAATGAATCGACCATTTGCTGCTTTGGCGATTCGACCACCTGGGGCGATAACGGCTGCGGTGGGGGAGGCAACGACATTTCGTGGACCTCGCACTTGGGCGCGCTACTGGGCGGCGCAACCATCGAGAACTTTGGCATCAAGGGCTCGCGCATCGCCGTCAAGGCCGACCGCAGCGATTCGTTTGTCGAGCGCCTGGACGGTATCGACGATGCGGCCGATATCTACATTGTCTTTGGCGGCGTCAACGACTTTAGCCGCAACGTGCCGCTTGGCGAGTTGGGCAGTACCGATGTGCATGAGTTCTACGGTGCGCTCGATTACCTGGTCCGCACCATCACGGCACGCTCGCCTCGGGCAAAGCTCGTGTTTATGACGCCGTGCAAGACGAGCGGTAAGCACGAGAAGGATATCCCGGCAAGCGACGAGCTCAACCACCTGGGCCTGACGCAGGTCGCCTACGTGCGAGCGATGCTCGAGGTCTGTGACCGCTACTCCGTTCCGGTGATTGACCTGTATGCGCAAAGCGGTATCAGCCCGTTTTTGCCAGGGCACCGCGAGCTCTATATGCCGGACGGTCTGCACTACAGCCCGGCTGGCTATGAGCGCCTGGCGCATCGCATCGCCGCGGGTCTCACCGCCGTTTGCCGCTAAAAGTCTGCCGTTTGCGGGGAATATAGGGTTAACGTTCACCCTATATTCCCCGTTCGCGTTACACTAGGGGTAACGTTCACCTATCGTTTATGTCAGAGGGGACAGCAATGGGTTGCAATCAAATCCTGGACCGTTATATCGAGCAGTTGATCGAAACCTCTACGCCGCAGGCGCCGGCTTGGAATATCGAAAAGATTCGCGCCGGCAAGGAGAACACCTGGAACTATATCGACGGCTGCATGATCAAGGCGCTCATCGAGCTGTACGAGATCACGGGTGAGCAGCGCTACCTGACCTTTGCCGATGACTACATCGATTTCTTTGTCCAGGACGACGGTACCATCAAGCATTACAACCCGCAGGAGTACAACCTCGATAACGTCAATGCGGGCAAGACCCTCTACAAGCTCTATGACCTGGTGGGCAAGCCCAAGTACCGTGCCGCCATGGACACCATCTACCGCCAGCTCGAGACCCAGCCGCGCACCAAAGAAGGCGTGTTTTGGCACAAGGCCGTCTATCCCAACCAGATCTGGCTCGATGGCATGTATATGGCCCAGCCGTTCTACATGCAGTACGAGCTGAGCTTCCACAACCGTCGTGCCTGCTCGGACAGCTTCCATATGTTCCAGGTCGTGCATGACCTGATGCGCAACCCCCTCAACGGTCTGTACTATCACGCTTACGACGCGAGCCGCAAACAGTTCTGGTGCGACCCGGTCACCGGCCTTTCGGCTAACTTCTGGCTGCGCGCCGAGGGCTGGTTTGCCATGGCACTCATCGATACCTGGGAGCTCATGCCGCCTTCGATGTCAGCCGAGAAGGACGAGATTCGCAAGATGTTCCACGACCTGATCGATGCCATGCTGCCGTATCAGGACGAGAAGACCGGCATGTGGCATCAGGTCATCAACCTGCCCAATATCGCCCCCAACTACCTGGAGGAGTCTGGTAGCGCGATTTTTGCCAATGCCATCATGAAGGGCGTGCGTCTAGGCGTGCTGGGCGAGCGTTACTACCAGTACGGCCGTCGCGCCTTCGACGGCATCTGCGAGACCTGCCTGTCCGAGCATGATGGGCAGCTGGCGCTCGACAACATCTGCCTGGTCGCGGGCTTGGGAAACACCGCGCACCGCGAGGGCACGTTTGGTTACTACATGAGCGAGCCTATCGTCAAAAACGATGCGAAGGGCGTGGCGCCGCTGGTGCTTGCCTATATCGAGACCATGCATCACGACAAACTGGCCGGCAGGCATGACCCGCTTGCTCCCTCGGGCGTGTGCTCTATCGAGGACCCGTTTGGCGGATACACCCCGGGCATCAACGCTCATAAGGGATGTGAATAACGTGGGGGCTATTACTCCGGGCGTACGTTTGCACGACCTTCCGCAGGGAACCGTCGAGGAACGCATTCGCATGGCGGGAGAGCTGGGCTTTTCGTGCATTCAGCTGCCGAGCAAGGTGCTCTACGCATCGATGGGGATCGATCGAGGCGGCCTGACCCGCGAGCTTGCCGACCATTTGCGTGCGGTGCTCGACGAGGCGGGCGTTTCGGTCGCCGTGCTCGGCTGTTATAAGAATCTGGCGACGCCCGATCGCCAACAGCTCATGGATAACATTGCCGAGTACGAGGCATGCCTGAACTTTGCCCAGATGCTCGGCGGATGCCCGGTTGGCACCGAGACCGGTCGTCCCAATGCGCAGAACCGCGTTGCTGACGACCGCATGACCGATGGGGCACTCGAAGCGTTTACAGACGGACTCGCACGCGTCTGCGAGCGCGCCGAGGCCGTGGGCGGGCAAATACTGATCGAGCCCGGTTGGAACGAGACGGTCAACACGCCAGATCGCTGCCGTGAGGTGCTGGAGCGCGTCTCGAGCCCGTCGCTCGGCGTGATCTATGACCCAGTGTCGCTGCTGCACCCCAGCGTCGTTGACGAAGCGCAGGAAATCACCGCGCGCATGCTCTACTTATGCGGCAGCAAGATCCGCGTGCTGCACGCCAAGGATTTTGAGGTCGTTGATAACGAGGAGGAAGCCGGTTGGTGCGACGGTACGGGCTCACGCCTGGTGTGCCACGGCGTGGGCGAGACGGGTCGCTATGACTTTGAGCCCGTGGTGGCCTGGGCTGCCGCCGCCTGCCCTGGGATTCCCTGTGTGGTCGAGAACAGCGTGCCGGCGACGGCGGCTGACTGCCTGGCGACACTCGAGCACATGTCTGCTCGCTGCGGGGCTTCGCATCGCGAGTTATAGCATTGGCTTTTGCCGTGTCGGCAGATTGAGATTACCTGTATGGGGGCGGCGGTGAAGGGTCTTTATCGTCGCCCCATTGGATTGCATTAAAAAGGGGAGTTGCGTGGCTATCCACATTGTCGAAGAGGCGAATCGTTGCCTGGGTTGTAAAAGGGCGTTCTGCCAGATTAAGGGCTGCCCGGTTCAGACGCCTATTCCGCAGGTCATCGACCTGTTCAAGCAGCGTCGTCTAGAAGAGGCGGGCGAGCTGCTGTTCCAGAACAATCCCATGAGCGCGGTCTGCTCCATGGTGTGCAATCATTCGGGCCAGTGCGAGGGCGCTTGCATCCAGGGCCGCAAGGGCGCGCCGGTGCATTTTTCGAGCATCGAGAACTATATCTCCACGGCATATTTGGATCGTAAGGAGTGGAAGCCCGCACCGTCGTGCGGTAAACAGATTGCCGTGGTCGGTTCCGGTCCCGCTGGTATTACCGTGGCTATCAAGATGGCCCAGCTGGGTTGCGCCGTCACTGTTTTTGAGCAGCGGCCCGAGATCGGCGGCGTGCTGGAGTACGGTATCCCCGAGTTCCGTCTGCCGCGCTCGCTCGTGCAAAAGTACCGCCACGTGATGTGCTCGCTCGGCGTGCGCGTTCGCCCCTCGACCACCATCGGCGGTGCGCTCCACATCGACGACCTGCTGCGCGACGGCTACGATGCGGTCTTTGTCGGTACTGGTACCTGGCGCGCTCGCAAACTGGGTATTCCCGGCGAGTCGCGCGGCAACGTGCTGTTTGGCATCGATTACCTGGTCGATCCCGCGAGCGTGGCAATCGGGCAGAACGTGGCGGTCATCGGTGCCGGTAACGTGGCCATGGATGTGGCCCGCACGGCGCTGCGCTCGGGTGCTCGTAAGGTCACCGTGTATGCTCGATCGCGCCATATCTCGGCCATCGATGACGAGGTGGAGCTGACCGAGCTTGACGGTGCCGAGATTGTGTGCGGCAAGGCGATCTGCGCCATCGATGATAACGGTCCGGTGTTCGAGACGGCTATCTTTGACGAGGACAATAACGTGATGGGCTACGAGGAAGAGCTCGACCACGTGTCCGCCGACACGGTTGTGATTGCGGCGTCTCAGGTGCCCAAGGACAAGCTCGTGCTTACAACGGGCGGTCTGGAGACCGACCATCGCGGCCTTCTTTCGGTCGATGAGAACGGCATGACCACCGTGCCCGGTGTCTTTGCCGCCGGCGACGTGGTTAACGGCCCGCTCACCGTGGTTCATGCCGTGGCAGGCGCCAAGCTCGCCGTCGAAGGTATGACCAGCTACCTGGGTCTCTAACTCCATCCTGCCCATCAGTTGCGGTGAAATACGGACTGTTTTGGCTGTCAAAGGCCTTATCTACTCCATATTCCACCGCAACTTTTTGTGGGGTGGGCTAGAGACGCTGCATGCGGTACCCGACACCCATGTGCGTCTGAATCATCTTGGGGTGAGAGGGGTCTGCCTCGATCTTCTTGCGCAGGGTGCGCATGAACACGCGCAGGCTCGCCAGATCGCTGTCCCAGCTCGTGCCCCATATCTCGCGGGTGATGAAGGTGTGGGTGAGCACCTTGTCGACGTTTTTCGCCAGAAGGACGAGCAATTTGTACTCGGTTGGGGTGAGCGAGAGTTCGCGTCCGTCTTTCGTCGCGTATCCCGCGGCGTAGTCGATATGCAGCGGACCGTTGTCGAACGTGCTCGCTTCTGTCGACTCGCTCGACGCCATCGAGGAGCGCCTCAAATTCGCACGGACGCGCGCGAGCAACTCATCCACAGAAAAGGGCTTGGTGAGGTAGTCGTCTGCCCCTGCGTCAAGTGCTGCAATCTTGTCGGAATCTTCGGTGCGCGCCGAAATGACGATAATGGGGACTGCCGACCAGCTTCGGATCTTCGTGATGACCTCGATACCGTCAATGTCGGGAAGGCCGAGGTCGAGCATGATGAGGCTGGGGCCGTGCGACACCGCATCCATGATGGCGGCCTGGCCGTTGCAAACCTTGCTCACGACATAGCCGTGGAGGTCAAGCGCGGTCGAAACGAGGTTTTGAACGGTCAGGTCATCCTCGACCAGGAGGATGCGTGGCTTAGCGGCATTATTCATGAATCTCGATCTCCTCGGCGGGCAGGGTAAAACGGAAGACGGCCCCATGGGGGTGGTTGTCGCGAACTTCGATGACGCCGCCATGCGCCTCCACGATGGAGCGGCAGAGCGACAGCCCAAGGCCGATGCTTCGACGCGAATCCACGGGCCGCGTATTGCTCGAGGTGAAGAAGCGCTCAAAGATATGAGGCTTGTCGCAGTCTGCCACACCCGGCCCATCGTCTGCGACGTCCACCACGACGAACGCACCCTCGCGACGTGCGCTGATGGTAACAGTTGAGTCCTCGGGCGTGTATTTGAAGGCGTTCATGATGAGATTCGTAAGCACCTGCATGATGAGATGGACGTCGATGCGTACCAGCAGGATGTCGTCAGTGTGCTCGATGGTGACGGTACGTCCATGCGATGCTTGGGCGACATGGCTGAGGGCGGCCTCGATGACCTCGTCGATAAGCTCGGATGTGAAATTGAGGCGAATGGTGCCGTCCTCGACGCGTGTGATGGCGAGGAGGTTCTCCACGGTATCGATAAGCCAGAGGGAATCATCGTAGATGGCATCGGCAAGATCGCAGCGTTGTTCGAGGCTGAGCTTCTCGTCGTTCTTCCGAAGGATTGCCGCAGATCCGGATATAGCCGTGAGAGGTGTTCTCAAATCGTGACCGATGGAGCGCAAAAGGTTGGCGCGCAGCTGTTCGTTTTTCGCCAAGACCGCAGCCTCTTCGCGCTCTTGCGCCGCCCGGTCGCTTTCGAGCGCCAAGGCGCATTCACCTACGATAGATAGGACGATCGAATGCTCGAAGGCTTCGATCTCGCGCCCCTCCAGTGCGATGCCGATGACACCGAATACCTTGTCGCCGGTGCGAACCGCGAGGTAGAGACAGCGCGCCTCAGGCAGGGTCCGCGTGCTTGCGCCCGCGCGCTTGTTGTTGGTATAGGTCCAGGTTGCAACGGCGCGCTCGTAGTCGGTGAGCAGCGTCGCGGATCGGTTTTCGGTGCCAGCGGACTCATAGAGCGCCTTGCCGAGCGTGCCGTGTTCGGCGGTGTAGAAGACCACGTCGAGTTTTAGCAGTTTGATGAGTTGGTTCATGGCGACGCGGGCGCACTCCTCCGCGCTATGGGCTTGCTGCAAGAGCTGGTTCGTTTCGAGGAGTACGCGCGTTTTGAATGCGTTCTCGGCGGAGGTACGGGCGTTGTCGGCGATGCGTGCAGTTAACTCGCCGGCGACCATAGCGGTAGCGAACATGATGCCGAACGTGACCAGATAGCTTCGGTCGTAGCTGGCGAGCGAAAACAGAGGCGTGACGAAGCAGAAGTTGTAAAGCACTACAGAGAGCACGCTCGATACGATCGTGCAGATACGCCCCGTCGTGGTGACGGCGGTCAGCAGGGCCGTGAGGATATAGAGGGATATGATGCTGGAATCGGCAAATCCCAGATGGCGGAAAGCCGTGCCGATTGCCGTGGCGACAAGAGAGAGGACCAGCGTTCGAAGCACGTTTCGGCTGCTGGGCGGCTGCAGGGCGAGCGCACGGCGGCGTCCTTTGGGCCGGGATGGCGGAGTCGACTGGTCTGGAATGATGTAAATGTCGAGGTTCGGGGCGAATGTTATGAGCTGTTCTACGAGAGATTTGCGGCCAAAGAGGGCCTGACGGACGCTGCTGCGCTCGCCCGTGCGCCCCATGACGATCTTCGAAATACCCGACAGGCGCGCGAACTCGGAGATCTGAAACGCGATGTCGTCGCCATAGACGGTTTCCATATGTGCTCCGAGCTGCTCGGCTAGGGCGATATTGGCTGCAAGCTTTGTACGCTCATTATCGCTCATGGCCTGCGTGTGCGGGCTCTCTACGAACAGGGCGACGAGCTCGCTGCGAAACGCTTTCGCCATGCGCGCGGCGGCACGGACGATGCGGGGATTGGTCGGCGCCGGGGAGACACAGACTAAGATACGCTCCCTGGTGTAGTAGTCACGGTTTCCCAGCACGCGTGCGGCGTCTGTGAGGTGGCCGGTGCGATCGGCGCAGCGGCGCAGCGCGATTTCTCGGAGTGCGGTGAGGTTCTCGACGGTAAAAAAATGCTGTTGCGCTCGGGCGGCTTGCGCGGGACGGTAGACGAGGCCGGCGCGAAGGCGCTCAAGTAGGTCTTCGGGCTCTATGTCGACGAGCTCGACTTGGTCGGCATCATCGAAGATACGGTCGGGGATTCGTTCGCTCACGACAACGCCGGTGATGGATGCAACCATGTCGTTTAGGCTCTCGATATGCTGAACGTTCACGGTCGTATAGACGTCGATGCCCGCATGTAGAAGTTCCTCGACGTCTCGATAGCGTTTGTCGTGGCGAGACCCCGGCGCATTCGTATGGGCGAGCTCGTCGACAAGGATGAGCTGAGGGGCGCGTTCGATGGCCGCATCTAGATTGAACTCGCTGAGCGCAATGCCGTTGTGCTCGATGAGTTTACAGGGCACGTTCTCAAGCCCTTGTGCAAGATGGGCAGTTGCCGGACGTTCGTGCGGCTCGATGTATCCCGCGACGACGTCGACACCTCGCCGCTTGGCGGCGTGGGCGGCTTGAAGCATCGCATAGGTTTTGCCTGCGCCAGCAGCGTAGCCAAAGAAAATCTTGAGGTGTCCTCGGCTGGTTCGAGCGTCATCGGCGACCTCGTCTTTCTCAATGGCCTTGAGGATGAGGTCTGGATTGACGCGAGTGTCCGATGCGTCGCGCTGCATAGCGTAGCCTTTCTGAAGCGTTGTCCATGCGTGCATACGCGGTGAGGACGCCACTGTATGCTCGCGAGGTCGAGTATAGGCGCACTGCAGCCGCAATAGTGCTTTCTACCTGCATCTTTACGGCATCTTAAGGACGTGGGCCCCGGCCCTCACGCCTCTTTAATCCCTAGAAGCGTTTACTGTCCCCAGGCGCTTGCGAGAGCTGGCGTCCGAGACATCGGACCGCGTGTGAAAGGGGCGGTAAATGGACATCCTCATTCCCATCATCGGAGTCGTCTGCATTGGACTCTTTATCTATTACATCTACATTCTGATGAGGAGTGATTCGTAAACTATGGAGGCTGCGATTCAGTACATCTTGTACTTTGCCGTGCTCGTCGTCCTGGCCGTTCCGCTCGGTCGGTTCATGGCCCATATCATGGATGGTGAGCATACGTTCCTGTCGCCTGTGATTGCTCCTGTGGAGCGTGGCATCTATCGTCTGCTTCGCATCGACGCGGCAGAGCAGATGGGGTGTAGGCGCTATCTGGCGAGCGTGCTGGTCTTTTCGGGGATCGGCCTCGTGGTTCTTGTGGCACTCCAGGTGCTTCAGTCCTTCTTGCCAGGCAATCCCCAGCACCTGCCGGGTGTGTCATGGGACCTGTCGTTTAATACGGCTGCTTCCTTCATAACCAACACCAACTGGCAATCCTATTCCGGTGAGACCACCCTGTCCTACTTTGTGCAGTTCATGGGCCTCACCGTGCAAAACTTCTTGTCCGCCGGCACCGGTATCGCGGTCATGTTCGCGCTCATCCGCGGTTTCCGTCAGGTCAAATACCAGGGGCTCGGCTCGTTTTGGGTTGACCTCACCCGCAGTGTCCTGTACGTGCTTATCCCGTTGAACCTCGTGTTCGGCATCTGCCTGGCTGCCGGTGGCGTCATCTCCAACTTCCAGCCGGCTCAGAAGGCTGAGCTCGTAGAGCCCGTCGCTGTCCAGCCTAATGCAGACGGCGGCTGGAGCGTCATCGACGGTGCCCAGATCGAGGGCGACACGGTCAAGGTCGACGACAAGGTTGTCGAGGGCGCGCGCGTGGTCACCGAGCAGTTTTTGCCCCAGGGTCCTGCGGCCAGCCAGGTTGCCATCAAACAGTCCGGTACCAACGGCGGCGGCTTCTTTGGCGTGAACTCTGCGCATCCGTATGAGAATCCCAATGCCTTCACCAACATCATCGAGATGACCAGCCTGCTGCTGATTCCGGTCGCCTGCTGCTTCACCTTCGGTATCGGTGTCAAGAATGCCAGGCAGGGCAAGGCCATCTTCGCGGCGATGCTTATCCTGCTCGTGGTCTTTACCGGCATCATCGCCGTTAACGAGCATATGGGTACGCCGCAGCTGGCAGATGGCGGCGCGGTCAACATCGAGATGACCGATGGCCAGGCGGGCGGCAACATGGAGGGCAAGGAGAGCCGCTTTGGCATCGCCTCCTCTTCCACCTGGTCCGCTTTCACGACGGCTGCTTCCAACGGCTCGGTCAACTCCATGCACGACTCCTACACCCCGCTCGGCGGGTTTGTCCAGATGCTCCAGATAGCGCTGGGCGAGGTGGTGTTCGGCGGCGTTGGCTGCGGCCTGTACGGCATGATCGGTTTCGCCATCCTCACGGTGTTTATCGCCGGCCTTATGGTCGGCCGCACGCCCGAGTTCCTGGGCAAGAAGATCGAGCCGACCGAGATGCGCTGGGCGGTGGTTCTGTGTCTCGCCACCCCGTTCGCCATTCTGGTGAGTTCCGCTATCGCCTGCATGGTGCCCGGTCTTGTCGACCAACTCAACAACGGCGGGGCGCATGGCTTCTCCGAGGTCCTGTACACCCTTACTTCGGCTGGCGGCAATAACGGCTCCTCATTCGCCGGCATGAACTGCAACATCCCGTGGATCAACGTGCTGCTGGGTATCGAGATGCTGTTCGCGCGGTTCCTGCCGATTGTGGGCACGCTCGCCATCGCGGGCTCGCTGGCCGGGAAGGGCAAGGTCGCCGAGAGCGCCGGCACGCTTTCCACCACCAATGCCATGTTCGTGTTCCTGCTGGTATTCGTCGTTCTGCTGATTGGCGCCCTGAGCTTCTTCCCGGCGTTGGCGCTTGGTCCCGTTGCCGAATTCTTCCAGATGGTTGCGTAAAGGAGTCGCAGATTTATGGCTATGCAAAAAGACATGATGAGCCGCGCGGTGCGCGATTCATTTGCCAAGCTTGACCCCCGTGTCCAGGTCCAAAACCCGGTCATGTTCCTGGTGTGGCTGTCGGCCGCCATGACCTCCATTCTGGCCATCGCCTCTATTTTTGGGGTACAGGACGCCGACGTCCCCACGTACTATGTGATTGCCATTGCCGTCATTCTCTGGCTGACCGACCTCTTTTCAAATTTTGCCGAGGCACTTGCCGAGGGCCGCGGTAAGGCACAGGCAGACTCCCTGCGTGCGGCGAAAAAGGACGTCGAGGCCCATCGCATCGAGTCCGTCGAAGACAAGGACCGCTTCACGGTCGTTCCCGGTACCGAGCTCTCACGCGGGGATCTGGTGGTCGTGCGCGCCGGCGAGCAGATTCCGGGAGACGGCGATGTTATCGAGGGTGCCGCCTCGGTTGATGAGTCGGCCATCACCGGCGAGTCTGCACCCGTGGTTCGCGAGGCTGGCGGCGACCGTTCTGCCGTCACTGGCGGCACCACCGTACTTTCCGATTGGATTGTGGTGAAAATCACCAGCGAGCCTGGCCAGAGCTTCCTGGATAAGATGATCGCCATGGTCGAGGGCGCCGCCCGCAAGAAGACCCCCAACGAGGTCGCGCTCGAGATCTTTCTGGTTGCTCTGTCCGTCGTCTTCATCCTCGTGACGATCGCACTGTACTGCTACTCGAGTTTCTCTGCAGGGCTCAACGGTATGGCGAACCCCACCGCTGTAACCACGCTCGTTGCCTTGCTCGTCTGTCTGGCGCCCACCACCATTGGTGCGCTGCTGTCCGCCATTGGCATTGCCGGTATGAGCCGACTGAACGAGGCCAACGTGCTGGCCATGTCCGGCCGCGCCATCGAGGCCGCCGGCGACGTCGACATCCTCATGCTCGATAAGACCGGTACCATCACCTTGGGCAACCGCCAGGCCGCTGAGTTCATTCCGGTCGACGGCGTCGATCCGGCAGAACTCGCCGATGCCGCGCAGCTGTCCTCTCTGGCGGATGAGACCCCCGAGGGCCGCTCCATCGTCGTGCTCGCCAAGGAGCAGTTTGGGCTGCGCGGCCGCACACTCGAGGATAAGGGCATGGAGTTCATCCCCTTCACCGCAGCGACCCGCATGTCCGGTGTGAACTACGCCGACAGCGAGATTCGCAAGGGTGCGGCCGATTCCGTTCGCGCTTATGTGGAGGCTGCCGGAGGAGTGTTCTCGAAGGAGTGCGACGAGGCCGTCGAACGCATTGCGAAGGTGGGCGGCACCCCGTTGGTCGTGGCAAAGGACCGACGTGTGTTGGGTGTCGTCTACCTTAAGGACATCATCAAGTCCGGCGTGAAGGAGAAGTTTGCCGATCTGCGCCGCATGGGTATCAAGACCATAATGGTGACGGGCGACAACCCGCTGACGGCGGCCGCCATCGCCGCCGAGGCCGGTGTGGATGACTTCCTGGCCGAAGCGACGCCCGAGGGCAAGCTCGATAAGATCCGCGCGTTCCAGCATGAGGGCCATCTGGTCGCGATGACCGGCGACGGCACCAACGACGCGCCGGCACTGGCGCAGGCGGATGTCGCCGTGGCCATGAACACGGGAACCCAGGCTGCCAAGGAGGCCGGCAACATGGTCGACCTCGACTCCAGCCCCACCAAACTCATCGAGGTCGTGCGTATCGGCAAGCAGCTGCTCATGACCCGCGGCTCGCTCACGACCTTCTCGGTCGCCAACGACGTCGCCAAGTATTTCGCCATCATCCCGGCGCTATTCTCGCCGATCTACCCCGGGTTGGACGCCCTCAACATTCTGGGGCTCACCAGCCCGTTGACTGCCGTGCTGTCCGCCATTATCTACAACGCGCTGGTCATCGTCGCGCTGATTCCTGCCGCCCTGAAAGGCGTGAAGTACCGCGAGCTTTCGTCCGGCCAGCTGCTGACCCACAACCTGCTGGTGTGGGGCTTGGGCGGTATTGTGGCGCCGTTCGTATTCATCAAGATTATCGACATGCTGCTGGCCTTGTTCGGCATTGGCATGATGTAGACGGAGGTTTGTATGTTCAAAGGTATCGCATCGCGCGCACTTGGCGTGTTCGCGCTGTTTACCATCGTCTGCGGCTTGGGATACACGCTCGTGGTGACCGGCGTCGCGCAGCTTGCGTTTCCGTACCAGGCGAACGGATCGCTCATTACGGTCGACGGCAAGGTTGTGGGTTCCGAGCTCATCGGCCAGAACTTCGATGACGAAGCCCACATGTGGGGTCGTATCCAGAACGTGTCAATTGTCGAAGGCGAAGACGGCGAGCTCATGGCGTATGGTGCCCCGTCAAACCTGTCCCCGGCGAGTGAGGAGTATCGGCAGCTGATAGATGCGCGCGTGAAGAAGATCCGCGCCGCCAACCCCGATGCCGATATGGACGCTGTGCCCGTCGACCTGGTGACGTGTTCGGGGTCCGGCCTCGACCCGGAGATCTCTCCGGATGCCGCCGAGTACCAGGTCCCGCGCCTTGCCAAAGCCACGGGCAAAAGTGAGGACGAGGTGCGCGACATCATCGCCGCGTGCACCAAGGGTCGTTTCCTCGGCGTGTTCGGCGAGCCCACGGTCAACGTGCTCAAGGTGAACCTTATGCTGGACGGCGCGCTGTAGGTGAGGGAGTAGCGGATGAGGGCATGACTGGCTATCTGAGCCCTCAATTCCACCCCGCCCATCACTTGCGGTGAAATACGGACTGTTTTGGCTGTCAAAAGCCTCGACCGCTCCGTATTCCACCGCAACTTTTTTGCTGGACGGTAAAAAGGCGGGGGACGTACGCTCGTGAGCTTGGTGGGTGCTGGTACGATAGATACGTCAGCAACTGCCGCCGAGCGGCTCAAACGAAAGGAAGCCTGTATGGAGTCATCCGCCTACCCGATGCTCTTTAGCCCGATCAAGGTCGGTACGACCGAGGTCAAGAACCGCGTCTTTATGCCGCCGGTGTCCACCAACCTGGCCGATCATGGCTATGTGACCGATGACTTGGTCGATCATTACCGTGCCCGTGCCAAGGGCGGTGTTGGCCTCATCATTACCGAGGTCGTGACGGTCGAGCCCACCTATACCTATCTGCCGGGTGACATGTGCTGCTACGACGACACGTTTATCCCTGGCTGGGAAAAGCTCGCCGCCGCCGTGCATGAGTATGGCTGCAAGATCATGCCGCAGCTCTTTCACCCCGCCTACATGGCCTTTAACATTCCGGGCACGCCGCGCCTGATCGCTCCGTCCTTCGTGGGACCGTCCTATGCCCGTGAGGCACCGCGTCCTATCACGGTCGATGAGATTCACGAGCTCACGCATCAGTTTGGCGACGCTGCCGTGCGTATGCAGAAGGCCGGTGTCGATGGCGTCGAGGTCCATGCGGCGCACGCCCACGGCATGCTCGGCGGTTTTTTGACTCCGCTCTACAACAAGCGCACCGATGAGTACGGCGGTTCGCTCGACGCCCGCATGCGCTTTTTGCTCGAGGTCATCGCCGAGATTCGCGAGCGCTGCGGCAAGGACTTTATCATCGACGTCCGTATCTCGGGCGACGAGTACACCGATGGCGGCCTGACCCTCAACGACATGATCTATGTCTCGCGTCGCTTGGAGAAGGCCGGCGTCGACATGATTCACGTCTCGGGCGGTACCACCATCAAGCGCGGTTCCGCAATTCCCGCCGCCGGTACTCAGCAGGCCTCGCATGCCGCCTGCTCGCGCGAGATCAAAAAGCACGTCAACATTCCCGTCGCCACCGTCGGACGTATCAACGAGGCCTGGATCGCCGAGGAGCTGATCGAGGACGGTGCCGCCGACATCTGCATGATGGGCCGCGCCAATCTGTGTGATGCCGAGTTCTGCAACAAGGCCGCTGCCGGCAACGCCGACGATATTCGCCCCTGCATCGGCTGTCTGCGCTGCCTGAACGGCATTATGTTCGGCAAGCGCATCTCCTGCACCGTCAACCCGGACGTGGAGCGCGACGAGGCTGGTTACGAGCCTGCCGCCGAGGCCAAGAACGTGCTCGTTGTGGGCGCTGGTCCTGCGGGCATGGAGGCAGCCTACATCGCCGCCAGGCGCGGCCACAACGTGGTGCTCGTGGACAAGCAGGACGAGCCGGGCGGCGAGATGCGCATCGCAGCCGTTCCGCCGGCAAAGCAGGAACTCACCCGCGTGATCAAGTATCAGTACCGTCGCCTGGCCGAGGCCGGCGTGAAGTGCGTATTTGGCACCGAGCTTACTGCCGAGGACATTCAGCGTGACTACGCGGGTTACGAGGTTGTCCTGGCTTATGGCGCCGAGCCCATCGCTCCGGCCTTTATGCAGGGCTTTAAGCAGGTTATGACAGCTGACGACCTGCTGGGTGGCAAGGCTTTCCCGGGTAAGAAGATCGTCATTGTGGGCGGCGGCACCGTCGGTTGCGAGACGGCCGACTACCTGGCCCCGCTGGTCAACGACCTGTCGCCGGCCAATCGCGATGTCACCGTCATCGAGATGACCAAGACGCTCTCCGCCAACGAGGGCGGCGCCGGCCGCGCGGTGCTCATCACGCGCATGCTCTCCAAGGGTGTCCACGTGCTGACCGAGGCCAAGGTGACCGAGATTACCGAGGATGCCATCAGCTATGAGAAGGACGGCGAGGTCCACACCATCGCCGATGCCGATACGCTGGTGCTTGCCATGGGTTATCGTCCCAATACCAAGTTGGCCGACGACCTTGCCGCTGCTGGCGTTGCTACCCACGTGCTGGGCGATGCTAACAAGTGCGGCAACATCCGCGACGCCATCGGCGATGGCTACAAGGTTGCCTGCGAGCTCTAGTCAACCCCTTGGTGCATGGGCCTGTCCCCGCGGCGTCAGTCGGTAGATAGCAAAAAGCGGCGGTCGTCCCGTACGTGGGACGACCGCCGCTTGCGTTAGCTGCAATGAGTCGTGCGATTAGAGCCCCAGGATCTCCTTGACCTTGGCGATGATGGCCTCGTCGGTTGCGTTGGCAAAGAAGTACTCCTGGAAGTGCTCGCCGGCAAGTGCGCCCTTCACCAGGTCCTGATCGATCTCGCCCAGGACGTCGACGAGCGGACGCATGGTCACAGCGCGCACGCCGTCGAGGATCTTCTTGTTGCGCTGCTCGGGCTCAACACGCTCGGCGGGGTAGCCGTTGCCCGAACCAAAGCCAAAGAGCTTCTCGAAGGTGTACTCAAGGTTGAGCTCCTGGCCCCAGCCGTTCTTAAGAGCGAAGGGCATGGCGACGGCGTTGCCGTCGTTGACCTGGGCAAAGGTGTAGGCGTCGAGCGGGTCGGCAACGTGGCCGCACAGCACGCCGGGGAAGGAGTTGCAGGCGAGCATGGCGCCCTCGCCGGTGCCGCAGCCGGTCACGACGTAGTCGGCAGCACCGGAGTTGAGCAGCACGGCGGCAAGAATGCCGTTCTGCACGTAGGTGAGAGGCTTGGAGTCGGCGTCGGCATACATACCATAGTTAAAGACAGTGTGGCCCATGGGCTCGACAACCTTCTTAAGCGCAGCCTCGATCATAGGGTTCTTGGAGTTCTGAGAGTTCTCATTGATCAGAGCGATCTTCATTGCGAATTACCTTTCTATTTCTAACTTGCGGTGAAATACGGACTGTTTTGCCTGATAGAAGCCAAAACCAATCCTTATCTCACCGCAACTCAAATGAAAAACGAGTGGGTGAAACCTGATGTGGGCAGTTGCGGCGACGCTTATTGAGGCTGTTTTCCAATGTATGCGAGGATGCCGCCGTCGACATAGAGGATGTGGCCGTTGACGAAGTTCGATGCATCGGAAGCCAAGAACACGGCGGGGCCCTTCAGGTCCTCGGGCGTACCCCAGCGGGCGGCCGGCGTCTTGGCAATGATGAACTGGTCAAACGGGTGACGGCTGCCGTCGGGCTGCGTCTCGCGCAGGGGTGCGGTCTGCGGCGTGGCGATGTAGCCGGGTCCAATGCCGTTGCACTGGATATTGGCCTCGCCAAACTCGGAGCAGATGTTCTTGGTGAGCATCTTGAGTCCGCCCTTGGCGGCGGCATAGCCGGCGATGGTCTCGCGGCCCAGCTCGCTCATCATCGAGCAGATGTTGATGATCTTGCCGTGGCCCTTGGCGATCATGCCGGGCAGGCAGGCCTTGGACACGATAAACGGTGCGTTGAGGTCAATATCGACGACGCGGCGGAAGTCCTCGGCGCTCATGTCAAGCATCGGGGTGCGCTGGATAACGCCGGCGTTGTTGACCAGGATGTCGGGCGTGGTGCCAAAGTCGGCCTCGATCTTGGCGATGAGCTCGGCAACGACGGCCTCGTCGGTGACATCGGCAACATAGCCGTGAGCGTCAAAGCCCAGCTCGCGGTAGTGCTTCTCGGCCTCGGCGACCTTGTCGGCGTGACGGGCGTTAAAGGCGATTTTGGCGCCGGCCTCTCCGAGCGCCTCGGCAATGGCCATGCCAATGCCGTAGGTGGCGCCGGTCACGAGCGCGACCTTGCCATCCAGGCGGAAGCTGTCCATAAGATCAGACATAGCGATCCTTTCAAAAGAAACGTTCATCTATATAAGTCTTGCTTTTCATACAAGGTCAGTATAGGAGAAGAGGGGGAATTAAAAGACAGATTCTCCTAAAATCAGGTGAACGTTCACTTTTAAAAGGTAAACGGTGATCTCGCCCTTGCCGCACGGACGTTTATTCGCCCTGTTCCTGCGTGCCCTCTGCGATCATGTTGCGGTTGTACACCAGATGCAGGTACATCGCGTCGTGCGCCGCGGTGGGATTGCGCGAGGCGATGGCGTCGGCCACATCGCGGTGCGTGCGGATAGTTTCCTCGACGAGTTTTTTGCCGGTCACGTCGATAAAGAGGGGGACGGATGCCTTGAGCACGCCCATCAGGCGGGGAACGACGAGGTTTCCGGAGCTCTCGGCAATGGCATTGTGGAACGCGGTGTCGGCGGCGGAGTAATCCTCACCGGCCTCGGCCAGGCGCTCGGATTCGTCGCAGAGCTCTTTGATACAGACGACCTGGTCGTTGGTTGCATGCTCGGCTGCCATGCGTGCCATCTGCGGCTCGATCATAAAGCGCACCTCGAGTAGGTCGTGCACCAGACGCTGTTTGTCGTCGATAAAGGTAAAGCCCAGCGGGTCGTCGGCAACGCCGGGGTTTGACGCCACATAGGTGCCCGAACCCTGCTTAATGCGCACGATATTGCGCGACTGCAGCAACTTCATGGCCTCGCGCACGGTGCTCCTGCCGGCGCCCAAGCGCTCGACCAGCACGGTTTCCTTAGGCAGGCGATCGCCTTGCTCAAGGTGTTCATCCAGAATCAATTGAATGATTTTCTCCGATATTTGCTCGGGGAGTCCCGATTCGGCGCGGGCCATAGCTATACCTTTCATTACAAAATTCATCCGAACTATTTTAGCGCACCACGGATGCGATATTGGCCGCTGGATTTGAGTCGGGCGGCTTAGATATACCGTTCGCAGCGCAAATACGACCGTTTACCGAATACATCAGATGTATTTCGAGCAAATTTCAAAATGAAACATCAGACCTTTTCAAAACACGCTATAGTCATCAGACGAATTCAAAAGGTCTGATGAATTGGAGGAAAGATGTCAGACCCAACGTTTATGGCTGATCCCACCAGGCTGGTCATCGCCGCCATCATAGGCATCGCGCTGCTGCTTGCGCTCATCATCAAGTTCAAGCTGCACCCCGTGCTTTCGATGATGGTCTCGGCGCTCGCGATCGGCATCGGCGCCGGTATGCCGCTCGACCTGGTGGCGGACACCGTCACCAAGGGCGTGGGTACCACGCTGCAAAACATCGCCCTGCTCATCGGCCTTGGTTCGATGTTTGGCCAGATTCTCGAGGAGAGCGGCGGCGCCAAGAAGATTGCCCAGACCTTTATCGATACCTTTGGACAGGGTCACTCCAGCTGGGCGCTGGGCATTACCGGTCTGGTCATCGGCACTACGGTGTTCTTTGAGGCCGGCGTGGTCGTTTTGATTCCGCTTGCGTTTAGCGTGGCATCGCAGACCAAAAAGTCGACGCTCTACTACGGCATCGCGCTGCTCGCGGGACTTGCCGCTGGCTATGCGTTTGTGCCACCATCGGCCGGGTCGGTTTTGGTCGCCGGCACGCTCGGTGTCGACCTGGGCACCATGATTCTCGTCGGTATCCCTACCGCCTTCATCGCCATGGCGATCGCCGGCGTCATCTGGGGCCGCAACGTGGGCGGTCGCATCTTTACCGATGTTCCAGAGCACTTTACCTCTGCCGAGGGCGCGAGCGACGAAAAGGAGCTTCCCTCCTTTGGCATGGTGCTTGCCATCGTGCTCACGCCGCTTTGTCTGATTTTGCTGGGCACGTTGTCCTCTTATATCCCCATGCCCGCCGAGCTCGCCTCGATTCTCGCCTTCCTGGGCAAGCCGTTCGTCGCTTTGACGCTCGCCACGCTCGTCGCGATGTATCTGCTGGGCGCGCGCCGCGGCTACTCCGGCGCCGAGCTCAAGGCCCTGCTCGACCGCTCTCTTAAGCCCGTCGGCATGATCTTACTGGTTATCGCCTGTGGCGGCGTCATTCGCTGGATGCTGCAGGACTGCGGCTTGGGCCAGGTTATCGGCCCTATGCTCGAGGCCTCACCGCTGCCTTTGGTGGTCGTTGCCTTTTTGATTGCCGTCATGGTGCGTGCCTCTGTCGGCAGCTCCATCGTCGCTATGACCATGGCATCGGGTATTATGGCCGCCATGCCCGCGGTTGCCGGAGCCTCAGTGCTCATGCGTGCCGCTATCTGTCTTGCCATCTGCGGCGGTGCCACGGCCCTCTCGCACGTCAACGATGCCGGTTTTTGGATGTGCTCCTCGTTCCTGGAGATTGACGAGAAGACCACCCTCAAGTCCTGGACCGTTATGGAGACGCTCATCGGCCTTTCGGGTCTTGCCTGCGCCCTAGTGATTTCGTTCTTCGCCTAGTTCGCGTAGCTAAGCATCTTTCGCCGAGTGCATCGCTCGGTACCCATTTACACCTGATTCATTAACCAACGATTGGTACAACCGTTCAAATCAAAAGAGGAGAGCATCATGGACGAGAAGACCAAGGCACAGATTCAGCAGGAGGCAGCCGACCTGGTTGCCAAGCTGCAGCCGCGTTCCGGCAAGTTTCGCACCATCAGCCCCGAGATGGACCCGCTGCGTCTGGGCTCTGGCTGGTCCATTGAGGATCTGGACAAGCCGCAGGTCATTATCGAGTCGACGTTCGGCGACTCGCACCCGGGTTCTGCCGGCCTGTTTGAGCTGGTCGAGGAGGTCCGTGCTGGCGTTGCCGAGGCTGGTGGCCACGGTGCTCGTTACTTCTGCACCGATATCTGCGACGGCGAGGCCCAGGGACACGACGGCATTAACTACTCGCTGCCCAGCCGCGACATGATCGCCAACATGATCGAGATTCATGCCAAGGCCACCCCGTTCGACGCCGGCGTCTTTGTCGCCAGCTGCGATAAGGGCCTGCCTGCGAACCTCATGGCCATGGGCCGCATCAACATCCCCTCCATTGTCGTTACCGGCGGCGTCATGGATGCCGGTCCCGATCTGCTGACCTTGGAGCAGCTCGGCGCGATTTCTGCCCGCTACGAGCGCGGCGAGATCTCCCGCGAGGAGCTTGAGTTTGCCAAGCACAACGCATGCCCCAGCTGCGGCGCCTGCTCCTTTATGGGCACCGCGTCGACCATGCAGGTTACCGCCGAGGCCCTGGGCCTTATGCTCCCCGGCACGGCCCTGCTGCCCGCAACCAGCTCCGATCTGCGTGAGTTTGCCCGCGAGGCCGGCCGCCAGTCCGTGTGGCTCTCCGAGCACAACCTGTGCCCCCGCGACATCGTGACCAAGGAGTCCTTCGAGAACCTCATCATGGTCCACGGCGCCATTTCGGGCTCTACCAACTCGCTGCTGCATATCCCTGCGATTGCCCGCGAGTTTGGCATCGAGATGTCCGCCGACGACTTCGATCGCCTGCACCGTGGCGCCCACTACCTGCTCAACGTCCGTCCCGCAGGCGAGTGGCCGGCGCAGTTCTTCTACTATGCGGGTGGCGTGCCGCGCATCATGGAGGAGATCAAGTCGATGCTTCACCTCGATGTCATGACCGTCACCGGCAAGACTCTCGGCGAAAACCTCGAGGACCTTAAGAACAACGGCTACTACGAGAAGTGCGGCCGCTACCTGGAGAAGTGGAACCTCAAGCGCGAGGACATCATTCGCCCATTTGACCAGGCTTTTGGTACCGACGGCTCCATCGCCATCCTCCACGGCAACCTTGCCCCCGAGGGCGCCGTCGTCAAGCACACGGTTGTTCCGCGCGAGATGTTCCAGGCCACGCTTAAGGCTCGCCCGTTCGATTGTGAGGAGGACGCTATCCACGCCGTCCTGACGCACGAGATCAAGCCCGGCGATGCCGTCATCATTCGCTATGAGGGCCCCAAGGGCTCCGGCATGCCCGAGATGTTCTACACCACCGAGGCTATTGCCAGCGACCCCGAGCTGGGCGCGAGCATTGCCCTGATCACTGACGGTCGCTTCTCCGGCGCCTCCAAGGGCCCTGCTATCGGTCACGTTTCGCCCGAGGCTGCCGTGGGCGGCCCGATTGCCCTGATCGAGGAGGGCGACCTTATCCAGATCAACATCCCCGAGCGCTCGCTGTCTATTGTGGGCATCGCCGGCAAGGAGATGGAGCCGGCCGAGGTCGACGCCGTCCTGGCCGAGCGCCGAGCCGCTTGGAAGCCCAAGGCTAATCGCTATACCTCCGGCACGCTCAAGTTCTTTACCGAGCATGCAGTTTCCGCCATTCAGGGTGGCTACATGGAGTAGCGCCCATGCGCATCAAATATCTCCTCTCATAGATGCGCGGCACAAAGAGCCCCGAGCTCACACGAGCTCGGGGCCTTTTTCGTCTGGATTGGGGACGCATAGCCGGACGAAAACAATTTGCGTCTGGTAATAAGCGTACGAAAGCGCAATTTACGTCTTAATTCCGTACGCAAATCAAGACGAAAACCGTTTACGTCTGCTTTAAATCCGTACGAAAACGGTTTTCGTCTTGCAGGGCAGTTGTCGTTTCTACAGTTCAACTTCCAGTTCGGCTTTGTGCTCGTAGAGGTAGTCGCGCATGTAGGGGATGGCAAATGAGACCTTGCCGTACGAAGGAGCCTCGATAATCGATTCTCTTAACAGGCGGCTGCGGACGGAGCTCACCTGTTGAGGCGTTTTGTTTAGGGCATCGGCAACCATGCTGGTCGAGCTCGTCTGCCCCAAAGACGCCATGCTCAGCAGATAAGCGATGCACGTGGGCGGAATGCGCCGCAGCGCGGGCTCAATCACCATGGCGCAGAAGCGTTCGTGTGCCGTTGCAATGCCACGCTCGGCTTCTTCTTCTCCAATAATCGCTGTATGTGCACGTCTTGCCAACTGCCATGCGTAGTATCCAACGAGTTGGATCATGAAAGGATAGCCTTGCGTTGCCTCGGCAAGTTGGCCGGCAATACCTGGCTGCAACTCCATGCCAGACGCTTCAATGGTTTCCTCGAGGGAGTACGACACTTCGGTTACTGCCACAGCCTTCAGGTCAAAGGGGAGGGCACGGCGCAAAAACGTAAGTGTCTTTCCGTTGATGATGCTTTCAATCATCGAAGGCAGCCCCGCAAAAACAAAGGCGATATCAAGGTCTTCGCCGATAATCTGCTGAATCGCAATGGAGAGCGTTCGGACCTCATCGAGCTCTGCGTCTTGAACCTCGTCGAGAGTGATGAGCAGGCCATTTCCATTCTTGGTTATTGTCTGTCTCATGGCGTCGCGTAGCGATGGGCCGATTCGCTCAATATCTATGCTGCCGATGGATATGCCAGCTACGGTGCGCTCAAATCTGGCGTGTTTGGCCTGGAATTTGGGCTGCAGCTGTTCGAGAATGCGCTGGCAAAGTCCCTCGGTTGCGACCTCTTTTATGACCGTCCAGCCACGGCTTTGCGCCAAACGTGAGCACTCGTCAAGGAGGACCGTCTTGCCCGTTCCACGGACGCCGGCTATGCGCATTAGGCGCCCCGGGGCACCAGGCCCGTTGACGAGGCCCTCATTGAATTCTTCGAGCACATCTTCGCGGCCGATAATCGTGGGAGGTGTTTTACCTGCTGTGGGCTTAAAAGGGTTTGTTTGCATGTGAGCCACCTTTGCTCAAGATATAGCAAGATATAGCAAAGTATAGCAAGATATAGCAAAGTATAGTGAGATATAGCAAAGTAAGCGCTACTCGCGGGTTTTGCGGTGGTGCTATTTTCCAAATGCCGCGCGGATAAAGCGCTGGGCGAACAGCTTATTAGCGATGTTGATGACATGGCCCAAGAACAGCGCCGAGATGGCGGTGGTCACGCCAAAGCCGCCCAGGTTGTGCATGAGCGCGAGCGACAGAACGAGAGACACGGCGACATGCGAGCAGTCGAACACGACTTTTACGTCGCCAAAGCGGCGTTTAATCTTTTCGGCAATGACCTGCACCAGGCCGTCGGGCGCGTTGGGGACAACGCCCATGTTGACGACGAGACTTACGCCAAATGCAGTGACAGCGAGGGAGAGTAGCATGGTCGCAATCTGTGTGGGGAGTGCCGTGGGATGCAGTGGGTTGACCGCCATGAAGAGGTCGGTCAAGCCGCCAATCAGCGTTGAGAAGCACAACTCGAGCAGGATGCGCGGCTGGAACTCGCTTCGCAAGATGGCTAATTGCGCCACGATGTAGGCGACGTAGGTTGCGGTGATCCAAAAGCCGAGCGTCTTGCCAGTGAGCATGGATAGGGTTGTGGAAAAGCACGTGAGCGCGGCGACGCCCAGGCCGGATGCCGTCTGGAGACTCATACCGAGTGCCAGTACTGCAACGCCCACCAGATACATCAGCATTCTGATGACGGTATGGCACCAGTCGATGTTCTCGCCATGCATGATGATGAGCGGTCGCATGTTGCTACCCGTCCTTTCGGTTGTGTGAAAAAGCTGACCCGGGCCGGCAAAAGAGGGTTATCGGAGGCACTGCTGCAAAAGCAGAAAAGCCGGCCCCACGGTCAGTCGTCTAGGAAGTGTCTCGCTGTGCCGGAATGGGACTAAAGGTCCAACGAGACGGGAAGAAAGCAAATGGCATTGCGTGGGCGATAAGATGCCAAGATGGTAGGGTGCGTCTTAGCATCCTATCGCCCACGCTCAACGAAATCGGTTTCGTTTGAGCCTAAGTATACGCACGGGATTTTATTTGCGAAGAGAAAAACAATAAAAAGGTGAACGTTCACCTAATCGCAACAACTCGTTGGCTGTATCATGGCGGTAGTCGATACGAAACCGATTTCGTATCGACTACGCATGCGTTGTATCTGTCCATTATCTGATGGTGTAAACGAGGGGTTACACCTGCCGCAAAAGCGGCATTCATCATTGTCCAGATCGAAAGGATCACCATGGAACAGCATACCGATTGCTCGTACTGCATGTGCGGGACCGACAACACGCTCGTCGATGCCTTTGGCATCCCCATGCTTGACCTGCCTGCCAGCAAGCTCATTTTGTTTAAGGAGCAGAGTCATAAGGGCCGCGTAATCGTGGCCTCCAAGCAGCACGTCGATGACATCTCCTGCATGTCCGAGGAAGACGCCGCCGCCTTTATGGCTGATGTCCGCCACGTCGCGGCAGCGCTGCACAAGGCGTTCAATCCCGACAAGATTAACTTTGGTGCCTATGGCGACACCATGCATCACCTGCACGTGCATATCGTCCCCAAGTACAAGGACGACCCGTTTGAGTTTGGCGACGTGTTTGCCATGAACCCCGGTCGCGTCACGCTCGAGTCGGCTCAGTACGACGAGATCGCCCAGGCAATTGTCGCCAACCTGTAAGCGAGTAAAAGCTGCTATTTGGAATAGAAGCACTTGGCTTCATTGCCAGTTAAAAAGGAGCTTATCTATGAATGCAGGAGTTGTTTCACTCCTTTGGGTGCTGGTGGGCGTAGTCCTGCTGGTCGCCATGATCGTTAAGTTTAAAATCAACAGCATCATTGCGCTTATTCTTTCCGCCATTTTTATCGCCCTTGCCGACGGCATCTCTGTGGGCGACCTTGTCACCACCATGGAAGATGGACTGGGCGGAACGCTTAAGTCGCTTGCGCTGATCATTATCTTTGGCGCAGCCATCGGAAAACTGATGACCGATTCGGGTGCCTCGCAGCAGGTTGCCGACACTATCGTTGACAAGCTCGGTATTAAGCTGCTGCCTGTTGCGCTTCTGATCATCGGCGTTATCTTTGGTATGAGCATGTTCTACGAGGTGGCGTTCCTTATCGTTACGCCGCTCGTTATCAGCATCGCCAAAGAGGCCGACATCCCCTATATGCGCCTGATTATCCCGGCTGTTTCTGGTACCACGATGGGCCATTCTCTTTTTCCGCCGCAGCCTGGTCCTATGGCGCTGGTGAGTGCCTTTGGTGCCGAGGTTCCGCCGGTCTACATCTTTGGTCTGATCGTCACGATTCCGACACTTATCTGCTCTGGTCTTTTGCTGTGCCATTTCATCCCCGGTCTCGATGACATGCCGCTTGGCAATGTTATGAAGCCGGCGGAGCGCAGGCCCGCGGACGAGCTTCCGCCGTTCTGGCTTTCCATTCTGGTGCCGCTGTTCCCGGCAATCATCATGATTGGGGCTTCGATTATCAAGAACACGGTGGGCGAGGGTTGCTTTGCATACGATCTTGCCAGCTGCATCGGTAGCGCAGATATCACTATGCTCATCACGATGATTCTTGCCATGGTTGCGTATGGTTATACGCGCGGCATGGATGGCGGAGAGATCTCTAGCTCTATGTCCGATGCTATCAAGGGCGTCGCGAACGTGCTGCTCGTTATCGGTGCCGGCGGCATCATGAAGCAGGTCATCATTACTTCTGGCGTTGGCGCGACGCTTGCCGACATGGTGAGCCTCATGCCGGTGTCGCCGCTGATTTTGGCTTGGGTGATCACGGTGGTCCTGCGCCTGCTCACCGGCCAGGGTACCGTCTCGGCCATCACCGCCGCCGGCGTCGTGGCACCTATGGTTACGCAGTTTGGCATCAACCCGGTGCTTGCAGTACTGGTCTGCGCCTGCGCATCCAATACCATCACGCCTATGTATGACGGCGGCTACCTGCTGTTCCAGCAGTCGTTTGGCCTGTCGATGAAGGATACCTATAAGACATGGGGCCTGTTGGAGCTCGTCAACTCCGTTGTCGGCCTCATCATGGTTCTAATCCTGAGCCTGTTTATCTAGGCGAGAAACGCATAAGACAAGCGTGTCTCACCGCAAGCCCGCGGACAGTTGCCTATCAAACTGTCCGCGGGCCTTTGCTTTTTATACCAACGGCATGTCGCACCCGTCCCCCCATAAGTTGCGGTGGAATAGTTACTGTTTTTGCTGCTGAAGGCCTTGAACAGGAACTATTCCACCGCAACTTATGGGGGGGGCGG
>CBCSLZ010000012.1:0-66131 GCA_965141245.1 uncultured Collinsella sp.
GGATGTTTGAATAATAGTTACAATAGTATTACTACGCGAGCGCAATTACAGATTGCGCAGATACGTTTGATAGTGAAAGAGCAAGATCGCGGTCTCTTGGGGAGGAGACATCGATGAAAGCAAATTCAGATAAATCTAAGCAGAGTAATAAAGCGACACATCGTGTACTAGCAGGTGTTTTGTGCGGAGCTTCCGTTTTGAGCCTGGTACTGTCGCTCGTTATGCCCCCGATCTCGCAGGCCATCGCCAACGACGCCCAGACAGTTTCTACCGAGGAAACTGTGATGGGGGGGGGGTTCCTCAAGTGAGTCCGCTGCTGTAGATAACACCAGCGAGGATGCCGAAAACCAGAATAGCGACGAGACCGATGCCGGCGAGGCTGGCTCTTCAAATAGTGCTGAGCAGGCTCAGAGTGCGAATGCGGCTTCAGCGAGAGCGACGGCCACCGTGGGGCCGGGTATTTACGTTCCCACGTCTATCGGTATCGGCACGAATATCGGTTCCTCCACCCCCGATCCCGGCGTTGCCACATTCGTTGGAAGGGACATGTACGTAGGAGGCAAGCCTGCGGACCCCTCCTACCTCACACGCGACAACGTTGCAGGTTCATATGCCGTCGAGGCCGAAGGCCTTACCGTCGTGCAGGGTAAGCTTGCGCTCAATCCCCTCAAGGAGAGCTGGCCTTACACGGATGGTAATAACAATACGTCTGGCGCGGGATTTCGCTTCGGTACCGTTGGCTTTGGTGTGCAGTTTCGTCCTTCTGCGGGCAGCGTCGTTCTTGCGGTCGCGGGCTTGAGTAACGCGACCTCTATCAAAGAAATCCAGGTTGGTACAAGCGAGCCCGCATCGGCTTCCGTTGGCGCGTGGAACAAGGGTGCCTGGGTTGGTAGGCAAAAGAGCTCACATAACGCTGAAGCCATTGGCTACGACTATACCGCGGCAATCGCGGGAAACCGTACAACCTGGATGAACAACGCCGATCGCCAGTCTGTCGTGAAGATGCAGGGCGACTGGTCTGACGATGGCCTGTTCACGGGCAACGATGATGGCGCGAGCATCATGTCGAGCATCAACGGTAAGAATTACACCAATTTCCTGGATTCCGAAGTAAAGGCGAAGATCTCCACGCCCCTCGCAAAGCTTAAACCCACCGGGAGTTGTACGGTCGATGTTGCCGAGGAGAATTCCAACTACACCATTGCAAAGTACAACAAAGACAGTAGGGCGACGTACGGCCTCAAGTTCGACAACTCCATTAAGAAGTTTAACCGCAAGACGAGTTACACCGATGTAACCGGCAACAGCGTTTCCGGCGAGGTGACCCTTGTCAACAACGAGAAGCTCATCACGTTTACCGGCGATGCGGACGATAGCGGCAAGGGTTCTTCGCTTCAAGTCTTTAACCTGAAGGCGTCGGATCTTACCAACTCCTATAAAGGCACGATCTACCGTGGCGTGGACTTCAGCTTCAATAAAATACCCGTGGGCGCCTCCGTGGTCGTCAACATCATCGATGAAGAGGGGACCCCGGTTGAGTTCAACACCGGCTGGCGCTTCTGGTGGAATGGTGAGGAAATCTCCCGTGGGTACGAGAGCGGTAGCAACGACAAGACTAAGTCTGAGTACTCCATTGCCGCCCAGAGCATCCTGTGGAATTTCGCAACGGCCAAGCAGGTCACCATCCGAGGTGGTATGGCCCTTGAGGGCATTGGTGGTGACGGGAAGTGGACAGACGACGACCCGGCAGCCGCCATGTTGGGCAGTATCGTTGTTCCCAACGGCAGCTTCGAGGATCACGTGACCACCAACGGGCGTGTTTATGTTGGCGATGACTTCCAGATGTACAACCCCACGGTCGCGTGGAAATTCGGGGATATCGAGGGTGACTCGGCTTCCGTCATCGATATGGATCAGGAGCGCCACAACTTCCCATGGTCCGGTACTTACACGCCCGACGGGTCTGCGGTTGCGTGGGGCAAGGTTGACGCTGCAGACGACACCACACCGCTCGCAGGTTCTGAGTGGGCGATTTACGCGAGCAAAAATGATGCGGAGAACGGTCGGGACCGCATCGTCTCTATTGTGGATAACGGCACGAATGACTCCGATTCTACCGTTGGCACCATTCAGTACGACTACCTGAACCAAAAGGCCACCATTGGCGACACGAGCGACACGAACTACTTCACGTACTACATTCGCGAGGTCAAGGCGCCGGAGGGCTACCAGAAGTCAGACACCATCTACTACGCCACTATGAACAATACTGGCGAGAAGCCGAACTATGTTCAGGGTTATGTGGATGAGAACGGGAACAACGTTTCGTTCGAGAATAACCCCAAAGGTGCCATTCCCAACACCAAGATTATTACCGGTACGGTGTCTTGGACTAAGGTTGAGGAAGGAGACAAGGGATACACTCCTTTGGCTGGTTCCGAGTGGAAGCTTACGAAACTGGGTGCCGATGGTACGACCGAGGCGCAGTCTTGGACCGTGAGCGATCAGTCGGCTTCGAGCGAAACCACTTGGGCCGATACCGACGACACGAATGGCAAGTTCACATTGGCCGGTCTGCTGCCGGGCACGTACACGCTCACGGAGACCCAGGCTCCGTTTGGCTACGAACTGAACAAGAACACCTACAAGTTCACGGTGGACAGCACAAACGGCTCCATTACGTGGAAAGAGAACGAGCAGCTGAGCATCGTTAGTGGCACTACGTACATCTCCGACAAGTGCAGCGCTACGTCCGTGAAGATCCCGGTGACCAAATCCGTTCGCAATACGGACTGGCCGAAGGACGACGAAGGCAGCTATGTGCCGTTCGAGTTCAGCATTGTGGCTACGGGTGACTATGCAGCCAAAGCCCCCATGCCCGAAGCGCCCAAGATTTCTGTTGCCCCAAAGGCAGGGGAGACCGATGCCGCCAAGCTCAACAACATCACGGCGACCTTTGGCGCCATGACGTTCAACAAGTCGCACCTGTCCACTGAAGCAGGCACCAATAAAGATTACGCCAAGACCTACACCTACACGGTGAAGGAGGTCGCGCCTACCACCGGTGCCATCGATAAGCTCCGCTACTCCAAGGCCGAGTACCAGGTTGCCGTCACGGTGAAGGCCGTCATGAATGAGACCACTGGCAAGTACACCGGTCTTACCACCTCTACCACCGTTACGCAGATGAAGGACGACATGGGCAACACCCTTGGCAAGAACGGGCAGGGCGTCGCGGTTCAAACCTCCGCCGGTGCGGACCCAACCATCATTCCCGTCTCCACCTTTACCAACACCTACTCCACCTCTTTGCCCCTTTCTGGTATGTCGGGCGTCACTCTGACGTACCTTGCCGGCGCGGCGGTGCTTTGCGCTGCTGCGGCCTGGATGCACATTCGTCGCAAGGCGAATGCGAAGGGAGGTGAGCGTCGTGAATAAGAAAGTTTGCTCCTTCCCGATCTTGTTTGCGCTGCTTGCCCTCCTGATCGGCACCTGCGCGGTTGTGTTCCCCGCTTCCGCGCAGGCCGCGCCGACCTCGACCGGTTCCATCACGGTGAGCGGCACCGTGGCGCGCAGCTACGACGCCTACCAGATCTTTAGCGCCAACGTCGTTGACGGCGACAGCGACGCCAAGATCGCCACCGACCTTGCCTGGGCAAGCGACGCCGCGCGCGACGCCGCACTGCCCGTGCTGCACAGCGCCGGCATGCCCAATTCCCAGACCACAGCGCAGGAAGCTGCCGAGTGGCTCAACACCGATTCCCACCTTACGAGTGCGCTGAGCGCACAGCTCGCTCGTTCCCTCCAGAGCTCTGACGCCAAGTCCGTGGCCCTTAACGCGGGCACGACGGCCGAGCTGCCCTGTGGCTACTGGCTCATCGTCGCCGACGACGACGCCATCGCCCAGGGCGAGGCCGGCACCGCGCCGATCATGGCCCTGGTGGGCGGCAGCGCCGTCACCGTCAAGCCCAAGGCCGCGACCCCCAAGGTCGCCAAGCACGTGCTGGAGGACAGCACCGCCGCCTGGCAGAAGGCCGCCGACGCCACGGTCGCCGACGACCTGTACTGGCGCCTCTCTGCCACGGTCCCGGCGGGTCTTACCGCCTACGACACCTACGCGGTGCAGTTCGTCGACACCATGAGCGCGGGGCTCGACCCCTCCAAGGTCGCCGCGAGCATGCGCGTGTACGTGGCGGCGGGCGCGGACGGCGGCTTCGACGCCGTCCAGACCGGCAAGGACGGCCGCGTCGGCACCGAGTCCGCGAAGGGTTGGACCGACATCACGGCTCAGTGCGCCACCAAGGTAGCGGCCGATGGCAAGACCTTCACCGTGCGCACCGGCGACCTGATCGCCGCGCTCGGCGGGGCCGACGCCTTCACCGCAGGTGCCCGCGTGGTCGCCGTGTACAACGCGCCGCTCAACAGCGCGTGCAACCACGGCATCGCGAAGGGCAACCCCAACGAGGTCTACCTGCGCTACCCGCGCTCTCCCTTTGCCGACCAGTCCGGCGACGCCGGCTTCACCCGCACGCCGAGCGACGACGCGTGCGCCTACACCTGGGATCTCGCGCTCACCAAGCGCGGCAGCGACGGCGACAAGCCGCTTGCTGGGGCGGTCCTGAGCATCGCCGACGACCGCGGTCGCACGCTAGCGGCCGACGGCACGTGGGATGCAGAGGGCAAGGCCACCGTCACCACGGGCGAGGACGGCCGCGTGACCGTCTCGGGCGTGGACTCGGGCAAGCTGGAGGTCCGCGAGCTCAAGGCGCCCAAGGGCTACACCGCCTTTGAGGGCACGCGTTCCGTGACGGTCAAGGCCGAGGGCCTGGACGTCGACCAGGTGGCCGCCGCCAAGCCCAAACTCACCATCACGGCCGAGTCGCCCCTGCGCGCCGACAACGCGGACGGGTCGACGGGCAGCCTGGAGGCGTCGCTCATCAACACGCCCACCGGCACACCCCCTAGCATTACCACCGGAGGCTTTATGCCCTCGACTGGCGATATGGCAATGTACGCCGCGGCCGCCGCAGCGGTCGCCGGAGCCGCGCTCATCGTGGTCGCGCTCCTGGTCAAGCGGGGAGGCGGCAGCCATAAAGAGTAGCTGGCAGCCCCACAGAGAGCGGGGCGAGACGTAGCGAAGCAGATGCTAAGACACAGACAGATGATGACCGATCATATGAGTTACGAAGTAGAAAGCAGAGGAAAGAAGATGCATATGAACAAGAACATCGCACGCCTGGCAGTAACCGCCGGCCTCACAGCAGCGCTGAGCTTCGGCGGCGTCATGGCCCCGGTGACCATGGCGTTTGCGGCTGAGGGTGCGGCGACTACGACCAATAGCATCAAGATCAACAAGAACAATGAGAATGGCGATGTGACGTACAAGGCCTACCAGATTTTCAAGGCCGATGTTGTGGATGGAACCGACGGGTCGGGCAAGGTCGTTTCGAACATCGATTGGGCGAGCCCTAAGGCGAAGGACGCGGTCCTGAACTATCTTTCAAATGTACCCAACTCTGGTATCACCCTTAGCTCCTCAGCACAAGCTGCTGCTAAGTATCTGACCGATCATGTAGATGGCACCGGCGAGACGACCCCCATTGAAAACGACAATCTGTTCAACGGGTTGGCAAAGGAGGTCGTGAAGGGCGTAGACCAGACGGGTTCTTCCTTTACCACCGACGATGTCTTTAAGCCCCAGGACGACAAAGGAAATGCCCTGCAAGGCTATTATCTCTTTGTGACTGACGAGAGCACCTTGAGCACCGATCAGGAAGTGAAGAAGAATACTGGTACTTCGCCGATCTTCGCTGTTGTCGGCGACGCTCTCGTGACCGTTACCGAGAAGACCAGCATTCCCACAGTTGTGAAGAAAGTCAAAAACGACGGCGGCGGCGATTGGGCCGACAAGGCCGACTCGCAGATGGGCCAGAAAGTTGAATATAAGCTGACTGGCTCCGTTGCCAGCAATATCGCAACGTTCGATACTTACCATTATGAGTTCAGCGATAAGCTTTCTGGCGGTCTGACGGCAGATGGTAACAGCGTCGTTGTTAAAATCGGTGATACGATCCTTTCACGCAACACGACTTCTGGCGCCAAGACCGGTTACGATGTTTCGATTGATAAGGCAACTAACACGTTGACCGTAAAGTTTGCCGACCTCAAGGCTGCTGCGAAACAAGCTAGCGCAGCGCTCGACGGTAGCTCCAATGTCGTCGTCACTTACACCGCTATGCTTGATCCCATGAAGGCCGCGAACGTTACTGTCGGCGACACGGGTAACGATAATGCCGTAAAACTCATTTATTCCAACAATCCCATGGGCGAGGGAACGGGTGAGTCTGTGCCCGATACCGTCCGCGACTACACCTACGCGCTTGAGCTTATCAAGCAGGATGCTGATTCTGATACTACTAAGATTGACAATGTAGAGTTCACCATCCAAGCAACCGATCCTGACGATGCTGACTCCAAGGGTATGTATGTCGGCAGCGAAGGCACTCTTGTCAATAAGGCCTATAAGTTCAAAACGGCGAATGACGGCAAGATTAATGTCAAGGGTCTCGATGCTGGTACCTACACGGTGCACGAGGTCGAGGGCAGCAACCCTGGCTACAATACGCTGGAAGACTTTACCTTCACTATCAAGCCTGAGGGGCTTAATAAAGACGAGGGTGTGGCGCTCGACGAAAAAACAGCTGTAAATACGCTGAAGGTTACTGTGGAGAAGCCTGACTCCGCTACCATGGTTACCCCGTCAGTCGACGACGGTACCGTCACCCTCACCGTCAAGAACAAGAAGGGTTCCAACCTCCCCCTCACCGGCCTCAATGGCGTGACCTTCACTTGGATCGCTGGTGGCGCGGTGCTGTGCATCGGCGTGGCGCACCTCATCCGCAGCCGTAAGCAGGCTGAGGAGTCCGAGCAGGAGTAACGCTCGCTCACCCATCCCTTTGGCAGGTGGGATGTGATGGCCATGAGACTTGCGGACACTTTTCTCGTCCATCCACGTTCTTGCTTTGCCATTCTCTTTTCGGGGCAGACTCCGCACTGGAGTTTGCCCCGTTCTTTTTGGACAACGCAGCCAGGATCCATTGTCCGATGGATTAAGCGTATGAATATCGAACAGATGTTTGCAAATATTGCGTTTACCAGCTGTAAGTGCGAGCGCTCGCAGTAAAATGGCTTTGCGACGCATCCCGTGCGCGGGCGGCCGACGACTCGATCGGAGGTCCCCAAATGCTGAAATTCCTTAACGCGCTCGCCGCCCTCGCGGCGGTGGGCTCGTTCGTCATCGCGTTTCTTGACTCGTATGAAGTTCGGTTTAAGGTCCGTAGGCGCACGCGCGGTGCGGACGGTAGAAGGCATTTGCGCCGCAACAAGCGCAAATAAGAATGCCCGGGGTTAGAGGCCCGGGCATTTAACAACACCGGAAACTGGTCGCCCGCGCTCCAAAGTACTTACGCGGGATGCGTCGTTTCCTATTGACATTGTATCCCGAATCGCCCCGCCGATCCGGGACATTTTGAAAACGCAAACACGTCGGGCAAACGCGGACAATGCGGCCAGGCTCCGCTGAATGAGGAACCGTGTTTGTAGCTATCGAACAAATGTTTGTCAAAATCGCGTTTACCAGCTGCGGGTGCATACACTCGCAGTAAAATGGCTTTGCGACGCATCCCGTGCGCGGGCGGCCGACGACTCGATCGGAGGTCCCCAAATGCTGAAATTCCTTAACGCGCTCGCCGCCCTCGCGGCGGTGGGCTCGTTCGTCATCGCGTTTCTTGACTCGTATGAAGTTCGGTTTAAGGTCCGTAGGCGCACGCGCGGTGCGGACGGTAGAAGGCATTTGCGCCGCAACAAGCGCAAATAAGAATGCCCGGGGGTAGGATCCCGGGCATTTAACAAAACCAGAAAACTAGGCCGCCCGCGCTCCCAAACATTTACGCGGGGTGCGTCGTTTTCTATTGACATTGTATCCCGAATCGCCCCGCCGATCCGGGACATTTTGAAAACTCAAATGCGGGCTTAGGCACGAAAGGAATCTCGTTAATTCCGAAAATTATGTATAATTCCAATATAAGTTGGAATCAGACGAAAACGATGGAAATGAACGAAGCGCTAATCTACTTACAAGAAGCACTAGGCCTCTCCGCCAAGGCCAAAGTTTGGCCTGGATCTGCACGCTTGCCGCTGCATCTGCGGGCGATTGAGGTCCGCGCTGTTGACGCAAACGGTTTTTCGTTTTTGCTTGCAAGCTTGCCTACTGGCGTCGGGCTTCCCGAGGCTAAGAGAGTCTATAGTCAGCTAGCCTTGCGCGCGGAGACTCCTGTTGTCGTTTCGTTTCCTGATGCCGATGCACGTCAGCGCAAAGCATTGGTCGCACAAGGGATTTCCTTTGTTTGCCCCGGTAGACAGGCTTTTCTTCCATTTATGGGCACAGCCTGCACGGAGAGGGGCGGTGCCTGGTTTCGCAATCACGCGACCAAGATGTCACCCAACGCACAGGCTGCCGCAATCTGGGGAGCAGCCCAGGAGCCATATCGTCCCTATGACCTTTGTCGTGCGCTTGGGATTTCGGCAAGTCGCGCGAGTGAGGCCATAACCGAGCTTGTTGACAGGGGGCTCGCGAAGCGCGAGCGTCGCGAGCGACGTGTCGTCGTGTTTCCTGTTGCCGTTGATCTTTTGCTCAGCGAGCACATGGCAGAGCTCTCCTCGCCAGTCTCGAAGGTCTGTTTTGCAAGGAAGACGCCGCAGATCGACTATCTTGTTGACGCTGGGGAGACGGCGCTCGCTGCGCGTTCGATGCTCGCTGCGCCGGGTATGGAACAAAAGGCCGTCTTAAGAAGTGCATGGCGTCAACTGAGCGACCTCGAAGTCGCAGACGGGGAGTTGCCGGATAACGAAACGGCGATAATCCAAGTGTGGCGCTATGCGCCCGTGTTTGCCGACTCCTCTCGTGTCGATGACATTTCGCTTGCGCTATCTTTGGCGGCAATCGACGATGAGCGAATTCAGCTCGAAGTCGATCGCATGTTTGGAAAGGAATATCCATGGCAAGAAGCGCTGTAGAAGGTCTCCAAGAATTTCAGCAGCATATGCAAGAAGCTGCAGGATCGTATGCCCTTATCGGCGGCACGGCATGCGACATTTTGCTCGCGGAGGCGGGACTTCCGTTTAGGATGACTCACGATTTTGATGTTGTAATTGTCGCCGATGACCGGTTGCCTCAGACGGCAGAAGCTATATGGACTTTGGTGCGTGATGGCGGTTACCGCTGCGGCTGGGGCGAAGGTAAAGGCTCATGTTTTTATCGGTTTACAGAGCCAAAGAGGCGGGGTTACCCCCATATGATCGAGCTCTTCGCGAAGTGCCCGGACTTTCTAAAGGGTCGTGAGGGGATTGATGTGGCACCAATTCACGTTGATGAAAACATAAGCAGTCTTTCGGCAATTTTGTTGGACGATGCTTACTACAGCTTGTTCCTTCAGGGAATTCGGACCGTAGACGGCGTTTCGGTCCTGGGTACGGAATACATTGTCCCGTTCAAAGCGAAGGCGTATCTCGACCTAAAAGCCAGAAGGGAAGCGGGGGAGAACGTTGATTCGAAGAAGGTAAAAAAGCATAAACGCGATGCGCTGAGGCTTGCTCAGCTGCTTGGCGAGTCGGAAGGTGTCGACCTGGGCGGAGAGCTGAAGGACGATATGCTTGCGTTTGTTAAAGATTGCGAGGTGGGCGACGTCAATCTGAAGCAGATCGGGGTTGCGGGCGTAACGATGGTGCAGTTGCTCGAGACGATGAGAGCAACATATGGCTTGATTGGTTGAGTGGGGTTACGTGGCCCGGACGGTGCAGTCTAGCTGCGTTGTCCGGCGCGGAAGCTCGCTAATCGGCTATTATTTGTTTAGACAACTTGAGTTGTAGAGGAGTGACCGGCGATGGTGCAGGGCGCCAAACATATGAAGAGCAATAACGCCGCGGCCAACGGCGGCTCAAACCCCCAGCCTAAACCTCAACCAAAACCCAAACGCCGTCGCAAGCGGTTGCCGCGTTGGGCCGACCGGCTCATCACCATCGTCATCATCCTTATTGGCGTGGGCCTTATGACCTGGCCGTGGATCTTGGACCGGCTCGAGGCCTCAGGCGTGTTCAACCAGATCAGCACGGTGTCCAGCACCGTGGACGCGCTGTCTGCCGAAGAGCGCGAGCGCATTCTGCTTCAGGCGCGCTCCTTTAACGAGCAGCTGGCGGGCGAGGCCACCGAGCTCCCCGCCGACCAGATCGAGCCCTACGCTCAGCAGCTCATCTTTGACCGCGACCCCATGATGAGCTGGGTCGAGATCCCCTCCATCGACGTGAGCATGCCCATCTACCACGGCACAAGCGAGGAAGTCCTTATGGCGGGCGTCGGCCACCTGGAGGGCACGAGCCTGCCGGTGGGCGGCACTTCGACGCATTGCGTGCTCACCGCGCACTCGGGCATGCGCAACCTGAGCATGTTCGACGACATCCACTCGCTGGAGCCCGGCGACCTGGTGCTGTTGCACACCATGAACAAGACGCTCGCCTACAAGATGGTGGACTCCGAGGTGGTGCTGCCCGAGGAGATGGAGTCGCTGACCATCGAGCCCGGCGCCGACAGAGTGACGCTCGTCACCTGCACGCCCTACGGCGTGAACGACCATCGCCTGCTGGTGCATTGCGTGCGCACCAAGTACAACAAGAAGGACGTCGACAAGCAAAAGTCGCTGGCCGGCCGCCACTGGGGCAAGCGCGAGTTTGCCGTGCTCATCGTGGTTATAGCCATTGTGCTGTTGCTGCTGGACATCGTGATCCACGCGGTCCGCAAGCGCCGCAAGGCCAAGGCCTCGGCATAGGACATCGTTCAGAACCACCACAATGGGGACAGGCACCTTTGTGGTGGTCGGGGCTTTCAAACCATCACAACATTCGATGAAAATTGCGATTTTGGCGAAAAGTGTCGAATGTTGTGATGGTCTTCGTTGCGGACGAGATGGTCTTCGTTGTGGACGGCGCGGTTTTCGTTGCGGGCGCGACGGTTTTCGCTACGGACGGTGCGGTTTCGCTGCAGAACCGCCGGCCCGCCGCCTGCCAGCCCGCCGCCCTCGTTACGTTTTCGCTGCATTTAGGTAAAGCGCCTGCTCCAAGCGGCGTTGCCTTGTATACTAAAGCGGTTTATCTGTTATGCGGAAGGGAGCGCCTATGGCACTCAGCGAGAAAGACGTGCGCGGCATCGCCGAGTACGCAAAGATCGCACTGACCGATGACGAGCTCACCCAGATGACGTCCTACCTGAACGACGCCGTCCAGATGCTCGAGCCCGTCTTGCAATATGACTTGCCCGACGTGGAGCCCACGTTCCATCCTATCGGAAACCTGTCCAACGTGATGGGCGATGACCTGCGTGAGCCCGAGCGCGACCTGCCGCTCGACGTCGCGCTCGAAAACGCCGGCAGCGCGCGTGACCGCTACTTCCGCGTGCCGTCCATTTTGGGAGAGGGGGAGAGCAAGTAATGGCGCAGAGCTTCGATTCCCTTACCGCCGCCCAGATTGCCGCGGGCGTTGCCGCCGGCGACTTTACCGCTACCGAGGTGGCCCAGGCCTCTCTTGCCGCCATCGAGGCGCGCGAGGGCGGGGTCCAGGCATTCCTGCAGGTGTCGCCCGAGCTTGCGCTCGAGGCCGCCGCGCGCGTGGATGCCGACCGTGCCGCAGGCAAGCCGCTGCCCCCGCTCGCGGGCGTGCCGTTGGCTATTAAGGACAACATGAACCTCGTGGGCACGCGCACTACCTGCGCTTCCCGCATGCTCGAGGACTACCAGAGCGTCTACACCGCCACCTGCGTCCAGCGCATGCTCGATGCCGGCTGCCTGCCCATGGGCAAGGCCAATATGGACGAGTTTGCCTTTGGCAGCTCCACCGAGAGCTCGGCGTTCCACCGCACCAACAACCCCTGGGATACCGAGCGCGTGCCCGGCGGCTCTTCGGGCGGCTCCGCTGCCGCCGTCGCCGCGGGCGAGGTCGCGCTCTCGCTGGGCTCGGACACCGGCGGCTCCATCCGCCAGCCAGCGTCGCTGTGCGGCGTGGTGGGCTTTAAGCCCACGTATGGCGCCGTGAGCCGTTACGGCGTGGTTGCCTTTGGTTCGTCGCTCGACCAGGTGGGTCCCTTTGGACGCACGGTCGAGGATGTCGCGCTGGCCATGAACGCGCTCACCGGTGCGGGCCACGATCCGTACGACTGCACCAGCCAGGATTGCGCTGTCGACTTTACCGAGCACCTCAACGACAGCATCGAGGGCAAGCGCGTGGGCATCATCCCCGCGTTTATGGAGGCCGAGGGTCTGACGCCCGAGGTCAAGGCCGCTGTTCAGCGCGCCGCGCAGGAGCTGCAGAACCAAGGCGCCGAGCTGGTCGAGGTCGACCTTCCGCACCTGGACGCCGCCATCGCCGCCTACTACGTCATCGGCCCGGCCGAGGCGTTCTCCAACCTGGCCCGCTTCGACGGCATTCGCTACGGCTATCAGGAGGAGGGCTGCGCCAACCTGTCCGACCAGAGCTCGCTGTCGCGCGCCCACGGCTTTGGTGCCGAGGCCAAGCGCCGTCAGATGCTCGGCGCCTACCTGCTGAGCTCGGGCGTGTACGACAAGTACTACTACGCTGCGCAAAAGGCCCGCACGCTCATCACGCAGGACTACGACGCCGCGTATGCCAAGGTGGACACCATCCTCATGCCCGCCTCGCCGCGCACGGCCTTTAAGTTTGGCGAGATTAGCGACCCCACGCAGATGTACCTCTCCGACCTGTACACCATCTCGCTCAACATTTGCGGCAACGGTGGTATCTCGGTGCCGCTGGGCCTGGGCGAGGATACTCAGCTGCCCGTTTCTGCCCAGCTGGTGGGTCCGGCCTTTAAGGACCGTCAGCTGCTCACGTTTGCCCGCGCCCTGGAGCGCGGCTTTGCCGATGCCGCCACGGGTGCGCCCGCGCTTTCCGTCGCGCCCGATTTTGCCGGGAAGGGAGGCGAGCTGTAATGAAGGAGCTTTCCGAGGTTCTGCAGGATTGGGAGGCCGTGATCGGCCTGGAGATCCATACCGAGCTCACCGCACTCGATACCAAGATGTTCTGCAACTGCAAACTCAGCCACGATGACGAGCCCAACGCCAACGTGTGCCCGGTGTGCCTGGGACTGCCCGGCGCCCTGCCGGTGCCCAACAAGCGCGCCATCGAGAGCATCGTCAAGGCCGGTCTCGCCACCAACTGCGAGATCCAGCGCCACTCGATGTTCTACCGCAAGCACTACTTCTATCCCGATATGGCCAAGAACTTCCAGACCACGCAGGGTCCGGTCGCCTTTGCCATGTACGGTCACCTGGACCTGGACGTGACCGGTCGCGGCGCCGCCGAGCGCCCCGACTGCGCGTTTGGCGAGGCCGAGGCCCAGAGCCTGGCGAGCGCTTCGGCCAACGCCGAGGGCCTGTCCACGTCTATGACGTCGACCATGCGCGAAGGCAATCAGCGCGCCGGCCATCTGGCCAGCTACGACGCGTCCAACCTGCAGATGCCCGAGCGCCGCGAGGACGGTTCCTACACGGTGCCCATCCGCATCCTGCGCATCCACATGGAGGAGGACGCCGCCAAGATGGTACACGTGGGCGGTGCCGAGGGCCGCATTACCGCCGCGGCCGAGTCACTCGTCGACTACAACCGCTGCGGCACGCCGCTCATCGAGCTCGTCACCGAGCCCGACTTGCGTACGCCCGAGGAGGCCCGCCTGTTTATGGAAAAACTCCGTCGCATCTTTGTGACGCTGGGCATTTCGGACTGCTCCATGGAGAAGGGTTCCATGCGCTGCGACGGCAACGTGTCGCTGCGTCGCCGCGGCGAGACCAAGCTGGGCACCAAGACCGAGCTCAAGAACCTCAACTCGTTTAAGAGCCTGCACGATGGCCTTGCCTACGAGATTTGCCGTCAGGCCGAGGTGCTCGAGGAGGGCGGCATCATCTACCAGGAGACCCGCCACTGGGAGCCCAGCCGCAAGCGCACCGTGGTCATGCGTGTGAAGGAGACGGCCGACGACTATCGTCTGTTCCCCGATCCCGACCTGGCGCCGTTTGATCTGGATGACGAGTTCATCGACCGCTGCCGTGGCGAGATCCCCGAGCTGCCCGATGCCAAGCGTGCCCGTTTTGAGGCTGACTTTGGCATTAAGGCGGCCGATGCCGAGCAGATCGCCGGCGACCCGGAGTTTGCCGAGTTCTTTGAGGTCGCCGCTGCCGACATGGCTGGCAAGGAGGCCCAGACGGTCGCAAACCTGCTGGTCAACGAGATGATCGCCTACCTTAAGGGCGCAGGCGTGTCGCTCGCCGAGTCCGGCATCGCGCCGGCTCAGGTGGCAGCGCTGGCCAAGCTGCTGGCGACCGATGCCATCAGCTCCAACCAGGCGCACGAGGTCTTTGAGGCCATGGCCCAGACCGGCGACGACCCCAACAAGATCGTCGACGAGCGCGGTATGCGTCAGGTGAGCGATGCCGGCGCGCTGCAGCCGATCGTGGACGAGGTGTTGGCAAACTGTGCCGAACAGGCGCAGCAGTATCGTGACGGCAACCAGAAGGTCATCGGCTTTTTGGTGGGTCAGTGCATGAAGGCGAGCCGCGGCAAGGGCAATCCGAAGCTCTTCAACGAGTTGCTGAGAACGTCGCTCTCGTAGCTGCGAGGCCGGGGAAGCCCCGAGTCGCCGGGGTGTTTCCTCCAAATTTCAAACAGTCCTATGCAAGACGAAGGCCACATTTAGTGGCCTTCTTTGCATGCGGAACTCATTTGGAGCAAACACCCCGGCGACTCGGGGCTTCCCCGGCCAGACGACTCGGCCGTTCGGGTCAGGTGGGCTGAATGAAATCGAGTGAATGGGCGCGCCGTTGGCGCGCCCATTGTTTTGAGGGGAACTCATTGAGAGGCAAGGCCCTGCGCCCGGCCCCTCGGTTCCGTGACGACTCGGCCGTTCGGGTCAGGCGGGGCTGATAGGAAAGATGGTGACGGAGGCGCAAAATGCGCCTCCGCCTTTTGAGTGTGATGAAAGTGTGGCGAAATGAGCTTAAAACTTCCGTAAATGTGATAAATGTCACGTTTTACCTAGGGTAAAATGTGGGAAATATCACGTTTACGGAAGTTTCTTTGCGGGAGGTTCGGTCATGCAGCGAGATATCATTGCCAAGCTTAACGCTTGGAAAGCGTCGGAATATCGTAAGCCGCTTATTCTTAAGGGGGCGCGCCAGGTTGGAAAGACATGGGCGCTTAAGGAGTTCGGACGAACCTCATACCGCAATTTTGTGTATCTGACGCTCGAGGAGCCGTCACCTGGGGTACAGAGCGAGTACGCTCAGTTTTTCGAAGGTACGCGCGATCCTCGACGGATCATCTCAAATCTTTCCCTGGCACTTGGACAGCCTATCGATCCCGGCGAAACGCTGCTTATTATTGATGAGATCCAGGATTGTCCTTCTGCAGTCGGCGCCCTTAAATACTTCTGTGACGAGGCCCCCGAGTATCACGTCGCATGCGCAGGGTCTTTGTTGGGCGTTCGCCTGTCCCGTGAGACCAGCGCTTTTCCGGTGGGAAAGGTCGAGTTCATGGAGATGCGCCCCATGAGCTTTTCCGAGTTTCTGAAAGCCGAGGGCGCTGCAAACTACGACGAATACCTTGGCGGCCTGGATCAGATCGAGACAGTGCCTGATTTCTTCCATGTCCGTCTCGTCGAGCATCTTCGTCGTTATTTTGCATGCGGCGGCATGCCAGAGGCTCTTGGCCGGTGGGCGGAGACGGGCGATATCGTTCAGGTCGATAAGGTGTTGTCTGATCTCTTGGATTCCTACGAGCGCGATTTTGCCAAGCATGGTGGCCGTGCGCAGTTCGCCAAGCTTTCGCAAATATGGAACTCGATTCCAGCTCAGTTGGCGCGCGAGAACAAAAAGTTCGTTTGGGGTGCGGTGCGCGAGGGGGCTCGTGCTCGAGAATACGAGGATGCTCTGGAATGGCTTGCCGATGCTGGGCTCATCACGGCGGTTCGCCTTAATGCTGCCGGTGGTGTGCCGCTCTCTGCGTACGATGACCTCAAGGCATTTAAAGTCTACTGTCTTGATGTCGGCTTGCTGCGCCGCATGGCAAGGCTGGATGCGTCCGCTTTTGCCATCTCGGATGCGCTATTTTCGGAGTTCAAAGGTTCGTTCGCCGAGAACTATGTGCTTCAGGCATTACTTTCACAGTTAGATGCTGCTCCGCGTTATTGGACAAACGAGAAGCCGAAGCACGAAGTCGATTTTTTGATTCAAGTCGGAAACGAAATCGTTCCCGTCGAGGTCAAATCGGGAGAGGTCGTTCATTCCAAGAGCCTTAAGTACTATGCCGACAAGCATGCGGGGACGACTCCATTGAGGGTCCGCTACTCACTTAAGAACCTAAAGCTCGACGACGGGGTGCTCAACATTCCGTTGTATTTGGCTGATCGATCTGTCCCTCTTATCAAAAAGGCGCTTGATCGTGCACATCTTGACGTTTAGATCCTGGGTGAGCTGACGGGCGGCGGCTAATTAATCGCTCCGTTACGGCCAGGGAGCTTGGGCCTTAGCGATGCTTGCTTCGCCAAGCCGTGGGTGTCATGCCAGTGTGTTGTTTGAAGGCTTGGGCGAAGGCGGCTTGCTGAGGGTAGTCGAGCCGCTCTGCCACCTGCGCTATCGTGAGCGAGCTGTCGGCCAAAAGGTCCTGTGCTCGCTCCATACGGCGTCTGCGAATGTAGGCGCCCAGGGATTCGCCAGTTTGGGCCTTAAAGGTGGCGCATAGTTTGGAGCGGCTTGTGTAGAGCCTCTCGGCCACCTCGTTGATACCCACACGTCTGCCTGTATCGAGCGTGCGCTCAATCATTGCCGTTGCTTCTTCGGCAATGGTTATGCTGACGCGTGTGTCCGCCGCCTGCCGTGCCTGCTTGTGGGCCGCGCGCGAACAGGCGAGCTCCGCGACCATGGTCTCCACGATGCCCTGCATATAGACGTGTCCGCCTACGGTGCGGGCGCGTTCCTCGTTAACCCGGCGCAGCGTGTGGCAGATGGCAGACGTCGCTTCCTCGTGCCATGGCTCGGCAAACGCCTCAAAGATTCCCGCGAACTCGGTGGGATAGCGGTGCTCCAGTTCGTCAAAATATCCAGGCAAAAAGAGCACCGAGCGCGAGTGATAAAGCTCCCCCGCAAACAGCGGGCTTAATTCCTCGCCACAGCTATCTTGGATAAAGCTGCAAACGGCATTGTTTGGCCACGGTCCATGCAATGGTTTGAGGTTCGCGGGCGTTATGCCAGCCTCGGGCATGCATGTAAGTGTGGGCGCGCTGACTTCGCTCACGCAGGCGTATGGCTCGGGTGTGTATTCGGCTAGGTACATGTTGCGCGTCGGGGTTATGAAATGCTCCATGACAATGCAGGCGGGGGAGAGGGGCATGATCCATGCGCGTCCGTGCGCCCGATCGTTTGCCACCTCGCCGGTAAAGACAGCACCTTTGCCGGAAAGCTCCAGGCCAAACTGCTCAAACTGTGGTGCGTAGAGCTCGGTTATGTCGGTCGCTGCCCGCCGCATTTGCAAAAGCGTCCCTTTCCTTTGCAGAAACGTCCACAGCTCGGTTGATTGTGAGCCATGGCTAACACATCAATGATAAGTTCATTACGGTTAACTCTCAAGCCGTTAGAAAGGGATCTCATGGCAAAGGAATCAAAAAAGGAAGGTGGCGGTATCGGCGAGCTGCTTGCATATGCCGGCGACCGTAAATTCCTAACGTATTTGGGCATGGCGCTCTCGGCGTTCTCGCAGCTGCTGAGCTTTGGCCCGTACGTGTGCATTTGGCTTGTCGCGCGAGATCTGATCGCTGTGGCGCCTAACTGGAGCGAAGCCACCGATATCGCGATGTATGGCTGGTGGGCCGTGGGTTTTGCCCTGGCAAGCATCGTAGCTTATTTCGTGGGGCTCATGTGCACGCACCTGTCTGCGTTTCGCTGCGCGTCCAATATTCGCAAGACTACGAGCGAGCACCTGCTTAAGCTGCCGCTTGGCTACTTTGACACGCACGCCACCGGTGAGCTGCGTCGTGTTGTAGACGGATGCGCCGCCTCCACCGAGACCCTGCTCGCGCACATGCTGCCCGATATCGCCGGCGCCGCCGCCATGGTCGTGGGCCTGCTCGTATTGCTTTTCGCCCTCGATTGGCGCTTGGGCGCGGCATGCCTTATCTCGGTCGTCGTTTCGTTTGGCGCCATGGCCACCATGATGGGCGGCAAAGGCGCCGAGTTCATGAAGGCCTACATGGGAGCGCTGGTCAAGATGAACAAGACCGGCACCGAATACGTACGCGGCATCCCCGTGGTCAAGGTGTTTCAGCAGACGGTCTACTCCTTTAAGGCTTTCCACGATGCGATCGCCGAATACGCCGACATGGCACAAAACTATGCGGGCACGTTCTGCCGAGGTCCGCAGGTACTCAACCTTACCGCGCTCAACGGTCTTGTGGCATTCCTGTTGCCCGTGGCGTTGCTGTTGGCGCCGGGCGAGACGGACTTCGCGCATTTTATGGCCAACTTCACGTTTTACGCGATATTTTCGGCCGTGGTGCCGACGGCCATGACCAAGCTCATGTTTGTGGGTGAGGCCTCTCAGATGAGTGCCGATTCGCTGGCTCGCATCCGAAGCGTCATGGATTCCAAGCAGCTCTCCGTGCCCGCCCAACCCAAGCACCCTGCCGGCGGCGACGTGCGATTTGAGGACGTGAGCTTTACGTACGAGGGTGCCGAAGCGCCTGCCGTTAGCCATGTGAGTTTTAGCGTTTCCGCGGGTAGCACCCTCGCCCTGGTGGGTCCCTCGGGTGGCGGTAAGTCAACCTGCGCAAGCCTGATCCCGCGTTTTTGGGATGTTTCCTCGGGTCGAGTGTTCGTAGGTGGTGTGGACGTTCGCGATATGGATCCGCACGAGCTTATGGACCAGGTCGCCTTTGTGTTCCAGACCAACCAGCTGTTCCGGCAAACACTTGCCGATAACGTGCGCGCCTCCAAGCCTACGGCCACCGACGACGAAGTGCGCGCGGCCCTCTCCGCAGCTCAGTGCGACGACATTGTGGCCAAGCTCCCACAGGGCATCAATACCATGCTCGGTGCCGGCGGAGCATATCTTTCGGGCGGCGAGGTCCAGCGCGTGGCACTCGCCCGCGCGATCCTTAAAGACGCGCCTATCGTGGTGCTCGATGAGGCCACGGCGTTTGCCGACCCCGAGAACGAGGCGCTCATCCAGCGCGCCTTTAGCAAGCTGGCGGCGGGTCGCACGGTCATTATGATTGCGCACCGACTCTCGACTGTAGTGGGCGCAGACCAAATCGTGGTGCTCAACCAGGGCAGCGTGCAGGAGTCGGGTACCCATGCCGAGTTGTTGTCCCAAGAGGGTCTGTATGCCAAGATGTGGGCCGAATACGAACAGGCCGCGAGCTGGAAAATCACTGCAGCGACCGCGGATGCCGCCGTCACGAAGGGGGGCGAGGCCTAAATGTTCGCCTCATTCCAGAAGAAGTATTTCCTATCCGATAAAGGCGTCGCAGGCGTAAAACGCGGCATTTTCTGGACCACGCTCACCAATCTCATTACCATGGCCGGCATGGGCCTTTTATTCCTGGTTATGGCCGGCTTTGTCGAGCATCTCGCCAGCGGGGCTGACCTGCCGGATGCCCTGCCGATCGTGGGCGGCCTCCTGGTCTTTTTCGTGTTGCTCTTTGCCTCTAACTGGCAGCAGTATTACTACACCTACTGCATCTTTTACGAGGAGTGCGGCAAGCAGCGTATGGAGATCGCCGAGCGCTTGCGCAAACTGCCGTTGTCGTTTTTTGGTCGTCGTGATCTGGCCGATTTAACCGAGACCATCATGGGTGACGTCCAGGCCATGGAGCACGCCTACAGCCACGTGCTGGGAGAGCTTTGGGGTGCCATCATCGCAAGCGCCATTGTGTTCGTGGCGTCGCTGTTCTTTTGCTGGCAGCTGGCGATCGCGGCGTTTTGGAGCGTTCCCGTGGCCTTTGCCGTGCTGTATCTAACACGCGGCCCCATGACCCCGGTGTTCGATCGCGTGCGCGCCGAGAAGGTCAAGGTTACCGAGGCGATTCAAGAGACGCTCGATTGCGTTCGCGAGATCCGCGCCACCAACCAGGAGGCCCATTATCTTGAGGGGCTCAACGCCGTGATTGATGCCGAGGAGCGTGAGACCACCAAGGGCGAGCTCGCTAACGGGCTTTTGGTCAACTCCGCCTTTGCCATCCTGCGTCTGGGCATTGCCACCACGCTGGTCACGGGTGCCGCGATGGTCGCCTCCGGGCAGGTCGACTTTTTGGTGATGTTTGCCTTCTTGCTTATGGTGAGCCGCATCTATGCGCCTTTTGACCAGGCGTTGATGCTGGTGTCCGAGCTGTTTGCCGCCGAGTCGTCTGCCAAGCGCATGCGTTCCATCATGGAAGAGCCTGTGGCGCGGGGCAGCGAGAAATTTGAGCCCGCGGGCCACGATGTGGTGTTCGATCACGTGGCATTTGGCTATGGTGCGGGCGAGGACGGACGCGCCGGCGAGAAAGTTCTTACCGATGTGAGCTTTACCGCCAAGGAAGGCGAGGTCACGGCGCTGGTCGGTCCTTCGGGTTCCGGTAAGTCTACGGTGAGCCGCCTGGCCGCGCGCTTTTGGGATGCCACTGCGGGCAAGGTTACCGTGGGTGGCGTGGATGTTGCGAGCGTTGATCCCGAGGTGCTGCTGCGCGACTACGCCATTGTGTTCCAAGACGTGCTGCTCTTCGACGACACAGTGATGGGAAACATCCGCCTCGGGCGTCGTGATGCCACCGATGAGGAAGTGCTTGTGGCCGCGCGTGCCGCCAGCTGCGACGAGTTCGTGAACCGCATGCCGCAGGGCTACGACACCATGATCGGCGAGAACGGCTCCAAGCTGTCCGGCGGCGAGCGCCAGCGCATCTCTATCGCCCGCGCGCTGCTCAAAGACGCGCCCATCGTGCTGCTGGACGAGGCGACGGCGAGCTTGGACGTGGAGAACGAGACCATGGTACAGCAGGCGCTCTCCCGTCTGCTTGCAGGTAAGACGGTTATCGTTATTGCCCACCGTATGCGTACGGTGGAAAATGCCGACAAAATCGTTGTGCTCAAGGATGGTGTGGTTGCCGAGCAGGGCGCTCCGGCGCAGCTCAAGGCGGCAGGTGGAGAATTCGCCCGCATGGTTGCGCTGCAAAAGGAGGCGGCGGACTGGCAGCTGTAGGAAAGGGGACCAAGATTTCCAAAGGTTAACTTTGGTTGACCATAATAGTTCGACTAAACTAGTCTCAAAGCGTGCTCGAGCAAACTAATGAACTCGGGTGCTAAGGCACCATGCCGCGCTTGTGCGGCAAAAGGGAGAAGCAACATGAAGAAGTCGACTTTTAACACCCTGCTTGTCGGTGGCGGTTTTCTGCTTGGCACGGCCGGCATCAAGCTGCTTACCAGCGCTCCGGTAAAGAATGCCTGCGTGCAGGGTATCGCGTGCGGCATGCGCATCAAGAACGGCTACCAGGACATGGTCGAGCAGGCCAAGGCTAATGTCGACGACATGGTTGCCGAGGCTGCTTACATCACCCAGAGCGAGGCCGCTGCTGACGAGGCAGCCGAGTAACGCTCTCAGGCACAAATTATGAGATTCTCGATTATTAGCGAGATCCCTGGCAGGACCCGTCTTCAATTGGCGGGTCCTGTGCCAGAGAGCGATCTCGACGCACTTCTTAAGCTTGGCGGCGACATCGACGGCGTGCACAAAGTGCGCGTGTATGGCCGCATTGGCCAGATGGCGCTGGAGTACGACGAGCCGCGTCGTGCGAGCGTGCTCGACGCCCTGGGCGCACTCGATGCTCAAGCTATCGCCGATGCCAAGTCGGGCTATGTGATGCAACTCGAGCCGCGCAAGCACAAACTCGTTATGGACCTGGCGACACTCGTCGGCGCCCATTACGCACGTCGCTGGTTCTTGCCGACGCCTCTGCGTGCGGTGTTTGTCGTGGCCGGTTACATGGCATTTTTGCGCGCTGCCCTTCATGAGCTGGCACAGCCGCGCCTGACCGTTCCTGTGCTCGACGCTTCGGCCATCGGCATTTCGTTCGTCAAGCGTGATGTCGACACTGCGGGCCAGACGATGTTCCTGCTCAACGTGGGCGAGCTGCTCGAGGACTACACCCGCGCCATGAGCGAAAACGAGCTCATCAACTCGCTGCTCGATGTGCCCGACAAGGCGCAAAAGGTCGTCGGCGACACCGAGGTGAGCGTTGCTGCGACCGAGCTCGAGCCCGGCGATCTGGTCGCCGTACGCACCGGCATGTCCATCTGCATTGACGGTGTGGTCGAACAGGGGAGCGCCATGGTCAACCAGGCGACCCTGACCGGCGAGCCGCTTGCCGTCGAGCGCAGCGCAGGCGACGACGTGTTCGCCGGAACTGTCGTGGAAGACGGCAGCATCTTGGTGCGCGTGCGCGCCAACACGGCGCAGACCAAGCTGCGCTCGATCGTCTCGCTCGTGCAGACCGCCGACTCACTCAAGTCCGAGGGCCAATCGCATATGGAGGACCTTGCCAACAAGATCGTCCCGTGGAACTTCCTGCTCGCGGGTCTGGTTGCGCTTACCACCCGCAGCCTCATCAAGACCTCGGCGGCGCTGATGGTCGACTACTCGTGCGCACTCAAGCTCACGGGTTCCGTCGCCGTCATGACTGCCATGAGCGATGCTGCCAAGATGGGCGTCATGGTCAAGGGCGCCAAGTACTTTGAGTCGTTTGCCAAGGCCGACACCATTGTGTTTGATAAGACCGGTACGCTGACCGAGGCCCAGCCGCGCCTAGCTTGCGTGCTCACGACCGACGGCTGGAGCGAGGATAAGGTCCTGCGCCTTTCCGCTTGCTTGGAGGAGCATTTCCCGCATCCGGTGGCGCGTGCCGTGGTCAACGCCGCCCGCGAGCGCGGGCTCGAGCACCGCGAGCGCCATGCTGCCGTCGAGTACATCGTGGCACACGGCATCGCTTCGTCCATCGAAGGACGTCGCGCGATTATCGGCTCGGCACACTTTGTGTTTGAGGATGAGGGCGCGCAGCTCGAGTCCGACATAAAGGAGCGCATCGAGTCCCAGATGCAGGGCCTGTCGCCGCTGTATCTGGCGGTCGACGGCACCGTTGTGGGCGTGCTCGGTATCGAGGACCCGCTTAAGCCCGGGGTCCGCGAGGCCATCGCCGACTTGCACGCGTTGGGCGTTAAGCACGTGGTCATGCTCACGGGCGACTCGGAGCGCACGGCCCAGCGCATTGCTCGCGAGGCAGGTGTCGACGAGTTTAAGGCCGAGTTGCTGCCCGAGGACAAGTACGCGTATGTGGAGCGCATTAAGGGCGAGGGGCGCCACGTTGCCATGGTGGGCGACGGCGTCAACGACTCACCGGCGCTGGGTCTGGCCGATGTGGGTCTGGCCATGGGCGGTGGAAGCGACATCGCCAAGGAGGTCGCCGATATCATCCTGACCGATACGGATCTGGCCGCAATCGTGCGCCTGCGCCGCATGAGTCAGGGGCTTATCGACCGTCTGTCGAGTTCGTATTCCAAGGTGATGCTCACCAACTCGGCGCTGTTGGCATTGGGTATTACCGGCATGATCACTCCGCAGACGTCGTCACTGCTGCACAACGGCTCAACGATCGCCTACAGCCTGGGCAACGCAAAGGCGTACCTGCGCTAGCAGACGTGTTCGCGCACGTTATCTGGCCTGCGCCCAGACGGCATCGGTGTCGTCCGGGCGCAGGCCTTTTGCATTTGACCATTTGCTAGCTTCTTTATATATTGTTGCTAGCAAGGTTAGCAATTGAAGAGAGGGGTTCGGCGTGGGTGCTGTTAGCGGCATGGCGCAGGTGAACGTTCGCGTGGATCGCCAGGTCAAGAACCGTGCCGAGGAGGCGCTGCGGCTTTCGGGCGGGTCGCTGCCCGAGCTCATCAAAAAGGTGGTGGCCAAGGTCGCGCAGGGTGGCAGGCAGTGCGAGGAAGTGCTTGCGGCCGTCGACGACCGGCAGCAGGCCGTCGCGCGCGATACTCCGTTCGCCGCGTCGTGGGCAGCGGCAGACCGGCTTTATGCAGATATGGGCATCGCTGCGTCGCCTGTATCCGACGATCGCGATTGGGACACAATCTATTCCGAAGCCATGGACAAGCGCTATCGCCAAAAGGGGATGATCCTGTGAGCGGGGCTCCCCTCAAAATAATGGTGGATGCCAACGTATGGGTTGATTCGTTTTGCGTCGACCATGCCGAGTCGCTTGCCGCGCGTGCGTTTATTGGGCAGGCGACAGAGACGGGGGCGTTGCTGTTCTTCCCGGTGCATATTGTCAAGGACGTGCTGTACGTTGTCCAACACGAGCTGAAGCGTAGCGTTCTTGCCAGCGGGGGAGCGCTCGACGAGGCTTCTGCCCGCGCGATTGGCGATGCGGCACTGGCATTTGTTCGGAACATGACCGAAAACGCCACAGCCGTGGGCGCTGATGCATCCGATCTGTGGCTAGCCGACAAATATCTGACGCTCCATCGCGATTACGAGGACAACTTTGTACTCGCCGCATGCAAGCGCGTACAGGTCGATTATTTGGTAACTAACGATCGCAAGCTGCTCGAACATGCCGATCTTGCAGCAAAGACACCTCGTCAAATGATGCCGATTCTGGCCTTGGCCGAACGCGGCGGCGCGGCCATCGGTTGACGCGAACTGTTTGCGGGCCTCTTGGACGACGATGCGCCAAGGGGCCCGCGTCTGCTATTTACAAAAGCTCGGCCTTGATGGCGGGACTTTCTGCGAGCTTTTCGGCGGCCTTTTCGTCGGAGCTGTCGAGTGCTGCCAGACTGCGGTAGACCCACTCATTGACCTGGGTGTTCTTGACGCCTGCGGTCTGCATAAGGGCGCCTACCTCGCGGATTGCTGCGAACAGATCGGCTTTGGGACCCGCGAGCTCGACCTCGATGCCGTGGTAGGCGGCCACGCCGCGGTTCTCACTCACGTGGTCGATAAAGCCCTCGACGGTCTCAAGCTGCTGGGCGAGAGCTGCATCATCGTCAGCGTCCAGCGCAACAAGGGCGTTCGAAACCGTGAGGGCTGGATGTCCGCAGGGGACAAAGCCTTCGATGACATCCATAGCTTCGGTAATGGTTGAGCCCAGGCCTGCGAGGGCATCGACGAGTTGCTGCTTGGTATCCATAACGGTCCTTTCGACGGGTCAATTTTGCTTGGCGAAAATATACGTGACGCGATCGGTAGCAAAAGTGCGAAGTGCGGCGCACATTGGGGTCTTCACAGCTCGTGCATAGAACAGCTGCCTGCTTTCAGAACGTGGTAAGATAACTCATCACAAGCGGGGCTCGCCCTGCATGTTCCTTGAAAAGTCGACGGGTGTTGGGTGCTCGTGCCCAATGCCATCCAGACTTCCCGACATTCGGGGGCGACTGGTTTCGACACGATAGCTCTGAGAGAGGAAGCAAGCCGAGGTCTCCTCGCCTCGTTAAACAGGGGTACCGTCAAATTGAATTGACAACAACTCTTCTTTTGAGCCTATGGCTCTCGCTGCTTAATTTATAGCGGCGCGTCAACCCGGTGATTTCCCCGACACCGGTGCGACGTCATATTAGGGGAATGCTCCTGCGCACGTAATCGGTATGACGCAGGCTAAGACCGAACCGGTTAGGACGTTGCGAGCGTGTCGCTGCGCGCAAAGCGTCCGAGACTAAACCAGCGACTGAGCTTGGAGATGCCAATCAGGGGGCTTTCGTGGACCGGAGTTCGATTCTCCGCGCCTCCACCAATAGTTACAAGCAGGTAGAGAAGTGTCTCTACCTGCTTTTTTATTACTTACAGATACCGCGGAGAATCGAACTCTATGCAGGGCGCGGGCGTAAAGAAAACGCGTAAGCGTTTTTAGCCCGCGGGCGAGGACGCCGGCAGGCGGCCGAAGCCGGTGCGGATTTGCGAAGCAAATACGCGGATTCTCCGCGCAAAGCCTCAGCCAGATATAGATGAGATGCCGACCGGGCGTCATGCCCCGGTTTCAACCCATCAACGGATCCCCCCCACCCGCGGAGAATCGAACTCTGTGCAGGGCGCGGGCGTAAAGAAAACGCTACGGCAACGCAGACCGGGACACGCTTTCCCGATGGCAGCCCAGGCGGAAAGCGCGTCCCGGAATCCGCGCTCAGACTGGGACGTAGTTTCCGGATGACACATCAAGCGGAAAGCGCATCCCGGAATCCTCATTCGGAATGGGATGCAATTTCCAAATGAATGGCTAGCGGATAGTTCATCCCGGAATACGCGCTCAGGATGGGACGCGCTTTCCCAGCGGCGGTCCAAGCGGAAAGCGCATCCCGGAATCCTCATTCGGAATGGGATGCAATTTCCAAATGAATGGCTAGCGGATAGTTCATCCCGGAATACGCGCTCAGGATGGGACGCGCTTTCCCAGCGGCGGTCCAAGCGGAAAGCGCATCCCAGAATCCCGCCTCAAACTGGGACACACTTTCCGCTTCACCTGCCGCCTCAAAAAACCTGCGCTCTCGCCATCCCAAAACTGGGTAGAAGAAGGCCAAAACGCAATCGCAGGAGGTCAATATGACTGCAGAAGATAAGGCAAAGAACGCCGGCAAGGTCGCGCTCGTCCTGGAGGGCGGCAGTTTTCGTGGGCAGTTTACCGCGGGCGTGCTCGACGTTCTCATGGAGGCTGGCGTCGAGATTCCGGCTGTCTACGGTGTATCGGCCGGCGCCCTCAACGGCGTGAACTACAAGTCGCACCAGATCGGTCGTGCCAACCGCATCAACCTGGCTTTCTGCAATGACAGCCGCTTCATGGGCGCCGCATCGTTTGCGTCCACGGGCTCTATTGTGGGTTACGACTTTATCTTCAACGATGTTCAGGACCGCCTGGATCCCTTTGACAACGAGACGTTCGACGCGAGCCCCATCGAGATGTACGCCGTCGCGACGGACATGCTTTTTGGAACCGCCACGTACCTGCCGGTCAAAAGCGCCGTGCTCGATCTCGACGCTGTTCGCGCTTCGACGTCGCTGCCGCTGGTGACGCCGCCGGTCGAGATTGACGGGCACAAATACGTCGATGGTGGCGTAGCCGATTCGATCCCCATCGAGCACGTGCTGGAGGAGGCGGGCTTCGATCGCGCGGTTGTCATTGTCACGCAGGACCGCTCGTACGAGAAAAAGCCCTACGAGTTTATGCCTGCCGCGCGCGCCCGCTATGCCGACTACCCCTATCTGCTCGAGGGAATCGAGACGCGCCACGACCGCTACAACATACAACGCATGCACCTGTGGAAGTATGAGCGCGAGGGCCGTGCGCTGGTCGTCGCTCCGCAAAAGCCGGTCGAGGTCGGTCATGTCGAGCACGATCCGGCAAAGCTCCTCGACCTGTATATCCAGGGCCGTCAGGAGGCAAAGTGCCTGCTCGCGGAAATCCAAGAGTTCGTTGAGCGCTAGCGACGGCGAACCCTCAAAAAATGACAACAGCTAAAGAGCTGGAAAATTACGGCTCGTGGATGACATGTGCAGAAACTCTGGTCGGAGCCAAAATACCTGTTGACTCGTGCGGCGAGCGGGGTAATATGGACGGGTTACTTGCAGAGCCCCGTGAATCTCTGTAACAACACGTACTGTACATGGAGGAGTCTAAGTGATTTCGAAATCGACTCACTACGCCAAGCAGGGCGAGGTCCAGCGCAACTGGGTTCTCGTCGACGCCGATGGTGCTGTCCTGGGCCGTCTTGCCACCCAGATCGCAATGATCCTGCGCGGTAAGAACAAGCCCCAGTTCACGCCCAACAGCGACTGCGGCGACTTCGTTGTCGTCATCAACGCCGATAAGGTCCAGCTTACCGGTAACAAGGCCGACACGAAGACCTATTATCGCCACAGCGGCTACAACGGCGGCCTCAAGGCTGAGAGCTTCCGCCAGGCTATGGAGAAGCACCCGGAGAAGGTCATCGAGCGAGCCGTTCGCGGTATGCTGCCCAAGACCACCCTCGGCCGTGCCCAGATGACCAAGCTTAAGGTCTACGCTGGTGCCGAGCATCCGCATGCTGCCCAGAACCCCACGAAGATTGAGCTGGAGGCTTAAAGATGGCTGAGAACACCGTTGTCTACCAGGGTACCGGCCGTCGTAAGAACGCCGTCGCCCGCGTCCGTCTCGTCCCCGGCACCGGCAAGGTGACCATCAACAAGCGTGACGCCGAGCAGTATTTCGGCCGTCATCAGCTCGTTGAGAACGCCCTTGCTCCCTTCAAGGTGACCGACACCGCCGGTCAGTTCGACGTTATCGCTCTGTGCGATGGCGGCGGCATCTCCGGTCAGTCCGGCGCTCTGCGCCTGGGCATCGCTCGCGCTCTTCTGAACGCTGGCGACTACCGTGCTGACCTCAAGAAGGCCGGTTTCCTTACGCGCGATGCTCGCGTGGTCGAGCGCAAGAAGTACGGCCTCAAGAAGGCCCGCCGCGCTCCCCAGTTCTCCAAGCGCTAAGGTTTTATCTCCTTTCGAGATACAATGTACAAGCGGGGCCTGCCGATTCCTCGGCGGGTCCCGCTTTTCTTTTTCGACTAGGGTGGGCGGTTGCATATCGCCTGCTAGGGAAGGAGCGATCCTATGCCCCAGAACATCTTCGGTACCGACGGCGTCCGTGGCGTCGCCAACGCCGATCTTTCGTGCGATCTTGCGTTTCGCCTGGGTCGCGCGGCGACCAAGTTCCTTGGTCCGGACATCTGCATCGGCCGCGACACGCGTCTTTCGGGCACCATGCTCGAGAGCGCTCTGACCGCCGGCATTATGGCCGAGGGCGGCCGTCCGCACTGCTGCGGCGTCATCCCCACGCCTGCCGTGGCACTGCTCACCGTTCAGAACGAGCTCGACGGCGGCATCGTCATCTCTGCTTCGCATAATCCGCCGGAGTTCAACGGCATCAAGTTCTTTAGCCGCAAGGGCATGAAGCTTCCCGATGCTGTCGAGGAAGAGATCAGCGCCTGGGTCATGTCCGAGGAAGCCATGGCTGCCGACACGCTGCCGACCGGTGCCGGCGTGGGCCACATCATCAAGATGAAGGACGCTCGCAAGGCATACGTCGACCACGCCATCGATACGCTTGATGGCCTAAGGCTCGACGGCCTGGTCGTTGCCGTCGACTGCGGTCACGGTGCTTCCTGCCAGACTACGCCCGCCGCGCTGCAGCGCCTGGGTGCCACGGTGCACGCTATCAACACCGATTACTGCGGCACCGACATTAACGTTGAGTGCGGCTCTACGCACCTCGAGCCCCTGCGCGAGCTCGTGCTGCGCACCCATGCTGACATCGGTCTGGCCCACGACGGCGACGCCGACCGCGTACTGTTCGTGGACAGCGAGGGCAATGAGATCGACGGTGACTACATCCTAGCCATCTGCGGCTCTGACCTTGCTGCTCGCGGCAAGCTCGCCAACTCTGAGATCGTCTCGACCGTCATGTGCAACCTGGGCTTCTCCATCGCTATGAAGGAGCAGGGCTTCGAGATGGTTCAGACTGCCGTGGGCGACCGCTACGTTCTGGAGCGCATGCTCGCGGACGGGGCCGTCATCGGCGGCGAACAGTCCGGCCACATCATCTTCCTGGAGCACAACACCACCGGCGACGGCCTGGTGACGGCTCTGCAGCTGCTGGCCGTGCTCAAACGCACCGGTCGTACCCTCACCGATCTTGCCGGCATCATGAAGAAGTACCCGCAGGTGCTCGTCAACGTGCATTCCGACAACAAGGCTGGTCTGGACGATTGCCAGCCCATCTGGGATGCCGTCGCTGCTGCCGAGAAGGAGCTTGACGGCCGCGGCCGCATTCTGGTGCGCCCGAGCGGTACCGAGCCGCTGGTCCGCGTGATGGCCGAGGCCGAGACGCACGAGCTGACCCAGCGCGTTGTCGACGACATCGTCGAGGTTGTCAAGCGCGAACTTCCCTAATGGTCAAAAACCGTTGCCAAGTGGTAAACTGTTAAGGTTATTTTGATTGATTGGTATGTCCGAGGGGGAGCATGTTCACTAAAGTCCTAAGGTCTTTTGGTATGCGTGGTCGAGTCCTTACGCTGGATGCTCCCATCTCGGGCGACGTCATTCCGCTTTCCGAGGTAAACGATCAGACGTTTGCCACTGGCCTTTTGGGCCAGGGCGTGGCGATTCAGCCCACCGGAACGCGTGTGATTGCACCGGCTGACGCCAAGGTCGAGGCCATTTTTCCCACGGGACACGCCGTTGCGCTTAACACGGTCGATGGCTTGGACGTGCTCATCCACGTTGGTTTGGACACTGTTCAACTCGAGGGCAAGCACTTTACCGTACATGCGCAAGTGGGTGACATCGTCCATAAGGGCGATGTACTCATTGAGTTCGATCGCGAGGCAATTGCTGCCGAGGGCTACGATGTGACGGTTCCCATCTTGGTGTGCAACTCCGTTGAGTTCTCAAGCATCAAGGGCTCCGTTGGCGTGCATGTCGAAGAGATGGACCAACTCATCGTTGCTCGCGAGCGCTAGCAAGTGCACGTGGCCATTAGCCTACAATTCAAACACGTTTACGGAGGGCGCCCTTGAAAGAGGACGCCCTCCGTGGCAAGATGGGATTTGTCCGAGGCTAAACAGCTTCGGGTCACCGTGGACGGGCAGGGGCCTCGACGCGGCTAGACACGAGACACATACATTACGCGACCTCGCCCTGGTGGCCGCACACGTTGGTTGCGGCCGACGCGGGCCGCGGGCAAGTGCTTGTAAGGGAGCCTTGCCTCTCTTGTACGAGAAAGGACGCGTAATGAAGATCATTAAAGCTAAAGACTACGAGGATATGAGCCGCAAGGCCGCTAATATCATCTCGGCGCAGGTTATCCTCAAGCCCGACTGTGTGCTGGGCCTTGCCACCGGCTCCACCCCGATCGGTGCCTACAAGCAGCTCGCTGCTTGGTACGCGAAGGGCGACGTCGACTTTGCCGAGGTCAGCACCTATAACCTGGACGAGTATCGCGGCCTTTCGCACGACGATCCCCAGAGCTATCACTACTTCATGCGTGAGAACTTCTTCGATCACATCAACATCGACCTGAACAACACGCATGTGCCCGACGGTTCCAACCCCGACGCCGCCGCTGCCTGCTCTGAGTACGACAAGATTGTCGCCGACGCCGGTTACCCGGATCTGCAGCTGCTCGGCATTGGCAACAACGGCCACATCGGCTTCAACGAGCCCGATGACCACTTCTCCAAGGGCACGCACTGCGTCGACCTTACCGAGAGCACCATTCAGGCCAACAGCCGCCTGTTCGACAGCATCGACGATGTTCCCCGTCAGGCCTACACCATGGGTACCCAGACCATCATGTATGCCCGCATGATCCTGGTCGTCGCCAATGGCGAGGCCAAGGCTCAGGCCGTGCATGACATGTGCTATGGTCCGGTTACGCCCGAGTGCCCGGCTTCGATCCTGCAGCTGCACACCAACTGCGTTGTCGTTGCCGACGAGGCCGCCCTTTCGCTCTGCGAGTAGCGCGAATCCTGCAGCTCGACATAGCCTTGCCTAAGGCCTCCGCTTTGCGGGGGCCTTTTTGCTATCCCTTTTTGCCCATTTGACCAAAAACTTGCCGCAAGCTTGACGAATGCCGGATGTCCAACAGCTTGATTCATTCTATATCAGATTCTATGCAAAAATGCCACTAGAAGGTCGTAGACGGTAGCGGGTGCTAGGCGAGTTGAATGGCATGGCTGAACCTTGTTCATCTGCGTTACACTGCCGCTTAGATGGGACAAGCTGACAAGCTCATTTACCTGCTTAAAGACCGATTAGTCGGGGGATTAATAACAATCGGCCCTCGCTGTACAAAAACTTGCCGCTTGCGTACCAAAAGACAACCTAAAACACAAGGTCGCTCTATTCATAGCGCGACTTGTATGGTCTTGCGGCTACAGTGTCCATACGGTCGAGTTGAGGAGCGGGCATGGTAAACGATTTGAGCGGTATAGACGACCTCGAGCTGATGCCGTTGGGCGGAGGCTATATGGTGCGACGCGAACGCTTGATGAATGAGCTTATCGCCAAGGGCCGAAAGGCCGGCATCGTGGTTCTTTATGCGCCCGACGGGTTTGGGAAGACCTCGGTGCTGCTGCAGTACACCCATGAGGTTAAAAGCGACCCGACGCGAGGCCCCGTGCGGATTATCGAGGCCGATCGCGCCATTGGGCGCGAGGTGTTTATGCAGCTCGAGGTGGTTACCGAAGAACTCAAAGACAAACCGCACTCCCTTATCGCGATTGATAATGTGCCAAACCTCGATCAGCACGATACCGAAGACCTCATCGACAGGATTCGCGGCCTGCGCGCTATGGGGATAGGGGTCTTTATCTCCTGCCGTCCTTCAAATCGTCAGCTGATTCATGGGCTGGGCGATTCGGTTAAGATCAATGCGCAGATGCTCAAGGTGCATGCCTATGAGTATTCGGCGTGGGCATCGGCGTTTTCGATCAGCACATCGCTCGACTTTTATCAGCTCACGCAGGGCGTGCCCGAGCTCGTTTCGGCATTGCAGACGGGTCTGTATGGCCAAGGCGACGTAGCCGGTCTGCTCGAAAACGAGATTGTCAACGTATATGGCGCGGCACTTGTCGATCTGGCTTCGCTCGACAATAATGCGCTGTTTTGCGTGGCATGTCTCATGGTTTTGATGGGCGAGGGCAATATCGCAGAACTCGAGGCCTGTGGGGTGAGGCTGTCGATGGTCGACCAGTCCTACTTTGTACGCGACTACCCGATCTTTGGCTTGGACCCCGCCGAGCGGAGTTTTACGTGTCTGGGCACGGAGGATAACGGACGCTTGCGCTTGCGTAAGTTGGTGGCCGAGGTTCGCCCCGAACTTGTTCCGAGGGCGGCCCGGATTTTGCTTAAGGCGGGCCGATGCGATGCGGCGATGGGCCTGGCGGACGCCTTTTTGGACCGTGGAGCGGTCCTTGAACTTGCTGGGCAGTATGGGGTCGATCTTGCTCTGACGGGGCACGGGGTCGATATCTGCCGAGCAGCGCTGGGCACGATCGATGCCGACGATCCAGCTCCAGAGCCAACGCCTGCCGAGGCGCTTGGCGTATATCTGGCAGCGGTCAGCGTGTCCAATACAAAGCTCGCCCGCTATATGGCATCGGTTATCGAGCGCGGGGGCGAAAGGGCGGCCAGCGAAATAGACCCTGTTTCATGGAGGGCGGCCCAGACACTGACGGCTGTTTGCTATGGGGACAACGGGCTTGGGCTTCCTACGAATCTGGCTGTGCCAGAAATCGAGACATCCCATACCGCACTCGATATGTTGTCTGCGCATATCGAGGTCAAGCGCTGTCTGACCGAGCGGGGAGATGACGGCGGCGTTCTACAGCAGCTCAAAACGAGCAAGGCCTACGATTGCGAGCTCGACATCGCGGGGATTGTTATACGGGCCGATAGCATGCTGGTGGAGCTCTTTGACGGGTCGTTTGCGGGAACCGACGAGCGCGACGACGAGATGACGGTGGTGCGGGAGGCGCTCGACGTACGTGGGCTTAAGGCGATGGCTATCTGGGTGCGTATGGTGTTGGCGGCACGGCGGCTCCTTTCCGGCTTGCCGGTAACCGACGATGCGGCGTTCAACGAGCTCGATCGTTTTGCCGTGCGCATGCGCGACAACCAGATTCAGCTGTTTGGCCTGTTGTTAGAAGGCTGGCAGTCGCTGGCAGAGGGACGGCCGGTTAATGCAAAGTTCCGTGCGGTCCAAGTGCTCAAACTTGCCGAGGAGTCGATTGCGTACATGCGCGATAACGCATTGCTGCTGGAGCGCGCGGCATATCTACGCAACACCTCGATGGTTTCGGTGCGCGAGGAAGCGGAACTACTCGATATAAGCCAGACGCAGGTTGGTGGCGCAGAAGCCTGGATGGTGGCGCTGCATTTGGCCTGTGCGGGCCGAGACAGCGACCTTGCAGCCTGGATGTCCATGAATCGCGCGGGGATTCTAGAGCCATCGTATCGGCTCTTTGCGCGCCTTGCCATGCATTGTCTGGGCGAGCCGGCGGCCAGGATACGCAAGAAGCTTCCCGTGCGCGAGCTGTCGCGGTACTCGCTGCGCGACGATTTGGAAGGGGAGGGCGAGCGCCTGTTCCAGGCCGGCGAGGTTGAAGCCGTTGATACCATCGACCATATCGAGATTCGCATGTTTGGTGCGTTTCGCGCCGAGCGCGACGGGTTTCCCATCACGGACAAAATGTGGCGCCGCAAGAAGGCGGCGACACTTGCCGAGCGGCTTGCGCTGGGCATGGATGCGCTCGTCGATCGTGAGACGCTGGCCATGGAGCTGTGGCCCCATGCCGAGTTCAATAGCGCTCGCAACAACCTGTACTCGACGATATCGCGCCTGCGGTCGGCTTTGGGACCGACGCCGGATGGCAAGTCGTGTGTGCTCATCCAAAACGAATGCATTGGGCTCAACGGCGACTACGTCAAGACCGATGTGCGGTTGTTTGACCAGATAAGCCGCGAGGTTTTGGGAAATCGCACGGGTGCGCGCGGGCCCCATCTAGTCGAGCTTTGCCTTAAGATTGAGCAGCTTTATGCCGGACCGCTGTATGTTCCCAATGGCTGTAATCCCACCTACTTTTTGCGTATGCGACGCATTATGCAGTCAAAGTACATCGATTGCATGATTAAGGGAGCAAATGCCGCTCTAGAAGAAAACGATCTGCAGTCGGCGATTTGGCTGGCGGAGTCGGGGCTTCGGCAGGAAACGGCGCGTGAGGATATGGTGCGCTGCGCCATGCGCGTCTACAGTGCGGCGGGGCGGCGGCGCGATATCGTCGAGCTATACAGCGGGCATATGCACCATCTGAGGGAGCAGGTCAATGGCGTGCCTGAGCCCGAGACGCGGCGTCTATACGAGCGCTTGGTGGAGGGGCGGCTCAATCGCGTGCTGGTCGAACGATAAAAAACGGGCGCCCGAAGTACTTGGGCGCCCGTAAGCTTGCTATGTGTTGGCTCGCCGGATCATTGGCTCTTAGACGAGCTTGATCTTCTCGATATCCTTGCGCGAGGACTCGCGATACAGCGAGAACTTGCGGCCGATGACCTGGACGACCTCGGCGTGGCAACGCTCGGCGAGCTCCTCGGCGGCCTCGCGGGCGGAAAGGCTGGAGCCATCGAGCACGGAGCACTTAACGAGCTCGTGCTTCTCCAGGTAGGCGACCGTCTGCTCGACGGTGCCCTCGTTGACATCGGACTTGCCGATGATGATGGCGGGGTTGAGGTGATGGGCCATGCTGCGAAGCTGCTTGACCTGGGCTCCTGTCAGTGCCATGGGTTCTCGCTTTCTATGTATGGGGCGCCCCGCGACGGGGCCTTAATCTACGTGAGCTGTCCCACGATAGCGCAGGAACGGCGCGGTGTGGACCGCGTTTGCCCAGTTCAAAAAGAATGCGGATGCCGAGTGAGTGGGCGGTGCGGGCTGCGAACAGGCTGTGAACTGGGCGCAGAGACCGGCTCCCATGCAATAAACGCCCAACGGACCTTGCGGACATGATCGAGCATATAGCGCCCCTGCGGCACGCCCTTGGAGCCCGGCTCGCCGGCATGGGGGTTCTCAATCATGTGTTGGGCGATGTAGTCGCGCAGGCGGTCGATCTTATCTTCGTTGCCATGCTCGAGCATGCGAGAAAAGTCCGCCACGCCTGCCTCGAGGTTATCGAAGGTATCGCGACGAGGCGATTCAAAGTACGTAACCTGCGGCAGGGCACCCATCTGAATGAGGATATTAAAAGCATACACAAAGCCATTACTGCAGGTAACCGAGGCGCCGATAGCGTTCATCAGGTGCAGATCATAGCGCGGGCTGGAGTTGGCGACCATCGTGACAGCACAACGCCGACGAGCCGTTCGATTAAGCTTGGCAAGCGCGCCTTTTAGGTTGGTCGTGGTGACAGAGCGACTGGCAAAGGCAACATCCACAGCCTTGGCAACCGGCCCAACCAGATCCCAATCATCATCCCAAGCAAGCTCAAGCGGCGTTATGCGCCCCTCGAGCCCGTAGTACTCAATGCCGGCATCAAGCGTGCCCAGCATGGCAGGGGAGAAGTCAGCCGCAATCACCGGATGCCCAGCCTGAGCAAGCGGAATAGCAATCGACCCAGCCCCACATCCCATATCAAGCACCGATTCACCAGGCTTTAACGCCAACAGCTTTATAAAGTCCCGGGCATACGGAGCAGTTTCAAGCGGCCGAAAATGCCGAGCCCGCTTATCCCACTCAAAAGAATCATCAGCCCGCCGCCGATCAGCTTGCAGACGCATCCACTCCTGATTCCAATCAGCAGAAAGAAGCTCAGAGCGAGCATCCCCATCAACCACGGGCCAACCTCCTAGCAACAAAAAAGCGACTCCCCCCAAAAGAAGAGCCGCAACCAGCATATATCAGAAAGAACCGATCCAACGCCAAACCGCCATACCAGCCAAGTAGGGCAGAAGCGAAGCGACTGCCAAAGGGATAGAACCCAACCGAGGTCCCGTTGTGCGGGAGCCCCGGGGAGGGCAGATATATAAGGTCGATCGCGAGTTCCGCACGAGCCGGAGAGCACTTAATGTGCTCTCCGTGCGAGTCAGGACTGTCCGAGCAGGCGACCTTATATATCTGCCCTCCCCGGGGCTCCTCGCCCGAACCCCTCAGCTAGTTCTTCAGCGAGTTCAGCGGCGCCGGGAATCGACCACCACGGTGGGCAAGCACGGTGCCGGCGTTGGGGTTCACCGGCATGATGGGCGCACGGCCGAACAGGCCACCGTACTCGACGCAGTCGCCCACGCCCTTGCCGATGGCGGGGATCACGCGGACGGCCGTGGTCTTGTTGTTGATGACGCCGATGGCCATCTCGTCGGCGATGATGCCGGCGATGGTCTCGACCGGAGTGTCGCCGGGGATGGCGATCATGTCCAGGCCAACGGAGCACACGCAGGTCATGGCCTCGAGCTTCTCGAGCGAAAGCGCACCGGCCTCGACGGCGGCGATCATGCCGGCGTCCTCGGACACGGGGATAAAGGCGCCCGAGAGACCGCCCACGCTGGAACTGGCCATGACGCCGCCCTTCTTGACGGCATCGTTGAGCATGGCGAGCGCGCAGGTCGTGCCGGGGCCACCGCAGGTGCCCACGCCGATGATCTCGAGGATGCGCGCGACGGAGTCGCCGATGGCAGGCGTGGGAGCCAGCGACAGGTCGACAATGCCTTTCTCGACACCCAGACGATGGGCGGCCTCGCGGCTCATGAGCTCGCCGGCACGGGTGATCTTAAAGGCGGTCTGCTTAATCTTTTCGGCGACTTCCATCATCGATGCGGAATCGGGCAGCGTCTCCAGGGCTGCGGCCATAACGCCGGGGCCCGAGACGCCTACGTTGATGACGGCGTCGGCCTCGCCACCGCCGTGGACGGCACCCGCCATAAACGGGGAGTCCTCGACCATGTTGGCAAAGCAGACAAACTTGGAAGCGCCAACGGAATCCTGGTCGGCCGTGAGTTTAGCGGCATCGATGATGGTCTGGGCGGCCATGAGCACGGCATCCATGTTGATACCGGCGCGCAGGCTGGCGACGTTGACGCTGGAGCAGACGCGGCTCGTGGTAGCGAGCGCCTGGGGGATGGACTGGATGACGCGGCGGTCGGCGTCACCGATGCCCTTCTGGACGAGTGCGGAGAAGCCGCCCAGGTAATCGATACCGAGCGTCTCGGCCGCGCGGTCGAGGGCATGCGCGATGGGGGTGAGGTCCTCATCCTTGCAGCACGCGGCGATCTGCGCCACCGGGGTGACGGAAACGCGCTTGTTGACGATGGGGATACCGTACTCGCGCTCGAGGTTCTCGGCGGTTTCGACCAGATGCTCAGCCGTGTGCGTCACGTGGTCGTAGATCTTCGTGCACATGCGGTCGAGGTTCTCGTCACCGCAACCCATGAGCGAAACACCCATGGTGATGGTCCTGATGTCGAGGTTCTGTTCCTCAACCATGCCGCGGGTTTCCGCGATTTCTGCGGGCGTGATCGCCATCCTTGCGCTCCTATCTGCCAAAACGAGCATAGTCTTATCTATTCTAACGTGCCGCACGTGCCAAGTGGCGCGTGCGGCACGTTTTGGTGCTCGGTTGTTTCCGTTGTGTTACTGCCCAAAGACCTCTTCGGCGATACGAGCGCTCTCGGCGGCGTCCTTGGCGTAGTAGTCCGCGCCGATCTGCTTGGCGTATTCGGGGGTGAGTACGGCGCCGCCTACGATGATCTTGACGCCCGGCACCTCGGCATGAAGCAGCTTGATGGTCTCCTCCATGGCGACGACCGTGGTAGTCATAAGCGCCGAGAGGCCGACGAGCTTAATGTCACGCTCCTTGACGGTCTTGAGCACCTCTTGCGGGTCGACGTCGCGGCCCAGGTCAAAGACGGTGTAGCCGTAGTTATCGAGCAGCATCTTGACGATGTTCTTGCCAATATCGTGGATGTCGCCCTTGACGGTGGCCACGCAGATCTTGCCCTTGTCGGCAATCTCGCCGGCGGGCATCAGACGTTTGATGGTGTCGAAGCCCACGCGTGCGGCCTCGGCCGAGGCCATGAGCTGCGGCAAGAAGAACTTGCCCTGGTCAAAGAGGACGCCAACCTCGTCGAGGGCGGGGATAAAGTGGTTGTTGATGAGGTCCATGGCGTCGTGGTCTGCCAACAGGCGCTCAGTTTCGGTCGCGATCTCGCCCTTACGGCCCGAGACGACCATGCGACGAATCGGGTCGTCGTTGCCGTCGGTGCCGGCGGTGCCCGCGGAAGGCGCGGCATCACTCGATGCGGCCTGAGCCGCTGCCGGGTTGGCGGCGATCTTGTACGGATCGGTCCAACCGGCATAGCGCTCGATGTATCCGGTCGAGCCCTCGTCCTCGACACTCAACACACGATAGCTGTAGACGGTATCCATAAAGCGCTTGGAGCCCGGGTTCATGATGGGGGCGTCCAGGCCCGCGCCGAAGGCGGCGGCCAAAAAGACCGAGCCCAGCAGCGGGCGGGCAGGCAGGCCAAAGCTGATGTTCGACACGCCGAGCGCGCATTTGACGCCCAGACGCTCCTTGCACAGGGACATGGCGCGCAGGATCTGCTCGGCCTGGCGTTGATTGGTCGAGGCGGTCATGACCAGGCAGTCGATGAGGATGCGGTCCGGTCCGATGCCGTAGCGGGCCGCCTCGGCCACGATGCGCTCGGCGATGGCGAAGCGGGCCTCGGCGGTATCGGGGATGCCGCCTTCGTCGAGCGTAAGGCCGACGACGTTGGTGCCGTAATGGGCGACCAGCGGAAAGATCTCATCCATGATCTGCTGCTTGCCATTGACCGAGTTGATGATGGGTTTGCCGGCGTAGCGGCGCACGGCGGCCTCGACGGCTGCGGGGTCGGTGGAGTCGATCTGCAGCGGTAGCAGCGTGGAGCCCTGGAGCTGTTCGGTCGCCTGTTGGATGATCTTGACCTCGTCGATCTCGGGCAGGCCCACGTTGACGTCCAGGATGTCGGCGCCCTGTTCCTGCTGGCTGATGCCCTGGCTCACGACGTAGTCCAGGTCTCCGTCGCGCAGGGCCTGCTGCAGGCGCTTTTTGCCGGTGGGGTTGATGCGCTCGCCGATGACAGCGATCTTGTGGCCGTCGCAGGGAAGGTCCACGACCGTTTGGGCACTCGTGACCGACATACTGGGCTTGCGGTGGCGCGGGCTGGGCGTGTGGTTATCGATAAGCGTGCGCAAGGCCGCCATGTGCGCCGGCGTGGTGCCGCAGCAACCGCCCACGACGCTCACGCCGTCCTCGATCATGCCGGCGACGGCCTCGGCGTACTCGGGTGCCTGGATATCAAAGACGGTGTTGCCGTCGTCGTCCACATGGGGGAGTCCTGCATTGGCCTGCACCATAATCGGCTTGTCGGTAACGGTGAGCATGCGCGCGGCGAGCCCTCGGAGCTCGGCCGGTCCCTGGCTGCAGTTGATGCCCAAAACGTCGGCGCCGATGGCGTCGAGCGTGATGGCGGCAACCTCGGGACTCGTGCCCAGGAAGGTGCGGCCGTCTTCCTCAAAGGTCATGGTGGCAAAGACGGGCAGGTCGGAGTTCTCGCGGCAGGCGAGGACAGCCGCCTTGATCTCGGCAAGGTCGGTCATGGTCTCGATAATAAAGAGGTCCACGCCCGCATCGACGCCGGCGCGCACTTCCTCGGCAAAGAGGTCATAGGCCTCGTCGAAGCTCAGGGTGCCCAAGGGGCGAAGCAGCGCGCCGATGGGACCGATATCGCCGGCGACGTAGTGGGCGCCGGCCGCGCGGGCGCAGGCGACAGCGGCGGCAAAGACATCTGCCACGGTGGCGGCACCGTCGAGCTTGTGGGCGTTGGCACCAAAGGTGTTGGCGGTGATCACGTCGCAACCGGCCTCGACGTACTGACGCTGAATGTCGGTAATGACCCGAGGCTCCTCAAAGTTGAGCAGCTCGGGCAGGGCGCCGGCCTTCATGCCGGCCGCCTGCAACATGGTGCCCATGCCGCCGTCGAACAGCAAGTGCCCCGTGCCCTCGATGGCGGCGCGCAGGCGATCGTCCTTAATGCGCAGATCGTCGATCGTGCGCGTCTTGTACGTGGCACCGTTGCGACGTGCGGCATCAACGGGCGCCGCCAATGCAGTGCCGTCAGAATCATGAGTGATAAGCGGAGTAAACATCGGGGGCTCCTAATGGCTGGAATAGCAGGTGGTGTGGGCGGCGCGGAAGCGGCAGTGTTCGCGCATGCGGCAGATATTGCAGGTGGGGCGGCTCTGGGCGTCATGGACCTCGCCGTCAAACAGACCGATCACCGCGGTCACGCTTTTGGTGGGCATGAGCAGGCTGGTGGGTGTGACGGTAAGCCCGATGAGCCGCGTGGCGTTGAGCGCATTGACGATCGAGCGCTGGGCCGAGAGTGGGCAGTCGCCGTAGCCGGGACTAAAGCGCCAGTTGCCGGCGAGCCCATGAACGGCGGCGTCCGTCTTGACCTGCTGGTCCATTTGCTCAACGGCGGCTTCCACGTAAGCGGAGCACGCGGCGTCGAGCACGGCGCCCTCCAGGGGATGTTGGGCTCCCGTGGTGCGCAGGCGACGCTCGGCGTCCATGCCGAGGGTGCATGCCATGAGCGCGGCAAAGCGGGCATCTTTGAGATGTCGATAGATATCGCGACCTCGCAGCTCAACGTTGGTGCCGACCAAGCGAATGCAAGGCTCACTTTGTTCGTCCACGCCCGTGGCATCGACGGCAAACACGCGTCGCACGCCACGAGGCTCAATGTCCAGTTCCAGACGCTCGACCACAAGCTCAATACGTCGTGACAGCTCGAGCTCAATCTGCTGGCCGCCGTAACCCAGATACCGCAGCATCTCGGCACGGTCGACACGGGGATGGTGTGCAGCATCGACACGGTAAAGCGCCGGCGACGCAAGGTCGGCCGGCACTTCGACAGCGGTTGTATCGATGTGCGGTTTTTCCATTACCCCAGGCGCTCCATAATGGTCGCGGCGATCGCAGGACGGTTCATAGTGTACAGGTGCAGGCCGTCGGCGCCGTGCTCCTTGAGGTCGCAAAGCTGGCGGGCGGCATAATCTACACCGGCTGCCTGCAGGCTCTCGGGGTCGTTCTCGTACTTGGCGAGAATCTTGATGACGGGGGAGGGCAACGACGCGCCGCACATAAAGACCATGCGGCTGATCTGCGACTTGCCCATAAACGGCATGATGCCCGCGGTAATGGGCACGGTGATGCCGGCCTTGTCGGCAAGCTCGCGAAAACGGTAGAAGCACTCGTTATCAAAAAAGAGCTGCGTCACAAAGAAGCTCGCGCCAGCGTCCTGTTTTTGCTTGAGGTGTTCGACCGAGAGGTTGAGATCCTCACAGGCAATGTGGCCCTCGGGGTAGGCTGCGGCGCCCACGCAAAAGCCGGCGTCGACGAGCTCGGGGATGAGGTCGCGGGCGTAGGCGTAGTCGGAGGCGGGCTTGTCGTCCTCGGTTGCGCCGGCAGGGAGATCGCCACGCAGGGCCAGGATGTTTTCCACGCCGGCGGTGCGATACTCGTCGATCTTGGCGGCGATATCGGCGTGCGAGCGGCCCACGCAGGTAAGGTGTGCCACCGAGGGTGTATCGAATTCGCTCGTAATCATATGCGCGATGGGGGCGGTGGTGGCACCGTTGCCCGAGCCGCCGGCCGAGCAGGTGACCGAGACAAAGCTCGGCGAAAGCTTGCACAGATTGCCTGCCACCTCGCGAGCCGTATCGAGGGTAAGCTCGCCCTTGGGCGGGAACATCTCAAACGAAACGGGTGTGGTGCCCTGGGATGCTGCCTGCTTAAAAACCTCGTCGACGCGCATATCGTGCTCCTTTAGATACGCAATAGTGTGATGTGTTGTAAGGATTCTACAGCACCACTGTGCCACGGTGGAGTTTCACTCGCTATTTGGGGATACCAATCGAAAATGCTTCGCTATTGGCATTACCTATAACGGAGTAGTCAATTTAGGATGGGGCTATATTGAATGGTATCTGGTGCAAAATACCAGTTAATAGAGCTCCATCGCAAATTGACTACCCTTAAACCATGGGGAGAGGTCTGCTATTTATACAGTTGATTGGCTGTTGAGGGTGGCAACGCCGCCTCGATAGGGTAACCTCATTGATTGGTTTCGCGACGGCAACATGACGGTAATGTCGCGGAAACACGGCGAGTCTAAGCTATGACTCGTTCGTTAGTAATCAACACCGCATCTCACGCGGTGCCGATACGAAGGGAGTTCCGTATGGCCGATCTTACTGACCGCTTCGGGACCATGGTGTTCTCTGAGGAAGTCATGAAGGACTACCTCCCCAAGGACATTTGGAAGCGCCTTGCTGCAACCCTCGAGGGCGGCGAGCCGCTCGACCTGGACGTGGCCAACGCCGTTGCCCATGCCATGAAGGTCTGGGCCATCTCCAAGGGCGCGACGCACTACGCGCACTGGTTCCAGCCGCTTTCGGGTATTACTTCCGAGAAGCACGACAGCTTCCTGGAGCCCAACCACGACGGCACCGCCATTACCAAGTTTACGGGCAAGAACCTCATCCAGGGCGAGCCGGACGCCTCCAGCTTCCCCAACGGCGGCCTGCGTGCCACCTTCGAGGCCCGTGGCTACACCGCTTGGGATCCCACCAGCCCCGCCTTTATCAAGGACGATGTCCTGTGCATCCCCACGGCTTTCTGCTCCTACACGGGCGAGGCCCTGGACAAGAAGACCCCGCTGCTGCGCTCCATGACCGCGCTCTCGCGTGAGTCCAAGCGCGTTTTGGCGCTGTTTGGCAAGACCCCCAAGAAGGTCGTTCCTTCCGTGGGCGACGAGCAGGAGTACTTCCTGATCAAGAAGGACGCCTACCGCAAGCGCAAGGACCTGGTCATCACCGGCCGCACCCTCTTTGGTGCTGCTCCCTGCAAGGGCCAGGAGCTCGAGGAGCACTACTTTGGCGCTATCCGCCCCACCGTCTCGGCCTATATGAAGGATCTGGACGATGAACTGTGGGCGCTTGGCATTCCCGCCAAGACCAAACACAACGAGGTCGCTCCCTGCCAGCATGAGCTCGCCCCTGTCTACGGCGAGGTCAACGAGGCCATCGACCAGAACCTGGTCATGATGGAGAAGATGAAGCTCATCGCCTCCCGCCACGACTTGGTTTGCCTGCTGCACGAGAAGCCTTTCGAGGGCATCAACGGTTCGGGCAAGCACAACAACTGGTCGCTTGGCACCGAGTCCGAGAATCTGCTCGATCCGGGCGACACCCCGCTCGACAACCTGCAGTTCATCGTCTTCCTCACCGCGGTGATCGAGGCCGTCGATAACTATCAGGAGCTCCTGCGTGCCTCCGTTGCCTCGGCCGGCAACGACCATCGTCTGGGCGCCAACGAGGCTCCTCCGGCGATTATGTCCATCTTCCTGGGCGACCAGCTTACCGAGGTCGTCGAGAAGATCATCGATGGCAAGGCTTCCGTCCATGCCACGCGCGGCGTGCTCGACCTGGGCGCCGATACCCTGCCCAAGCTGATGCAGGACAACACCGATCGCAACCGCACCTCCCCGTTTGCCTTCACCGGCAACAAGTTCGAGTTCCGTGCCTGCGGCTCCGAGCAGAACGTCTCCGACTCCAACTTGGTGCTCGATGCCGCCGTGGCCAAGTCGCTCAAGTCCTTCGCCGACGCGCTTGAGGGTACGCCCGAGGATGAGTTCCAGGACGCTGCGCTCGAGTACTGCAAGAAGGTCCTGACCGACCACCAGCGCATCCTCTTTTCCGGCGATGGCTACTCCGACGAGTGGCCCGTTGAGGCCAAGAAGCGCGGCCTTGCCAACAACAAGACCACGGCCGATGCCTTGCCCGCCTTTGTTTCCGATAAGGCTATCGCGCTCTTTGAGGAGACGGGTGTCCTGACCAAGGCCGAGGCTCAGTGCCGCTACGACTGCAAGCTCGAGAAGTACAACAAGCTCATGAACATCGAGGCTACCACGATGGTTCGCGAGGCGCGTCGTACCTATCGCCCGGTCATTACCGCCTATGCCACCAAGGTCGCTAAGGGCCTTGAGACTATTCGTGCCGCCGGCGCCGAGGCCGCCATGCAGTGTGAGCAGAACACGCTCAACAAGCTCTGCAACGGCATCACCACCATCAACGACTCCATCAAGGCGCTCGACGCCGTGCATCAGAAGGCCGAGGGCCTCGATGGTCAGGAGCAGGCCAACGTGTATGCACACGAGGTCGTTCCCGCTATGGATGCGCTGCGTGCCGCCGTGGACGCCATGGAGGAGATCGTGGCCGCTGACTACTGGCCGGTCCCGACCTACGATGACATCCTGTTCTACGTGTAGGGCATAGCCAACATATCGTCACGGTATTGAGCCGGGGTCCGCATCGTGCGGGCCCCGGCTTTTTGTTTGAGAAGGACGCTTTGAAGCCCGTTTTGCCGCCGATTTGCCTAGGTATAAAGGGCTATGGGCAAAAAACGTCAAATATGAGTACTGTCACAAGTCCTGTAACATTATTTATTTGCAAAATATGTAGTGTTACGCAACATATGTCCAAGTACTTAGCCGATAAACGTCTGCAATTTTTCCGCCGTAGGACGCCTGACGGCTAAATCGCCTTCTGAAGGCATGAAATCGCTGTTACTAAATTGGTGACAGTACTCATATTTGCTATTTTTTGTCCACTGGCTTTGCGATGATGCCGGGATTCGCACCCTGTCGGGTTCGAATCCCGGCATATCGGTAGCAAAAAGCCCGCTACCGAATTGGTAACGGGCTTCACATCTCAAATGGTGCCCCCAGCGGGATGTCCGCGTGTGGCTGGCGCCGCCCGCTTTCGCTGCGTCGCTCCGCTCCTTGCGTGCTGCGCTGGAAAACGCTCACGCGTTTTCTCAGCTCCGCACCCTGTCGGGTTCGAATCCCGGCGCATGGGTAGCAAAAAGCCCGCCACCGCGGGGGTAACGGGCTTCTTAATTTAAATGGTGCCCCCAGCGGGATTCGAACCCGCGATATCCACCTTGAAAGGGTGGCGTCCTTGGCCGCTAGACGATGGGGACAGCGGAAAAAAGTATAGCAGACTTTTTTAGCCGTTCACATATCGTTGGCAAACTGAAAAACCACCACAAAGGTGCCTGTCCCCTTTGTGGTGGTTGGGGCGTTAGGGGAGGAGCTTCATGGCGGCGTCGTGGGCGGCGTGCTCGTAGGTGTCGTCGAGGGGTTTGAGCGGCAGCAGGGCTGTGGCCTGCGCATCGCCGCGCCGCTCGAGGGCGTGCGCGATCAGCCAGTCGGCGAGTTCGGGGTTCTTGGGCAGCGCCGGCCCGTGCAGGTACGTGCCGATGACGCCCTTGTAAATCAGACCCTCAAGGCTATCGTCGCCGTTGTTGCCGGTGCCCGCGACGACGGACGTTCCGAGCGGCGTTGCCTCCGCGTCGAGCAGGGTGCGACCTCCATGGTTCTCGAATCCCACAAAGGGCTCAGGTGCCAGGCCGGTTTTGACGGCTACGTTGCCGATCAGGCGGTCGGAGCCACGTACGGTTTCGGCGGCAATGACCCCCAGACCCTCGATGCGATCCTCGCCCATATAGTACGAACGGCCGAGCAGCTGATAGCTGCCACAGATGGCAAGCAGCGAGCCGCCGTCCTCAACATAGGCCGCGACCTTGTCTTTTTGGGCGAGCAGCTCGTGTGCCACGGCTAGCTGGTCGCGGTCGGAGCCGCCACCCATCATGACGATATCGGCATCGGTCAGATCAAGCGTTTCGCCCATACGGACCTCGTCTACACGCGCGGGAATGCCACGCCAGGCGCAGCGGCGCTCGAGCGCGATAACATTGCCGCCGTCGCCGTAGAGGTTAAGGGCATCGGGATACAGGTAGACGATGCGCAGCGGGCGCGAAAGCTCGACTGGCGCGATGCCGACAGGAAGAGCGCTGCCGTCGGCACGGGCTACGGCGCGCCCGGCAACAGCGTCGTCGGTGGCGCCTTTCAGTCCGTCGAGCTCCTTGACCAGCGGCGGGAAGGCCGTGTAGTTGGCGACGGCGTAGAAGGTGTCATCGGCGGCCTCGTCTGCCACGGCGCCAATTGCCTGCGCGACGTCCGAGATAATCGCGGCATCGATGCCGGCGTACTTGAGGCGCACCTGCATGTCGTGTGCGCGCGTGCCGCCGGCAAAGGCGACAAGACCCGGCGTGTCGGCGATGCGCTCAAAGTCGACGTCGTAGATCCACGATACATCGTGGCCGTCGGCATCGTTGTCGTTAAGGAAGAAAGCGCAGAGTCTGCCGCCTGCCGTCTTGATGGACTGGATTTGTCGATCGAAGCCTACGGGATTCTTGGCCAGGTTGGCCTCGACGGTGCGGCCGGAGATATCCCAGCGGCCCATGCGTCCGCCGGCGGGGATGTAGGCATCGAGCGTGGGCTGTAGAAACGCCGTGTCCACGCCCAACTCGTGTGCGGCAAAGAATGCGGCGGCAACGTTGTAGACCATGTACAGGCCGTTGTAGCGCGTGGCGATGTGTGCGGCTGGCGCGCTGGAATCAGATCCAAACACCAGGTCAAAGCCGTAGCCGTCGCAGCCGAGCTCCACGCCCGTCACGCGACGGACAAGCGCAGGGCGGGCCCAGCCGCACGAGGGGCAATGGTAGGCGCCGAGCTGGCCGTATTGCACGTAGTCATACTCCAGCGGCGCGTTGCACTGTGAGCAAAAACGCGAGTCGCTAATGCGGTCGGACTCGGTGTTGGTGGCGCCATCGATGCCAAAGGCAATACTCGCGTTGGGAACGCGCGCGGCGATCGCGGCACACAGCGGGTCGTCTGCGTTGTAGATGAGCGTTGTTGTCGGAGAGAGCTCCAACGCATGGGCGATGACATCCTGGGTATGGTCGATCTCGCCGTAGCGGTCTAGCTGGTCGCGGAACAGGTTGAGCAGCACAAAGTACGTCGGCTTGAGCTTGGGCAGAACGCGTACGGTGTAGAGCTCGTCGCACTCAAAGACGCCTACGCGCTTGCCGCCGCCGACTCGCTTGAGGCCGCTGCGCGCTTCGAGCAGTGCGCCCACCACGCCCGGCTCCATGTTGTTGCCAGCGCGGTTGCATACCACGGTGGCGCCGCTGGCAGCAACGGCATCGGCGATGAGGTTGGAGGTGGTGGTCTTGCCATTAGTGCCGGTGATCACCACGCTGCGGTCGACCAGGCTCGCGAGGTCGCTTAGCAACTCGGGATCGATCTTCATGGCGATGCGGCCGGGAAGCACGCCACCCTGGCGTTTGAGGACAGAGCGCAGTCCCCAGCGAGCGATATCGCTCGAGGCGCAGGCAAGAGATGAGCGGAAGTTCATGAAGCCGTTCCTAACATAGATGACATGGTCGGGGCGATCGCGTCGCTAAAAGCCGTAGCGGCGCGCAAATTCCTGGGCAAGCTGCGATACGTCTTCGCAGGCATTGGCCCAGGGGGCAAAGTCTGGAGTGTCCGAGATAATGCCGTCCGCTTCCCAAACGGCCTGGTGCGAAAGATCCCAGGGGTCGCGTGGCTCGGGCCGGCAGGGAAGGTACGGCGTCTGGTACATGGGATTCAGCAAGAAGAACGCGCCGCCCTCGCAGCGGTTGGCAAATTCGCGCAGCGCGCGTGTCGCCGGGCGCATCTTGTTCGTTTTGAACAGCAGAATCGTGCGGGCGAGCAGATACCAAGGAGAGTTCTCGAGCGCGTCAGCCCCGATCTCTTCCTCGAGCTGGTGGGCCAGGGCAAAAAAGCCGTCCTGGTCTTCCAGGCGAGCGAGGGCGAGCAACACGGTGCCTGCGGCTCGGGTGGGATAGCCTTCCGCCTTAAGGACGCGGCGGGCGTAGTTGGCGGCAGCACGGTAGCGAGCGCTCGCCATACATAGCTGCGAGATGGCCTCGAGCGTATGGAGCCACCCGATAAGAGCCGGCTCGCTTACGGTGAGATCGGCCGCTGTCACGTCGTCTGCCAGCACCTTGTTGGTCCAGTAGTGCGGGGCCCCCATGTCGAACCCGGGCACGCTTTGCTGCAGGTAATCGGCTGTGGTCGCCTCGAGCTTCATCAGATCGCCCAGGCAGGCGTCAACGGGCGTGTCGGCCAGGATGATGGCGAGCAGCTGCGCGTCGACGGCTAGTGCATCGACGCGGACAATCTTGAGCAGCTCATCGCGCATGTCGTCGAACAGACGATTGCGCGTCTGCTCGAACTCCTCGTCGCTGCCCATGTCCTCGATGCGATGGAGCTCGTCGAGCAGGTGGCGATGAACACCGGCATAGGACAGCAGCGCCTGGGCATGCTCGGACTGCGCATACTTTTGAGGATTCGCGCTAATGTCGTTATGGACAAGCTCGCGTGCTGCATCGGTGAGCTCGGGGTGCGACGCCAGATAGGTGCGCTCCAGGTAGGCGGGGATGTAGACGCTCGGATCCATTAGAGGTCTCCTCCCTTAAACGGCAAACCCTGCTCGGCCGCCCGCAGTATGCGCTCATCGATTTGGGAACGCACGATATCGTTGGTGGCGACCCAGGCGGCAAAGCTGGCGTTGTCGGGGGCGCCCAGGCCCTCCTGCAGTACCGGCGTCGCTTCGGACAGCGCAAGGACAAGCTCGTCGGTGGAGCCCACGCCTACGTTGACGCGGGCATAGACGCCATCGGGAAACTCGGTTTGGAAGTAGAGTGCCTCGGCTGCGTGCGGGCACGAGCGTGCAAGGATGCGCAAGTAGTGCTCGGCACCCTCGTAGTCCAGCTCGCGCCAGGCAGCGCTCATCAGCGCGATGAGCGTCCACGGGTCCAAGTCGCGCTCAGCGTCCTTGGGACGACGGCGTAGCGGCGTGTTGGCGAGATAGGGGACGGAGTGAGCGGAGCGAAAGCGTTTGAGCTCCTCGGCGGGGTATTCGAGCTTTGCCATGGCGAGCATCGCGGTGTGGCGGACGCCGGCGGGATCGTTGGGGGCAAAGTCGAGGCTGCGGTTTGCGGCTTCGAGCGACATGCGATAGCGGCCGCTAATGAGGGCGCGCGATGCAAGGGCGGCAAGCCAGCGCAGATAGGGGCGGCGCGTAAGGTCGCCTGCGGCCTCACGCTCGTAGGGGTCCTGCGCCGAGGCGATTTTGAGCGCCAGGTCATGCTCGACCTCATCGCACTTGGACACCAAGTACTGTACGTATTCCTCGTTGGAGCTGGCGGTGAGGGCGGTCAGCATGCGCTGAGCGTCCCAGTTGGCCGGATCGAGCGCGGCTGCCTCGCGGAGCATGTTCTCGGCAGCTGCCTCTTCTTGCTCGGCCTGGGTATCGTCAGGGATAAAGGGAATGCGGTAGTCGACAGCCTCGACCACCTTGGCAATGAGGTGCCCGGCGCGGTCGCGGTCATGCACGATGAGCGGTGCGGGGTTGCGGGTGAATTGTTCCATCAGACGCTCTACGGCGGCAGCGTCGGTGAGCGGGATATTGTCACGGCGCAAGGCCTCAAGAACGAGGCGATGGCAATCCTCTTGAATGGGATCGAATGCCATGGAGCCTCCTTTGCTGTGGTTAGGGTTCAAATATCTCTATATAAGATTCTAGTTTACCCGCATGTGGCACACCGGGGGTGCCGCACTTGGACTTGCACCTTTGCACCACGGAGACGGATGTCGCACAAATGTCGGCACCTTGGACGACCGAGTGGTATCACGGTGCCGCAAACGGTCGATTTTTGGCGGCGAACGGTGCATATTTTGGAGGGGCACCGTCCTGGCCGGGATATGTAGTCAACCTTGATAAAACGTTTGCCATGCTTGAGAGTATGGATGCCGCACAAGGGTCTTCAGGGATAGAAAAAACGTTTCATCATTGGCGGCTTTAGGTGAATAACTGACCAACCAGAACGGTAAAATAGTGTTTGTCTGAGCGTTGGGACGTTTAGACATCGCGCATTGTCATCGCCGGCAACGCGCAAACCGGTCCTAACGGAGCCAATTGGGTGCTCCGTTATATACGCAAGTCTAAGAGGGGCTTGTTTAGGAGGCACAGTATGGGACGTTTTACCAATCCTCGCGATCTGTACTTTGGTGAGGGCGCTCGCCACGAGGTAAAGAACCTCAAGGGCAAGAAGGCCATCATCGTTTCTGGTGGCAGCTCTATGCGCCGCGGCGGGTTCCTGCAGGACGTTGAGGCCGACCTCAAAGAGGCCGGCATGGAGGTCAAGCTGTTCGAGGGCGTCGAGTCCGATCCCTCCATCGAGACCGTCATGAAGGGCGCAGCCGCTATGCGCGACTTCGAGCCCGACTGGATCGTTGCTATCGGTGGCGGTTCGCCCATCGATGCCGCTAAGGCCATGTGGGTCTTCTACGAGTATCCCGAGGAGTCCTTCGACAACATCATCCAGCCGTTCAGCTTCCCCGAGCTGCGTCAGAAGGCTCATTTCTGCGCCATCTCCTCTACCTCCGGTACCGCTACCGAGGTCACCGCGTTCTCCGTCATTACCGACTACGCCAAGGGCATCAAGTACCCGCTGGCCGACTTCAACATCACCCCTGATGTCGCCATCGTCGACCCCGAGCTCACCTACACCATGCCCGCCAAGCTGTGCGCTCACACCGGCATGGATGCTCTGACCCACTGCATGGAGGCCTACGTTTCCACCTGCGCCTCTATGTTCACCGACGCCAACGCTCTGCACGGCATCCGCGAGATCGTCGAGTGGCTGCCCAAGTCCTATGCTGGCGACCATGAGGCCCGTCAGCACATGCACGAGGCTCAGTGCATCGCCGGTATCGCCTTCTCTTCGGGCCTGCTCGGCATCGTTCACTCCATGGCTCACAAGACCGGTGCTGCCTTCGAGAACGGCCACATCATCCACGGTGCTGCTAACGCCATGTACCTGGGCAAGGTCATCCAGTGGAACTCCAAGGATCCCCGTGCTGCCGAGCGTTACGCTTACGTGGCCAAGGAGATCCTGCACCTTCCCGGCGAGACCAACGAGGAGCTCATCGCTGCACTCGTCCAGAAGATTCGCGACCTCAACGACCAGCTCAACATTCCGCAGTCCATCAAGGATTACGCGAATGGTGGCGTGAAGGTCGACGCCGAGAACCCGCAGATGGTTTCCGAGGAGGAGTTCCTCGCCAAGCTGCCCGAGATCGCCGCGAACGCCGAGCAGGACGCCTGCACGCCCGAGAACCCGCGTGAGACCAAGGCTGCTGACTTCGAGAAGATCCTCAAGGCCTGCTACTACGACACCGACATCGATTTCTAATCGACTCTTGTTATCGTAGCGAGGGGCTCCGCACGTATCTGTACGGAGCCCCTTTCTTTTTTAGAGAATGGGATAGTTATGGCTGTAATTTTCAATAGCCCCAGCAAGTACATTCAGGGTCCGGACGAGCTCGCCAAGCTCGGCTCTTACGTTGAGCCGCTCGGCGCTAAGGCCCTCGTCATCGTGACGCCTTCGGGCAAGAAGCGCGTCGGTGCCAAGATCGAGGGCGGCTTTGCCGAGGCCAAGGCCGAGCTGCTGTTTGAGGACTTTAACGGCGAGTGCTCCAAGGGCGAGGTCGATCGCCTGGTTGCGCTCGCTCGCGACAACGGTTGCGACATCATCGTCGGCGTCGGTGGCGGCAAGATCCTCGACACCGCGAAGGCCGTCGCCTATTACCTGGAGTCTCCGGTTATCATTTGCCCCACCATCGCTTCGACCGATGCACCGTGCTCGGCACTTTCGGTGCTCTACACCGACGACGGCCAGTTCGACAAGTACCTCTTCCTTAAGGCAAACCCCAATATCGTCCTTATGGATACGACGGTTATCGCGGCGAGCCCGGTGCGCCTGACGGTTTCCGGTATGGGCGATGCGCTCGCAACCTATTTCGAGGCTCAGGCAACGCACGATGCCGACGGCGGCACCTGCGCCGGCGGCAAGGGCGGAATGGCCGGCCTGGCGCTCGCCAAGCTCTGCTATGAGACGCTCATGGCCGATGGCGTCAAGGCCAAGGTTGCGCTGGAGAAGGGTGCGCTCACGCCTGCCGTCGAGCACATCATCGAGGCCAATACGCTGCTCTCCGGCATTGGCTTTGAGAGCTCGGGCCTTGCTGCTGCTCATGCCATCCACAATGGTCTGACGATGCTGTCCGAGTGCCACAGCATGTATCACGGCGAGAAGGTCGCCTTCGGCACCATCGTCCAGCTGGTACTCGAGGATGCCCCGACCGAGAAGCTCGAGGAAGTCTTGGGCTTCTGCATTGAGCTGGGTCTGCCCGTTACGCTCAAGGAACTGGGCGTTGCCGAGGTTACGCGCGAGAAGGCCATGATTGTTGCCGAGGCCGCGTGCGCGCCCGAGGACACCATGTGCAACATGCCGTTTGAGGTGACGCCCGAGATGGTCGCAAACGCCATCCTGGGTGCCGACGCACTGGGCCACTACTATCTCATGGATGAGTAAATCAAGCTAAGGAAGGGGCAAAGCCAGCAGATGGCTTTGCCCCTTTTTTGCTATGGTACAAAGGGGTCAGATTACTTTGCACCAATCGTTGCTTGATGAAGGGTGGATTCTCGTATGGCGCTTCCTATGGTTTATGGCGGTCCCGGTCGGTATGTTCAGGGACCGGGGGAGCTTTCGCGTCAAGGCAGGTATTTGTCATGGTTGGGCTGCGCTGCCTATGTCTTGTTTGACCAGGGCACCGAGGATCGGCTGTGCAGGCAGATCGTCGATGGATTTCTGGACGAAGATCTAAGCGAGCCGTTCTTTAAGATTTATGACGGTCCGTGTACGGAAGAGGCCGTTGTCGAAATGGCTAAGGAAGCCCAGGCCGAGTATTGCGACATGGTGGTGGGTGTTGGCGGCGGCAAAATGCTCGATATCGCCAAGGCCGTTGCGTTTTATGCCGAGTTGCCGTTGTGCGTATGCCCCACGGCGGCGTCGATGGACGGTCCGTGCAGTGCGATTTCCGATGCCGATCTGCAGAGTGTTGCAAATGCGGTCTTTAGAAACGAGCGCAATATGGCTAACGAACAGGCCAAGGTGACCAAACAAAAGCTCGTGCAGCTCATGTGCGAGGCATAGTTTGGCGCTTGATTGATCTTGTGCAATCGAGACGGCGATAGGTCATGGGCTATTTGCCTCAAAGGTGCTCCGCGTGTAATTTGCCCGAGGCGTGGGCCGATAGCGTATCATTATCTCTTGCTTGTTTGCACTGCTCAGGGAGGGGCCGCGCATGGCGCAGGAACACGATCTGTTTGATGACATTATCGAGATCAGCAAGGGTTTCGACTTTCTTAAAAACCCGCTTGGCGGTGTGACCGATGCACTCGATCCGTCGGCGCCGCAGTGGAATCCTGCCGACTATAAGGAGCGCCCGCGCGGCAACACCATTCCGTGCTTGACCTGCAAAAACGAAAAGAGCGGCTGCACCGCGTGCATGGACGTGTGCCCGGTCAACGCTATCGAGGTCGAGGAAGACTCCATCGAGATCCTCGACTCCTGTCGCAAGTGCGGTCTGTGCGCCGCCGCTTGCCCGACGGAGGCGATCATCTCTCCGCGCCTGGCGCCCAAAAACCTGTATGACGATATCGTCTCTGCTGCTACGAGCCACGAGACCGCCTACGTCACCTGCACGCGCGCCCTCAAGCGCATGCCGCGCGAAAACGAGGTCGTCGTTGCCTGCGTGGGTGATATTACGGCCGAGACCTGGTTCTCGGTACTGGCCGACTATCCCAACGTGAGTGTGTACCTGCCGTTGGGCGTGTGCGATAAATGCCGCAACACCGGCGGCGAGGACATCCTGGGCGAGGCCATTGCGAAGGCCGAAGAGTGGTCCGGCACGGGTATGGGCCTGGAGGTCGACCCCAAGAGCCTCAAATGCCATAAGCGCCGCGAGTACGAGCGCAAGGAGTACATGGAAAAGATCGCTCGTACCACGGGCCTAACCGTGACCAAGCTCAACCCGGCGACGGCGGCGCTGGCCTCGGTGACGCAAAAGCTCAAGGCCCATCGCCATCAGATTACCCAGCTGGAGCGCACGCTCAACACCATGTGTGGCACCACGACGACCAAGCGTCGCCGTTCGCTCACGCACGGGCGGCAGCTGGTGCTCTCGACGCTGCAAAACCACCCCGAGCTTGCCCAGAACATGCAGGTGAGCACGCCAGAGTGCGATTTTGACAAGTGCACGTCGTGCGGCGAGTGCGTCAATGTATGCCCCACGTTTGCCTGTGATCTGGTGGGAAGCGGCCGCTTTGCGTTGGAGTCCACGTATTGTTTGGGCTGCGGTGCCTGCGTCAAGGTGTGCCCCGAGCATGCGCTCAAGCTTGTTGAGCACGACGCGTCCAATCTGGTCGTCGTTGATCCCGAAGCCGAGGAAAAGGCCGCCCAGAAGGCGAAGGCTCACGAAGAAGCTGAGAAGGTCAAGGCCGAGGCAAAGGAAAAGCTCAACAAGATGCTCGACCAGGTGGAAAAGCTCGCGGACTAGTTAAAAGAGCGTAAATGATGGCCGGTGGGACAGGTACTGCCCCGCCGGCCAAAAAAGTTGCGGTGGAATAGTTCCTGTCTTGCCCTTAAGCTGGCCATTCTAGGAACTATTCCACCGCAACTAATAAATGATTAGTTCATGCTGCTTTGGTGGCCGGTTCGACCGGTACCGTTGCGCGTCACGGTTTCATGGAGCAAAAAGAACCCGGGGACCTGTTTGGTCTCGGTGTATTCCATAAGGATGCCGTCGGCGTTGTAGGTCTGCCCGCGTATAACGGCGAGTGCGTTAAAGTCGTCGAGATCGAGCACGCGCGCATCCTCGGGCGTGGGATGCTCGATCGTTACATCGCGTTTGCCCGTGGCAATCTTAATGCCAAGATCTTCTTCGAGGTAACGATAGATCGAGTCGTTGACAATCTCGGGTGTCAGTCCCGGTACCTGTGAGCTTAGGTAATAGGAGTCGTCGGAGCACACGGCTTGTCCGTCTGCATAACGGATGCGTTTGGCGCGTGTGAGCTCACAGCCTTCGGGAAACCCGGTAATCTTGGAGAGCGCCTTGCTGCAGATGAGGAGCTCAAAGACGGTGGTGACAGTCTTGAGTTCAAAGCCTCGGCTGGCCGCGATTTCCTTAAAGGTCTCGAGTCCGCCGCCATCACGACTCTTCTCGTCACTGATGTTGCGAATGACGCGCATGCCTTTGCCTTGCTGGGGGAGCACGTAACCATCTGCCGCAAGCATCGAGATGGCGCGACGGACCGTCATACGCGAACAGTCAAACAGCTGCGTGAGCTCAGTCTCCGAAGGCAGATAACTCTGATAGGCGTATGTGCCGTCGTCAATCGACTGCTTCACGTTGTCATAAATAGTTTGGAAGATGGCTCGCGCCACGACGGTCTCCTAGAGCTGAGTGCGCGAGCGGTGGATGAGGACCGCCCGCGCAGGTGTCGATCGATTTACTTGCTGGGGTCGATTATATATTTACCCATGGCACGCAGAGCTGGGTCTGACAGGATGGCGCCGAGTTCGTCGAGGGAGGCTACCTTGGCGACCATCGAGGATACGTCGAGCCTGCCAGAGTCGATGAGCTCGAGCGCGCGACGCTGCGTATAAGGGTTGATGTAGGACGAGGTAAGCACAAGCTCCTTCTGGAAGACCTCGAAGGGCTTGACGGTGATTGTCTCATCGGGCTTGGTGAGGCCGAACATCATGACCGTAGCCTTGTGGCCGGCGATCTGGATGGCCTGCTCGATGGTGACGGGCTTGCCAACACACTCGATAACGACATCGACGTTGCCGACGCCCTCCTGCTTCAGGCGGGCCGGGACGTCCTCGTGGATGGAATCAATTGCCAGATCGGCGCCGAGTTTGAGCGCAACCTCGCGCTTGCCTTCGACGGGCTCGAGCAAGACAACCTTGGTGGCGCCGGCGTTTTTAGCAAGCTGCATCATGAGCAGACCGATCATGCCACCGCCGATAACGACAACTGTGCTGCCGGGCTTGATGTTGCACATATCGATGCCGTGCAGGCAGCAGGCGACGGGCTCGGTCATAGCACCCTGCTCAAAGCTGGTGTGATCGCCCAACTTGTAGACTTGCTGCATATCGACGGAGCAGTACTCGGCAAAGCCGCCGTTAACGGTGGTGCCGTAACCGGTCATATGCTCGCAGTAGTGGTTGATTCCGTCGCGGCAGGGTTCACAGCAGCCGCAGGGATGGTTTGGGTCGATGCACACGCGATCTCCCGGTTTAAAGCCAGCGACGTCGCTGCCCACGGCCTCGACAACGCCCGCAAACTCATGACCAAGAATCGTGGGCGGGGTAACGTCGGCTGCACCCTTGTCGCCTTCATAGATATGAACGTCGGTACCGCAGACGCCGCAAGCTTTGACGTTGATCAGAACGTCGCGCCTGCCCACGGCCGGCCTTGCCGATTCCTCGACTCTGAGGTCGTGCTTTCCATAGAAGACCGCGCTTTTCATGGTGACTCCTTAACGTGGCGGTGAATGTTGTAATGAAGTATAGGCATGTATATAGATATAGACAAGCACATCTAGACAAGTAGAAGAGAAATTTAAAATGCAGCCATCAGCTATGTCAGATTTAGCAGGCGAAATACTGGACATATACCGTTTACGGCCAATAATCAACCGTTTACCGACCGTAGTCTTTATGCTAACTTGTCTAGATAAGTGATGTGATAAAACGTAAGTGCAAGAAGTCAGGGACACGGGCCCACCCGTCCTATTGCACGAGGTACACGCAAACGGCGCGTCTGCGGTCTCGAGTGAAGCCAAAACCGCAGCGCTCCGAATGAAGAGAGGGGGATTCCCCGTCATGATGCAAAAGATACAACGTTTCGGCGGTGCAATGTACACGCCTGCAATTCTTTTCGCATTTTCCGGAATCGTCGTCGGCCTGGGTACGTTGTTTACCACCGAGGCGATCTTTGGCGAGATGGCCACAGCGGGTCATCTTTGGTTTGATTGCTGGAATGTGCTGCTCCAGGGTGGTTGGACGCTCTTTAACCAGATGCCGTTGCTGTTTTGCGTAGCGTTGCCAATCTCGCTCGCGAACAAGCAGAACGCTCGCTGCTGCATGGAGGCTTTGGCCATCTACCTTACCTTCAACTACTTTGTAAGCACAATCTTGGGGCAGTGGGGCCCTGTCTTTGGGGTCGACTACTCTGTCGAGGCAGGCAGCGGTACTGGTCTTGCCACTATCGCAAGCATCAAAACGCTTGATATGGGCATCATGCATCAAAACTGATATGGGCATCAACCAGAGATAATGAGCGCGCCCTGGGCGCGCTCATTATCTCTGGTATCGCCACGATGCTGCATAATAAGTTCTTCGACACCGAGCTCCCCGAGTGGCTGGGCGTGTTCTCGGGTTCCGTGTTCATCTATATGATCGGTTTCTTCGTTATGGTTCCGGTCGCTCTTATCGCCTGCCTGGTGTGGCCGCATGTTCAGGCTGCTATCTCCGCCTTCCAGGGATTCATCCTTTCCGCCGGTACGTTCGGCGTGGGCGTCTTTGCTTTCTTCGAGCGCGTGCTGATTCCTACTGGCCTGCACCACTTTATCTATACGCCGTTCTATTACGACAACGCGGCGGTCAACGGCGGCATCTTTGCCGCTTGGGCTAACATCCTGCCCCAACTGGCTGCCGATCCGAGCGTTGCTCTTAAGGATGCCGCACCCTGGGCTGCCTATACCTGCCCTGGTTGGACTAAGGTCTTCGGCTCGCTTGGCGTCGCCATTGCGTTTTATATGACCGCCAAACCCGAGCGCAAGCAGCGCGTCAAGGCTCTGCTCATTCCCGTCACCCTTACTGCTATGCTTTGCGGTATCACCGAGCCGCTTGACTTCACCTTCCTGTTCATCGCGCCCGGCTTGTTCGTCGTCCACTGCGTGCTCGGAGCGCTCGGCTGCATGGCTCAAAACCTCCTTGGCGTCGTGGGCATCTTCGACGGCGGCATCATCTCGATGCTCTCGTGGGACTGGCTGCCCCTTTGGGCCGCACACGGTCTGCAGTACGCCATCTCCATCCTTGTCGGTCTGTGCTTTACCGCTCTTTGGGTCGTGGTCTTCCGTTTCCTGATCGTCAAGTTCGACTTTAAGACCCCCGGTCGCGAGGATGACGATGTTGAGGTCGAGCTCAAGTCCAAGGCCGACTACAAGCAAAAGCAGGGCGGTGCTGCTGCTGGCAAATCGGTCGCCCAGAGTAAAGATGATGAGCGCTTGGTGCTTGCCGAGAACATCCTCGATCTGCTCGGTGGCACGGATAACATCATCGATGTAACTAACTGCGCTACCCGTCTGCGCGTTAACGTCAAGGACAAGAGCGTCGTTGCACCCGAGGCTTCCTTCAAGGCGATCGGTACGCATGGCTTGGTGGTCCAAGGTCAGTCGATCCAGGTCATCATCGGCCTTACCGTCCCGCAGGTTCGCGAGAAGTTCGAGAGTCTTCTGAAGTTCGAGAGTCTTCTGTAAACCATCGTCCATCGAAACAATCGGCCTTGCGAGCCGGTATGCACCGCAAGGCCGATTCTGGAGATAAAAAACTCCACTTCTAGGTAACAATTCCAAACCGTGCAGGCCGCGTACGGGGATGGATTGAGCAAGCGGCCAGAATGAGGAGGACATCATGTCCAAGAAAAACTATGCCGTGACCATTGCCGGCGGTGGCTCTACCTTCACCCCGGGCATCGCTCTAATGCTGCTTGAGGAGCGCGACCGCTTCCCGGTCAACAAGGTGACCTTCTACGACAACAACGCCGAGCGCCAGGAGATCGTTGCCAAGGCGTGCGAGATCTACTTCCACGAGAACGCTCCCGAGGTTGAGTTCAACTACACCACCGACCCCGAAACCGCTTTTACCGGTACTGACTTCGTCCTTGCTCACATCCGCGTGGGTCTCTACGCTATGCGCGAGCTCGACGAGAAGATCCCCCTCAAGTACGGCTGCGTTGGTCAGGAGACCTGCGGCGCTGGCGGCATCGCCTACGGTATGCGCTCCATCGGCGGTGTCATCGAGATCCTGGACTACATGGAGAAGTACAGCCCCAACGCCTGGATGCTCAACTACTCCAACCCCGCGGCCATCGTCGCCGAGGCCTGCCGCGTGCTGCGCCCCAACAGCCGCATCATCAACATCTGCGACATGCCGATCGACCTCATGGATAAGATGAGCCGTATGTGCGGCATCAAGGATCGTCGCGAGCTGCAGTACAGCTACTACGGCCTCAACCACTTTGGTTGGTGGAGCAAGATCTACGACAAGGAGGGTAACGACCTCATGCCGCAGATCAAGGAGCACATGGCAAAGAACGGCTACTTGGACGGCATTGAGCACGAGGCCGGTAAGGAGCAGCACGTCGAGGAGAGCTGGATTCACACCTTCGGCAAGGCCAAGGATGTCTATGCTGTCGATCCCGAGACGATTCCCAACACCTACCTCAAGTACTACCTGTACCCGGACTATGTTGTCGAGACGTCTGACCCCAACTACACTCGCGCCAATGAGGTTATGGACGGCCGCGAGAAGAAGGTCTTTGGCGCTTGCCGCGACATCATCGCCAAGGGTACTGCCAAGGACGGCGGCTTTGAGCCCGACGTACACGCCAACTACATCGTCGACCTTGCCTGCGCGCTGGCCGAGAACACGCTCGAGCGCTTCCTGCTGATTGTCCCCAACGATGGCGCTGTGCCCAACTTCGACCCGACGGCCATGGTCGAGGTGCCTTGCATCGTTGGCTCCAACGGCTTTGAGAAGATCTGCCAGGGCCCGATCCCGCAGTTCCAGAAGGGCCTGATGGAGCAGCAGGTTTCCGTCGAGAAGCTCGTTGTCCAGGCTTGGGTCGAGGGCAGCTACCAGAAGCTCTGGCAGGCACTCACGCTCTCCAAGACCATTCCTTCGGCGAGCGTTGCCAAGCAGATCCTGGACGAGCTCATCGAGGCCAACAAGGATTTCTGGCCCGAGCTTAAGTAAGGACTGCTGTCTCGAACCCTCACGCATCTCTGCTTCATTTGCGCCGCCGTGGTGTCCGGATTCGCCCGGATGCTGCGGCGGCGCTATACTTATACGGTTTGAAGTACCTGTACCAAAAGGAGCTGTCGTGTCCCTTTCCATCGGTATCGTGGGCCTGCCCAACGTGGGCAAGTCGACGCTGTTCACCGCGCTTACCAAAAAGACCGGCCTTGCCGCCAACTACCCGTTCGCCACGATCGACCCCAACGTGGGTATCGTCGATGTGCCCGATAGCCGCCTGCAAAAGCTTGCCGACATCGTCAACCCGGGCCGCATTGTGCCGGCTACGGTCGAGTTTGTCGACATCGCTGGCCTGGTGAAGGGTGCCAACGAGGGCGAGGGCCTGGGCAACCAGTTCTTGGCCAACATTCGCGAGACCGATGCTATCTGCGAGGTCGTGCGCTACTTTAAGGACCCCAACGTCATGCGCGAGGTGGGCCGCACGGGCGAGTTCGTCGATCCCGCCGGCGATGCCGACACCATCATGACCGAGCTCATCCTGGCCGACATGGGCACGCTCGAGAAGCAGCTGCCTAAGCTCGAGAAGGAGGCCAAGCGCGACAAGGAGCTCATGCCCAAGTTCGAGGTCGCCAAGCGCCTGCTTGCCTGGCTCAACGAGGGTAAGCGCGCCGCATCCATGGAGATGACCGACGAGGAGCGTGCCGCCGCCAAGGGCCTGTTCCTGCTCACCATGAAGCCCATCCTGTATGTGGCCAACGTGGACGAGGATATGCTCAATGACGACCTGGCGTCCATCGACGGCGTCAAGCCGTTGCCCATCTGCGCCAAGATCGAGGCCGAGCTTTCCGAGCTCGATCCCGAGGATGCTGCCGACTACCTGGAGAGCCTGGGCCTGGAGCAGCCCGGCCTGGACGTGCTCGCGCAGGCCGCCTACAAGCTGCTCGGCCTGCAGTCGTTCTTTACGGCTGGTGAGATGGAGGTCAAGGCCTGGACGGTGCGTCAGGGCGCGACCGCCCCGCAGGCCGCCGGTGTCATCCACACCGACTTTGAGCGCGGCTTTATTAAGGCCGAGGTCATTGGCTATGACGACTACATCGAGCTCGGCGGCGAGCAGGGCGCCAAGGCCGCCGGCAAGCTGCGTATTGAGGGCAAGGACTATGTCATGGCCGATGGCGACGTCGTGCACTTCCGCTTTAACGTGTAAGGGCGACGCATATGTTTAAATACGGCAAAAAAGCTGGCTACATGGGCATTGCGCTGCTGGTGCTTGCGGTGCTTCCGCTGGTGGTCGCAGCGTTTGTAATCCCCAACATTGGCCCCGAGGTGGCAACGAAGTTTAACGCAGCCGGCGAGGTGACGCGCTGGGGCAAGAGCTACGAGCTGCTGGCGCTTCCGGTGCTCAATTTGCTGCTGAGCGTGGCAACGTACTTTACGGCGGGACGCCAGGCCAAGAACAATGATGACTCCGCCGCCATGGCGCGCATCGTGTGCGAGCGCTACCTGCGCAACGGTTGCATCACGGGTGTGTTCCTCAACGTGATCAACGTTTACTTTATGTACTCGGCGATTACCGGAACGGGCTTTGGCTTTGGTTTCTAGCTTGTCCTTTTAGGCAACGAGCCTGCACGCATATTCAATGGCTGCTGCGAGGCCGCCGCTCGATCGTGGTTTAAATACCATGTCGGCGGCGGCCTCGTTTTCGTATCCGGCGCCGCGAAGGGCGAGTGCGATACCGGCTTCTAAAAGGAGCGGCAGGCCGCGTTGGCTGGTTGCGATTACGGCAACCTGATTGAGCGAGCAGCTGTGCGCTTGGCATTGGATGGCAAGTTCACCTTTCGCCGGGCAAGGGACCAGAACGGCGACGACGCGACTTGATAGCAATGCAAATGCTGTGCGCTCATCGGGTGAAAGGCATGCAGCTTCAACGACGACGAGCTTGGGCGGTGCGCTGTTTGTGCGAAGCGTGGCTCGGTACATGCGGACCGAAGAACCCGACATAGAAAACTCCTGTGTATTCGGCAAAACGTAAACTATAGTTTACGTTTATGTTCGGCTCCATTTCAAACTCGGCTGCATGGACGAACGTGCGAAACAGATTCTTGGCAGGCGGGTCGAAGAGACACGCAGGGACCTTGGTATCTCCAAGGTTGATTTTTGTGTGGCGACAGGAATCAGCCGACCCTACCTCGACCGAATCGAAGATGGGACGGCAAATTTCACGCTCAAGGTTCTATTTAAGATCGCGCCCGCACTCGGCATGACGGTGTCAGAGCTTCTCGAGGGTATCGAATAGGGCGTTTCCCGCTGCTATTTGACGCTCTTTGGGCGGGTCCCCCTGGTTGCGATGTGCAAAATCGCGAGTATTCAGCACCAGTTCGGCCGTAGATGGTAGCTCGAGCGGCTGGCTTTGCCTTTTTGACAGTAGATAATCCACACGCTAAATAAAAATGAGGAATAAATATTTACTAGACGGACCCTTCGTCCTAAAAGTTCGTCTAACAATCGGCCGATTCTATGCCTCCGTCGGAGAAATTGCAGAATACTCCGATTTTTGCACGGCCCAAGGGGGACCACCTGTCGTTTAAGGTTGCGATAAGTGGAGCTGCCTTAGAGATTACGCCATCGGGATACGGTCGTGGTTGACTTGGCTGTAGAACAGGCGCTGGATTTCGGCGGCATCGCGTGACTGGCCGAGTGCCCACATGGTTTTGGCCACGAGCGTCTCGGTGGTCATGTCGTCGCCGCGCAGAATGCCCGGATGATCGGCGTAAGCACGGCCGACCTCATAAATGCCCAGATCGAGGCCCTCTTCGGGGACCTGCGTGGTCATAACGACGGTGCGACCCGAATCGACCCAGCGGAAAATTGCCTCTTGGAACGACTCGCCCGACTCGCCAAACTCGGGAATACCGCCAATGCCAAAGGTCTCAAGAATTACAGCATCGTAGCTATCGGCAAGGGCGTCCAGGATACCCGGGTTCACGCCGGGCGTGAGCTTAAGGACAAACACGCGCGGGTCGATGCTGTCGTAGAAACGCACCGGGTTTTCGCCCTGATGCGTGCCGTGAAGCCCGTTGCGCACAATGCGGTCGTTGCGGATGTAGGCAATGGGCGGATAGTTGACACTAATGAACGCGTTAAAGCTCATGGTGCGCTGCTTGCGGGCGCGCGTGCCGGCAATGGCGACGCCGCCAAACACGATCGAGACGTCGTGTGAATGCTCGTCGAGCGCATAGAGCAGGCTCTGGTACAGGTTGAGCTTGGCATCGGTAAAGGGGTTACCCATGGGCTTTTGCGAGCCGGTGAGTACGATGGGCTTGGGACTGTCCTGAATCAGATAGGAAAGCGCTGCCGCGGTGTAGCTCATGGTGTCGGTGCCGTGCAGGACCACAAAGCCGTCGTGATCGGCATAGCCTTCGACGATGACATCGCGGATGCGCATCCAGTCGCTCGGGCGCATATTGGTGCTGTCGATGTTCATGGGCTGCACGACGTCGAGCTCGCAGAGGCCCGAGATCTCGGGGACACTCTGGGCGAGCTCCTCACCGGTCAGAGCGGGGGAGAGGCCGTTGCCGTCCTCGGTCGATGCGATGGTGCCGCCCGTGGCGATGAGAAGGATGCGCTTCATGCTGGTATTCCTATCGTATTTGCCGCCGCAGAGGCGGAGTCGTTCGGCAGTATTGTGGCACAGGGCATCCAATGTTCAAACGTATTACATCATCTGTAACGTTTGGTAACACTTCAATTGCCGTCAAATAGGGGCCAGGTCGTGCGTTTGCCGTGCGCTGATGGCTGCGAGGGACGAGAAACCCCATATAAACGTGTACACTATGGGAGTTATTTTCGTTCATTCACGCGGGTGGGCACCGGCTCCCCGCCAACAAGAGGGGGAAACCATGGATCAAAAGGCTTCCGCAAAGGTCCTCGTACTCGACTTTGGTGCGCAGTACGGTCAGCTCATTGCCCGTCGCGTCCGCGACCTCAACGTGTATTCCGAGATTGTCCCCTGCGACATCTCGGCCGACGAGATTCGCGAGATGAACGCCTCTGCGCTCATCCTTTCTGGCGGCCCGGCCTCCGTGTACGCCGAAGACGCTCCGTCCATCGACCCCGCCATCTTTGACCTGGGCCTTCCCGTCCTGGGCTTTTGCTACGGCCATCAGATCACGGCCGTGACGCTCGGCGGCAAGGTCGGTCACTCCGAGGTGGGCGAGTACGGCCGCGCCACCATCACGCGCACGGCCGGCGCCAAGCTCTTTAACTCCACACCCATGGAGCAGACTGTGTGGATGAGCCATCGCGACGCCGTTTCCGAGGTGCCCGAGGGCTTTACCGTTACCGCCAGCACCGACGTGTGCCCGGTTGCTGCCATGGAGTGCCCCGAGCGCAAGATCTTCACCACGCAGTTCCACCCCGAGGTCAAGCACTCCGAGTATGGTCAGCAGCTGCTGAGCAACTTCCTGTTTGAGATCTGCGGCCTGGAGCCCAACTGGAGCATGGACAACCTGGTCGAGACCATGACGGCCGAGTTCCGCGAGAAGGTCGGCAACGACCGCGTGATTCTGGCCCTGTCCGGCGGCGTCGACTCCTCCGTCGTGGCTGCGCTGGGCGCCCGCGCCGTGGGCAAGCAGATGACCTGTGTGTTCATCAACCACGGCCTGCTGCGCAAGGGTGAGCCCGAGCAGGTGGAGGAGGTCTTCACCAAGCAGTTTGACGTCGACTTTATCCACGTCCACGCCGAGGACCGTTATGCCGAGCTTCTGGCTGGTGTGACCGAGCCCGAGGAGAAGCGCCGCATCATCGGTACGCAGTTCTGGAAAGAGTTCTTCGCCGTGGCCCAGCAGCTCGAGACCGATGGCAAGCCGGTCAAGTACCTGGCTCAGGGCACCATCTACCCCGACATCATCGAGTCCGGCGCTCGCAAGACGGGCGGCAAGACGGCCACCATCAAGAGCCATCACAACCTGATCCCGTTCCCCGAGGGCGTGCACTTCGACCTTATCGAGCCGCTCGACCACTTCTTTAAGGACGAGGTCCGCGCGCTTGGCCTGGCGCTGGGCCTGCCGGTTCACATCGTGTTCCGCCAGCCCTTCCCGGGCCCGGGTCTGGCCATCCGCATCATCGGCGCGGTCGACAAGGAGAAGCTCGAGATCCTCAAGAACGCCGATGCTATTGTGCGCGAGGAGCTCGACGCCTACAACCAGCGTCTGTTTGAGCAGACCGGCGAGCGCAACTCCGAGCACAGCTGCTGGCAGTATTTCGCGGTCCTGCCCGACATCAAGTCCGTCGGCGTCATGGGCGACGAGCGCACCTACCAGCGCCCGATCATCCTGCGTGCCGTCGAGTCCAGCGATGCCATGACCGCCGACTGGGCCAAGCTGCCCTACGACGTGCTGGCCCGCATCTCGGGTCGTATCGTAGCCGAAGTTCCCGGCGCCAACCGCGTGTGCTACGACATCACGTCCAAGCCGCCTGCGACGATTGAGT
>CBCSLZ010000013.1:0-62329 GCA_965141245.1 uncultured Collinsella sp.
GGAGAGCACTTAATGTGCTCTCCGTCGTGAGCAGGACTGTAGAGCAGCAACCTTAATATGTCTCAGGCCCGCCCCCTCCGCCGCACACTGGGAACGTGCCACGCACTTTACCTGCGTAAACAATGTGAGTGAAATATGAATCTCGATGGATACGCCCGCAGCCGTGTATACTAAACAACTGTGTGTAACCAGGGGAGTATTCTGGCTGGACAAAATGCCTGCTTAATAGGGTTGTCAGGTAGTCCGGGCGAAATACAAGGCTGGGGAGCACGTCGTGTAAGTAGTGGTCCTCTAGGGGCGTACGCTCGGTGGTGTACGCATTGTCCCAAGACCACGCGAGAGTTGGGATCATATCTTGATCAGCATGATTCTCGGCCGCAAGATTGGCATGACCCAGGTTTGGGACGAGGACGACAACGTCGTTCCCGTCACGGTCATCCAGGCTGGCCCCTGCGCTGTCTCGCAGGTTAAAACTCAGGCAACCGACGGCTATGACGCCGTCCAGATCGGTTTCGGCGACATCAAGGCCAAGAACGTGAACAAGCCCATGGCTGGTCACTTCGCCAAGGCTGGCGTCGAGCCTGTCCGCTTCCTTCGTGAGGTCCGCGTCGAGAACGGCGAGGAGCACAAGGTCGGCGAGGTCGTCACCGTCGCTGATTTCGCTGATGTCGAGAAGGTCGACGTCATCGGTACCTCCAAGGGTAAGGGCTTCCAGGGTCGCATCAAGCGCTGGGGTCAGCGCCGCGGTCCTATGACGCATGGTTCTCACTTCCAGCGTCACCCCGGTTCTATCGGTCAGTGCGCCTATCCTGCGCGCGTCCTCAAGGGCGTCAAGATGGCCGGTCACATGGGTAACGAGCGCGTTACCGTCAAGAACCTTTCCGTTGTCCGCATCGATGCCGAGCAGAACCTCATCTTGGTCAAGGGCGCTGTCCCGGGTGCCAAGAATGGTCTCGTCGCCATCCGTATGGCCTAAGGGCCCAGCCCATTTAGCCCAGCGTCATACCAAGGAGAACACTTAAATGGCAAAGTTTGAAGTAAAGAACAGCGAGGGCAAGAAGGTCGCCGAGGCCGAGCTCGCCGCTGAGGTGTACGGCATCGAGCCGAACATCCACGTTATGCACCACATCGTCAAGTGCCAGATGGCCTCTTGGCGTCAGGGCACCCAGTCCGCTAAGGGCCGCTCTGAGGTTTCCGGTGGCGGCAAGAAGCCTTGGCGTCAGAAGGGCACCGGCCGTGCCCGCCAGGGTTCCATCCGTGCTGCCCAGTGGCGTCACGGTGGCGTTGTCTTCGCCCCCAAGCCCCGTTCCTACGCTAAGCGTATGAACAACAAGGAGGTCAAGCTGGCTATGCGCTCCGCGCTGTCCGCCAAGCTGGCCGATGGCGAGCTCGTGCTCGTCGACGACTACGGCTTCGAGAAGCCTTCCACCAAGGCTGCTGTCGCCATGCTCAAGGCTCTCGGCCTTGAGGGCAAGCGTCTGACCATCATCGTTCGCGATGAGGACGTCAACGCCTACCTGTCGTTCCGCAACATTCCCAAGACGTTCATCATCACCGCTGACGAGGCCAACACCTACGATCTCGTCAACAACAACGCTGTGCTGATGCCCGCCGACATCGCCGCTCACTTCGGGGAGGTGCTTGCATAAATGACCGCCCACGAGATCATCATCCGTCCGATCGTGTCCGAGCGTTCCTTCTCCGGCATGGAGCTGAACAAGTACACGTTCGAGGTCGCCAAGGATGCTAACAAGTATCAGATCAAGGACGCTGTCGAGGAGATCTTCGGCGTCAAGGTCGTTCGCGTGAACACCCTGACGGTCAAGCCCAAGACCAAGCGCGTGCGCTATGTCGCCGGCAAGACCCGTTCTTGGAAGAAGGCCATCGTCACGCTGGCCGAGGGCGACACCATCGAGGTCTTTGGCAACCAGGCCTAAGACTCGCTGCTGTTGAGTGAGCTCATGCCTCCCAAATAGGGGAGGCGGGAGCTCAAGGTTTTGGGCGTATTAAATGGACACGCCCGGAACCGTGTATACGTCCGGTGTCATCGCACCCGAGGCAGAACCTCGAATCCCTGTCTGCGATGGCTAACGGATTCCTATTGAAAGGGATTGTAATGGCTGTAAAGCACCTTAAGCCGACCTCCGCTGGTAGGCGTTGGCAGACGATCTCCGACTTCTCCGAGATCACCTGCACCAAGCCCGAGAAGTCTCTTCTCGAGCCCCTGCCCAAGAAGGCCGGTCGTAACAACAACGGCCGCATCACCACCCGTCACCAGGGCGGCGGCGTGAAGCGTCGTTACCGCGTGATCGACTTCAAGCGCAACAAGGACGGCGTGCCCGCCAAGGTTGCCACGATCGAGTACGATCCGAACCGTTCCGCTCGCATCGCTCTGCTGCACTACGCTGACGGTGAGAAGCGCTACATCCTGGCCCCCAAGGGCCTCGAGGTCGGTCAGACCATCATGTCCGGTTCTGACGCCGACATCAAGCCGGGCAACGCTCTGCCCCTCGCCGACATCCCCGTCGGTACGCTCATCCACGCCGTCGAGTTCCAGCCGGGCAAGGGCGCTGCTATCGCCCGTTCCGCCGGTAACTCCTGCCAGCTGATGGGTAAGGAGGGCAAGTACGCCATCGTCCGTATGCCTTCCTCCGAGATGCGCCGCATCCTCGTTACCTGCCGCGCCACCGTCGGTGAGGTCGGCAACGCCGATCACTCCAACATCGTCATCGGCAAGGCCGGCCGTAAGCGTCACATGAACGTGCGCCCGACCGTCCGCGGTACCGTCATGAACCCTGTCGACCACCCGCACGGCGGTGGCGAGGGCAAGAACCACACCTCTGGTCGTCCCTCCGTTACCCCCTGGGGTAAGCCGACGAAGGGCCTTCGTACGCGCAAGAAGAAGAAGGTCTCGAACCAGCACATCATTCGTCGCCGTAAGAAGTAATTTCGGATACCGAGTTTTAGGAGAAAGCACTTATGAGCAGAAGTCTCAAAAAGGGCCCGTTCGTGGAGACTCGCCTTCTCTCGCGTATCACCGCGATGAACGAGGCTGGCAAGAAGGACGTCGTGAAGACCTGGTCCCGCGCGTCCACCATCTTCCCCGAGATGGTTGGTCACACCATCGCCGTCCACGACGGCCGCAAGCATGTGCCCGTGTATGTTACCGAGTCCATGGTTGGTCACAAGCTCGGCGAGTTCGCGCCGACTCGTACGTTCCGTGGCCACAAGGCCAAATAGGGGGTTAACCGTAAATGGCAACTAAGTCTATTGAAACTGAGGCCACCGAGGTTCGCGCCGTCGCTAAGTACGTGCGTGTTTCCCCCAGCAAGGCCCGCCTGGTGGTCGATCTGATCCGCCGCAAGCCTGTCGCTCAGGCCTTCGACATCCTCCACTTCTGCGACCGCGCCGTCGCCGTGGATGTCGAGAAGGTTCTCCGTTCCGCCGTTGCGAACGCCGAGAACAACAACGGTCTGCGTGCCGACAACCTGGTTGTCGCCGCTGCCTATGTTGACGAGGGTCCGACGCTTAAGCGCATCCGTCCCCGCGCCAAGGGTTCCGCTTCTCGCATTCTGAAGCGTACTTCCCACATCACCGTCGTCGTTGCTCCTCGAAAGGAGGCGTAAAGCTGTATGGGTCAGAAAGTCTACCCCACCGGCTTCCGTCTTGGCATCACCGAGAACTGGCGCTCCCGCTGGTTCGCAGAGAAGGATTACGCTAAGACCCTCGGTAACGATCTCGAGATCCGCAAGTACCTCGAGAAGCGTCTTTCCCGCGCAGCTGTCTCCCGCGTCGAGATCGAGCGCGCTGGCGACAAGGTGAAGGTCATCATCCTCACCGCTCGCCCCGGCGTTGTCATCGGTAAGAAGGGTGCCGAGATCGATACCCTCCGCACCGAGCTCGAGAAGGTCGCTGGCGTCTCCAAGGGCCAGCTCTCCGTCGACGTTGTCGAGATCAAGCGCCCCGAGCTCGACGCCAACCTCGTTGCTCAGTCTATCGCCGAGCAGCTCGAGGGCCGCGTTGCCTTCCGTCGCGCTATGCGCAAGGCTGTCCAGTCCGCCCGCAAGGCCGGCGCTAAGGGCATCCGTATCCAGTGCTCCGGTCGTCTCGGCGGCGCCGAGATGGGCCGTCGTGAGTGGTACCGCGAGGGTCGCGTGCCTCTGCACACCCTCCGTGCCAAGATCGACTACGGCACGGCTGTCGCCAGCACCACCATGGGCGCTTGCGGCGTGAAGGTCTGGATCTACCTGGGCGAGAAGCTCCCGGGCCAGCCTGTTCCCAACCCTGCACTCGAGGGCTCTTCCCGTCCTCGTCGTCGTAACTCCGAGAGGAGGGGTCAGTAGTGCTTGCCCCTAAGCGTATTCTTCACCGCAAGGTGCAGCGTGGCTCCATGAAGGGCCAGGCCAAGGGTAATACCGAGCTGCATTTCGGCGAGTTTGGTATCCAGGCTCTCGAGGCCCATTGGATCACCAACCGTCAGATCGAGGCCGCTCGTATTGCCATGACCCGCTACATGAAGCGTGGCGGTCGTGTCTACATCACGATCTTCCCCGATAAGCCCATCACCAAGAAGCCTGCCGAGACTCGCATGGGCTCTGGTAAGGGTAACCCCGAGGAGTGGGTAGCCGTCGTCAAGCCCGGCCGCATCATGTTCGAGGTCAAGGGCGTGCCCGAGGAGGTCGCTCGCGAGGCTCTGCGTCTTGCACAGCACAAGCTTCCCATCAAGACCAAGATTGTTGCTGCCAAGAACGCTGAGCAGCGCATCGAGAAGGAGATGGCTGAGGAGGCCGCTCTCGAGGCCAAGTGGGCTGCTGAGGACGCCGCCGCCGCCAAGGAGGAGAACTAATGAAGCCCGCAGAGATTCGTGAGCTCTCGGACGCTCAGCTCGTTGAGAAGCTGAAGGAAATGCGCGCCGAGCTCTTTAACCTTCGTTTCCAGATGGCCACCAGCCAGCTGGACAACACCGCTCGCGTCAACACCGTGAAGAAGGACATCGCTCGCGTCCTCACGGAGCAGCGCGCCCGCGAGATCGCAGCGGAGAAGTCCGCTGTCGCCGAGTAGGACCTAAGGAGAGAACATGACTGATTCGCGTAACTCGCGTAAGGTCCGTACGGGTGTCGTTACCTCCGTCTCCGGTGCCAAGACCATTGTTGTCACCATCACCGAGCGCAAGCGTCACCCCAAGTACGGCAAGATGATGACCAGCTCCAAGAAGCTGCACGCTCACGACGAGGAGTGCACGGCTGGCGTGGGCGATACCGTCCGCGTTATGGAGACCCGTCCTATGTCCAAGATGAAGCGTTGGCGCCTCATCGAGGTCGTCGAGCGCGCTAAATAAGCAGTCGCTCTTACGACTTGTACGTTTCCGAAGATGTGCGTATGCCTGGCTTGCATACCACGGGCCGTATAAAGGCTGCGCACCTCTCTTCGGTTCTTAGTTCGGAGGAACATCTACCATGATTCAGATGCAAACCATGCTGAACGTCGCCGACAACTCCGGCGCTCGCAAGATTCGCTGCATCAAAGTGCTTGGCGGTTCCAAGCGTCGTTATGCAGGCATCGGCGATGTGTTCATCGGTGCTGTCCAGGAGGCTACCCCTGGCGCCAACGTCAAAAAGAAGGACGTTGTCCGTTGCGTCGTCGTTCGCACCGTTAAGGAGATCCGCCGCAAGGATGGCTCCTACATTCGCTTTGATGAGAACGCTTGCGTTGTCATCAACAACGATGGTTCGCCCGTCGGCACCCGTATCTTCGGGCCCGTCGCTCGCGAGCTTCGTGACAAGAAGTACATGAAGATCGTCTCGCTCGCTCCCGAGACCCTGTAGTTAGGGGAGATATATGTATATCAAGAAGGGCGATAAGGTCCAGGTTCTCTCTGGTAAGGATCGCGGCAAGCAGGGCGTTATCCTGCGTGCTCTCCCCGCCGAGAACAAGGTCGTTGTCGAGGGCGTTTCGGTCGTCAAGAAGGCCGTCAAGCCCAACGCTGCCAACCAGCAGGGCGGCATCGTTTCGCAGGAGGCTCCCATCGACGCCTCCAACGTCAATCTCGTTTGCCCCGAGTGCGGTAAGGTTACCCGCGTCGGTCACGAGAAGGACGGCAAGAACAAGCTGCGCGTCTGCAAGAAGTGCGGCCACAAGTTCTAAGCTGCCCGCAACATCAAGTTGCTAGCAAAGGCCCGGATGCCAAGGCACCCGGGCCTTTTTCTATCCCTACTCATTGGGGACAGACTTAAATGAGTACCCTAACTGGGTAAGCATAAATGAGCGGGTCGTGCTGTATAAATTGCTTGTGTGCGCGTTTATGCGCGTTAGATTGCGTTTAATTACGCACCTATGCGTATATATGCGCCGTTTACGGGGCAATAATGACCGTTTAGCGGTGAGATACGCAAAAACGCGCACAGACGCGCGTGTTTGTGCGAATATAGGGTTGTTAGAAATGAAGGACTTCCGATGACTTAGGAGGCACATCATGGCAGATTCCAAACAGGCTCCGCTCGACGCCGAAGCAGCCGCTAAGGCGGCATTCGCCTCGGTCCAGGATCAGCCGTTCCCCGACGATATTTTTACGGCTCCCGAGCTTCGTTGGGCTGTGATCGGGTGCGGCGTTATCGCCAACCAGATGGCCCAGTCTCTCGCTCTTGCCGGCCGCAAGCTTGCGGGCGTTGCCAATCGCACTCTGTCCAAGGCTCAAGCTTTTGCAGAGCAGTATGGCGTTGAGAAGGTCTATGAAACGGTCGAGGACCTCTACGCCGATCCGAACATTGACGCAGTCTATATCACCACGCCGCACAACACGCATATAACCTACCTGCGAGCCGCTCTGGCAGCTGGTAAGCACGTACTCTGCGAGAAGGCCATTACCCTCAATTCCGCTGAGCTTGACGAGGCCCGCGCCATTTCCGACGAGCACAACGTGGTCCTTATGGACGCCACCACGGTGCTCCACATGCCTTTGTATCAGGAGCTGCGTCGTCGCATGGATGTCGGTGAGTTCGGTCGCATGAACCTCGCTCAGCTCAACTTTGGCAGTTACAAGGAGTACGGCGATCTGACCAATCGCTTCTACAACCGCAACCTTGCTGGCGGTGCCATGCTCGATATTGGCGTGTATGCCCTGTCCGTCATGCGTCTCTTTATGGCAAGCCAGCCCGCTGAGGTCGTTTCGCTGGGCAACACCTGCGAGACTGGCGTTGACGTTGCGGGCGGCATCGTCTGCCGTAATGCCGAACAGCAGCTGGGCGTGGTGAGCCTCACGCTCCACTCCAAGCAGCCCAAGCGTTCGGTCATTAGCTTCGACAAGTGCTATATCGAGGTCAACGATTATCCGCGTGCCGATCACGCGACCATCGTGTGGACTACAGACGGTCACCGCGAGGAGGTCCACGCTGGCACCGAGGCATACGCTCTGTGCTACGAGATGGCCGACCTGGAGAAGGCCGTTGCCGGCGATGATTCGAAGCGTGAGCTTCTGGGCTATGCTTCTGATGTTATGGAGCTTATGACCAAGCTCCGCGCCGACTGGGGAGTTGTGTACCCCGAGGAGGAGTAAGCGATGCTTGCGGAAGATAGGCTCAACGCGATCGTGTCGATGGTGCAGCGAGCCGGCTCGGTTACCGTGCCGGAGCTTGCTGAGGCCCTGGGCGTGACGGCTTCTACCATTCGGCGCGACCTGCAGACGCTCGACCGAGCGCACCGCATCGCCAAGGTCCACGGTGGGGCGACGAGTCTTGAGCGCGCGCACGTGACGCGCGACCTAACGATCAGTGAGCGCAGTGATCTCCATAACGACGACAAGGAGCGTATCTGCGCCCGCGCCGCGGCGCTCGTGGAGCCCGAGAGCTTTGTATACATCGACTCGGGCTCGACGACGCTGAGGCTCATCGAGCATCTTCCACACCTTGAAGATGTCACCTATGTGACCGATTCCGTGCTCCATGCTCAGCACCTTGCTTTGCGCGGCATGCGTACCGTGGTGTTGGGCGGCGAGCTCAAACCCGAGACCGAGGCGCTCGTTGGCCCCGATGCCTTGGCAACCTTAGACCGCTACAACTTCAACTGTGGCTTTTGGGGCTCTAACGGCATTGCCGCCGAGCAGGGCTTCACGGCGCCCGATATCGAGGAAGCACAGGTCAAGCGTATCTCGATGCGCCATACCGCCAAACGCTTCGTAATCTCGGACGCCAGTAAATTTGGCATGGTGGCGCCCGTCAAGTTCGCGGACTTCCGTGACGCAACGATTATTACCGCAGGCGAGGTCCCCGCCAAGTACCGGGCAATGGACAACGTCATCACGGTCTAACAGCAGGGGACGGGCTAAGGCCAAAACCACCGCGAAGGCGCCTGTCCCCATTGTGGTGGTTTAGGGCTCCCAGGGGCAGGGGGCTTCGATGTGGATGTGCTCGCCGGTTACGGGATGCGTGAAGGACACGCTGTGGGCGTGGAGCATCAGGCCGCAGGGGCGCGGCGTTCCGTACAGGTCGTCGCCAACCAGGGGATGATGCTCGCTTGCCAGGTGCACACGGATTTGGTGCTTGCGGCCGGTGAGCAACTCGACATCGATATACGAGCGCGCGGGCAGGCCACGACGGCTCTTAAGACGTTTGAGCACCTTCACGCGAGTTTGAGACGGCTTGCCGCTGGCGCCGACGCGCATCTTTCGGCTGTCGTGACGGTCGCGGGCGATGGGCTTGTCGATGAGCTTCTCGTTCCAGTCGATCTTGCCCTCGGCCAGCGCCAGATAGTGCTTTTCGAAGGCGTGGTCGATCACCATCTGGTCAAAGGCGGGCTGCGTCTGTTTGTCGAGCGAAAACAACACCACGCCGGTGGTGTTGCGGTCCAGGCGGTTGAGCGGCTGCATGTCGGTCGCGGCAAAGCCGTCACCCATCGCCAGCAGCAGGTCGCTGGCGTAGTCGGTGAGCGTGCGCTCGCCGGTGCCGTCGCCGTGGACGATCATGCCGGCGGGCTTGTCGATGGCCATGAGCCAGGCGTCGCAGTAAAGGACTTGAGGTTCTTCGTTCACGTGTAAGCCTTTCGGTTAGCTAATTCCCACAAACATGCAGCCCGAGGTGGCGCCGCGCAGGCGGGCGGCGGGCTTGCGGCCGGCTTGAGCTGCCTCGACGGCGCGACGGACGCGAGCGACGGCACGGGCGATCTCATCCGTCTCGAGCAGCGTTCCGTCCACCATGAGACGACGCACGCCGGCATCGAGCTGCTGAGGAACCTGAGGCGTGAGGTCGATGGGGTAGGCGTCGTACAGGCGTGAGCGGCCGTGGATGTCGGTACGCACCGGCATGACCTTTCCGTCGATATTCTTGAGCGAGAGCTTGCGGGCACGCAGGCGGCAGTTGGCGCAATCGTGGATGCAGCCGTTGGCAACCTGCAGAATGCAATGCTCGCTTGTCATGACGCGCGGGCGGCCAAAGACGGTGATGCCCAGAGCCGCGGGCGCGGCGGCGCCGAGCGAGACAATCTCGTCGAGCGTGATCTCGGGCGAGAGCCAAAACGCACCGGCTCCGCGCCCGGCAAGCGCCTCCATGCAGGGCGCGTTGTGCACCGGCAGGCAAGAGCGAATCTCGGCCGTGGCGCCAACCTGGGCGGCCAGGGCAAGCTCAGAGATGTTGCCAATAGCGACCGTGGCGCCGGCAACAACCCACGGGTCGACGCGTACGTGGTCAACGGCGCGGCAGACCTCGTCGAGCACGGGTACGATGCCCTGCTCAAATGCATCGGCGGGGGAGAGCTCGGCCGCATCGAGCGCGTCGGTGGTCATGTAGATGCGCGTTACACCCTCGGCGCGAGCGGCCTCGGCGGCCTCGAGCGAGGTGACGGTGGCGCAGATCTGCGGCTCATCGCGGTAGTGCTCGGGCGCGGGACGGGAATCACTGGTTACAATCGCCGGCAGCTCGAGCGTTTTCGCGCGCTCCTCGTACGGTGCCAGAATGGCCTCTTCCAGCGCCTTACAAGCGGTGGCGCGCACCTTGTGCACGGCGGAAAAGCCCATACCGCAGCCGGCGTCGAGCGAAACGTCAAAGCTTGCGGCCTTAAAGGGCGAGGAGCCCATGCGGCCCACATGCTCAACCAGATCGGATGCCTCGACGGCGCGGGTCTTGGCAGCCTCGACGGTAAAGCCCGTGGCCGTGGCCGTAAGCGAAGGATCGTCGCAACAGGTGAGCGTAACGGCAAACGGCTCGCCCAGACGCGCCACAACGGACACGTCTACGGCGCGGCGGCGCAGCACATCGCGCTTGAGCGCGGCGCCGGCGGCGTCAATGGCGCTCTGGCTTCGAATCACGCGCACGCGGCAGCCCTCGGGCATGCTACGGGGCGCGCGGCACTCAATGATGTCACCGGCGGCGGCATCATCGGCGGCAATGGTGGTCAGGAACTGGTCAAACTCGTTATCGTGGCGAAGCTCCAGCAGGTCGCCTTTGCCCACGGGCTCAAACAGCTCAATGCGGGCGATGGCGGCGCGGCGACGGCGGTCGTCGGACTTGAGGCCGCGCACATCGCGGTTGGCCGGGCGGCTGCCCAGCACCGTGCCCACGATCTGGCCGCGGTTGTTGGAACGCTCATAGCTCATCATCTCGTCGCCCGAGGTGCCGTCCTGATAGGCGTGCGTAAAGTCGCGGTTGAAGCAGCGCTTGAGCTGGCGCTGGCGGGCGGCTTCCTCGTCCTTGGCAACGGCGGCTCCGGATAGCATGTCGTCAATTTCGTGACGATACACATCAACGATGGAGTACACGTAATCGGGTGCCTTCATGCGGCCCTCGAGCTTGAGCGATGCGGCGCCGGCGTCATACAGACGGCGAACAAGCTGTGAGGTGTTGGTGTCACGCGGGCACAGCGCGCGCTCGCGACCGGCAGGGGAGAGCGCGCGACCGTTCTCGTCGATCAACTCGTAGGGCAGGCGGCAGGGCTGGGCGCACATGCCGCGGTTGGCCGATCGTCCCGCCATGGCAAAGCTCGACAGCAGGCACAGGCCCGAGTAGCAAAAGCAGATGGCGCCATGGCTGAAGACCTCAAGGTCCACATCGGGCGCGGCGTCGTGAATGGCGGCGATTTCGTCGATGGAGAGCTCGCGCGAGAGAGTCACGCGGTCGGCGCCCTGCTCACGGCACCAAAGGGTTCCGCGGTCGTCGTGGATGTTCGCCTGGGTCGAGATATGTGTCTCGATGCCGGGCATGGTGCGCTTGACCTCAAAGAACAGGCCCCAGTCCTGGATGATGAAGGCGTCGGCGCCCAGCGTGGAGCAGCGATGGATGAGTTGCAGCGCATCGCCCATCTCGGACTGCTTGATGACGATGTTGACCGTGACGTAGACGCGCGACCCGGCTAGATGTGCGGCGCGGCAGGCTTGCTCAAAGGCCTCGTCGGTAAAGTTGGTGGCCTTGCGGCGGGCGTTGAAGCTGCCCATGCCGCAGTAGATGGCGTCTGCCCCGGCGGCGAGTGCGGCGGCAAAGGGCTCGGGCCCTCCGGCGGGGGCCAAGAGCTCGGGCCTGCGGTTGGTGGTTCGACTGGCGGTTGCGGTCATATCCTGCCTTTCAAAATGCTCAGATACTCAAAAGTATAGTGGCGTCGCCTGCGGTGGGCGACGCCCGCAGCCTAAGCAGGACAAAGTCTTCAGCAGCTTGGACTGGCTGCTCCACATGAGAACCGTTCAGCGGTTCGGGGAAACCGTTGGGCGATAAAATATTCTCGCAACGTGATAATAATCTTGCATCGCGCGGAAACCTTGAGTACTATCCCAATCAAGCGCGGTGTTCAGACCGAACTGTGCCTCCCGGTGTGAACACCGCGCTCACGCTCTCTCAATTGATCGTAAGGAGAAAAACATGAGCAAGACCGTCGTGTCTTCCGATAACGCACCCGCAGCCATCGGCCCGTATTCCCCCGGTATCCAGGCCGGCAACATGGTGTTCCTGTCCGGCCAGCTGGGCATCGATCCCGCAACTGGCAAGATGCCCGAGGGCGTCGAGGCCCAGGCCAAGCAGTCCCTCGCCAACGTCGAGGCCCTGCTGACCGCTGCCGGCGCCACTTTTGCCGATGTCGTCAAGACCACGGTCTACCTGGCCGACATCGCCGACTTCGCCGCCGTGAACGAGATCTACGCTTCCAAGTTCGAGGCCCCGTTCCCCGCGCGCAGCGCTTTCCAAGTTGCCGCCCTTCCGGCTGGCGGTCTGGTCGAGATCGAGGTCGTCGCCGCTCTCTAAGGCGTTGGCCACAACTAAACATGACATGCAAAAAGACCCTGCAGCGCGTGCGAGCTGCAGGGTCTTTTGTCAAGTGACGGATCGCTTGTGGAGCCGCGCTCCATTTTGCTCGTTAGCCCTCCTTGCGAACTTTTTGCAGGTAGCGGTAGACGCTGGGCTCCGAGATGCCCAGCGCGGTGGCGGCGCAGGCCACGGCGCCCTTGAGCATGAATACTCCGTTGCCGTTGAGGTGGCGAATGACGTCCACGCGGTCGCTCTGACCAAGCGACGCCACATCCAGCCCGCGCGCGCTCAGCAACTCGGCAATGCTGCGGTCGATGAGCTCCTGTGTGGACTCCGAAAGGCTTTCTACCTCGATAGGGGCGGGCTCCGTGCGCGTCGGCGCCGCGTCGAAGCACGCCATGAGCTGCTGCGCCATGGCGTTGATGGAGCGCACGGTCGAGAGGTCGGTGTTGACGCAGAGCATGCCGACGATCTCGTCATTCTCGCGGATAAAGTATGTCGCTGACTCCAACGTCTTGCCGCCGGCACCGCGCCCCTCGTAGCCCGTAATAAACGGCAGGTCGCGATACTTGGCGTCGTGCATGATCTTGAGTGCCAGATCGGTGGCGGGACCGCCGACCTTGCGGCCGCTCACGATGCCGTTGCGAATATCGACGATGGCGTGGTCGGGATCCGAGAAATCGTGCAGCACGATTTCGCTGTTTTTGCCGAGTATCTGCTCCAGAAAATCGACCATCGGCAAAAAGCGACGTACGGTCTCGTTCACGGGCAACTCCTTTGGGTGAAATCGGAAATGTTCATAACAATTTTTTCTCATGGTAACACGCTGCCCATCATCTCGTATATCCGCAGGTACATTGCGTAATGCAGACGAACGGTAGGAATTTAGCGGTAAACGGTTGACCAAAAGAAATGTTAGATGTTATTTTGATCAGACACTTTCCTGACCTGCGGAAATGCGTAATTTCAGCTGAAGAATAGTCTGATAACAAAAAATTATTATTGAGAATGAGAATCATCTTTAATACGATATGCAATGAAGGCACAACCTCAACCCCGCACTGCGTCACAATAGAGCGTCAGATGCGAAAACAACTACTTCGAGGATTGGTGGTCAAATGACCCAGGAGACGGTTACGAACGGCACTGAAGCCCTGTTCACTCGCGAAGGCATGCCTCCCGTTAAGGAAATGATCCCGTGTGCCCTTCAGCACGTACTGGCATCGTTTGCCGGCATCATTACCCCGGCGGTCATCATGGCCGGCGTCTACGGCTTTAATAGCCAGCAGAGTACCGACATCATCCAGGTCGCGCTCATTCTTTCGGCGATCGACACGGCCCTTCAGGCCTTCGCTCCCTTCCGTCGCATCGGCGGCGGCCTGCCCATCGTCATGGGCGTTTCGTTCGCGTTCCTGCCGGCCCTGCAGGCCATGGGTGCCTCGGGCTTTAGCTTTGGTGCGCTGCTGGGTGGCGAGATCGTCGGCGGCGCCGTCGCGGTCCTCTTTGGTCTGGCCTACAGCAAGATCAAGTGGCTGTTCCCGCCCGTCGTGACCGGTACGGTCATCTTCTCCATCGGCGTTTCGCTGTATCCCACGGCCGTCAAGTATATGGCCGGCGGTATGGGTACGCCGCTGTGGGGCACCCCGCAGGCCTGGTGCGTCGCTCTTATCACCTTCGCCGTGGTCTTTGCGCTCGCCAACTTTGGCAAGGGCACGCTCAAGCTGGGATCCGTGTTCTTTGGCATGATCGTTGGCATGATCGTCTCCATCCCCTTTGGCATGATCGACTTTTCCAGCGTCGCCACCGCTCAGGTCTTCGCTCTTCCCAAGCTCATGCCCTACGCGCTCGAGTTTGATCCCGAGGTCTGCATTACCCTCGCCGTCGTGTTCCCCATGGTTGCCATCCAGGTTATCGGTGACGTCTCCGCCGCCTGCCTGGGCTCCATCGACCGTATGCCCACCGAGCGCGAGCTCTCCGGCGCTATCGTGTCCCAGGGCCTCACCTCTATGGTCGGCGGTCTGCTGGGCGGTCTTCCCACCAGCGCCCTTGGCCAGAACGTGGGCATCATCTGCTCCAACAAGGTCGTCAACAAGTGGGTCTTTGTGATCATTGCGGCCGTCTTTGCCATCGCCGGTCTGTTCCCGCAGCTCTCTGCCGTCCTTTCCGCTATCCCGCAGCCCGTCATCGGCGGCGCGACCGTCGGCGTCTTTGGCACCATCACCATGAACGGCGTGCGCATGTTCACCCGCGAGGGCCTCACGCAGCGCACTACCACCATCGTCGGCACCTCCGTCGTCTTTGGCCTGGGTATCTGGATGGCCAGCGGTTGCCTTGCCGGCGAGGGTATGCCCGCCTGGGTGTCCACCGTCATCGGCTCCAATGCCGTAACCCCCACCGCCATCATGGCCATTGTCCTTAACCTGATCCTTCCGCAGACGCCGGTCGTGGCTCAGCACATCGATGCTGCCAAGGACGCTGCTGTGGATCTGGTCTTGCCCGAGAGCAAGAAGTAACCAATTCGGTGCTATTCGTCGGCGGACGCATCGCCTCGTCCGCCGACGCCATGCGGCACCAAGCCGCACTTCAAAGGGTTTGTCCCTTTGGTGAAGCGTTGACGGGAGAGGGCCCGTTTCCGGTGTAGGCCGGCGCTTCGCACTCCGCCATGTCAGAGGTGTCAAACCCCGCCTCTGATGTTGAAGGGAGCATCCATGCTTCTGGTCGCTAACGGTTCCGTCTTTACCCGCAACGCTCAGACCCCGTTTATTCCAAACGGTGCGGTCGCCATTGACGGAGATACGATCGTCGAAGTGGGCCCCGAGCGCGAGCTCAAGGCCAAGTACCCGGATGCCGAGTACGTCGATGCCCAGGGCAACCTCATCATGCCCGGACTCATCAACTGCCACACCCACATCTACTCGGGTCTGGCCCGCGGCCTTGCCATTAAGGGCTGCAACCCCACCAACTTCTTGGAGAATCTCGAGCAGCAGTGGTGGAAGATCGACGACAACCTGACGCTCGACGGCACCAAGGCCAGCGCCTATGCTACGATTTTGGACTCCATCCGTGATGGCGTCACCACGATCTTCGATCACCATGCGAGCTTCTGCGAGATTTCGGGAAGCCTCTTTACCATTAAGGATGCAGCTCAGGAGCTGGGCATGCGTTCGTGCCTGTGCTACGAGGTCTCCGATCGCCGCGGCCAGGAAAAGTGCGACCAGGCCATTGCCGAGAACGCCGAATTTGCCCAGTGGGCCGCCAGGGAGCGTCGCGATAACGACAACCACATGATCGCCGCCATGTTTGGCGGACATGCTACCTTTACGCTTTCGGACGAGACCATGGATAAGATGGCCGAGGCCAACAACGGCCTGACCGGCTTCCACATCCATGTGTGCGAGGGCATGAACGACGTGTGGGACTCCCGCCTCAACCGCGGTGGCATCAGCCCCGTCGAGCGCCTGCTGCAGCACAACCTGCTGGGTCCCGACACCATGCTGGGCCACTGCATCCACGTGACGCCTGCCGAGATGGATATCGTCAAGGAGTCCGGCACTTGGCTGGTCAACAACCCCGAATCCAATATGGGCAACGCCGTGGGCTGCGCCCCCGTGCTCGAGTTCTTCCGCCGCGGCATCCCCGTGTGCATGGGCACCGACGCCTACACCCACGATATGCTCGAGAGCCTTAAGGTCTTCCTGATTATTCAGCGCCACAACGCCGCCATGCCCAACGTGGGCTGGTGCGAGGCCATGACGATGCTGTTCGAGAACAACGCCAAGATGGCGAGCAAGTACTTCGATCGCAAGCTCGGTGTGCTCGAGGCCGGCGCTGCCGCCGACGTTATCGTTATGGACTACAAGCCCTTTACGCCGCTGAGCGAGGAGAATATCGACGGCCACATGCTCTTTGGCATGATGGGCAAAAACTGCCGCACCACCATCATCAACGGCCGCGTCCTGTACAAGGATCGCGAGTTCGTTGGCATTGATGAGGACAAGATCAACGCGTGGACCATGGCCGAGTCCAAGAAGCTCTGGAGCACGCTCAACGATCGCACCTACTAATTCACAAGTAGATTCGCGCGCGTCGGATGTTTCGCCACATCCGGCGCGCGCATAGGCGGCCTCCGCGGGGTCGCCGGCGCTGTGCTAGCGCTACACCGTATTTGCGCCCGCCGCGCGGTCTCGCCGGGCGTTACAGAGAGGAACTCATTATGAGCGACATCATGAGGCCGATCCCGTTTTCGCAGCTGATGAACTGGATCATCGAGGAGCACAAGACTCAGGGCGCCGTCTTTGGCGTGCGCAAGATGGTCACGACCAACCAGGAGGGCGCGCTTCCCATTTTTGACGAGCGCATCGAGACTCCGTTTGGCCCGGCCGCCGGTCCCAATACGCAGTTGGCCCAGAACATCGTGGCATCCTACGTGGCTGGTTCCCGCTTCTTTGAGCTCAAGACCGTTCAGGTTATGGACGGCGAGGAGCTCTCCAAGTGTGTCAACAAGCCCTGCATTGTGGCGCAGGACGAGTGCTACAACTGCGAGTGGTCGACCGAGCTCGAGGTTCCGCAGGCTTTTGCCGAGTACGTGAAGGCATGGTTTGCCTGCCACCTGATCGCTCGCGAGTACGGCCTGGGCAGCCCGGACGGCTTTGTCTTCAACATGTCCGTGGGTTATGACCTGGAGGGCATCAAGAGCCCCAAGGTCGACGCCTACATCGAGGGCATGAAGGACGCCAGCGGCTCCGACGTCTGGAACGAGTGCCGCGCATGGGCGCTCGCCAACCTGGACAAGTTTGAGCATGTCGACGCCGCGTTTGTCGAGTCCATCCCGGCACGCGTCTCCAACTCCATCACCGAGTCTACCCTGCACGGCTGCCCGCCCGCCGAGATCGAGCGCATCGCGACCTACCTCATCACCGAGAAGGGCCTCAACACCTACATCAAGTGCAACCCCACGCTGCTGGGCTATGAGTTTGCACGTCAGCGCCTCAACGAGCTGGGCTTTGACTACATCGTCTTCGACGATACGCACTTCCGCGAGGACCTGCAGTGGGCCGACGCCGTGCCCATGTTCGAGCGCCTGATTGCCCTGTGCGCCGAGCGCGGCCTGGAGTTTGGCGTCAAGCTCACCAACACCTTCCCCGTCGACGTGACGAGGAACGAGCTGCCTTCCACCGAGATGTACATGTCCGGCCGTTCGCTGTTCTCGCTGACCATCGAGGCTGCCCGTCGCATTACCGAGCAGTTCGATGGCAAGCTGCGCATCAGCTACTCCGGCGGTGCTACGGTCTACAACATCCGCGCCCTGTACGATGCCGGCATTTGGCCCGTCACCCTGGCGACCGACGTGCTCAAGCCCGGTGGCTACGAGCGCTTTAGCCAGATGGCCGGCGAGTTTACCGACCTGGATGGCAAGCCGTTCGCGGGTGTCTCTCTCGAGGCTGTGACTGCGATCCAGACCGACTCACTCACCAACCCGCTCTACAAGAAGCCGCTGCGTCCGCTGCCCGACCGCAAGGTCGCCGGCAAGAGCCCTCTTTCCGATTGCTTTACCACGCCGTGCCGCACGAGCTGCCCCATCCAGCAGGATATTCCCGCCTACCTGGCGGCCGTTGACGAGGGCCGCTACGAGGACGCACTCAACATCATCATCGAGCGCAACGCCCTGCCGTTCATTACCGGCACCATCTGCCCGCATCCCTGCGGCCGTGCCTGCGAGCGTGCGTTCTACGAGCCCGAGGGCGCCCAGATTCGCGCCAGCAAGCTCAAGGCCGCCCGCGAGGCCATGACCGCCGTGCTGCCCAAGCTGCGCGCCCAGGCCATCGCCAACGACGGCGAGCGCAACGTTGCCGTTATCGGCGGCGGCCCGGCCGGCCTGGCGACGGCGTTCTTCCTGACGCGTGCCGGCGTGCCCGTCACCATCTTTGAGGCCCGCGATTCGCTCGGCGGCGTGGTCCGTCACGTGATTCCCGAGTTCCGTATCGCGAGCGACGATATCTCCCACGATGCCGAGCTCTGCCTAGCCTTTGGCGCCAAGGTGCAGCTCAACGCTCGCGTTGATTCCATTGACGAGCTCAAGGACCAGGGCTTTACCGACGTGGTCGTGGCCACCGGTGCCTGGATGCCCGGCTCTGCGGGCCTGGGCGAGGGCGCCGAGCTCGACGTGCTGGAGTTCCTCGAGGCCGCCAAGAAGGGCGAGAAGCTCGAGCTGGGCGAGGACGTCGTGGTCATTGGCGCCGGCAACACCGCCATGGACGCGGCCCGCGTGGCCAAGCGCCTGGCCGGCGTGAAGAACGTGCGCCTGGTCTACCGCCGCACCAAGAAGCAGATGCCCGCCGATGAGGAAGAGCTCGATCTTGCTCTTGCCGACGGCGTTGAGTTCTGCGAGCTGCTGGCGCCTAAGGCGCTCAACGGCTCCGTGCTGACCTGCGACGTCATGGAGCTCGGCGAGCCGGATGCAAGCGGCCGTCGCAGCCCCGTCGCCACGGGCGAGACCGTCGAGCTTTCCGCCACCACGGTGATCTGCGCCGTGGGCGAGGGCATCGATGCCAGCCTGTACGATGCCGCGGGCGTCGAGCATGACCGTCGCGGCCGCCTTGCCGCCACCTCCACCGGCGTCGAGGGCGTCTGGGCTGCGGGCGACTGCCGCCGCGGTCCTGCCACCGTGGTCGAGGCTATCGCCGACGCCGCCGAGGTCGCCCGTGCCATCGCCGGCGTGGACTTTAACAAGTACGCCGACTGCAACGAGCAGGCCGGTCGCGAGGACACCTGCTACGAGCGCAAGGGGTCGCTGTGCCGCGACAAGCGCAACTGCACCAAGACTCGCTGCCTGGGCTGCGGCTCGGTGTGCGAGGTCTGCTGCGACGTGTGCCCCAACCGCGCCAACGTGGCAATTAAGGTGCCGGGCCTGGCCAAGCATCAGGTCGTCCACGTCGATGGCATGTGCAACGAGTGCGGCAACTGCGCCGTGTTCTGCCCCTACCATGAGGGTCGTCCCTACAAGGACAAGCTCACTCTGTTCTGGAGCGAGGATGACATGGAGAACTCCGAGAACGAGGGCTTCCTGGCCGTGGGCGAGGACCACTTTAAGGTCCGCGTCGCCGGCACGGTCCGCACCGTCTCGGTCGATGCCGTCAACACCGGTCTTCCCGAGGCCGTCCGCCTGACCATCAGGGCCGTGCGCGACAACTATTCGTACCTTCTTAAGAAATAGGCGAGTCTCTTATGGCCAAATCCATTCAACATAACGTGGCCTACGTTGCCTGCGGAAGCGGTTGCGCCTCCGCAGGCGGCGACGCCCGCTGCAGCGAAGGCTGCATTGGCTGTGGCGCCTGCGTCACGGCTTGCCCCCACGGCGCCATTGCGCTGGTCGATGGCATTGCCCGCGTGGATCGCTCAAAGTGCACGGGCTGTGGCCTGTGCGGCATGGCGTGCCCGCAGCGCGTGATTGCCTTCGTCCCCGGCTACCAGAACATTCTGGTGCGCTGCAACAACACCGATAAGGGTGCCATTGCGCGCAAGGTCTGCGACACGAGCTGCATCGGTTGCGGTATGTGCGCCAAAAAGTGCCCTGCCGGCGCTATCCGCATCGAGGACAACTGCGCCCATATCGACGGCGTGGACTGCCTGTCGTGCGGCATGTGCGCCGTCGTCTGCCCGCATGGCGCCATCCACGACCGCACCGGCATCGCCGCCGGCGTGTAGAAGGGAATCACCATGGCACAGGAATTCACTTTTACCGTTAACGGTGTCGAGCACACGACGACGGAGAATAAACCACTGCTGCGCTATCTGCGCGACGACCTGCACATTCACTCCGCCAAGGACGGCTGCTCCGAGGGCGCCTGCGGCACCTGCACCATCCATGTGGACGGTGCGGCCGTCAAGGCGTGCGTGCTGACCACCGCTCTTGCCGCCGGCCGCAACATCGTGACCGTCGAGGGCCTGCCCGAGGACGTGCGCGAGGCCTTTGTGTACGCCTTTGGCGCCGTGGGCGCCGTGCAGTGCGGTTTTTGCATTCCCGGCATGGTCATGGCGGGCGCGGCGCTCATCGCCGAGGACCCCGAGCCCACCGAGGAGCAGATCAAGTACGCCATTCGCGGTAACGTCTGTCGCTGCACCGGCTACAAAAAGATTATCGAGGGCATCTCGCTGGCCGCTGCGGTGCTCCGCGGCGAAAAGCAGATCGACGAGGACCTGGAGCGCGGCGATGACTACGGCGTGGGCAAGCGCGCCTTCCGTATTGACGTGCGCAAGAAGGTGCTCGGCGAGGGCAAGTATCCCGACGACATCGACGAGCTCGATCAGCCGGGCCTGACCTATGCCAGCGCCGTGCGCTCCAAGTATCCGCGCGCCCGCGTGCTCTCCATCGACACCTCCAAGGCCGAGGCCCTGCCCGGTGTGGTGGGCATCCTGCGCGCCGAGGACGTGCCGGTCAACCAGGTCGGCCACCTTATCCAGGACTGGGACGTCATGATCGCTCAGGGCGATATCACCCGCTGCGTGGGCGATGCCATCGTGCTGGTGGTCGCCGAGGACGAGGCGACGCTCGAGAAGGCCAAGAAGCTCGTAAAGATTGACTACGAGCCGCTGGAGCCCGTGCGCAACATTGTCGAGGCCAGGGCCGCCGACGCTCCGCGCCTGCATGACAGCTTCTTTGCCTTTGGCAACACGGTGGAGCTCAAGGACAACGTGTGCCAGAGCCGCCACGTGACGCGCGGCGACGCCGCCAAGGCGCTGGCCGAAAGCGCGTTCACCGTGACGCAGCGCTTTACCACGCCCTTTACCGAGCATGCCTTCTTGGAGCCCGAGTGCGCCGTTGCCTTCCCGTACAAGAACGGCGTCAAGGTGCAGTCGACCGACCAGGGCGCCTGCGACACGCGCAAAGAGTGCGCCCACATGTTTGGCTGGGATAGCGAGCCCGAGCGCGTGGTCGTCGAGACCATGCTCGTGGGCGGCGGCTTTGGCGGTAAGGAGGACGTGTCCATCCAGCATCTGGCCGCGCTCGCCGCATATAAGTTTCAGCGTCCTGTGAAGTGCAAGCTCACGCGTGCCGAGTCGCTCGCGTTCCACCCCAAGCGCCATGCCATGGACGGTACCTTTACGCTGGGCTGCGACGCCGAGGGCAACTTTACCGGTCTGGATTGCGAGATCAACTTTGACACCGGCGCCTACGCGTCGCTGTGCGGCCCGGTGCTCGAGCGCGCCTGTACGCATGCCGTCGGCCCCTACAAGTACCAGAACACCGACATCCGCGGCTTTGGCTACTACACCAACAACCCGCCCGCCGGTGCGTACCGCGGCTTTGGCGTTTGCCAGTCCGAGTTTGCGCTCGAGAGCCTGATCGACCTGCTGGCAGAAAAGGTCGGCCTGGATCCGTGGGAGATTCGCTACCGCAACGCCATCGAGCCGGGCGAGGTTTTGCCCAACGGTCAGATTGCCGACTGCTCCACGGCGCTGAAGGAGACACTGCTCGAGGTCAAGGATGCCTACTATGCGCATCCCGGACACGCCGGTATCGCCTGCGCCATGAAGAACGCCGGCGTGGGCGTTGGCCTGCCCGATGCCGGCCGCTGCAAGATTCGCGTCGAGGATGGCCGCGCCGTGGTCTATGCCGCCACGTCCGACATCGGCCAGGGCTGCAACACCGTCTTTTTGCAGGACGTTGCCGAGGCATGCGGCCTGCCGCTTCGCTGCATCGCCAACGGCGAGTGCTCCACCGAGAGCGCTCCCGACTCCGGCACCACGTCTGGCTCGCGTCAGACGGTCGTGACCGGCGAGGCCGTGCGCGGTGCCGCCTTCCTGCTGCGCGATGCCATGCTTGACATCGAGGCCGGCAAGTCTGCGCCCGCCGCTCCCGTGAATGCGCATGGTGACGGCGTCAAAATCGAGTACGACGACGGTCGCGCCTATCAGCTGCACACGCAGGAGCTCGTCGCCGGCCAGGGTATGCATCCTCAGGATCCCGCGGCCGCCATCAAGGCGCTCGAGGGATGCGAGTTTGGCTACGTGTACCTGGAGCCGACCGACAAGCTGGGTGCGGATGTTCCCAACCCCAAGAGCCACATCTGCTACGGCTTTGCCACGCATGTGGTCATTTTGGACGATGACGGCCGCGTGAGCGAGATCTATGCTGCGCACGATTCCGGCAAGGTGGTCAACCCCATCTCCATCCAGGGTCAGATCGAAGGCGGCGTGCTCATGGGTATGGGCTATGCGCTTACCGAGGACTGGCCGCTCAATGACTGCGTACCCCAGGCAAGGTACGGTACGCTCGGGCTGTTCCGTGCGCCCGAGATTCCGGATATCCACGCCATCTACGTGGAGAAGGACGAGCTGTTGCCCGTGGCATACGGCGGCAAGGGCATTGGAGAGATCGCAACGATTCCCACGGCGCCCGCCGTACAGAACGCCTATCGCGCATTTGACGGCAAGCTGCGTCCCGATCTGCCCATGGTGGATACGCCCTACAGCCGCGTTCGCAACCGCGGGTAGGGTGGGGCGCGGACAGCCATTGCTGATGGGCTGTTCGCGCTCAATATCAACTGCATATGCTGCGCCTTTGGCCCCCGGCTCCATCGCGAGCCGGGGCCTTTTGTTTGGAGCGCCTCCGCATGCGGAAACTGTGTCCCGGAATCCAGCTTCGGAACGGGATGAACTTTCCCAACGGGGCCGCATGCGGAAACTGCGTCCCGGAATCGTGCCTCAGAATGGGATGTGTTTTCCGCTGGCCGGTCGTTTGGAAAGCGCATCCCAGTTTGAGCGTTTATTCCGGGATGCGTTTTTCGCTGAAGGACTCAACCGGAAAGCACGACCCGTTCCGAGACCTGATTCCGGGACACGCTTTCCGCTAGGCCCGCTATCCGGAAAGTGCGTCCCGTTTTGAGCGTCCAGGCTGGGACGCGCTTTCCGTTGGCGTGGTCGTTGGGAAAACGCGGCCCAAATAGGGGGGGTGCGATCCGGCGATGCGTGGCCTAGCAGCTCCTACAGGTCCACCTCGTTGAGCCATGTCGGCAGCGCGGTCTGCCGGATGCCTGCCGTCTGCAGCTTTTTGGCGAGCACTCCTGCCGAGCGGACCTCGTTCATGGTAAAGCGCAGCAGAGGGTGACCGTAGAGCGATAGGTGCGCCTCGCGCTGTCGTTCGGCAACGAGCGCCTCGGCGGTGGTGCGTCCGGCCAGCATGGTCTGGTCGGTATATTTGATGAGCCCGTCGAGCTCGCCCAGCGTGAGTTCCCGCGCCTGGCGCTCCCAGGCAAAGTCCGTTCGTATGGGCTTGGCCGAATTGAAGGGGTCCGTCAGCTCGTATTGAAGCCAATCGGGCGCAAAGCCCGTCTCGATCATGATGGCTCGGGCGACCGATTCCCCGCCGCTCTCGGCGCGGGCGTCGGCATATCGAAGTGTCGTGAGGGCGGTGCGAATCGTGCGACCATTGCGGGCGGTCGCTCGTTGCTCGACGGCCTCCATCAGCTGTTCCCGCGCAAGGCCGAGCTTTAAGATCGTCGAATCGGCAATGGACATGCCGTCGGCAAAACCGGTCTGCAACAGGCAATCTGTGACCGTTTGGATGGGCGGCGTTACCGATATGCCGGCTCTGCGTATTGCTCCGGCCGGCTCAATCTGGTGTCGCTGAATATGTGCGCCCGGACGAGCCGACGGCTTTGTCGAGCTGCAAACATGCACGACATTCAGGTGTCGCCACGAGACCTCGAGCCCCAGCAGGCAAGCTGCCGAAAACGAGCAGAACGTCCAATCGGGGTGGATGATCGCAAGGGCGCGAATAATCTCGCAATGACGCTGCGCCCGGTTGAGCTCATCCCAGCGCATTTTGCGCGCGAACAAACCCGGCATGGGGGAGACGACCGCGCTGCCGATGCGCCGAAGGAGCGCTTTTCGGATCGCCGCGCTCGGAGGAATCAGACAGCGCCCCTCTTGTTCGGCTTGAGTGAGCAGTTGGTCGATGAGCTGGTCATTACAATGGGTCATGAGCTACCGCCTCCTTTTGGGTAGCAAAAACGTATCAGCTGGAACTTGCCGCTCAGCTGACCAAAAGCTGACCAAAATCTAACCATGCAGGTAGATGACCTGCTTTTGGCGACATATTTCTTGTTTGAATCGGTGGGCGGTAATCGGCGACCGTGAACGGTAGCTGGATATGAAGTCTTGGTAAGTTTCGGGACGTGTACTTTTTGAAAAAGAGCATTCTATCTGCTGTTTTGTGTTTCTGGATCGCATATTTGAAGGTATGTGATAAGGGCTGCAGGTCGTCGTCTGTGTCGGCGGAAACTGTGTCCCGGAATTGATGTTCGGAATGGGACGCGCTTTCTGGAACCGCCCTCAACCGGAAACTGTGTCCCAGATTTCGGCCTCGGAGTGGGATGCCGTTTCCGGATCGGGCCTCAAGCGGAAATTGCATCCCGGAATGAGCGCTCAGAACGGGATACATTTTCCGGAACGGTCCACGTGCGGTGGTGTACCGCCCCTTTCGTGTGCGCCGCTTGTCGAATTACGTTATAGCTAGCTATATTATAGGAAGGTATAATATAGCTAGCTATAACGTAAAGGAAGGATGACCCTATGTTTATCGGAAGAACAGCGGAAATGTCCGAGCTCAATCGCCTGTATGGCACGGGCTCCTTTGAGATGCCTGTGGTTTACGGCCGTCGTCGTGTGGGCAAAACGCGTCTCATCACAGAGTTCATCCAAGGCAAGAAGGCTATTTACTTTCAAGCTCGTCGTACCAATGCAGAGGCAAACCTGCACGGCTTTAGCCAGGCGATACTTGCGGGTTCGGTTGGTGCTGCAGGCGTGTCGTTTCGTAGTTTTGACGAGGCGTTCGATGCATTGGCCACCATGGCTCGCACGGAACGTTTGATTGTCGTGATTGACGAGTATCCCCATCTCGCCCAATCGAATCCCGAGATCAGCTCGTTGCTGCAAGACAAGATTGATCACCTGTACAAAGAGACCAAGCTCATGCTGATTCTATGCGGCTCGTCTCTTTCGTTTATGGAGGAACAGGTGTTGGGCTACGAGAGCCCACTATACGGTAGGCGTACGGCCCAGTTTAAGATCATGCCGCTCGATTTTACGACGACCCTCGGCCTGTGGCAGAGCATGGGTCGCGAAGACGCTGCGGTTTGCTATGGCATGACGGGCGGCATTCCTGCATATATCGAGAAAGTCGATCCTGCCGCACCGCTCAAGGACAACATCAAACGTCTCTTTCTTACTCCTACGGGCTATCTCTTTGAGGAGCCGAGCAACCTGCTATTGCAAGAGTGCCGCAATCCCGAGCAATATGATGCGATCGTGCAGGCAATTGCCCAGGGGCGCTCGAGAATCTCGGAGATTGCGAGCTCCACGGGAATCCCTGCGAGCAACGTAAAGAGCTATGTGGATAAGCTGGCGTCGCTTGGGATTGTCGAGCGCGAGCTGCCCCTAAACGAGACGAGCAATAAGCGAGCCGTGTATCTGCTGAGCGACCAGATGTTTAGGTTCTGGTACAAGTTTGTTCCGCAGAACATCGGGCTGATTCAAAACGATATGGCCGAGATGGCGTATAAGCGCATTGAGTCGCACGTATCGGATTACATGGGTACGGTCTTTGAGCTTATATGCAGGCAATATGTGTACGAACTCGCGCGCGCAGGCCGGCTCGATGTGGTTCCGGCGAGCGTCGGGCGCTGGTGGGGGACGGATAATCGCACGCATACGCAGGAAGAAATCGACTTGATTGTTGACGATGGCGAGGGCGCTGCGCTGTTTGCGGTGTGCAAATGGCGCAATGAACCGGTGGGCGAAGACGTGCTGCAAAAGCTCGTGCACCGAAGCGAGCTCTTTAGGCGGCAGCATAAAAGCTACGTGATCTTCTCGAAGCGTGGCTTTACGCAGGGATGTCGGGATGCCGCGGAGAGTAGGGGGGACGTCAAGCTGATCTCGTTTGCCGAGATGTGTGAGCGGAGATAACCAAGCACGCTCTGATGTGATGCTCGGAATGGGTCGCGCTAAGGATGCCAAGCGTAAAACCTTCAATGAAAATGGCGTAAAAACTACATCTGTCATGGCGTAAAAACTACATTGAAAGTAGCGTAAAATCAGCATTGAGAATGGCGTAATTTCGCATATCGCGTGATAGAGAGGGACGGCCGTCTATGGATGCACCAAAGAGATTGACCCAAAAGGGATATAGGCCCCGGCTCATAGAGGAGCGCCTCGACACCCTTATGCGGGCGTTTGGCTGTGTGGAGATCAACGGCCCCAAATGGTGCGGCAAGACCTGGACGGCGCTCTCTCGCTCGGCGAGCGTCTCCAGGCTCGATGAGCCTGCGCAGCGTGCGGCGGCAGAGGTCGACCCAAGCCTGGCGCTCATCGGCGATGCGCCACACCTGGTCGATGAATGGCAGGAGGTGCCCGAGGTTTGGGATGCCGCCCGGCGTTTCGTGGACGCGAGCGGCAACGAACGGGGGACACTTTTGCTCACGGGCTCGACCGCGCTCAAAAGCGAGGAGCGCAGCCATGTTCGTCATTCCGGCACGGGTAGGATCGCCCGTCTGTCAATGCGCCCCATGGCCCTGTGTGAGTCGGGCGACGGCGAGCCGCTCGTGTCACTGGCAAGCCTCTTTAAGGGCGAGGATTTTGCCCCTCAGCGTCGCGAGAGCACGGTGGATGACGTCGCCCGCTGGTGCTGCAGGGGCGGTTGGCCTGCAAATCTTGGGCTTTCGGAAGATCTTGCGCGAGAGACGGCAAGCCAGTACGTGCGCTCGGTGCTCGACGTCAACGTGCTGGACGAGGGCATGTCGCCCGAGCTTGCACACGGCCTTTTGCGAGCTCTTGCCATGAACGAGAGCCAGGCTGTCACGTACAAGACGCTCGTAAAGGACGCCTCGTACGGTGAGGCGGGCCCCGACGAGAGGACCATCGCTGCGTACTTGGACCTCTTCAACAGGCTCAAGCTGACCGAGGACCTGTGCGGATGGGAGCCGCCCATGCGCTCGAAGGCCCGCGTTCGCGTGCGCCCCAAGCGCTACTTCTGTGACCCGTCACTTGCGGCGGCGTTGCTGGGGGCTACCCCTGAGCGGCTGCTTGGCGATATGCAAACGCTGGGGATGCTCTTTGAGAATCTCGTCCTGCGCGACGTGCGCGTGTTCCTTTCCACCTACGGCGGTGTCGACAACAGTGTCCATTATTTCCGAGATGAGAAGGGCCTTGAGGTCGATCTGATCGTTGAGCACGACGGGCGCTGGGGAGCCATCGAGGTCAAGCTGAGTGATGCGAAAGCAGACGATGGAGCGAGAAATCTCAAGGCGCTGGAGAGGAAAGTGCTCTCCAATCCTGCCGCCCAGAATGCCGCGCCGGCGTTTTTGGCGGTCGTGGTTGGAAAGGGGAGCATTGCCTACACACGCGACGACGGCGTGGCGGTGATTCCCATGGCGGCACTTGGGGCGTAGTGGTTTTGCGGGCGTGCCGTGCTTCCTTTACCGAAAATCCATTTGGTAAACCAGATGCTCGCGGATAGAATAAAGTTGACGGCAGCCCAAGGGTGATAGCTGGGCAGCGCCGTTGCTTGGTCAAGAGGTCAGTGCCTTAATGGCAGCGACTTGTTATGCTTCGAATGCTGCTTGAGTGCCTCGGAAAGTTCGATAAGCGCCGTGAAGAGCGAGACCAAAGCAACCAAGAGCTCTACGAGCTCTGATGGGCCCGGGATGACCGCTGATTCAAGTCACCGGGCCTAAATCTTTTTCATGCATTTGAATAGAGCGGGCGATTCTCTTGGGGCCGTCTGCATGGCGTGCGACCAGCGCATGGTATTGCGCCCCGCTTTCATGTCCGCACGAGCGCCTATCCTTACGGCAATGTAGCCGCTTATGTAACGAGCGGCATTTGACGGAGAGAGGCCATAACCGTGTCAGCTGAAAAGACGCCGTGTATCTCGGCTATCGATACGACGAACTTTGCGCGCCAGATCGTGCTGGACTTTGAGTTTGCGCCGGTGCCAAAGCAGCGCCAGCGCCGCGGGCTATGTAACGAGATTATCGAGGTCGGCGCTGTTAAGCTCGATTACCACGGCAACGTGATGGGCGAGTTCTCGCAGTTTGTGCGGACGGAATATGCCGAAGGCGTTGCGTATCCCGTCCGCGAGCTCACGGGGATATCGGCCGTGGATACCGCCATGGCTGATCCTCTCTACGTGGTGATGAAAAGGCTCAACGATTGGATCGGTCGCTACTCCGCCCAGGTGGTCTGCTGGAGCGGGGCGGACCGGCGACAGCTTTTGACCGAGTGCCGGGCAAAGCACATCGACCTTGCCGCTTTTCCTACGGACTGGGCCAATCTGCAGGCGTTTTACACCTCGATCATGGACGTGGGCAGCCGCGGGCGCGTCTCGTTGGGCGACGCAGCAGCGTGGTTTGGCATCGATTTCGATGAGACGACGGGCCACGCCCATAGTGCCTTGGCCGATGCGCGCGTGACCGCCAAGCTGCTCAAGCAGATGATGGACGGGGAATACCGCGTGAGCCCGCGCGCCCGGGAAGTCCGCCAGCGGTGGAGGATGGGCGAGCGAGCTCAGATGCGCCTTTCCAAGAAGTGCCCCGAGCTGGGCGACCTGCTGCTGAAGCTGAAGGCGGAGGGGAGGTAGGCGGGTGCCCATTGGGCGCAAGCAGAAGGAATGGTTGCGGGAAGGATTCCAGAATCAGCATCAGAGGGCTGTGCTTGAGATGCTATTCAAGGACACGCTGACGCCCGCCGAGACCAGGCAGGTCAAGAGTATGGACACCGAGATGGCATCCATTGTCGAAGAACGGCTTGCTAACATGATTCGCTGGATGGGCAGGCATAGACCCGTGACGCTGTGCGCGTTATCGTTCACAATGAGGCGTACAGGCTGCCAGAGGCGAACAGTTCCGACGAGGTTCTGAGCAACTGCATCATCGAGATTATCGAGTAGTTCTACGAGAGGGATTTGGCGGCGTAGAGCAATCTAGTTTTACGCGTTTGCAGGAGGAAGCCGGTATGGCAGACGAACTTGTTTTTAGTGGCGGCGAGATAGTTTACACCATGCCTCAACTGCCCAAAGTTGCATCTGTGCCGCTGAACGGTAGCGCCGTGCTGGTTGGTTTTAAGGACGCTCCCGATGGGGAGGAGGTCCTCTTTGATTTTGACCCTCGGGCTGAAAAGGCTACGAAGCTCGACTATGAACTTGCAGCCGTTAGCGGGCTCCTCACGGGCGCGTTGAATATCCTGTGGCAGAAAGACTTCAACCTAGAGGGTGCCAAAGAGTGGGGCGACGAGAAGGTTGGCAAATTCGTTCTTACGATTGCCAAGTCTGCGGGTATGACAAAGGCGGATGCAACTCTAGAAGACGCTATTCGCTTTCTAGAGAAAGGGTTTCCTCTTGCCGCGGACAAGCTGACTGCCGAGTTTGGCGGCGGGCTCCAACATCATCTGCGGGACTTCTCGCACCACCCGAGCTTGGTTGGCCTTGCGTGTTCGATCCTCTCGCAATTCACGTGCAAAGGCTATGGTACCGATACGGCCGGCTGGTTTGTCACCTTTGACCTGCCTGCCGCCGCCTTCGATCCCGACTGCCCTCTTATAGGCAGGAACGTTCCAGAGAAGATCGCGTTTGGCACTCTGTTCTGGGCAATGCATCTCGTGAGCGACATGGCGGGGTCTAGTTCAAACCCCGGTAAGGGGACGGGTATTCCCGGCGTTGTGCTGTCCCTGCTAAAGGAGCTCTCCTCCCTGCCTGTTTTTCAAGACATGCAGATTGCCTATAAGGGCAAGGATATTCGCATTCAGCAATGGATCTCAAAGCTGTTTAACGGAACGGCGTTCAAAACCGAGGACGGCAAGCCCATTCGCTTCGACCTTCGGACGGAAGTCGGTCTTTTCGATCAAGCTTTAAGCCAGGTGCCAGCAGTCGTGGCCAACGAGGTTATCGTTCGTTGTCTCTACATGCTTTCAAGGCTCAAGGCCGAGCTAGAACGTTGCGAAGTGAGTGATGTCTCCGGCTTGCGCAAGCTCAAGGCTTCGCATTTCATGCCCTACAACAGCAGGGCCCTCACTCGCATGGTCACGGTTTCGAGTACTTCGTTCGTTCTGGCGAATCTGGCGACGGCGGTGGTCAGGGTGGGTATCGAATACGAGGGGAACAAGGTCGTGTTCGCCCAGAAGTTCTTCTTGCGAATAAACTACGTTGGAGTTGGACGCCTTGCGTTTGCCCTCCATGCCGACTGGGGCTATATGGCGGAGGAAATGTCCGAGGCTTGGACTGAGCGTGCCAGGCGCCGCCAGGATATTTTCGATGGATTCCACTTTTATAGCCTAGATAGAGAAACGACGAGGATTGCCTTCTCGCTGAAGCTTGCCGCCATCAACTACGACTGCGGGAACGAGAAGAACGAAGTGCGCAAAGGGCAAAAGAGGAGCTGGGCCCGCGCGTGGCAGGATTCGGTCACGGATGGCCTAGGCATTGATGCAGACGGCTATTTTTTGAGCGAGGAAGATGCGTACGGAGCCCTTGAGGCTATTTCGCGGCAGCGAGGCGGCAAGGTGCGCGCTTTGCTGATCGCTCAGGAGCTGGTTGAGTTTCGCCCCTATTTCCAGATAGGAGATGAAGAGAAGAAGGAATACAAAGGTTTGAAGGGGAGCGGGGCTTGGGTTAAAGATGAATTTCCCAGGAGACAAGACGCGGTTGATTTGGACGCCATACGTTCCCTCGAGAAACGTTGCGGGACACGCTTCCGCGAGCTTTCAGGTACATTGCCAAAGCTTTTGGTGGGTGGCGTCATTGTCGTGGCGGCGGCCGTAGGCACAGGAGGAGTGGCCGCGGCATTGGCTCCGGATATTGCTGTCGGTATCTTTGGAGGCTCGTTTGTCGGCCTTCACGGGGCTGCGCTTGTCAATGCGAGCCTTGCTGCAGCTGGCGGTGGGGCCTTAGCCGCCGGCGGCATGGGCATGGCCGGTGGCACTGCTTTGATTACGGGCGGCGGCGCCGCGCTTGGTCTATTGGGTTCCGGCGGCGTTGCCTTGGCGGCATCGATGGGGGAGAACTACGCGCAGTTCGTGCTCGTCGAATGTTCGAGGCTCCTTGCTTTTCTTGATGTAGCAACTGACCGCTGCCCGCATGAAGGGGCCATTTTGGTTCGGAAAGCGGCCGAGGCCGTGCAACGCAGCATCGCTGGTGTTGAGGAAGATGTCGAGAAGGAGAATGGAAAGGGGGACCGCAGGGATAGCAGGTTGCTTAAGCAGTTGAAGAGGGGTCTTGGGTATTTGACTTCGACCCTTAAGCAGATCGAGAAGATGCAGAGGCGCCTTGGCACCGCCGGTGAGGGTGAGCCGCTCAATAGCTTGCCGGCAACAAGTGATGAATAGGTTCGGGCAGTCTGGCTGCAATTCTATACCATCAGCGCCCTCGCTCAAGCTGGCGTCATGCTTACCCATTTCTTTGTGGAACGTGATAAGTGCGTTAGCGGCTTGCTCGGTGTCTTTTGAGTTGCCGACTAGTTCTCATCGAGCTCCTTCAGGCGGGAGAGACGACGGTTCAGAATGTTATTCCCCCTTCTTATTGGCGTTTAATTACTTGTCTATCCATCTGTGCTAGACGGTAATTAGTTTTCAGTCCTTTGCTAGAATCATAGGCACATTTGTATTGCATCATGCAATCGCGGGGGTTGCCAATGAAATACGCCGAGCTTGTCGACGGAGAGGCCAAGACAAGCGAGCTCAAGAGCTTTCTTGTGGATGGCGAGAACGTTGCCGTGACCATCCGCATACCTAAAAACATGCGTGATGCGGCGAAGGACGCCGCTGCGCTTTCTGGCATCAGCTTTACCTCGCTGGTAAAGATGAGCCTCATCGAATATCTGACCAAGAAGGAGAAATAGCAGTGGCGGATAGCGACGATCTTATCAAGGCCGTTGGCGCCAATATTCAAGAGAAGGCATCTCTCATTTGGAGTGCCGCCGATACCCTGCGTGGCCCCTACAAGCCTCATGAGTACGGCCTGGTCATCCTTCCTATGACCGTTATCAAACGCTTCCACGACTGCCTTGAGCCCACGCACGATGCCGTTCTCGCCGCAGCTGAGAAATACAAAGCCTTTTCCGTGAAGGACGGCTTTTTGCGCGATGCCTCCGGCTACCCCTTCTACAACACCTCTAAGTTCACCTTCGAGACGCTCAAGGCCGACCCGGAGAACATCGAGGACAACTTCAAGGACTACATCAACGGGTTCTCGGACAACGTGCAGGACATCTTGGCGCGCATGAAGTTCGCCGACCAGATCGAACGCCTCTCCGACCCAGACGCCCCGCTGCTCTACCAGGTCGTCTGCGACTTCTGCAAGCCGCAGGCCGACATGTCGCCCGACAAGATCAAAGCTGTGGACATGGGCTACATCTTCGAGAACCTCATTCAGCGCTTCTCCGAGTCCTACGACGAGGACGCCGGCGCTCACTTCACGAGCCGCGACATCGTGTATCTCATGACCGACCTGCTCATTCAGGCGGACCCGCACGTCTTCGACGGCGACCGCATCACGAAGACCGTCTACGACCAGACCATGGGAACCTCGCAGATGCTCGGCTGCACCGAGGAGCGCCTGCGCCAGCTCGACGCCGAGGCCCGTGTAACCTGCTACGGCCAGGAGTTCAATCCCTTCACTTTCGGCATCGCGAAGGCGAGTGCGCTAATTCGTGGCGAGGACGACGCCAACATGCGCTTCGGAGATACCCTCTCCGCCGATAAGTTCGATGGCTTCAAGTTCGACTACTGCATTTCCAATCCACCCTTCGGTGACCCGTGGAATCCTCAGGCCCCCTCGGTGGAGAAGGAATTCAAGACTGCCGGCGGTGGACGCTTCCCCGTTGAGAAGCTTCCCGCCAAGGGCGATGGTCAGATGCTTTTCGTGCTCAACGGCCTGTCTAAGCTCAAGGACGACGGCGTGATGGCGATTGTCCAGGACGCGAGTCCGCTCTACAAGGGCAAGCCCGGCAGCGGCGAGGACAGCATCCGCCGATACGTGTTGGAGAACGACTGGCTCGACGCGATCGTGCAGCTGCCCTGCGACTCGTTCTACAACACCGGCATCGCCACCTACGTTTGGCTCTTCAGCAAGGCGAAGGCACCGGAGCATCGCGACCACGTGCTGCTCATCGACGCCTCCCGGTGCTTCGAGAAGCGCCGCAAGGGCATTGGCGACAAGAAGAACGACATCACCAAGTCCTGCCGCGACCTTATCGTCCAGGCGTACTCCGAGTATCGCGACGGCACTTGGACGGGCGCCGGGTCCAACGGACTAGAGGTCTCCGTCGAGGCGCGCCTGATGGAGACGGTCGAGTTTGGCTTCAACCGCGTTGCCGTGGAGAGCCCCGTCGTCGATGAGGACGGAGAACCCGTCCTTAACAAACGCGGGAAAATGCAGGCGGACAAGGCCAAGGAGGACACCGAGGACATCCCGCTCACTCAGGACATTGACGCCTATATCGAGCGCGAGGTACGCCCGTACAACAAGTACGCCTGGGTGGACAAGAAGAAGACCAAGGTGGGCTACACCGTCCCGTTCACGCGCGTGTTCTACAAGTACGCCGAGCTCGAGCCGGCCGACGAAATCGCCAAGCGCATCCTAGAGCACGAGAAGACGCTCGAGAAGAGCCTCGAGGCGCTCTTCGGAGAGGTGCGCTAGCGATGCGGGAGATGAAGGACAGCGGATGCAATTACCTTGGGATGATTCCATCTTCTTGGTCGACAAGTCGCCTGAAAGGCTATTTCAAAGTATCGAGAACAACGGGCAGGTCTGACGCGACGGTCCTGTCGCTGTACCGCGATTACGGAATAGTGCCAAAGGACAGCCGGAGCGATAACCATAATGTGACGTCGCTCGATACGAGCAAATACAAATTCGTTGAGGTTGGAGACTTTGTCATCAACAAGATGAAAGGTTGGCAAGGCTCTATGGCCTTGTCTGCCTACGAAGGCATAGTCAGCCCTGCTTACCATGTGTTTAAGTTCACCAGCCCTCTGTTGCTGCCGAAGTACGCGCACTATCTGCTGCGCTGTCGTTCTTACGCTGACGAGTGGCACAAACTGTCAACTGGTCTCAGGGTGGGCCAGTGGGACCTTCATGTTGAGGATTTTCTCAATACGCGTATTCCGGTTCCTTCCCTCGACGAGCAGCGCCGCATCGCGGACTATCTGGACGAGAAGTGCGCCGAGATCGACCGCGCCGTCTCCGCCGCCGAGCGGTCTATCGAGGAACTGAACCTATATCGCTCTGCGCGTTTGGAAGAAGTGATTACCAGAGTTTCGCACGAAGCGCCACGAGAGAAACTCAAATACGTGCTGAAGGAGTCCAAGGATAAATCTCCTGACGGAATCGGAGAACCGCTGTCAATTACGATCGCTCGTGGAGTGCTTCGTTCTGCTGAGCTGTCTATACCGAATCCGACATCAAGCCTCGTTGGTGCCAAAATTGTTCATGCGGGCGACCTGGTCTTCAATAAGCTAAAAGCGTATTACGGCGTGATGTACGTGTCGCCTTACAACGGCTTGATTAGCCCAGAATATGCCGTTTATCGGGCCATCGATATGGGGAGAACCTCACTGAAATATCTTGAGTACGTATTCCATACAGCAGCAATGATTGACGAATTCATAATTCGCATCTCCGGTGTCGCGGATGGTTTCAGACGCTTGTATACAAGTGACCTGTTTGACATAGCGGTTCCAGTGCCTTCTATCGAGGTGCAGCAGGGTATCGTGGCGGAACTGGATGACCTGTATGCTTCCATTTTCGAATCGACAGAGGCCAAGCAAGCTATCATCGCCGACCTCAAGGCGTACAAGCAGTCGCTCATCTACGAAGTCGTTACTGGAAAAAGGGAGGTCTAAGTATGGCCGCTCAAACAAAGGAAAAGAACCTCGAAGAGGACATCGAGTCGTTTCTCTGCTCGCCTGAGGGCGGTTTCTTTAAGTGCGACGACAGGCATTCGCTCCTCTACGTCGAGGACGGCACCTATCAGATGGTCGGCGGCGGCTACATGGAGCATCGTGACCGTGCGCTCGACGCCGCTACCCTGGTCAACTTCATCCAGACGACGCAGCCCAAGGCGTGGGATCGCTTCGAGCGCATGTGCAACTCCGATTCCACGGCGAAGTTCGCCAAGGTCTTCAACGACGCCGTCGACCGCCTAGGTATGGTCGCGGTGCTCAAACACGGCTTCAAGCACCGAGGAATTCCTTTCAAGGTCGTATTCTTCAAGCCGGAGAGCGGGCTTAACGAAAGCGCCGCCGACCGCTATGCCAAGAACGTCTGCCGCTGCATCCGCCAGTTCCACTTCGCCGAGACGGGCAACCAGACCATCGACATGGTCCTGGACGTGAACGGCATCCCCCTGGTGGGCATAGAGCTCAAGGACCAGTTCACCGGCCAAGACGTTGAGAATGCCATGCGCCAGTGGCGCGAGGACCGCGACCCGAGGTGTCGCTGTCTCAAGTTCAACACGCGCATGGTGGCCTTTTTCGCCGTCGATCTCGAAAATGTCTACATGACCACCAAGCTGGAGGGCGCGAAGACCTTCTTCCTGCCGTTCAACCAGGGCTCCGCCGGGGCGGGAAACGACGGCGGCGCCGGCAACCCCGCAAATCCCGACGGTTATGCCACGAGCCACTTGTGGGAGGTCGCCCTGCAGAAGGACAGCCTGCTCGATATCGTCAACAAGTTCCTCCACCTGGAGGTCAAGGAAGAGACAGAGCTCGATGCGCGCGGCAACGAGGTGAAGCGCAAGAAGGAGCGCATCATCTTCCCCCGTTACCACCAGCTCGACTCCGTGCGTAAGGTCATCGCCGACGTGCGCGCGAACGGGACGGGCAAGAACTACCTCGTGCAGCATTCGGCGGGGTCGGGCAAGTCGAACAGCATCGCCTGGACGGCCTATCGCCTTGCATCCCTCTTTGTGGATGACACCCCGCTGTTCGACTCCGTGGTCGTCGTCACCGACCGCCGAGTGCTCGACAGCCAGCTGCAGGAGACCATCTCGGGCTTCGATCACGCCATCGGCTCGGTCGTGACCATCGGCAAGGACAAGACCTCGGCCGACCTGCGGGACGCCATCAACGGCGGCGCTCGTCTCATCGTCTCGACCCTTCAGAAGTTCCCCGTGATCTACGAGCAGGTCGAGAGCAAGGGTAAGCGCTTCGCCATCATCGTCGACGAGGCACATTCGTCCCAGACGGGAACGAGCGCGCTCAAGCTCAAGAGCGCCCTTGCCGACAAGCGCGACGCGCTCGAGGAGTACGCTGAGATCGAGGCGGAAGCCGAGGACGCCGCAGCCGACTGGGAGGATGAACTCGCCAGCGAGCTCGCGAGCCACGGCCGTCATCAGAACCTGACCTTCGTGGCCTTCACCGCAACGCCGAAGGAGCAGACGCTCGAGATGTTCGGCGACGAGTGGTCCGACGGGTCGTTCCACCCGTTCCACGTCTACTCGATGCGGCAGGCGATCGAGGAAGGCTTCATCATGGACCCTCTCGCCAACTACGTGAGCTATTCGGAGGCGGTCGAGCTCGCGCGCACGGTCCCCGACAACCCCGACGTGCCGAGCAGTCCCACGCTCAAACTGCTCCGCAAGTACAAGGAGCTGCACCCCTACGCTCTCGGTCAGAAGGCCGAGATCATCGTGGAGACGTTCCGCAACGTGACACGCACCAAAATCCGCGGAAAGGGCAAGATGATGGTGGTCACGGCATCGCGCTTGGCGACAGTACGCTACTACCACGAGATCAAGCGCTACATGCAAAAGAGGGGCTATGAAGACATCGAAGTGCTGGTGGCGTTCTCTGGTGGCATCAGCGACCCTGCGGACGGTCCTGACGGCCCCGAGTACACTGAGCCGTCCCTCAACGTCGGCCACGACGGCCAGCGTGTTGCTGAGAGCCAGACGAAGGCCGAGTTTCACAACTATGGCGACGTGCTCATCGTAGCCGAGAAGTACCAGACGGGCTTCGACGAGCCCCTGCTGCACACGCTGGTGGTGGACAAGAAGCTCAAGGACGTGAAGGCCGTCCAGACGCTCTGCCGCGTCAACCGCATCCACCCGGACAAGGAGGACACCTACATCCTCGACTTCGTCAACAAGCCCGAGGACATCCAGAAGGCGTTCGAGCGCTTCTACACCGAGACGTCGCTCTCCGAGCAGATCAACACCGATCTCCTTTACCAGGTGCAGACCGACATCCGCGGCTACGGGCTCTATGACGAGTCCGATATCGAGGCCGCGGCCGAGATGGTCTTCACCGATGGCAAGGGCAAGTCGCAGAGCAACGTGCAGGGTAAGCTCGCGGCCGTCTTGAAGCCGGCGGTCGCGCGCTATAACGAGCTGGACGATGATGAGCGCTACCAGGTGCGCCGCAAGGTGCGCAGCTTCTGCAAGTGGTACACCTACATCACCCAGATCGTGCGCATGTTTGACCGTGACCTGCATAAGGAGTACGTGTATCTAAGCTATCTGCGTCATCTCCTCAAAGTTGAGAAGATTCCCGTCGAAGCGGTGGACGATAAGGTTGAGATGCGCTTCTACAAGCTCAAGCGTGAGTTCGAGGGGAGCATCTCGCTCGAGGGTACTGGCGGAGTGCTCGAACCCGGCGGCTCGGCTAAGACTGTTGTACCCGACAAGAAGCGCGATCCGCTGCAGGTGCTCGTGGATAAGTTCAATGAGCAGTGGGCGGGCAACTTCACTGAGGGAGACCGCGTGGTGATCGATACGCTGTGGAAGCGCATTGCTGACAACCCGCAGGTCGCCGACACCATCCGTCGCGACGGCAGACAAGTTTTCGAATCTAGTCTGTTGCCCAAGGTGTTCGATGAGGAGGCTCGCCGCGCCTATGTGGAGAACACGGACTCCTTTACCAGCCTCTTTGAGGACAGTGAGAAGTATCGCGCCATGATGAGCGCCATCGGGCAGTTGCTGGTGGAGAAGTTCAAGTAGACGATGAGGACTAAGAGCAAGGTGGGCTTAGCATGACAAAAAATCAGTCAGATTACTTTCAGGCAAAACATCCGTGGTCTGAGACCAAGGATGATCTTCTGGCATGCTATCTAACGCCTTTTTTCACTAAGGTGTATCGACCTTCACGGAACGGCATTCTTTATATCGATGCTTTTGCTGGTGCGGGTTTATTTGCCGATGGCAGTAAAGGATCTCCCTTGATTGCCCTTTCTAAGTATTTTGCAATTGCAAAGAAAAATCGTTCAAAGACGCCCATCCAGTTCATTCTTAGTGAATCCAACGCGGAATCTAGAAAGCATCTCGAATCGACATTTAACGAAGCAAAGGGAGCTAGCGGCTATATCAAGCCGCCAATTATCGTTTCCAGTTGCGAGGATGCTATAAGACGGGCACAACAAACTAGCGTTTGTGGGGGTGGTAAGCCCTCAACAGTCTTCTATTACATCGATCCATTCGGGGTTAAAGACCTACGACTCGATCTTCTAACTAATTCGCCTAATATGGCTCACACGGAGGCCCTGGTCAACTTCAATAGTTTTGGCTTATTCCGCGTTGCCTGCGCTGCCATGAAAGTGCCACTGTCACTTCCAAATGAAGTTGAACTGCCGGAAGACGACTTTAATGAGCTCACGAAAGCCAGCGTTTGGGTTGAGCGTCTGAATGCCCGCATCGGAAGTGGTGACTGGAAAGAAGTGGTCGTTCGTTATAAGGCTGGAGAGATTGACGCTTGGCAGGCTGAACATGCGCTCTCGGAACTCTTTTGCAACAACGCGCGTTCTTACTATAAGTATGTAACGAATATGCCTATCAAAGATATGAGTAAACGCGTTAATGTCGGTGGGCTCGTCAAATATAGAATGATCCATATGACCAATAGCCCAGACGGTTGCGTTCTGATGAACGATAACATGATTAAGCGCAACCTCGACCGGCAATGCAAGCAGTTGGGATTGTTTGCGGTGGATGTTGATGGTCGTAATGTTGAGACTGCCGTAATTGCGGCCAAGGCCAGTGATTTTGTCCAGCATATGCCCGTTCACCAAAACATGAAAATGGGTGATATTGCTGCCACGTTGATTTCCGAGTGCGGAGTCTTTGACAGAAGCAATACTATTTTGAAGACCTATGTGGGCCCAATGATTGAGGAAGGTGTTCTTGAGCGTGCGGTCAAGTTCACTTTGAAAGGAAAGCCAAAAAAGAGCTTTGCGCTCAAAGACGAGGTTTATCGAGCAAGATGAGTGCTTAGGTCGGTCGTATCTTTGGTGTGAGGAAGTTCAGCGAGAAGAGAATTAAAGAACAATGGAACAACTTGGGCACATATATCGAAAAAGTATGCTCTACCGTACAAAAGTTGAATATGGCGATTGGGCGATGAATCATGTGCAAGGCTGTTCGCATGGATGCAATTTTCCATGCTATGCATATTTAATGGCAAAACGTTTTGGGCGTGTCAAAACATACGAGGAATGGCGGCGGCCGAGCCTTGTCGACAACACTTTGGATCTGCTGCGCAAAGAGTTGCCGCGTTATTGTGATGAGATAAAACAGGTTCAACTGTGCTTTACAACCGATCCTTTTATGCTCGGATATCCAGAAGTTGGCAGTATGAGCTTGGGTGCAATTGAGCTCATTAACGAGTACGGTAAGCCGTGCAGCATTCTGACGAAAGGAGAGCTTCCCGTTGAACTTGCGGCGTTGCCTAATGCGGCGTTGAACACCTATGGAATTACCTTGGTGTCGCTTGATGAGGACAATCAGAAAAGGATGGAACCCGGTGCAGCGGCATACTCAGTCAGGCTTGCCGCTCTCGAGTCTCTCCATAAGGCTGGCTGTAAGACTTGGGTTAGCATGGAGCCATATCCGACTCCAAATATCTGCGAGCAAGATTTGGATGCGCTGCTGCGCAAGATCTCTTTTGTCGATAAAATTGTTTTTGGCAGGACGCACTATGACAGACTAACAAGCTCCTACGACGACTGCGCCCGCTTCTATCGTGATAGTGCAAGGGAAGTCCGTGATTTTTGCTCCGAGCACGGCATCGAGTGCCACATTAAAAAGGGGACAGTTGGCTAGCGCCGAGTTTCTGCGGTCTGGAATTCATGACGACAAATACCAAGGAGATTCCGACTATCTTCACTCAGTCAGAACCTCCGATAGCCTCTTAAACAAATCGCCATTTTGGGTCTATTGAGAGACGCTGTCTACAGCCTTATTTTTCCTCCCGTGCCGTCGTAATCAAGTGTGCGGCGTGCGGGCATTGCGCCCTATCCGGTGCAATGCGACAATTCGGGCAAAGACCAGTTAGCTGGGGAGGGTGCACCATAGGGGCTTATTACGGATGGGTCAACGCAACGAACGCAACGAAAATGGAGTATCTGGGCAATACGCCATTCGCGTATTCCGTGGGGTTATGGAAAACTGTTGCTTCCCCAACGACCGCACTGATATCGCCCTCACTCTGCTCGCCGGTCGCTTGCATGGTGATCTCGTCGCCTACGTGAGCGACTATACCAACTTTGAGGCGCTCGAGGGTGAGGGCTTTCGACGCATGGCGGAACTTATCCCCGAGAACCCGCGCGATTACATCGAAGACAATGGAACCGATGTCGGCGGCTTGTTCTCGTGCTTTAAGGGCGCGGAAAGGTATTGCTCGGCAGACGATGATCCCGATGCCGATTTCATGCATCCCTATCAGGGGTCATTCGACGAGGAGCCTGTATTCTATCGTTATGTGGTCAACGAGACACGCAAGGAGTACGTCGCCCGCATGGACGGCCAATATCTCTGCACGGTTGAAGGGAAAGACATTCTGGAGGACGTAACCCCAGCGATCCTTGGAGACACCAACCGTTTGGATTATCGGGGGCAGGAGGTCTTGGAAGGGCCTTGGGGGGCGATGTTATTACGCCCACCAACGACCGACCGGGCCCTGATTTTACCGACGTGACACCTGATTACACCATCTGGTAGCAAGTCGAGCTGTAGACGGTCACATTTGGCTTTGTGTGCTTGGGCTTAAAAACGATATGTTCGTCTATGCCATCGCAACTCCGCGTGCCACGCTCAGCAGCTCATATTCCCTCTGGTCCCACTGATGCAGCTCGGCGGCCTCGACGGCGTCGCGGCACAGGTCCAGGAACACCTCGGCTCCCTCGCAGAAGCACTCACGGGCAAAGGCGCCCGATCCGTCCGCAACGCACTTGCCGTCGACAAAGAGCTTCCAGCTGGACGGCTCGCGCGAGTCGTCTCCGAGCAGCTTGGTCTGTAATACGTGTGGGTCGCCGGCGTCGCAGAGCTCTTCCTCGAGCACCTGCACCGTAAAGCGCATCTGGTGGGAGAGGCTGCTCTTGACCATGGTCGAGGCGTAGCCATTTGGCTTATCCAGAAGATACATGTGATTCGGTTTGACGATCAGGTTGTGGAAGTTGCGCTCGCTGCGCACAGAGAAATTGTCCATACGGACTCCTTTCATCGGTGTTGGCAGGGCCACCGTGCCTCTTGGCCGGTTGGCGTCGGGATCGTGGAGCCAACTCTCTACCCCGACTCTGGATAAAACGCGCCCGCTCCTTGCGGGCACGATGGAGTCTATCAGCACGCGCGGACAGAAATCAAGCGTCGCCTGCGAAATGATGTGCAGACGGCGCTTGATTACGCGGCAATTATTCGGCCAACATTCGGAAAAGTGTCGAAATCAGCCTTATAAAAGTACGGAAAAGTGTCAAATTCGAGCCGCCCAAATTACGGAAAAGTGTCGAATCGACCGTCATTCAACTACGGAAAAGTGTATCCTAGTGCTAAAATAGCACGTAATAAGGGGTACGCTTATGCTACAGAGAAAAGCGAAAGCACAGTTTGAATCTTGGCTTGCCTCGTCGCCTAACAAGGCTCTTTTGGTCAAGGGCGCCCGGCAGGTGGGAAAGTCATATCTGGTCAACGCGTTTGCAAGCGAATCATTCGAAAATGTCGTGACGTTCGACCTTATCGCCGACGCGTCCGTGCGCGATTCGTTTTTGGCGGCAAAAAGCGCGGACGACCTGCTTATGCGCATGTCTATTGCTGCAACGCAGCCGATGGTTGCGAACAAGACCGTTGTGGTTATCGACGAGGTGCAGCGATGCCCCAACGTAGTGACGTTTATCAAATACCTGGTCCAGCGCGGCGACTTTCGATACATCCTTACCGGATCGCTCCTTGGCGTTGAGCTCGAGGGCATCGATTCCCTGCCGGTGGGGTATGTCGAGCAGGTCCAGATGTACCCGCTCGACTTTGAGGAGTTTTGCTGGGCAAATGGCGTTGGTGCCAGCGTGTTTGACATGCTCAGGGGCTGTCTAAAAGATGAAGGGGAGCTCCCCGGCTACCTGTATGACCGCTTGCTCGATCTGTTCCATCAGTATGTGGTGGTGGGAGGCATGCCCGACGCGGTCAATTCCTTCTTGGCGACGCGCAATGTCGACGAGGTTCGAAACATCCACCGCGATCTTCACGCCCTGTATCGCGATGACATTGCAAAGTACGCTCCGCCCGAGCTACGCTTGGTTATTCGCGATATCTATGATTTGATTCCCAGCGAGGCCGGCTCCAAAAACAAGCGATTCAAGCTGTCATCGATTAACGGTGTCAAACGTTTTTCGCAGGTGACAGACCATTTTCTCTGGTTATCGGAGGCGGGTGTCGCGCTTCCCGTGTATAACGTAACGGCGCCTGTGGCACCCCTTTTATTGGGAGAGCAACGAAATCTGTTCAAGCTGTTTTACTTGGACACCGGAATGCTCATGTCGTCGTATTCCAAAAGGGTCGCCCAAGGCGTTTTTGATGGGGAGGCGGAAGACGCCTTTGGCATGAACATGGGGGCGGCGTTTGAGGGCTTCGTTGCCCAAGAGCTCAAAGCCCATGGATTTAGATTGCGCTACTTTACGTCCAAAAAGGTCGGTGAGCTCGATTTTGTGGAAGAGACGCTCGATGGGGAAGTGCTCGCCATCGAGGTCAAATCGGGCAAGATCTTTAAGTCCCACGCGGCGCTCGATAACGCACTGGCAACGAAGGGCTACGGAATCGATCGCGCCCTGGTACTTGCGGAATGTAATCTTCACCGCGATGGTGACGTGCTGTATCTGCCCATCTTTATGGCAGGGCTTTTGGAGCCGTAACGTGCCGCCGACTCTTCCGGCCCTCCCTTAACCCTCGTTACTCGTCTCCGTCGTTGGGGTCGCCCTTGAGGGTGTTGATGTCCAGGTACTGGTTATCGTCCTCTTTTTGCTGGGTCTCCGACTCCGCTTGGGTGGGGCCGCGGAACAGCTGGAATCCCTCAAACGCAATGACACCGAGCAGGGCAATGACAATGGCGATAAAGGCAACCTTGATTGCCTGCGGAAATTCCGAGAAACGCAGCGCCTTTTCCTTGGCGTAATAATCGGCGAAGCGCTCTTCGCCCGTGCTTTTGGTATACGCCGGTGCGGACGCGGCCTCCGGGTCATATTCCGGTGCAGACGTGGCAGCGTACGGATCGTTGAGATAATCGCTCGATGTGGTGCCATAATCCTCGGTCTCGATGCGACCGGTGCCAACATAGCCATCGGAATAATCGGAATATGCCGCACTGCCCTCATAGTCCGCGGCGCTCGTGTTGGCGGCAAAAAGCGGGTTAACTGGAACGTCGAGCGCCGGCATGCCGGTAGAGGTCTCATCCAGATCGGTTGCAGCCCAGTAATCGTAGGCAACCTGATGGGCAACGGGCTCATCGAGCCTTGCGACCGGAGGCTTGCGTGCCGCAGGAACAGGCAACTGCTGGGCGCTGTACATAACAGTGCTGTCGGCCGATTTGCCCTGCGTCGCTGCTGCGAGAAATGCCGCCGTCTCGGATGGGTCGCTTGCGGGGCGGGGAGCGGGCGTGGGCGCCGAAGTGGGTGCGGGTGTAGGCGCGGGCGTCGAAACAGCCGACTGCGCAGGAGTCGGCGCAGATGCGGTCTTAGGCGCAAGTGCGGGATTGGGGCTTGACGGGCGAGCCCCGCCGCCCATGAGTTCGTCGGCGGTCCACGGGCGATCATCCATCACGTCGTCAAGGCTCAGTGAAAACAGGTCGTCTTCACCCTCATCGAACATGCGGTGCACATGTCCACCAATTGCCGGAATCAATCCGCGACCGGTGCATGATGCCTTGCTCAACGCCATTCTGTTCCATCCTTTCGAAATACTAATGACATCGATTATATGGAACTTCCCAAGCGGCTCGGTCTTGGATTCGCGCTTTCCAGAACTTGCGCCCAAAAGGGGAGGGCAATCCAGGCGAGTGCCTACTTGTCGCCGGCCGCCGCCTTGGCCTCATTGAGGTAGCTATAGAAGCTGTATTTGGAGATGCCAAAGAACTCGCAGGCGCGCTCGCTCGACTTGGAAATGAGGAAGGCGCCGCGACGGTCGAGGTAGCCAATGGCACGAATGCGCTCGTCTTTGGTCATGAGTGCCGCGGGCTTGCCCACAAACTGCTCGCACTCGTGCAGCAGGTCCTCGAGCAGGTCGCCGATGTTCTTGGTAATGGGCTCGGGCTCGGTATAGCCCGTGCCGCCGGTGCCGGTAAAAGCGTCGAGTGAACGCTCAAAAGCCTTCATGAGCGTAATGTCAAAGTTAATGCTCAAAATGCCGACGGGCTTGCCCTCATCGTTGCGGATAAAGATGGTCGAGGACTTGAGCAGCTTGCCATCGGTGGTTTTGGTGAGGTATGGCTCGCGGTCGTGCACGTCGGTGGTGCCCTCGTGCATGGACTCAAACACAATATGGCTGGGACCGTCACCCAGTTTGCGCCCGCTGACGTGGCCGTTTTCGATCACCACGATGGAGTGGTCAACGTCCTCGGTCTCCAGATCGTGGACGACGACTTCGCAGTTGGGGCCAAATTGGAGCGCCAGACCGTGTGCGAGGCGCTTGTAAAACTCAATCTGTGCGGGGGTCATGGGTACCTTCCTAAAAATTAGTTTGGGCTCACTGTGCCATAAACCACACCTGTTCGCAAATAACGAAAGCGTCGCTGCGTTGTGTGACCGTTCGGCGGCGAAATAGTACCGATTACGGTAACAAACAATTCGTTAGATATACCAATCAAAAAGTGTGATAGAACATTACTAACAAACTTTTTGTTTGGCATCCACATAAAAGTTCAGTCGTGTGAATGGGATCGGGCTGAAACGCGTATGCGGGGGCCGGCAAGAGAGGACTTAAGGAGTTCACCGTATGGCCGATAAGATCCAGTGGGCGGGCAACACGATGCCCAAGAGCGATGACAAGCACTTGGGAATCATGAGTCTCGACCACGTGAAGAAGGCCCGCGCCTTCCACCAGTCGTTCCCCCAATACACCGTCACTCCGCTTGCCCGTCTGGACGGTCAGGCTGCGCGCCTGGGCCTGTCCAACCTGTGCGTTAAGGACGAGAGCTATCGCTTTGGCCTCAACGCCTTTAAGGTCCTGGGCGGCTCGTTTGCCATGGCCAACTATATTGCCGACGAGACCGGCAAGGACGTTGCCGACTGCACCTTCGATTACCTGACCTCCGATCAGCTTGCCAAGGACTTTGGCCAGGCTACCTTCTTTACCGCCACCGACGGCAACCATGGCCGCGGCGTGGCATGGGCTGCCAACAAGCTGGGCCAGAAGGCCGTCGTGCACATGCCCAAGGGTTCCACCAAGCCCCGCTTCGATAACATCGCCGCCGAGGGCGCCACGGTGACCATCGAAGAGGTCAACTACGACGAGTGCGTGCGCATGGCCGCCGCCGAGGCCGACGCCTGCGAGCGCGGCGTCATCGTTCAGGACACCGCCTGGGAGGGCTACGAGAAGATCCCGTCCTGGATCATGGAGGGCTACGGCACCATGGCTTCCGAGGCTGCCGAGCAGCTGCGCGAGATGGCCATCAACCGCCCGACGCACGTGTTTGTCCAGGCTGGCGTGGGTTCGCTCGCGGGCGCCGTGGTGGGCTACTTCACCAACCTGTATCCCGATAACCCGCCTACCTTTGTCGTGGTTGAGTGCGCTCCTGCCGCCTGCCTGTACAAGGGCGCTGCCGCCGGCGACGGCGATCCGCGCATCGTGGACGGTGACATGCCCTCCATCATGGCCGGCCTGTGCTGCGGCGAGCCCAACATTCTGGGCTGGGATATCCTGCGCAACCACACCACCGCCTTCGTGTCCTGCCCCGACTGGGTCACCGCTCGCGGCATGCGCACCCTGGGCGCTCCCGAGAAGGGCGACCCGCGCGTCATTTCCGGCGAGTCCGGCGCTGTGACCACCGGCCTGGTCGAGACCCTCATGCTCGATCCCGAGTACGCCGAGCTCAAGGAGCTCATCGGCCTGGACAAGACGAGCTCCGTGCTCTGCTTCTCCACCGAGGGCGACACCGATCCGGATCAGTACCGTCGCATCGTCTGGGAAGGCGAATATCCCACTTGCTAATCGTTAGGGCGGAGTAAATAGGTATCGCTCCGCCACCTCACAGGTAGATTCCTTCGTTTGAAAGGTTATGAACAATGGCTAAAGAACTCGATTTCGACGCTATCAAGGCTGCTGCTGAGTCTCACCGCGCCGACATGACTCGCTTCCTGCGCGCTATGATCTCCCACCCCTCTGAGTCCTGCGAGGAGGGTGAGGTTGTCGCTTGCATTAAGGCCGAGATGGAGAGCCTTGGCTATGACGAGGTCAAGGTCGACGGCCTGGGCAACGTCATGGGCTTTATGGGCGAGGGCGACAAGATCATCGCCATCGACTCTCACATCGACACCGTCGGCATCGGCAACATCGAGAACTGGGACGCCGATCCCTATGAGGGCTACGAGACCGACGAGATCATCTACGGTCGCGGCGGCTCCGACCAGGAGGGCGGCATGGCTTCCGCTACCTACGCTGCCAAGATGATGAAGGACATGGGCCTCATCCCCGAGGGCTATAAGATCATGGTCGTCGGCACCGTCCAGGAAGAGGACTGCGACGGCATGTGCTGGCAGTACATCTACAACAAGGACGGCATTAAGCCCGAGTTCGTCATTTCCACCGAGCCCACCGACGGCGGCATCTACCGCGGTCACCGCGGCCGTATGGAGATCCGCGTTGACGTTCACGGCACCTCCTGCCACGGCTCCGCTCCCGACCGCGGCGACAACGCCATCTACAAGATGGCCGACATCATCGCCGACGTCCGCGCCCTCAACAACAACGGCTGCGACGAGTCGACCGATATCAAGGGTCTCGTCAAGATGCTCGACCCCAAGTACAACCCCGAGCACTTTGAGGATGCCCGCTTCCTGGGCCGCGGCACCTGCACCGTCAGCCAGATCTTCTACACCAGCCCCAGCCGCTGCGCTGTCGCTGACTCCTGCGCCATCTCCATCGACCGTCGCATGACCGCCGGCGAGACCTGGGAGTCCTGCCTGGACGAGATCCGCAACCTGCCGGCAGCCAAGAAGTACGGCGACGACGTGAAGGTCTCCATGTACATGTACGACCGTCCGTCCTGGACCGGCGAGGTCTACGAGACTGAGGCTTACTTCCCCACGTGGATCAACAAGGAGACCGCTCCGCACGTCAAGGCCCTCGTCGACGCCCACAAGGCCATGTTCGGTGACGAGCGTATCGGCTGCGAGCCCAGCATGGACAAGCGCACCGGTCGCCCGCTGTGCGACAAGTGGACCTTCTCCACGAACTGCGTTTCCATCCAGGGCCGCTACGGCATCCCCTGCGTGGGCTTTGGCCCGGGTGCCGAGTCTCAGGCTCACGCTCCCAACGAGGTCACCTACAAGGACGACCTGGTCACCGCTGCCGCCATGTACGTGGCTGCCCTGAACCTCTACGATCCGAGCCAGGCCGATGGCGACGCCACCGTGTTCCGCGCCGGTCTGACCAACAACAAGATCGATTAGTCCCATTCCTCGATTTTGTTGAGCCGGGGGCCGCTCGTGTCCCCGGCACCCCCTGTTGACTTGGGGCCCGCGGTCGTTATCTCCCATGCTTCCTCAACGGTGGCGGGTCCTCGTCATGGCGCTCTGCATGTTCTGGCCACACGCGCATGCCGGAGCACATCTACTCATTGCGATCGTTTCACCTTTAGAAAGGACATTTCCATGGACGCCAAGTTTACCGAGCTCGTCGAGCAGCTGAACGGCCTCGATTTTAAGGGTATGTACGGCAGCGACTTCCTGCACACCTGGGACAAGACCACCGATGAGCTCAAGGCTCTCTACATCGTCGCCGACGCCCTGCGCGAGCTGCGCGAGAACAACGTTTCGTCCAAGATCTTCGACTCGGGCCTGGCCGTCTCCCTGTTCCGCGACAACTCCACCCGTACGCGTTTCTCCTTCTCTAAGGCCGCCAACCTGCTCGGCCTTGAGCTGCAGGACCTGGACGAGAAGAAGTCCCAGATCGCCCACGGCGAGACCGTCCGCGAGACCGCTACCATGATCTCCTTCATGGCCGACGTCATCGGCATCCGCGACGACATGTACATCGGCAAGGGCGACGCCTACATGGCCGAGGTCTCCGAGTCTGTCCAGCAGGCCTACGAGGACGGTGTTCTGGATCACCGTCCCACGCTCATCTCTCTGCAATCCGATTCCGACCACCCCACGCAGTCCTCTGCCGACATGCTCTACCTCATCAACGAGTTTGGCGGTCTTGAGAACCTCAAGGGCAAGAAGGTTGCCGTCACCTGGGCCTATTCGCCCTCTTATGGCAAGCCGCTGTCCTGCCCGCAGTCGCTGATCAGCCTGCTGCCCCGCTTTGGCATGGACGTCACCCTGGCTCACCCCGAGGGCTACGACCTCATGCCCGAGGCCGTCAAGCGCGCCAAGGGCTATGCCGCCGAGTCCGGCACCACCTTTAAGCAGGCCAACACCATGGCCGAGGCCTTCGAGGGCGCCGACATCGTGATCCCCAAGAGCTGGGCTCCGTTTGCCGCCATGGAGAAGCGCACCAACCTGTACGCCGAGGGCGACGACGCCGGCATCGCAGCGCTCGAGAAGGAGCTGCTCGCCCAGAACGCCACCCATCAGGACTGGTGCTCCACGACCGAGCTCATGGAGAAGACTGCCAACGGCCAGGACACCATCTTTATGCACCCGCTGCCCGCCGACATCTCCGGTGTCTCCTGCGAGCACGGCGAGGTTAACGCCGACGTCTTCGACATGCACCGCGTGGGTATGTACAAGGAGGCCAGCTACAAGCCGTATGCCATCGCAGCCATGATGTTCTTGCAGAAGGTTGCCGATCCCGCCGCTACCCTCAAGGCCCTCGACGAGCGCAACACCGCCCGTTGGCTCCAGGCCTAAAGCCGGGCCGAGGTAAGCCATGTAAAGGGGGCGCTCTGCCAACCGGCGGGGTGCCCCTTTTTGCATCGCGGGCGTGCGGGATAAGCGTTTTCGATGTGGATGCCCGCGGCGCGAGTTATGGGTACGATGGTTTCAGGGGAGGTATCACCATGAAACTTGGTTGCGTCATTATGGCCTCGGGCGAGGGCAAGCGGTTTGGCTCTAACAAGATGCTTGCCGATATCTATGACGAGCCGCTGATTGCCCGGACCATCGATTCGGTTCCCCGGGGCTTTGACGTCGTGGTTTCGACGCGTTGGCCCGAGGTCGCCCAGATTTGCGAGGACAAGCATTGCCCGTGCGTGCTGCACGATGGCGAGCTGCGCAGCGAAAGCGTCCGTGCGGGCCTTTCGTGGGGAGTCGAACGCAACTGGAAAGGTTGCCTCTTTTTGCCGGGCGACCAGCCGCTCGTGAGTTCGGATTCTTTTGAGGCCATGGTTCGTGTATTTGACGAGCGTGGCCGCAAACATCCGGTGCGTCTTGCGTGCAACGGTGAGCCTTCGAGCCCGGTGCTCTTTCCGGCGGAACTGTTCGATGCACTTATGTGTCTTGAGGGCAAGGACGGCGGCGGTTCGATCCTCAAGAGCCGTATCGACGTGGTGCTGGTCGAGGCGCGTGCCTACGAGCTGTGGGACGTTGATACCGCCAAGGGACAGCAACGCATAACGGAGCATATCGCCGCCTGCTCGTATTTTGATCGCGTGGCCAACTGCATCAATCAATAAGGAGCAATTATGATCATCATCAAAAACGGCGCGCTCGTGACGCCCCAGGGGCTTCGCCGCGCCGATCTTGCCATGGAGGGCGATAAGATTGTGCGGATTGCCGCGGCGATTGAGCCGGGCGAGGGCGATACCGTCGAGGATGCCGCGGGCTGCTGGGTGTTCCCCGGCTTTATCGACGGCCACACGCACATGCAGTGCTGGACCGGCATGGATTGGACAGCGGATAGCTTTGAGACCGGCACGCGCGCGGCTGCCTGCGGCGGTACGACGACCATCGTGGACTACGCGACGGCCGATCGCGGCGTGACCATGCCCGATGCCTTGGCCGAGTGGCATCATCGCGCCGACGGCACCTGCACGGCAAACTACGCCTTTCATATGGCACTCGCCGAGTGGAACGAGCGCAACCGCGCCGATCTTTCGGCCATGCGCGAGGCGGGCGTATCGTCGTTCAAGACCTACTTTGCCTACGATCATCTGCGCCTGGACGATGCCGAGACGCTCGAGGTGCTCGAGGAGCTCAAGCGTATTGGCGGTATCCTGTGCGTGCATTGCGAGAACGGCACGTTGGTGAATGAACTGCAGAAGCGCGTGTACGAGCAGGGGATTCATGGGCCCGAGGGGCATGCGCTCAGCCGTCCGGACGTGTGTGAGGCCGAAGCCGTGAGCCGCCTGCTGTATCTGGCTCACTTGGCCGGGGACGCTCCGGTCAACGTGGTGCACCTTTCGACCAAGCTGGGGCTCGAGGCCATTCGCGCTGCCAAGGCGCGCGGGCAGAAGAATATCTATGTCGAGACCTGCCCTCAATATCTGATGCTCGACGATACTTGCTACTTGGAGCAGGGCGAGGACGGCTTTGCGGGTGCCAAGTATGTGATGAGCCCGCCGCTGCGTCATGCCGGCGACCGTGCAGCCCTGCGCGAGGCGCTTGTAGCCGGCGAGATCGATACTATTGCGACCGATCATTGCAGCTTTAACCTACACGGGCAAAAGGACCGCGGGCGCGACGATTTCCGCGCGATTCCTAACGGCGGGCCCGGCGTGGAGCATCGTCCCGTCGCGATTGCCACGAGCTTTGAGGGACAGCTGGGACCCGAGGATCTGTGCCGCTTGATGAGTGAGAACCCGGCGCGCGTCTTTGGCATGTATCCGCGCAAGGGCTGTCTTGCCGAGGGTGCCGATGCCGACGTGTGCGTGTGGGATCCAAAGGCGCGCTGGACCATTAGCGCGGCGACGCAGCATCAGGCCGTGGACTACACGCCGCTCGAGGGTTTTGAGGCGCATGGTCGCGCCAAGGCCGTGTTTGTGAACGGCGTGCTGGCGGCACGCGATGGCGAGCCCACCGGAGCCCAACCCGGTCGCTACGTGCCCCGCTAACGGGGACGACGCCAAATTAGCTACCCCTGGAGGATGGTGGCGACGATGGGGCGGTCGAGAGCTGCCTCGAAGCGGTCGGCCATCGTGGGGTCGCTGAGCGTGTCGACTTGGTTGAGCATGACGCGTGCGGTGCTGAGTTTCAGCGCCTGCATCTCGGAATTGAGCACCTGGGCGACGCGCTCGGGCGTGGCGATGTCGGTGAGCTCGCAGCCGCAACGCTCGCAAAAGAGCTCGGGGCGGTGGACGGCTTCGTTGATGGGCTTGCTGAGCCCCGAGGCGCCGACGATCCAGACGATGTTGGCTGTGCCAGAGGGAATCACCGGCTCCCAAGCGGCGTGGGCCTTGAGCGGGAGCCGCTTGCTGCCGTCCGCCTCGGCCAGGACGTAGTCAAAGCGCTGCGCCAGCTGGTCGAGCGGCTCGGCAGGGGAGGAGAGCTTGCCCGTCTCCGGGTCCAAAACACCCGCCTGGCAGATACTTCCGCGGCTCATGCCTGCGCATGCCTCGCAGGTGCAGCCGGGAACATGCAGAGCGCCCGGTTTCCAGGGTGCGGCGTCCAGACGACGGCTCGACCCGTCCCACGGCACGCCGGCGACGGGAAACATGTGCGTGGTGGTACAGAGAAGCACCCTGCCGCCAGCGCGCATGAGCTCGAGACCCAGCGCCTTCAGCAAGGTCGACTTGCCGCCGCTGCCGATGATCGCGGTAATCCCCGGCTCGATCTTGAGCGCCAAGGCAAGGTTTCCGCTCGTCGTTTCCATCTGTTCACCGCCGTATAATACTGTGATAATAAATAATCATCAGAGTAGCGGTCGAACCGCTTTTGCTCTGCTCAAACCGTAGCACAGGGAGGTGCCCCGGGAATGCTCGTTTATGTTCGCGGCGCCGGCGATATCGCCACGGGCGTCGCTGCCCGTTTGGTGCGCGCCGGCGTGTCGGTCGTCATGGCCGATATCGCGGTTCCCACGTGCATCCGTCGCACAATCAGTTTTTGCGAGGCCATTCGCCTGGGCGAGGTCGAGGTCGAGGGCATTCGCGCTCGCTTGGCACAGACGTCGGCCGAGGCGCTTGAGATTACCGAGGCGGGGGATGTTGCCGTCGTGGTGGACCCTCAGGCCAAGATGCTCGATGAGCTTAAGCCCGCGGCTGTGGTCGACGCGATTCTGGCCAAGCGTAACTTGGGCACCACGCGCGACATGGCGCCTGCCGTCATCGCCGTGGGGCCGGGCTTTACCGCGCCGGTTGACTGCGACGCCGTGGTCGAAACCATGCGCGGGCATTTTTTGGGCCGTGTCATTACCCAAGGTTCGCCCCAGCCCAACACGGGCGTGCCGGGCATTATCGCTGGCTATGGCAGAGAGCGCGTTATCCACAGCCCCGCCGCCGGCGTGTTTCGGTCCGACTGCGTAATTGGCGACATCGTGAGCGCCGGAGACGTGATTGGCTACGCGGGCGATACGCCCATGTGCACGCAGATCGATGGCTGCCTGCGCGGGCTTTTGGCGAACGGTGTGCAGGTGACTGAGGGCTTTAAATGCGCCGACGTCGACCCGCGCGGCGATGCCAGCTATATCAACTACATTTCGGACAAGGCGACGTCGGTCGGCGGCGGCGTGCTCGAGGCACTTGCTATGCTCACCGATATCTTTAGAGGATAGAAGGCGGCAATGGAAAAGCTCGATGTTGTGAATGCGGCGCTTGTCGCCCTGCGTGCTGGCGAGACGTGCGAGCTCGTGGTCGTGGCCGGCACGGCGGGGTCGTCGCCGCGCGGCGTGGGCGCCTGGATGGCCGTCTTTGCCGACGGTAGCCAGGCGGGCACCATCGGCGGCGGCAAGATCGAGCTCTTTGCGCTGGACGAGGCGCGAGAGCTGCTGGCCGCGGGGCAATCGCGTCTGGTCCGCTACACCATGGGCGGCGAGAACTCCGATACCGGCATGATCTGCGGCGGAGCCATCTGCCTGTGCTATCTGCATCTGGATGCGACCAAGGTACCGTTGCTCCAGTCGGTTGCCGACGTCTTGGTCTATCGGCGCATCGGCGACTTCGTCATCGACTTTGAACCGTTTATCGCAAGCGCGCTCGAGGGCGATGTGGCCGAGTACCATGGCGAGGAATCGCGCCGCACCATTGTGGGTTGCCCCGGGCTTTCGCTGGTGGAGGAGGGGAGTAAGGTCACCTACACCAACACGGCCTCTGAGATTCCCGCGGCGCACATCGAGACGCTCTGCCCCGAGGGCCTGACCTATATCTTTGGCTGCGGCCACGTGGGCGCCGCGACGGCGCGGGTGCTTACGGCGGCGGGCTTTGCCGTCGTGGCGTGCGACGACCGCCCCGGCACGCTGACCCCCGATTGGGTGCCCGGTGTCTACGACCGTCGTCTGGTCGACTACAAGAGCCTGAGCAAGCAGTGCCCCATCGGCCCGCGCGACCTGGTGGTCGTCGCCACAGCGGGTCACAAGTCCGATATCGACGTGGTGATTCAGGCCATGCGTGCCAAACCCGCCTATCTGGGCTGCTTGGGCTCGCGTCGCAAGACGGCCTTTGTGCGGGCTCGCTTGGAGCAGGAGGGCTTTACGCAGGACCAGATCGACGGGCTGCACCTTCCGATCGGCGTTGCCATCGAGGCCGAGGACCCCGAGGAGATCGCCATCTCCATCGCCGCCGAGATGATCCACCTGCGCCGCACCAAACTCGTTCCCCGCAAGCGCTAATCGCATCCCCACCAATAAGTTGCGGTGAAATAGGGACTGTTTAAGCCTGCTAGGCCGACCAACAGTCCCTATTTCACCGCAAGTGCTTTTTGGGACCCATTTGTGCGGGGGAGTTGTGGAGTTGTGCAGGCAGACGAGGTTTTTCTGGAAATACGCTCCCGATGCGCGTATAGTACCGATTGTTTTGTCGGCTCCTGCTGCGTCGAGTCCAAACCGCGAAATGCCATGAGCGGCGCGGATGCAGCCAGGAGGCACGAGGACAACCCATCGTGGCCACGCCCCGTGCTTAAAACCCCAAGAAGGAGTGAACAATGGCAGAAGAGAAGTATGTGCCGCGTCTGAAGACCAAGTACAACAACGAGGTCAAGCAGCAGCTTCAGGACAAGTTCCAGTACGAGAACGTCATGATGATCCCCAAGTTTGAGAAGATCGTCGTGAACATGGGTGTCGGCGAGGCCGCTACCGATTCCAAGGCCATCGACGGTGCCGTGCGCGACCTGCGCGCCATCACCGGCCAGCAGCCGATGATCACCCGTGCCCGCAAGTCCATCGCTACCTTCCGCCTGCGCGCTGGTATGCCGATCGGCTGCAAGGTTACCCTGCGTGGCGACCGTATGTGGGAGTTCTTCGATCGTCTGACCTCCGTCGCGATCCCCCGTATCCGCGACTTCCGCGGCATCTCCGCCAAGAGCTTCGACGGCCGTGGTAACTTCTCCATGGGCGTCACTGAGCAGCTCATCTTCCCCGAGATCGACTTCGACTCCGTCGATCACCAGCGCGGTATGGACATCACTTTCGTGACCACCGCCAATACCGATGAGGAGGCCAAGGCCCTTCTGGACGCCTTCGGTTTCCCGTTCAAGAAATAGGTTCACCTGCCCTATAAGCGCCGTTCCCACAAGGGGGCGGCGCTTGGGGCGAACAATACTCTATGTGAGGAGGATATAAGTGGCTAAGACATCGATGATCGTCAAGTGCAATCGCAAGCAGAAGTTCTCTACTCGTGAGTACACGCGCTGCCAGCGCTGCGGCCGTCCGCACTCTGTGTACCGCAAGTTCGGCCTGTGCCGTGTCTGCTTCCGCGAGCTTGCACTCAAGGGCGAGCTTCCCGGCGTTAAGAAGGCCAGCTGGTAAGTCACTACCAGCGTTTCAAGCATCAGTTTGGAACAGGGAAAACGCGCTAAAAAGGCTTTGCCGTTAAGGGCGGCGAAGAACCAAGAGCACGTGTTCATCAAGAACGAAGGAGAATCTGTATGAACCTTACAGACCCGATCGCAGATATGCTTACGCGCATCCGTAACGCTAACTCTGTGAACAAGGCCACGGTCTCCATGCCGAGCAGCAAGAAGCTCGTCGAGATCGCTCGTGTTCTGCACGAGGAGGGCTACATCGAGGGCTACGATGTCGAGGACACCGTTCCCCAGAAGACTCTGCACATCACGCTTAAGTATGGTCCCAAGAAGGCTAAGGTCATCAACGGCATCCGCCGCATTTCCAAGCCGGGCCTGCGTAAGTACACTGGCGTTGCCGACATGCCCCGCGTCCGCGGTGGCCTTGGTACCGCCATTATTTCCACCAGCCATGGCGTCATGACCGACCGCGATGCTCGCAAGCACAACGTCGGCGGCGAGATCATCGCTTACGTCTGGTAATTCGCTCGGTAGGTAGAAGGAAAGGAGATCACCGTGTCTCGTATCGGTAATAAGCCTGTCCAGATTCCCGCCGGAGTCGAAGTGGCAGTCAACGGCAACAACGTTGTCGTCAAGGGCCCCAAGGGCCAGCTCGAGCTCGATGTCTTTGAGAAGCTCGCTATCAACGTCGAGGACAACGTCCTCACCGTTTCCCGTCCCGACGACGAGCGTGAGACCCGTGCCCGCCACGGCCTCACCCGTGCCCTCATCCACAACATGGTTGTTGGCGTTTCCGAGGGCTTCGAGAAGAAGCTCGAGCTCGCCGGCGTCGGTTACCGCGTGCAGCAGAAGGGCAAGAACCTCGAGTTCTCCCTGGGCTTCTCGCACCCCGTGATCGTCGAGGCTCCCGAGGGCATCACCTTCGAGGTTCCCGACAACACCCACGTGAACGTCAAGGGTATCAACAAGCAGCAGGTCGGTCAGATCGCCGCTGAGATCCGCGGCCATCGTCCTCCCGAGCCTTACAAGGGCAAGGGTATCCACTACGTTGGCGAGCACATCCGCCGCAAGCTGGGTAAGGCCGCCAAGTAGTCGTAACCGACTCACTCGCATAAGACCAGCACCCCGTCAGGTGCTGGCAAGATCAACCTTTTTAGGAGTTTACGTATGAACAAGCATAAGGCGAAGCTGGAAGGCCTCAAGCGTCGTCAGCGTCGTGTTCGCGGCAAGGTCTCGGGTACCTCCGAGCGTCCGCGTCTTCGCGTGACCCGTACTAACGCCAACATCTATGCCCAGATCATCGACGACAGCAAGGGCTCCAGCCTGACGCTCGTCTCTGCCTCGACCCTCGAGGCCGAGTTCAAGGGCACCCACACCTCGAACAAGGAGGCTGCGGAGAAGGTCGGTCAGCTCGTTGGCAAGCGCGCCATCGAGGCCGGCATCACCAAGGTCGCCTTCGATCGCGGTGGCCGTATCTACCATGGCCGCGTCAAGGCCCTCGCCGACGGTGCTCGTGCCGCCGGTCTCGAGTTCTAGGAGGTATGTAGCACATGGCTCGTAATCAGAAGCAGCAGCGCGAGGCCTCCGAGTTCGAGGAGCGCGTCGTTTACATCAACCGCGTGTCGAAGACCGTCAAGGGTGGTCGTCGCATGAGCCTCGTCGCTCTCGTCGTCGTTGGCGACGGCAAGGGCAACGTCGGCGTTGGCATGGGCAAGTCCGCTGAGGTGCCCATGGCCATCTCCAAGGCGTCTCTCGATGCCAAGAAGAACATGTTCCACGTGCCGGTGACCGATCAGGGCACCATTCCGCACGAGGTTCTCGGTCACTTTGGTGCCGGCCGCATCATCATCAAGCCCGCTGTCGAGGGTACCGGCGTTATCGCCGGCGGCGCTGTGCGTCCCCTCTTCGAGCTTGCTGGCATCAAGAACGTCCTGTCCAAGTCCCTCGGTACCGACAACGGCCTCAACATCATCAAGGCTGCCGTCGAGGGCCTCAAGGAGCTCTCCAGCCCTGAGGACGTCGCGGCTCGCCGTGGCCTGACGGTCTCCGAGATGTTCGTCGGTAAGGAGAACTAAGCATGGCTGACACCATCAAGATCAAGCAGGTCCGCAGCACCAACGGTTGCAAGCAGGACCAGGTCCGTACTGTCCGTGCCCTCGGTCTCCACAGGATCCGCGAGGTTCGCGAGATTGCTGACAACGAGTCCGTCCGCGGCATGATCTTCAAGGTCAAGCACCTTGTCGAGATTGTAGAGGAGTAGCAAATGCAGCTTCACGATCTTACTCCCGCGCCCGGTTCCACCAAGAACCGCAAGCGCGTCGGCCGTGGCAATTCTTCGGGTCACGGCACCACTTCTGGCCGCGGCCAGAAGGGCCAGGGTTCCCGCTCTGGCGGCACCAAGGGTGCCGGCTTCGAGGGTGGCCAGACTCCGCTGGCTATGCGCCTGCCCAAGCTTCCGGGCTTCCGCAACCCCCGTCGTATCGAGTACACCGCTGTTAACGTTGAGCGTCTCGAGCGCAAGTTCGAGGACGGCGCTGTGATCGACGGTGCCGCTCTTAAGGCCGCTCGCATCACCAAGAGCGAGTTCGAGCCCGTCAAGGTGCTCGGCAATGGTGAGCTCACCAAGAAGTTCACGGTCAAGGTCGACAAGGTCAGCGCTTCTGCGCAGGCCAAGATCGAGGCCGCCGGCGGAAAGGTCGAGCTGCCGTGCTAAATGGTCTTAAGAATGCTTTCCGCATCAAAGAATTGCGCGAAAAGATTCTTTTTACCATAGCTATGCTCGTCGTGTACCGCATTGGTGCGCACGTTCCTGTGCCCGGCATTCCCTTCCAGGGGATGCTGGGCCTTTTCTCGACCGATAACAATTCGGTCGCCGCAGGTGCTATGGCCCTCCTGAATCTTTTCTCTGGCGGCGCTTTGAGCTATGTGTCGGTGTTTTCGCTGGGCATCATGCCTTACATCACCAGCTCGATCATCCTCCAGATGCTCCAGGCCGTCGTGCCTTCCCTGCATGAGCTTGCCCGCGAGGGCGAGGTCGGTCAGACCAAGATTACGCAGTATTCGCGTTACCTCACCCTGGCTCTGGCAATCCTCAACTCCGTGGGTTACCTCTTCCTCTTTAAGAGCTTCGGCATCAGCTTTAATGGCGCCGGCGCTCCCGAGATCATCTTCGACCTCATGATCGTCGGTACGCTCACCGCGGGCGCCATGCTGATCATGTGGATTGGTGAGCTCATCACCCAGCGCGGTATCGGCAATGGCATGTCGCTGATCATCTTTGCGAACATCATGGCCGGTCTGCCGCAGGCTATCTTCTCCAGCACCGAGGGCAATGCCGGTGGCATCATCACCATGGTGATCATCTGCGCCATCATCCTGCTGGTTATCCCGCTGATTGTTTTCCTTGAGCGCGGCCAGCGCCGCATCCCGGTCTCCTACGCTAAGCGCGTCGTGGGCCGTCGCATGATGGGTGGCCAGACCACCTACCTGCCCATCAAGGTCAACACCGCGGGTGTCGTGCCGATCATCTTCGCTTCGGCGCTGCTGTACTTCCCGGCTCAGATTGCCGTGTTCTTCCCCGGCATCGGCTGGATCCAGGCAGTTGCCTCTGCGCTTTCGCGCGGCTGGCTCAACTGGGTGCTTAACGTTGTCCTCATCGTGTTTTTCGCGTACTTCTACACCTCCATGGTGTTCAACCCCGATGACACGGCCGACAACCTTAAGAAGCAGGGCGGCTTTATTCCGGGCGTGCGTCCGGGTAGGGCTACCGCGGCCTACATCAAGAACGCGCTCAACAAGATTACGCTTCCCAGCGCTGTCTTTTTGGCGCTCATCGCCATCGTGCCTTCGATCATCTTCTCCTTTACGGGTAACCAGCTGATCCAGGCATTTGGCGGCACGTCCATCCTCATCATGGTCGGCGTCGTGCTCGACACGGTCGATAAGCTCGAAGGCCAGATCAAGATGTATGATTACGATGGATTCTTTAAATAGGCTAGAGGAGGATTGCTCATGAACCTCGTATTGCTCGGAGCTCCGGGTGCCGGTAAGGGCACCGTCGCACAGGAGCTCGTCGCCGAGTTTGGCGTCGCTCACATTTCCACGGGCGACCTGCTGCGTGCTGCCGTCAAGGGTGGCACCGAGCTTGGTATTCAGGCTAAGAAGTACATGGACGCTGGCGAGCTCGTTCCCGATCAGCTCGTGATCGACCTTGTCAAGGAGCGCCTTGCCGCCGATGACGCCCAGCAGGGCTTCATCCTCGACGGCTTCCCGCGTAACACCGCCCAGGCCGTGACGCTCGATTCCGAGCTCTCCGCCATGGGTCGCGAGATCGACTGCGCCCTTCTGGTCGATGTGGCCCCCGAGGTCATTATCGATCGTCTTTCTTCGCGTCGCACCTGCCGCACCTGCGGTTACACCGGCACCGCTGCCGATGCTATCTGCCCCAAGTGTGGCGGCGAGATGTATCAGCGCGACGACGACAAGCCCGAGACCATCAAGAACCGTCTCGACGTCTACGAGAAGTCCACGAGCCCGCTCGTCGACTACTATCGTGGCCAGGGTCTGCTCAAGTCGGTCAACGGTGACCAGGCTCGCGAGACCGTGTACGGGGATGTCAAAGAGGCTCTCGGTCTATGATCAAGATTAAGTCTGCAACGCAAATCGAGCAGATGAAGAAGGCAGGAGCGCTATCTAAGATGGCGCTCCGCCACGTTGGAGCCATGGTGCGCCCCGGCGTTTCGACTTTTGAGCTCGATCAGCTCGCGGAGCAGATTATCCGCATGCATGGTGGCACCCCAGCCTTTAAGGGTTACGGCGGGTTTCCCGGAACCATTTGCGCATCGATTAACGATGCCGTGGTACACGGTATTCCCAACCCCGACATGATCCTGCGCGATGGCGATATCATCTCCATCGATACGGGAGCCGTTGTCGACGGTTGGGTCGGCGATAACGCTTGGACGTTTTTCGTCGGCACCCCCACGCCCGAAGCCAAGGCTTTGTGCGAGATCACGCGCGATTGCCTTAAGGCTGCCATCGAGCAGGCTGTTCCCGGTAACCATATCGGGGACGTCGGTTATGCCGTTCAGTCCCTCGCCGAGTCTCACGGTTACGGCGTGCTTCGCGATTATGTGGGCCATGGCATTGGCCGCGTGATGCACGAGGACCCCAACGTTCCTAACTATGGAAAGAAGGGGAGGGGCGTTCGCCTCCAGGCCGGCATGGTCATTGCCATCGAGCCGATGGTTACGATGGGTTCCAACCATGTGAGCACGGGCTCCGACGGTTGGATCGTCACGACCAACGACCACCTGCCCGCCGCGCACTACGAGAACACCGTCGCCATTACCAATGACGGCCCGGTGATTCTCACCACGGATGCGCAAGGTGCTTGGTGTTCGCTCCAAGGCGGAGAAATGTAACAAGTTCCACTTAGTTGTGGAGCCATTACGAAGTTATTACGATGCGTACATACGTGTTGTAGAATACTCAATCGCTGTCGTTTTCTAGAGAAAGATGATTGCTTGTGAAGAAGGAAGACGCAATTGAGCTCGAGGGTACGGTAAAAGAGCCGCTGCCCAACGCCATGTTTAAGGTCGAGCTCGAGAACGGTCATTCGGTTCTGTGCAACATTTCTGGCAAGATCCGAATGAATTACATCCGTATTCTCCCCGGTGACAGGGTTGTCGTGGAGCTTTCCCCGTACGACCTGACCCGCGGCCGCATCACCTATCGCTATAAATAGCGGCACGCATACACGCTCTTTTCCGACTGCAGGCTTAGCTCAACCTACGGTCGGTTTGCGTGTGAAGACCAGCCATAGTTTTAAACGCCTGCGGCTGGGCGAGTAGATAGTAGGGAAGTAGTTTGAGCGCTACCGAAAGGAAGAACGATGAAGGTACGTCCTTCGGTCAAGAAGATGTGCGATAAGTGCAAAATCATTAGGCGCCATGGCAAGGTCCTCGTCATTTGCGAGAACCCCCGTCATAAGCAGCGTCAGGGTTAAGAGAGGAGACTACGTTGGCCCGTATTAATGGTGTCGACCTCCCGCGTGAGAAGCGCGTTGAGATCGGTCTGACCTACATTTACGGCATCGGCCGCACCACTGCGACGAAGATCTGCGTCGAGTGCAACGTTAACGTGGATACGCGCGTTAAGGACCTCACCGAGGATGAGGTTAACGCCATCCGCGATTATATCGATAAGAACCAGATCATGGTTGAGGGCGACCTCCGCCGTGAGCGCAACCAGAACGTCAAGCGCCTTATGGACATCGGCTGCAACCGCGGCCTTCGTCACCGCAAGGGCCTCCCGGTCCGCGGCCAGCGCACCCACACTAACGCTCGTACCCGCAAGGGCCCGAAGCGTCAGATCGGTGCTAAGAAGAAGAAATAAGGAGCGCTAGATAGATGGCTACTGCTAAGAAGAACGTTCGCGCTGCCCGTCTGAAGCGCGCGGACCGTAAGAACATTTCCGTGGGCCAGGCTCACATTCGTTCTACGTTCAACAACACGATCGTTTCGATCACCGATCCCCAGGGCAACGTCATTTCCTGGAAGTCGGCTGGCCAGGTGGGCTTCAAGGGCTCCCGTAAGTCCACGCCGTTCGCTGCCCAGATGGCTGCCGAGGCTGCTGCCAAGCAGGCCATGGAGCACGGTATGAAGAAGGTTTCCGTCTTCGTCAAGGGCCCCGGCTCCGGTCGTGAGACCGCCATCCGCTCCCTCCAGGCTGCTGGCCTCGAGGTCTCGAGCATCCAGGACAAGACCCCCATTCCGCACAACGGCTGCCGCCCCAAGAAGCGTCGCCGCGTGTAACTGAAAGGATCGTA
>CBCSLZ010000014.1:0-61452 GCA_965141245.1 uncultured Collinsella sp.
CTTATCTTCTGCGAACGGTGGGTTTTTGAGCTGTCGTATTGAGGGAGCAGCTTCGGCTGGGGAGGTTTCTGCCATCTGCCCCTTTTTTGGTGAACTTTAGTTGCGGATTCGTAGCTTCTAAGCGTTTTTGCCGACCGCTCAGATGCCTCACCAACATAATTTGAGTTATTCGGCCTTATCCTATACGAATGGTGCGATCGCAACGTCCTATTCGAATTGATTTAGGTAGATTTATGGGGCTTGGTTGCGAAATTAAGGCGGCTACAGCACTCGATTGCGGTTCAAGGGGTCTTGACTAGTGGTTCAGCTGGCCGAACAACTCGAAAAATGTAGGTGGGCCAACCTGTTGACTGTGTGAAGCACGCGTATTTGCTCGTTTTGATGAAAACTAGGGTGCAGCCATAAGGCTGCGCCCTAGTTTACTGCATGTCGGTGCGTTCAGACGGATTGCACTGTGCCTGGCAGGCGCTCCCGCAGATGGATCGGTTATTTCGCAAACAGGTTCTTGAGGTTGAACTCGGCTTGGACGGTGCGGAGCATGAGGTCGGTGTCGTCCAGGCCCAGATGCTGCTCGCTGGCGTCGGCGGCGAGGGTGCCACGGCGGCGCGCCCAGTTCTCGAGCGCGGCGGGCGCGGACTCGCGGGGGAGCGAGCGCACGTCGGCATCCAGGCTGCGGCAGATCTGGCGCGAGTCGATGACGATAATCTTGCCGGCGCGGCGTGCCTCGGCGTAACCGTCCAGATGAATTTTGAACCAGCTGTCCTCGAACGCGGCGTTATGTGCCATGTACGGGTACTTCTTCATGAGCTTGAGCAGCTGCTTCTGCAGCTCATTGTTCTCGCGGAACGGCTTCTTGCCGTCGATGTCGTCCCAGGTGATGTGGTGGATATTCGACAGCGGTACATCCTCGCCGCGGTAGATGTCGGGCAGGCCGCAGTAGTGTGCCTCGGCGTCATGCGGGACGGCGTCGCTGGTGAGCTCCATGATCTCCCAGCCCACGTTGATGATATAGCCGCGCTCGGGTGCACGGCCGGTGGTCTCGATGTCGATACCGAGCACGGTGCCCTGGATGGGCTTGCGGGCGTAGGCCACGCCGAGCGCGTCGCGGTCGCCGCGGATTTCGCGCATAACGGACGCGGCGGTGCGCTTTTGCATCTTGCCGATGGCGGCGCAGGTGTCAGCATCGGACAGGCCGCGCGAAAGCGTCGCGGGCGTCACGTTGCGCAGGCGTGCCTCGCCAATCTGGTCGCACAAGTCACGGTTGCGGTCGGCCAGGTCGCGCACGGTGGCAAAGTCGAAGCTGGGGTCGCCCTCGGCGGTAAAGTACTCGGTCTCGAGCACCTTGAGGGCCTCTTCGCCTTTCTGACGTTCGGATTCCATGGCGCCGTGATCGCCATAGATAAACATGGGGATAAACGGCTGACGCTCGTATTCGAGTGCTTGTGAAACGTTCATATAACTGCTCCTTGGACGGGCCGCACCGCGCGGCTCGGGTTCAGTGAGATGTGGCGAGATGATAGTTTACCATGGGCAACTATTGGCACCGCGCCCGGGACAACTACAATACCCTAGTTGACCGCTAGGACTTTTACAATGCTGCCGAAAGACATGAAAGGTTCCATCTGTCATGGATTTACTGATTGATATTCTGCTCGACGCCGGCAAGGACACGCTGTCGCTGGTGCCGTTTTTGTTGGTGACGTATCTTGCTCTCGAGACACTTGAGCACGTTGCGGGCGACCGCGTCAACGGCGCTATCAAGCGCGCCGGCGCTGCGGGTCCCGTGGCTGGCTCGCTGCTGGGCATTGTGCCGCAGTGCGGATTTTCGGCCATGGCAGCAACGCTGTACGCCGGCCGTGTCGTGACGCTGGGCACGCTGGTCGCCGTGTTCCTCTCGACCTCCGATGAGATGCTGCCGCTGTTGCTCGCCGAGCAGGTGCCCGTGCAGACCATGGCGATGCTTTTGGCTTCGAAGGCACTGATCGCGCTGGTCACGGGCTTTATCGTGGACGCGGCTATCCGCGGCCTTCGTCGTAATGCCCGCGCGCATGCGGCGATTCGCCGTACCGTGCTGGGGACCGCTGCCAATCCGGCTCATGTGAACTGCGCGCACGACGACCATACCGGGGGCGACATCATTGATGAAGTGGCCGAGGCGGGTGTGAGCGCCGACCACATCCACGAGTTGTGCGAGCGCGACCATTGCGGTTGCGATGATGATGAAGATGAACACGAGCGCGACCACGGACACAGCCATGACCACGGTCACGCAGGCGAGCATGAGCACCACCACGGCCATGGGCACGACCACGGTCACTCCCACGAAGGTGCGCCCGTCCTGTCGATTATCCGCAGCGCGATCTCGCACACCGTGCAGGTTTCGGTTTTTATTTTCCTGGTGACGCTGATTCTAGTTGCCGTGCTCGAGACCTTCGGAGAGTCCGCGATCGAGCAGTTCCTGCGTGGCAACGAGACGCTCGCCGTCTTGGGCTCGGCACTCGTCGGCCTGATCCCCAACTGCTCGGCCAGCGTGGTCATTACGCAGCTGTACCTGGAGGGCGCGCTACAGCTGGCGCCGATGCTCGCCGGCACGCTCATTTCCGCCGGCGTGGGCTATCTTGTCCTGTTCCGCACCAACCGCAGCGCTCGTGAAAACGCCGTGTTCCTGGTCATGATGTACGTCATCGGCGCCGGCTGGGGCCTTATCCTATCCGCCTTCGGCCTCTAAGTAGGCCTAAAAAATGGGCTTCAAATAGCCATGCTCGGCGCCTGCGCAATGCGGCGACGCATGGCATTTTGAAGCCCGTTTTTTTGTTGAGCCATGGATTCCGAGCGCTCACACCGCTCAAAACAAAAAGGTAGATTTTCGGGCATGTCCCAAAATCTACCTTGGTTAGCGCAGCAGCTCGGTGAGGTTGCGCTTAAAGCGAGCGCGGTCTTCGCTGGTAAATGCTGCCGGACCGCGAGTGCGTCCGCCGGCGCGGCGTACCTTCTTTTCCTCGTGGCGAATAAGCAGCTGCATGTCGATGGTCGCCTTATCGTAGACGCGCCCGCGCACACCGATGGCGGCGGCATCGCGTCCGAGCACCATGCTCGCCAAGCCAATGTCCTGCGTCACGACTACGTCGCCCGCCTGCAGGCGTTCGACAATGGCAAAGTCGGCGCTGTCGGCGCCCACGCTTACATCGAGCGTCGTGACCCAAAAGCCGCGTCGCGCGTGCTCGGCATCGCGCGGGTCGTCGCGGCGAATGTGCCGTTCCAGGTTTTGCGTGCTGTTGCCGGCGATAACAACGGCGACGCCCGCCCGCCGCGCGCAGTCAATCGACTCGCGCGTGACCGGGCAGGCGTCGGCATCAATAAAGAGCGTTCGCGGCATCTAGTGCACCAGTTTGCCAAATTGAATAGCGCGAACAATCAGCGTTACGCCAAACACCAGCAGTGCGGCGCCGCTAAAGATGACGAGCATCTTGGCCGACCACAGCGGATAGATAAACACGAACATGCCGGCGATGATGGAGAGCGCGCCGCTCAGGATGGCGAGGGCACGGTTGGACGAAAGCTCGGACTCCAGAATGGACATGACACCTTCGACGATCCAGCCAAAGCCGGCCACGATAACCACCATCGTGGTGAGCGTCGCGGTCGAGAAGGCCTGGTTGCGCAGGATTATGACGCCGCCCAAGATAATGAGTAGGTTGGAGATGATGCTCGTCACGCGCCAGCCGGTGGGCAGCAGCGGCTCAAAAATGGCAGTGAACAGCCTGATGGCAGCGGTGATTACAAAGTAGAAGCCCAAGACGGTCGTTAGGAAGACGAGGGACTTGGCGGGTGCAAAAAGCAGCGCGATACTAGCAATGAGCGCTAAGACGCCCGTGATGGCGTAAATCCAGCGTACGGCCTTGACGGCTTTGCCCGCCATGCTTTTCTCGTCAAATCCAAACTGGCTCGATTTTTGGTCATCGTTCTTAAAGATGCCCATAATGTCTCCTTTCCGTGCTGTGCACGTCGCGTTCATTGCTCTCCGTGCGGCGTACGCCAAAAGTGTTGCAACAAGTATCGCCCAAGGGCGCCGATGCATGGGGCGGGAAGGACGAATTGCCGCCCCACATTCCCGAATTGTTACTTTTGTTCCCGCTCCAGTGAGGATTAATCAACAATTGTAGAACATTGCAGCCCTGTTCGTTATTGCCTATGTTTTAGGTTAGATTTTCCTAAGGACAATTGGCTTGTATTGGGGGTCCCTATGAACGAAGCAGTTCCCGCAGCGCCGGTAAGCGCTGAGTCGATGGCAAAGCAGGGTTGCGAAAAGCTCGGCTTGGACGCGTTTGATGCGTTGGTTCGCTGCGCCCGCACGTGCCGTCGCTTTGACGAGTCCATGCGCGTGCCGCATGAGCTTTTGCTTGAGCTGGCGGAGCTGGCGCACCTGACTCCCTGTGGTGCCAATGCTCAGCGTCTGCGTTTTCATGTGGTAAGCGGTGCAGAGGACTGCGCGCGTGTATTTGACGAGCTTGCATGGGCCGGTGCGCTCAAGGATTGGCCGGGTCCCGATGAGGGCGAGCGCCCGACCGGCTACATCGCGATTCTTGCTGAGCGCGCCGTTCCGGGCAAGCCCGCCGCTCCCATTACCGATGTCGACACGGGCATTGCCGCGCAGACGATGATGCTCGCCGCCCGCAGCGCCACGCCCGAGGTGGCAGCCTGCATGTTCAAGGCCTTTACGCCCCACGCGATCGATGCCATGGGGCTCGATAACGACAAATATGAGCTCAAGCTGATCATGGCGTTTGGCGTTCCGGCCGAGACACAGGTGATCGATGCGATCGATTCCAACCCCGACGGCTCCATCAATTATTGGCGCGACGAGGCGCGGGTGCACCACGTACCCAAGCGTCCGCTTGCCGACGTGCTGCTGTAGTTGTGCGTCGTTGCGGTGCAATCCGGCGGCAAAATCACCACAAAGGCTCCTGTCCCCTTTGTGGTGGTACGAGGGGAGGGTGTGTGGCAGATCTGTATTTGGTGCGGCATGGGCAGACTGAGCTCAATGTGCAGAGCATTTTGCAGGGCTGGCACGATTCGCCGCTTACGGCGCGCGGGCGCGAGCAGGCGCTGACGGCGCGTACGGCGTTTGCGGCGCGTGGCGTGGCCTTTGATCATGTGTATTCCTCGCCGTTGGGCCGGGCGCGGCATACGGCCGAGCTTATCGTTGGCGAGGGCCGTTCCATTGAGCTGGTCGATGACCTGCGTGAGTGGCATTTTGGCGCGCTGGAGGGCACATCAAATCGCGAGATGCCGCCGCAGCCCTGGGGCGATTATCCGGTGGCCTTTGGCGGCGAGTCGGAAGTGCAGCTTCGGTCGCGCATGGTCGCGGCGCTGTCCCGCATCATGGCCAGGCCGCAGCACGACTGCGTGCTGGCGGTTTCCCACGGCTCAGCCTGCCAGGAGTTTCTTGAGTATGTGACTGGCGGGGGAGAGCTACCCGACAACGGTGCCGTGCTTCATTTTGGCTATTGCGACGGGGCGTTTTCGCTCTTGGGTTGGTAACGAACGAAAGGACACCTATGAATAAAGATCTGTATCTGGTCCGTCATGGACAGACGATATTCAACCTTAAGCGTATCATTCAGGGCTGGAGTGACTCGCCGCTTACGCAGTTGGGTTGCGACCAGGCGGCGCGCGCCGGCATGTTTTTACGTGCGCGCGGCATTGAGCCCGATCATGCCTACACCTCCACGCTTCATCGCACCGAGCAGACTATCGCCAACTTGTGGCCGGGCTTGGCGTACGAGCGCCTGGACGGCCTGCGTGAGTGGTTCTTTGGCGACTTTGAGGCCGAGCGCGTGGTGCTCATGCCCGAGCGCCCGTGGCGCGACTTCTATCGCCAGTTTGGCGGCGAGGGCCAGATGCAGGTGCGCGAGCGCATGGTGGCGACGTTGACCGAGCTTATGCAGCGTCCGGACCATACGTGCGTGCTCGCGGTAAGCCATGGCTCGGCCATCAAGGAGTTCATGGACCACGTGAAGGGCGCGGCGGCCGACGAACGCGATCGTGTGCCGGGCAACTGCTCGGTGCTGCATTTCGTGTTTGACGACGAGGCCGGTACGTTTGAGCTGATTGAGATTTTTACGCAGGAGGATTACGCGCGCGAGCTGGGGCTTGAACCGCTCGTGGCTACTGCAGGTCCGCAGCGCGGATAACGCGAGCACGGCGGCACGAGTCGCCGGCATAACTACTCGACGCAAAAGGGGCGGAGATGCATGTACCTGCTGCATCTCCGCCCCCTGTTTGTTGAACTGCCGATTTTTGTGTTGGGCGGTCTGGTCTTGCTAGAACCGCGCGACCTGGTGCGTGAGCAGACCCGTCGGAACCTGCGGCGCGGCGCCGCTGACCTGCGCGGCGGGGAAGAGCACGGCAACGGTAAAGTTGAACGGCTCCTTGCCGGTGTACGTTCCGGCGGCACGGGTCTCATCGGCCAGCAGCTGCGACGCCCCGGTCAGAGCGGCAGCGTAGGCAGGGTCGTCGGCCAGTGCCGGCTCCGGCGCCTGGTCGAGCATGGCACAGATGGCGCCGACGGCGTCCTCGCGCTTGACCTCCCACGCGCGGTGTGTAATGCCCGCGGGGTCGGTAACGGCGTAGAGCGACGCGCCCTCTTTGGCGGCGCCCAGGATGATATCCATGACGGGCGAGGCCTCGTAGGCGAGCGACACGGGGCGCGGCTGCACTTTGAGCTCGGCGATCGCGCGCGCAGCGGCGGCCACGTCAGCGCTGGCATCGCTCTTGTCGCCCGCAAGTACACTCGTCGGGCAAATCGCCACGACACCCGTCACGCGTCCCGGCTCGCCCGAGCATTCGTACACGTAATACGCCGCACCCGGGTCCTTGAGCATCAGGCCATCGGCAAGGGCTCCGCGCAGAGCATCGTTGCCGCTCAGGATACTGCCCATTGCAGGCAGCGCCTCGAGCACACGGTCCTGAGCCGGGCGGATGCAGGGAAACGGAAGTGCTTTCATGGGCGGTCCTAACGCACGAGTCGGTTTGTTCGCGGCTTATTATGCCCCAACTTGGCCGCTCGCGTCCCAGAGCACGTTATCGGCGAGCGCGATTAGCACCTGCTGACAACGAACGATATCGGCGTGGGGCACATATTCGTTGGGCTTGTGCGCGAGCGCGAGCGACCCGGGACCGTAGCTCATGCAATTGCGATTACCTGTCTTGCCGGCAATGACGGCGGTGTCGGTGTAGCCGGTAAAGAAGCCGACGGTCGTGTCCGCGTCCGTCACGTCATCGGCGGCACGCTTGAGCGCTGCTAGAAGGGGAGAGTTCGGGTCGCGCTCGATGGCGGGGCGGTCGCCCGTCACGGTGTAGCTGCCATGGCAACCGGGAACGGCGGCTTCGGCGACGGCGATGGCCTGCTCTACCATGCGCGTCGCGGCGGCCGTATCGGTCGGCGGGGTCAGGCGCATGTCGACCCAGACTTTGGCGCGGTCGGGTACGACATAGGGACGGTAGCCACCTTCGATCTGTCCAAACGTGATAGTCGAAGATCCCAGCTCATCGTGCACGGGCAGCGCCACAAACGCGCGACGGAGCGAACACACGACCTCGGCCATGGCGGCGACGGCATCCGCGCCCTTCCACGGCTGGCTCGCATGCGCCGTTACGCCAGCCATTTCAATCTCGAACCACGTGCGCCCCTTGTGCGCCGCCTGGATCTGTCCGTCGGTGGGTTCGGTGTCCAGCACCCATTCACGCGAGCCGACCCAGCCGGCATCGATCGCGGCCTCTGAGCCGCGCATAAAATCTTCCTCGTCGACCGAGCAGATGAGCGAAAAGCCACGGCGGGGCAGCTCGCCTTCTGCCGCCACGCGCTCGAGCTGATGGACCAGTGCGGCAATGGCGCAGGCTAGGCCACCCTTCATATCGCAGGTGCCGCGGCCATAGAGTTTATCGTTGCGCACGATCGCTCCGAGCGGCGGAATGTCCGCGTCCCAGCCATCGCCCAGCGTAACGGTATCCATATGGCAGATATAGACGAGCCGTGGCTCGTCGCTCAGTCCCGGCACGGTGACCATAAGGTTGCGGCGCCCGGGCAGCACCTCGAGTTCCTCAACCTGCACGGCATGGAGCACCGGATGACTCAGCTGCGCCAACCGTTCCTCAGCCAACGCTTTGATATAGCGCTCAATCTCGTCCTCATACGCACCCGGGTCTGAGCTGTCGATCCGCACGAGTCCTTGCGTAAGCCGCCACGCAAAATCTGTATCAACCATAGGCACCTCACATATAGTTAGGTCAACATACAGATTGTATGCCAAGAAGCGGCTCGGTGCATTTAATGGAGTGCTCACAAAAACGGGGGCGCCTCTCGTGCGAAAGGCGCCCCCGCGGGCATTCAATGTCAGTGACGGGCAGGCTACATGGGGAACTGCCCGTCAGATCAGCCGGCGCTATTTGATTACGCGCACGCGATACATCGACGGAATCTGCTTGAGCGCCTCGATGGTGCTGCTGTCCAGGTGCTCATCGGTGTCGAACATGGTGTAGGCGTTCTCGCCGGCAGACTCGTTGGTCATACGCTGCACATTGGCATTGTCCTTGGCCAGGATTGCCGTGATCTGACCGATCATGTTGGGCACGTTGGCGTGCAGGCAGGCGATGCGGCTTGCGGCGCGCGCCTTGCCCATGCTGCAGGCGGGATAGTTGACGCTGTGTGCGATGTTGCCGTTCTCCAGGTAATCCTTGAGCTCGCTGATGGCCATATCGGCGCAGTTGGCCTCGGCCTCGCCGGTGCCGGCGCCCGAGTGTGTGGTGATAAACGTATTGGGCATCTTGACGGTCTTGGGCGTGGCAAAGTCGCAGCTAAACCAGCTCAGCTTACCCTCGCGCAGGGCGGCGTCGACGGCGTCCTCGTCAATGATGGTCTCGCGTGCGTAGTTGATGAGCACGGCTCCCGGGGCCAGCAGGTTAATCTGCTCGGTGCTGATCATGCCGATGGTGTCTGCCTTGCTGGGCACGTGCACCGTGAGGTAGTCGCAGCCGCGGCACAGATCCTCGAGTGTGCCCACGCGCTGCACCTCGCGGCTCAGCACCCACGCGTGCTCGACGGAAATGAACGGGTCGTAGCCGTAGACATCCATGCCCAGATCGACGCAGGCGTTGGCGACCTTGGAGCCCACGTTGCCCAGGCCGATGACGCCGATGCGCTTGCCCTTGAGCTCGCGGCCCACAAAGGCCTTCTTGGCCTTCTCGGCATCGACCTGGATCTCGGGGTCGTCGGCGTTGTCGCGCACCCAGTTCATCGACTGCACCACGCCACGGCTCGAAAGCACCAGCATGCCCAGGACGAGCTCCTTTACGGCGTTGCTGTTGGCGCCGGGGGAGTTAAAGACGACGACGCCCTTCTTGGCGTACTCCTCGACGGGGATGTTGTTGACGCCGGCGCCGCAGCGGGCGATGGCGCGGATGCCCTCGGGCAGCTCGTAGCCGTGCAGGTCGGTCGAGCGCATCAGGATCGCGTCGGCCTCTTCGGCGGTGCTCACAAATTCGTACCCCTCGCCAAACTCGACTTTGCCGTCCTTGGTGATGTCGTCGATGGTCTTAATCTTACGCATGGAAAAACTCCTTAGCAGGTTTGGCTTAAACAGGTGGTTTGAAGTGGCTGGTCGGCCCGCGCGTTGCGGGCTAGTTAGATCGCGGACTCAAACTATGCTGTGCTTCGAAGTCCTTCATGTACGTGGCCAGTGCCTGCACGTCCTCCATGGTTACGGCGTTGTAGACGCTGGCGCGCATGCCGCCCACCAGACGATGGCCCTTGACGTTTTGAATCTGATGCTCGGCCGCGCCTGCGACAAAGGCGGCGTCGAGGTCGGCATCGCCGGTACGGAACGTGACGTTGGCGATGGAGCGGCTGTCGGCCTGCGTGGTGCCGTGGAACAGCTCGCTGTTCTCGAGCAGGTTGTAGAGCAGGTTGGCCTTGGCCCAGTTGCGCTCGGCCATGGCGGCAAGTCCGCCGGTCTCCTCGACCCACCGGAACACCTTGCCGCACACGTAGATGCCAAAGGTGTTGGGCGTGTTGAGCATGGAGTCCTTGGCGGCCTGGGTCTTAAGGTCCAGGTACTGCGGCGTCTGCGCAAAGGCGGGGCCGTCGGCGATGAGGTCGTCGCGCGCGATAACCACGGTCACGCCCGCGGCGCCGGCGTTTTTCTGCGCGCCGGCGTAGATGAGCCCGTAGCGCTCAACATCGAGCGGCTGCGACAGAAAGCAGCTCGAGACATCGGCGACCAGCGGTACGTCGCCGCAAGCGGGCAGCTCGTGGTACATGGTGCCAAAGATGGTGTTGTTCTGGCAGATGTAAACGTAGTCGAGTCCGTCGCTCGCGGCCTCGGCGGCAATGCGCGCGTTGATGTCGGCCATGTCGGGGATGCGGTCGAAGTTGGTGTCCTCGGAGCTCGCGAGCAGCACGGCCTCACCGTACTTGGCGGCTTCTTTGTATGCCTTGTTGGCAAAGTTGCCGGTCACGATGTAGCCGGCGCGGCCGCGGCGCATGAGGTTCATGGGGATGCCCGCAAACTGCAGCGTGGCGCCGCCCTGCAAAAACAGGACGCGGTAGTTGTCGGGGATGCTCAGCAGGCGACGCAGGGTTGCCTCGGCGTCGTCGATGATCTGCTGGTACATGCTAGATCGATGGCTCATCTCGAGCACGGACATGCCGCAACCGCGGTAGTCCATCATCTCGTCGGCGATCTCGGCGAGCACGCTTGTAGGCAGCGCGGCCGGGCCAGCTGAGAAGTTGTGCACACGTGCCATCTTCTAGTTCCCCCTCGTAGTCGTTTGGACGTTCGGGATACTTTAGCACAGTGCAGCGCCGGGCGCGACCGCATCACGGTAAAACTCGAGTGCGCCGCTATGATTTACAGGATGGTTACATGGGGGAGGGGTGACCTTACCTGATGGCTCGCATCCGATCCGCCTCGGCTTTTGCTTGTTTCCAGGGGCGCACACGACCGTTGGTGAGGTCGTCGTAACCATGAGCGATGGTACGTTGAATGTGGTCTTCGCGTTCCTGAATGGTAGTTAGCGCGCGCGTCTGATCAGAAATAGGCTTTACGGCAGGCATATGAAACTCCTTACATAGAATCATATGTATAACTCTATGTTGAGTGTAGCGGAGGGTGGCGTTGGGCGTGTGCGTGCCTGCATTCGTAAGCGCGGTTGTCTGGCAAGTGTGATTTGGGGCGACCTCGTTAAAGTTTCTAAGCTGCGAAAATGACCGTTAACCGGATTAAATTTTGTTGCTCAACATTTGACACTCTGGGCGTGGTAACTTTTTTACCAACAGGTATGATTATTGTCATGTGCGCCGCGCCTGCCTGCCGGGTTGCGGCGCACTTGTGACAGCCTTTGACACCCTTGGAGCGTGTACTGTGGATATAACCACAAAAAGCGTTCGGGGGGGGTGCTCACCCGCGAGCAATTCCTCCCGCATGAGATGCGCATCGTCGCTGCCCTTCGTATGCAGGGCGCAAGCGACGAGCAGGCCATTGTACGCGTAAAGAGCGAGAACCTCTTTCAATATCCCACGGAGCGCATGGTCGCCAACCGCGCAACCGTGTGCCTTCGCCGCCTTGACGCCATGGTGCCCACGGACGCCGTATGCGCCGCGCGCGGCATCGACCCCAAAACCGCCGTCGAGGCTGCGTCATCCCTAACCAGGCTCATGGCATCCGGCACTCCCACGCAGGCGGACCAGGCCATCTTCTACAGCATGATCTGCCGCTACGATATCGTGCGCGAGCTCGTGCTCGTCGAGGTAGGGGAGCGCCTACAAAACTTCGATTATGCCTTTACGGCGGTTGACCTCAACGCCTTTATGACATGCTTTACCACGGAGTATCCGGACGCGGCCCGCTGGACTGAGGCCACGGTCAAGCGCATTAAGGGCTCGCTCCGCCAGACGCTCCGCCATGCCGGCCTTATCGGCGAGGGCCAGGGCCCGGAGTCCGAGCGCCTGTCACCACTCTTCCTCGATTCCGATGTCGAGCGAGCCTTGGTTCAGCTGGGCGAGCAGTCGCTTATCGCTGCCCTTACCGGCAGGGCGGTGATGTAGCGTGGCTCCCGTCAAAAGCGCCGTCGACCCTGTTATCACCCCGGCGACCGATCTCGCCACCAATATCGGCATCCATTCCCGCAAGAGCGTCGTTGCGGCGCATGCCCGCTCCGAGCGTGCCTGTCAGGAATTTGAGCGCCGTGCGCAGCTTCTGCGCGAGTGCCTGTGCAGTGAGGACTTTTTGGCCAACAAGGGCATAGGCAATGAGATCGGCTTCCACACCTTTTGCTATGACCCCGCGCTGGAGTTTGAGGCGCGTGCATTATTTGACACCCTTTCACGCGATGCCGAGGCCGACAAGCTTCCGTGCACGCTCAAGGTCGTAAACCTTTACGACGCCGTGCTGGCAATTCTCGAAAAGCGCCGTGTCCTCAAGGCTATCCCGCACCAAGAGGAGCGCCGCGGTACCCAGCGCGTGCTCGAGGACGTGGCCAAGTTCGCCTCGCCCGAGAAAGTCGCCGCGTACATCCTTGAGCAGACCGAGCCGCACATGCCCGGAGACGTCATCCTCCTCACCGGTGCAGGTGAGGTCTTCCCGTTCTTTCGCATGCACACGCTTCTCCACTGCATGCTCGCGGATTTTGATGATGTGCCGGTGGTCGCCGCCTATCCGGGCAGCTTCAACGGCTCTTCCTTCCAGCTCTTTAACCGTCTACCGGCCGATAACTACTACCGCGCCATCGATATCTCGTAAGCACGGTTCCCCGCAGACAAGGCCTGCCGCCGGTAACAACCCTTTGCCATAACGTTCCCAAACCCAAAGGAGCACCCATGGACAACACGATCGTTCGCGACCTCTTTGCAAAAGACATCAACCGTTCTATCAACGGTGTGGTTAAGGTCCAGGATTCAAAAGACGAGTCCATCCGCCAGGAGCTTGACGAGTACGTGGTGACGCGCGAACTGCAGGGGCACTTTGCCACGTTCTTCAAGGCCTACGGCGATGCCATCGATGTGCCCACCGACAAGATCGGCGTGTGGATCAGTGGTTTCTTCGGTTCCGGTAAATCGCACTTCCTCAAGATGCTGAGCTACCTGCTCGAGAATCGCAAGATCGGCGGCAAGAGCGCCATCCGCTACTTTGACGGCAAGATCGTCGACCCCATGGTCGCGGCTGCCATGGAGCGCGCCTGCTCGGTGTCCACGCAGGCCATCCTCTTTAACATCGATAGCAAGGCGGGCCAGTGGAAGCAGGGCGATACGGCTCCCACGGCGCTGCTTCGCGGCTTTGAGCGCATGTTCTACGAGGTGCGCGGCTTCTACGGCGAGGACCTAAAGCTTGCAAAGCTCGAGGAACACATCGATTCCCTGGGCAAGACCCAGGAGTTCCGCGAGGCCTTTGAGCGCGTCAACGGCGAGTCCTGGCTCCAGACCCGCGACACCTACAGCTACTTTGAGGACGACGTCGTCGAGGTGCTGCAGAGCGTGCTCGGCATGAGCGAAAAGGCCGCATGGAACTGGCTTGAGGGTTCTGAGGACGAGGTTTTGGCCCCCGATGTCTTTGCCAAAAAGGTCAAGGACTACGTAGACGCTAAGGCAGCGGCCCACGGCGGCAACTACCGTTTGCTCTTTATGGTCGACGAGGTGGGTCAGTTTATTACAAACGACCGGGATCCAAGCCTTATGTTGAGTCTTCAGACCATCGTCGAGGAGCTGGGTGCCGCCTGCGGTGGCCGCGTGTGGGTGATGGTCACGAGCCAGGAGGCCATCGACAACCTGAGCCTGCCCGTGGGCAACGACTTTTCAAAGATCCAAGGCCGCTTCAATACCCGCCTTTCGCTCTCCAGCTCCAGCGTGGATGAGGTTATCCAGCGCCGTGTGCTTGAGAAGACCGCGCCGGCGGCCGATATGCTTGCACAGGTCTACGAGCAAGATGCCGCCGTCCTCAAAAACAACTTTACCTTTGAGGGTGGCTCGCGCTCCGACCTTGCCGGCTTCGCCAACTCCAAGGATTTTGTGGCCAGTTACCCGTTTGTGGGCTACCAGTTTAAGCTTCTGCCCGACGTGATGACCGAGGTACGCAAGCACGGTGTTAAGGCCAAGCACATGTCCACGGGCGAGCGCTCCATGCTGAGCGCGTTTCAGGAGAGCGCTCAGGCCATCCAGCATGACCAGACTGGTGTACTCGTGCCGTTCTGGCGCTTCTTCGACACAATCTCCAAGGATTTGGAGCACGGTATCATTCAGGTCGTCGTCTGTGCGGAGCGCGCGGCTGAAAACGCAGAGGGTCTTGAGAGCTACGATGTCCGGGTGCTTAAGCTCCTGTACTTGATCCGCTACATCGGCTACGTCAAGGCCACGGTCGAGAACATCTCCATCCTTATGATCGATAGCCTGGACGTGGACAAGCGCGCCCTTAAGGACCGCGTCAAGGAATCTCTCGCCCGCTTGGAGCGCGAGAGCTACGTGGCACGCCAGGGCGATACCTATAGCTTCCTCACCGACGAGGAGCAGGAGATAGCGCAGGAGATCGCACGCACCCCGATCGACAACGCGAAGGTGATTGAGTACATCAAGAAGCGCCTGTTCGAAAGCATCTACACTGCGCGCAAACTCAACCGCGGGGCCAACGACTTTCCGTTTGACCGCTATGTGGACGGCTCAATCCACGGTACCAGCATGGGCGGCATGGAACTTTCCGTGGTGACCATGGCCAGCGATCTGGGCCGTTCGGACGATGCCGAGCTGGCATTGAAATCCGTGGATAAGGCCATCGTGGCCTTGAGCGACGAGGTGGATTATTGGGCCCCACTCGTCAACGCCGCTAAGATTCGCATGTACGCCCAGACGCGCAATCTGCAGGAGCTACCGCCGAGTACCCGCCAGATTGTCGAGGCCAAAATGCGCGAGAAGGACTTTAACGAGAAAGAGGCTGACGCCCTTTTGGCTGAGGCGGTGCTCCATGCACGATGCGCCGTCAACGGGCGCATGATTGAGATCCGTGCTGCCAAACCCGCTCAGGTCTTTGAGCAGGTGCTGGCGCAGCTGTGCGATGTGGTCTTTGAAAAGGCCGACTATATCGGCGCGCCGGTCACGAGCGATTCCGATATTCGCTCTACTCTGGTGGGCAACGTTCAAGTGGGGCTCGCGGGCATGGATGCAGGTAACACGCGTGCGCTCAAAGAGGTCGAGGACTACCTCAAAGTGCAGCACCAGCGCCACCTGGATACCGCTATGGGCGATATCCAGCGCCAGTACCAGCAAAGGCCCTTTGGCTGGCGCGAGGTCGACATCGCAAATGTGGTGGCGCAGCTTGTGGTGGAGCAGCGCGCGCAGGTGCTGTTTGGCGGTCAGGCGGTTCAAGCTAACGACAGCTGCATGGTGGCGCTCCTGCGCAAGGATGCCGATAAGGCCCAGGTGCGCTTGCGCATGCGCATGAGCGACCGGTTGCTACGCGCCACGGGCGAACTCATGTGTGACCTGTTTGATCTCAAGACCGTGCCCTCCAACGAGGATAAGCTCGTGGCCGAGCTCAAAGAGCGCCTTGAGGGCTTGCGCGAGGCGTGCCTCGCCATGGCACGCGACTACTACACGGGCATCAAGCCGGCCTACCCGTATCCCGGTGAGGACGAGTGCGAGAAGATGCGCTCGGAGGTGGCCGACGTCCTTAAGGACCAGAACGAGGCCGAGGCGTTCTTGACCACGTTCACCAAGCATGAGGAGCGTTTGCTCGATGCCAAGGAAGACTTTGACAAGGTGGTTGAGTTCTTCGAGTCCAATCAACGAACAGCGTTTGACCACGCCAGGGATTTCTTGAACCGCACCGAGGGTATCGAGTATGCCTCCGATGACATTCCCGGTGCGGTGGAGAACGTGGCAACGGTTCGTGAGATCCTCAAAGATCCCAAGCCCTACGGCCGTATTAAAGACCTGCAGCCGCTTATGGATCCCGTCGAGGATGACATGAAAAAGCTGTTGGGCATCCGCCGCAATGAGTTTTTGTGTCGCATCGAGAGCGATCTGCAAGACCTGCGGGCGCAGGCCGAGAGTCAAAAGGGCTTTGTCAATCAGGCCAAGGATGCCATAGCAGACGCCGGCACTAAATACGAGTCGTTCAAAAACCGTGCCCACAGCGCTCAAAGTCTCAACGAACTGAGCGTTGTTGCAACTAACTGGGGCGACTGGCTCAGTGCGGCGGCCAACGAGATGTACGACGCTGTGGATGAGGCCCGCGTGCGTATGGACAACGAGCGCCGCACCACCGAGGTCATGAGTACAGGCGAGGTGGTCAAGAAGGTCTCCAACAAGGGCTCCGCATCGTCTGCTCCCGTGCCCGCGCCCAAGCCCCAGCGCAAGATCAAGACTGTGCGCCGCGCCGATCTGGCCAAGCCGAGTCGTCTCTTGTCCGCAGAGGACGTGGAGCGCTACGTGGACGACCTGCGCTCCCGCCTTATGCAGGCGCTCGCTGCAAACGACGAGATCCGTATCAACTAACCCGCGGAGCCACCGGTGCCAAAGCGCGCACCGGTGGCTTATGGCGTTTAGAAAGGCTCATCAACCATGAACGATTCTGCTCTTAAGAGCTTCTGCAGCTGGGCCCGTACGGAGCTCATCAAAGGCGTGGAGGCGCAGATGGTGCGCTACGGCATCACCGAACCTGCACCCGCGCCCGTTGGGTCCGAGACCGTCAACGGCCTGCCCCTAAGTCCGGCTGAGATTGAGCAACGCGACGAACTGCTGCGCATGCAGGCGGAGGTGGGTCACGAGGCGCTGCGCGACCGTGCGGCCTACACCTGGTTCAACCGTATCGTGGCCATTCGCTTCATGGATGCATGCGGATGGCTTCCCAGCCGTATGCGCATGCTAAGTTGTGCGGACGGCAGCCATGGCAGCGAGGCCGTGGAGAACGCATTGGACGTGGAAATAACGACGGCCGATACCGATCGCATAGCCGAGCTCAAGATGGCGGGCTTGGATGACCCGTTGTGGCGCTACCTGTTTGTTGCTCAGTGCGAGGAGCTTGCCGATTGCCTGCCGGGCGTCTTTGAACGCGTGGGCGGAGCCATGGAGCTGCTGTTGCCCCAGGGCCTCATGATGGCTGACAGTGTGGTGGGCAAACTCAATGCCGTCCTCACTGACGAGGACTGGCGCGAGGGCGTGACCGTTCTGGGCTGGATGTATCAGTACTACAATGCCGACGTTAAAGACGAGTTCTTCAAGTCCAAGCGCAAGGCAGCGGCGGCGGACATCGCGCCCGCCACGCAGCTCTTCACCCCCGAGTGGATCGTGCGCTATATGGTCGAGAACTCGCTCGGCCGTCTGTGGATGCTCAACAATCCGGGGAGTTCGCTACGCGAGCGCATGGAGTATTACATCGAGCCCGATGCTGAGCACGAGGACTTCATCCGCATTTCGAGTCCCGAGGAGATAACCCTCTGCGACCCCGCATGCGGCTCGGGCCATATCTTGGTCTATGCGTTTGAGCTGCTCTTCCATATGTACGAGGAGCGCGGCTATCGTGAGCGCGAGATTCCCGAACTCATTCTTACTAAAAACCTTGCAGGTATGGAAATCGATTCCCGCGCGGCACAGATCGCGGAGCTGGCGCTTGCCATGTGCGCCCGCGAGCACGACCGTCGCTTCTTTAGTCGTGGCGTTCGCGCCGACGTTACCGTGCTCTCGAGCATCCCGCTAGGGGAGGACGAGCTGCCGGGTAACAAGAAGCTCGCCGAGGAATTGAGCCATTTGGGCGAGATCGGTTCGCTGCTCAATCCCTCAGAGGACGAGATCGACGAGCTCAAGGCTGCCGCTGCGAGTTGTTCCGAGGACCTTTTTGCTTCTGCGACCAAAACTAAGCTCGAAAGCGCTGTCGCCATTTGCGAGAAACTGTCCCGTCGTTTTATCTGCGTCGTGGCGAATCCTCCGTATATGGGCAGCAGCAGCTTTAACCCCTTCATGAGCAAGTGGGTCAAGAAGAACTACCCCGACGTGAAGAGCGATCTCTGCACGTGCTTTATCGAGCGCGGTTTTAACCTTGTCGAAGATAAGGGCTATGCCGCAATGGTTACCATGCAGAGCTGGATGTTCCTGGGCAGCTTTGAGAAGATGCGCGCCAAGGTTATCGACAACAAGACAATCGTTTCCATGGCCCATCTGGGACCTCGCGCGTTTGATGCTATCGGCGGCGAAGTCGTCAACGTTACAGCTGACGTGATCTACAACCAGCATTCGGACGCCGAGGGCGCCTATGTGCGCCTTGTTGATATCAACGGCTCTGAGGCCAAGAGGCTCAAACTGGTCGAGGCCATCCAAAACCCCGACTGCGGCTGGTTCTACCGCCGCAACGCCGGCACCTTCAAGCAGATCCCCGGCACCCCCATGGCCTACTGGGCCAGTGATGGGTTGCTCTCTGCGATGGTCGACGGCGTTCGCCTTTCTTCATTTGGCAGAACGTCTAAGGGAATTATTACTGGCAAGAATGATAAGTTCATTAGGCTTTGGTGGGAGTGCCCCGCTGGAGCTATCGGTTTTTCATCAACGTCCGTATCCGATTTATTTGGAAGCAAAAAATGGAATCCTTGCACAAAGGGTGGCTCTTATCGTAAATGGTTTGGCAATCTTGATTCTGTAATTGATTGGTCAAATAACGGTCACGGTGTGTTTGAGTCGGCCTCGCGTGAAGGAAACCATGCACAAGATTATTCGGATGAGCTGAAATTCAAGCCCGCTATTTCATGGTCGGCAATTACCTCGTCCATTCCTTCGTTTAGATATGCGTCCAATTGTCTTTCAGAACATGCCGGCATGTGTCTATTTGTTCCCGAGGATAAAATCGGCTATATGTTGTCGCTGCTTAACTCCAGCGTTTCTAAAGAGTATTTTTCGTTAATCGCTCCAACTCTGAACGTTAATGCTGGTGATGTGGATAAATTTCCCGTCCTACTGAGTTGCTTCAATCTCGTAGACGGGTTATTTAAGGAAAGCAGAGGATTATCAAAAACCGACTGGGACTCGTTTGAAACCTCCTGGGATTTCAAACGTCATCCGCTGTTGTAGGTGAGCATTGTGACCAAATCCTACAAACTTGTCGAAGAGACGAAACGAACTACAGCGGAGTGTGCTGAAAAGTGGAACGCTGATAAACGAGATGTTTCCGCCTGGTGTAGGGCTGATTTGATTTCTGGTGCGGTAAAAGAAACCTCCTTCCCATTCAGGTGGATCATTCCCTGTGATGCGAAGCGTCCCATAGATGCATGCATCATTAGGGAGCTGCTGTGGCAGATTATCGAGCTTGAAAACGAGCGTATTTCCGAAATCGACGTTTCTGCTTGGGGTATTCCGGCAGTCGATATCGCTGGGTGCATTCAATCGTTGAAAGACGCTGATTATTTGGCGTTTTCACAAGAAGGTGTTGGCTTACAAATAACGAAAAAGGGCCTTGCTTTGATTGGCCGTGGTCAGAATGACAAGGCTATAAATGAGACGCCTACGGCACTGAAGTGGACTGCCAATGCCGTGGGTATTATTGCCGGAAGTGCAATAAATCAAATTATCCAAAGATAAGCTACTTCCGCAAGGACGCTGTAGTTTCGAAAGGTAATAACCATGTCTGATTGTTGTATTTATGAACCTCAAAATTACGACCTACAGGCGGTCGATCGTTTTCTCCGTGGTGAGACCAGAGAAATATGCATTGAGCTGAAGTGCGTTGAGCAGGAAAAGTCAGAGGACTTTGCGATAACGGATGCGGTTTTGCAGCTCGATTTAATAATGTGTGGGGAGCCGCACATGTGCAACGTTTCCGCTCATGGTACCCCTTATTTTGATCCGTCTGGTTTAGCAACGCTTTCATTTTTGATTACCGAGAAGACAGTCGGTTCGCAAGATTACCATGCGATTTGTCGCTGTGGGAACGCTCGCGATCTATTGGGGGGGGGATCTCGATTGCTCCTTGTAATTTCGGAGAGGAGCGAATCTCGAGAATGCGCATTTGAGTTTAGTCCAGCATTGGGAGTGTTTGGCAGATACGTGTGGCATGAAGTCGATTTGAAAGCTTCCATTGGATAGGAGAGCGATTTCATATCGCGCAATTAAGACGAATCAGCTGCTTTCGAGCAAGAGATACGCGGGTGTCGCGCGGCGCATAGGGCTGAGCTCCGAGCCTGATTCCTTTACGGTGACCGATTAATTGCAAGACCATGGAAACGGAAGGCAGCACAATGGCAACGCTTTTGGCCGATAAATACGAGGCCCGCAAGGCCGAGGTCAATGCTCGCTTCGAGCAGCTTCGCAGTAACGAGGAAGAGCTCAACCGAATCTTTGCCAAGATCTACAACATGGAGGGTGAGGTGCCCATCGAGGTCGAGGATAAGTACGTTTCGGTGGCGCGCATCTTTGATACCGCCGACGAGATTCCCGAGAGCTATAAGGGCAACAAATACGTGCGCACCAAGCGAGACGAGATCACCTCGCTCATAAGCTATGCCGTGGGCTGCATGTTTGGCCGCTATTCGCTGGATGTGGACGGGCTGGTCCTGGCCGATCAGGGCGCCACAGTCGATGACTATCTGGCCAAGATGCCCAACTCTGATCATGTGACCTTTATGCCCGATAGCGATAACGTGCTGCCCATTACCGATGACGAGTACTTTGACGACGACATCGTGCGCTACTTTATCGACTTTGTGCGCACCGTGTATGGCGAGGAGACGCTTGAGCAGAATCTGGCCTTTATTGCCGAGGCACTCGGCGGCAAGGGTACCTCGCGCGAGGTCATCCGCACCTACTTTTTGAAGGACTTCTTTAAGGACCACTGCCAGACCTATAAGAAGCGCCCCATCTACTGGCTGTTCGACAGCGGCAAGAAGAACGGCTTCAAGTGCCTTGTTTACATGCATCGCTACCAGCCTGACCTGTTGGCTCGCATCCGCACCGACTATGTGCATGAGCAGCAGGAGCGCTACCGTGCCCAGATCGGGTATGCCAACGATGCCCTTATCAGTGCCGAGCGCGGCGAGCGCGTGCGCTTGGATAAGCGCATCAAAAAGCTCAACGACCAGCTCAAAGAGACCATTGCCTACGAGGAGAAACTGCACCACTTGGCAGACCAGATGATTAAGATCGACCTGGATGACGGCGTCAAGGTCAACTACGCCAAGTTTCAGGATGTGCTGGCGAAGATTAAGTAACTGCAGATACGGTAAGGATATTCATGCCCAAGATCGATGTAGAAGAACAGCTCAAGCTGCGATTTTTGCAGCCGTTGTCCTCATGCGCGCCGCGCCGTGTGGTGGTTTGGCACGATGCGGACGGCGAGTTTGCTCCTGAGTTTGAGCGATTGGCTGCCGAGGGTTTCGACGGCGTAGGGGCCGATGCCGGCGTAATGCCTGCTCACGGTGACTTTGAGCGCCCGGTGCGCTTTGTTGAGGCCTGCGAGGGCCGTATGTTTGCCGTCAAGAAGCTCATCAACCGCGATGACCTTGCGAGCGATATCTTGCTGTATCGTCGTTGCCCGCGCGGCAGGCTTGAGGGTGATTGGCTTGCCGATGTTGAGCTGTATGCCGATCAGTTCCAGGCTGACTATCTTTCGCTTTTGGCCGATCAGCTGGGCATCGAGAATATCGACGCCGTGCGCGAGAGCCTGCGCGAGCACAAGACGTTCTTTGATGCCAAGACCCGCTGCGCTAAGTTTGCCGCGTGTGTTCCGCATGCCTCGGGCGCATCCGATATCGAACTCGGCATCCTTACGGTGATTTTTGGCGGTAAAGAGCTTGGTGACGCGCGCCCCGCGTTTGTGCTGCGTGGCTGTATGACCATGCTGCTGCACGAGGGTCCCGAGGCGCTGGCCGAGTTGATGGACAAGTACTGCGTGCGCGATGTGCTCTCTGCCTTTATGCTTCGCCGCTATGGGTTTGAGGGACCGCTGTATGAGCGCGACTCATTGCTTATGCTTGCATCCCATGTGCTCCTTACGGCGGCATCCACCGCGCTTCCCGAGGGAGCGCTCAAGGGGCTTGAGAGCCATGTGGCTCCCGCCTACGGGCCCTATTGCCTTGAGGCGGTGCGTACGTGGGACCAGACCGCCGATACCCAGGCATCGAGCGAGGACCTATTTGAGATTTGCCGTTTGGTTGAGGACGCCCGCGGACTCTTTGCACGGTTCGAGGCTCTGCCGATCGATGTGCTGACCTCGCTTGATGTGTTTCCGTGCGTCAATGAGGCTGTGCTCTCGCAGCTGTTCTGCTCGTTTGCGCAAGGTGCAGACCGCGTTGAGGATGCGCGCGCATTTGCTGCGCGTCGCTGCGACCTAAGCTGGTACCGTCGTGTCGAGAGCTACTTTGACCTGCTTGCCGCTGTGGCCGATATGTGCGCGTTTAGGCAGGCGCACGCGGGCGGCTTCCATCTGGCGCAGCCCCAGCAGGTGTGGGATGCCTACACGTCCGATTGGTATGCCATGGATGCCGCCTATCGTCATATGTGCACCGCGTATCTGCGGGCGCGCTCCGTCGAGTGCGATGTACTCGAGGAACCTGCCCGAGCTGTGGTGGATTGGGCGGAGAATCTCTACAGTAACTGGTTCTTGGTCGACGCCAATACCTGCTGGGCGGCCGCTGCGCAAGGGGAGTGGGCCGATTGCGGCTACATCGATGGTCCCGCACGGCAGGATGAGTTTTACTGGCATGTGCTACCCGCCTTTGTGGGTTCTGCCAAAACAACGGTCGTTATCGTGAGCGATGCGCTGCGCTATGAGGTTGCCCGCGACGTTGCGTCGCTGCTCGAGCGCGAACGCGGCGGTAACGTCAAGGTCTCTAGCATGCAGGCGGTCTTTCCCTCCATTACCGAGGTGGGCATGCCTGCACTGCTGCCGCACCAGGTGCTTGAGCTTGCAGAGGATGGCGCGTTTGTGTTGGCTGACGGCATGCCCACTGCGACGACTCCGCAGCGCGAGGCCGTACTTACCCACGTTGAGCCCACGGCCCGCGCTTTGCGCTCGAGCGCATACCTCAACATGGCGGGAACCGAGCGCAAAGCGCTGCTCAAAGACTCCAGGCTCGTCTATCTCTACCACAACAAGATCGATGCCACGGGCGAGAAGGCAGCTACGCAGGATGACGTTTTCGATGCCTGCGCGGACACCGTGGAGGAACTTGCCGCGTTGGCGCGCCGCGTGTGCACCGACGCCCCGGGCGCGCGTGTTGTTATGACGGCGGATCACGGCTTCATCTACACGCGTCGTGAGCTCAACGAGTGCCAGATGCTCGGCAAGCCAGACCTTCCCTTCCTTGACGCTCCTGTCATGTACGGCAAGCGTCATCTGGTGGTGCCCAACGAGGCCTTGGCCAAGCTTTCGGAAGAGGCATGCGAGGTGTTTGTTAATGTTGGCATGGGACGTTTAGGTGCCGGTTTTGAGGGATTTGCCCCGCGCGAGAACGTGCACTTCAAGCGTCCCGGCGGCACTAACAACTACGTCCACGGCGGCATGAGCCTGCAGGAGCTCTGCGTGCCCGTTATCGGATTTTGGCGTGCGCGCTCGGGTTCCAAGGACTTTGTCGATACGCGCGTGGCGACGCTGCGCGTGCTAAGCGAGGGACGCCGAGTGACCAACTCGCTCTTCTCGGTCAACTTGATCCAGGAAGAACCCGCCCAAGGCAAGGTCTTGCCGTGCGAGTATGAGCTGGTGTTTACCGACGCAAGCGGCAACGAGGTGAGCGATACAGTCAAGGCGCATGCCAACAAGACTTCTGCTAACTCGCAGGAGCGCGTGGTGCATGCCAAGTTTGCGCTGCGTGCAGCGGATGGATTCTCGGCCAAGGGTCCGTACTATCTGGTCTGCCGCGAGCGCGAAACGGGCAAGATCGTTTGGCGCGAGACGTATACCATCGCTGTTTCGTTTGCCCCTGTTGCTGATTTTGGTTTTTAGGAGTGTGCCCTATGTTTGATAGCCATGACGACGATCTGTGGGAAGTTCCCTCGATTGATGTGGATGTGCCGGTGGAGGGTGTTGTGCCTGCGGAGGCCGCGCCTGCTGCGGAGGCCCCGGCGACTGAGGCTGTTGCGCCTGCCCCGGAGCCGGTTGCTGCCGCGCCCGTTGAGGCTGCGGTGAACGCCGAGGACGAATTCTCGACCGACGGTTATGATCAGGCTGTGGCCGAGGCTCCCGAGGACGACGGCTACGACATGGATGGGTTGGATGGCAAGCTGCTTGAGCACTTTGCTGGCAAGATCGTGCGCAAGGACCTGACGGCCCTTATGAAGCGCGGCGCCAACGTGCCCACCTTTGTGCTGGAGTACCTGCTGGGTATGTACTGCTCAACCGACGACGAGGATGCCGTGGCGGAGGGCCTGGGGCGCATCAGCAAGATCCTCACCGATAACTACGTACGTCCCGACGAGTCCGAGCGCATTAAGTCCAAGATTCGCGAGCTGGGTCGCTTTACCATCATCGATAAGGTGACGGCCAAGCTCGACGAGTACAAAGACATCTACGTGGCGTCGTTTGCCAACCTGACCATTGAGCCGTTTGTGATGCCTGCCGAGTACGTGCGCGACTATTCCAAGATTCTCCAGGGTGGTATTTGGTGCATTATGAGCATCGAGTATCGTCGTCCCATGGAAGAGGAAGACGAGTTTGGCATGGAAGTCTTTGGCGACGATGCGCCTCGCCGCTCCAAGGCCAAGCGCAAAAAGCGCGGGCCCGAGGACTCTCCGTTTAGCGTGGCGTCGCTCACGCCCATCCAGATGCCCAACCTGGACCTGGACGCCATGATCGAGGAGCGTCAGTATTTCTCGCGCGACGAGTGGCTCAACATGCTGCTGCGCTCTGCCGGCTATGAGCCCAGCGAGCTTTCGGAGAAGGAGCGCCTGCACTTTATCGAGCGTATGGTGCCGCTGATCGAGCGCAACTACAATCTGTGCGAGCTTGGTCCCCGCGGCACCGGCAAGAGCCATATCTACAAAGAGGTCTCGCCTTACGCCATCTTGCTTTCGGGCGGCCAGACCACCACGGCCAACCTGTTCGGCCGCATGAACTCCATGCGCGCCGATCGCGTGGGCTTGGTGGGCCATTGGGATTGCGTGACGTTCGACGAGGTCGCCGGCATGCGCTTTAAGGACACCAACGCCGTGCAGATTATGAAGGACTACATGGCCAGCGGCAGCTACGCGCGTGGCCGCGACCAGATTAACGCCGATGCCTCCATGGTCTTTGAGGGCAACATCAACGACACCGTGCAAAACGTCCTTAAGACCACGCACCTGTTTGACCCGTTCCCGCCGGAGTTTAACAACGATTCGGCCTTCTTTGACCGCATCCACTATTACCTGCCGGGCTGGGAAATTCCCAAGATGCGCTCGAGCCTGCTGACCGGGCATTACGGCCTGATCACCGACTGCCTGTCAGAGTTTTGCAAGGAGATGCGTCGCAAGGACTTTACGCACCATATCGACCGGTATTTCCGCTTTAACAGCGACTTTAACAAGCGCGACGAGATTGCCGTTCGCAAGACCTTTAGCGGCCTTGCCAAGCTGCTGTTCCCCGATGAGGCCATGGACAAGGACGACGTGCGCTGGCTGCTGGACTACGCCATCGAGGGCCGTCGCCGCGTAAAGGAGCAGCTTAAGATTATGGCGGGCGTCGAGTTTATCGACGTTAACCTGGGCTATATGGATGCCGACAACCCGCAGGACGTGCACGTGGTGCGCGTGCCCGAGCAGAGCGAGGACACCCTGATTCCCGATGGACCGCTGCTGTCCGGCCACGTGTTTGGCGTGGGCAGGTCGCAGGGCGGCGAGGTTGCCGTGTACAAGCTGGAGAACAAGGCCGTTGCCGGCGAGTGCAAATTTAAGCACGAGGGCGTGGCCTTTAACAAGCCGGTGCGCGATACGCTGGAGGCCGCGTTCGACAACTTTGTGAACCTGGCGAACCGCGTGGCGCCGGGCATGCACATTGGCTCCAAGGATTACCTGCTGTTCTACAACGACCTGCAGAGCAAGGGCCTGTCCGAAGAAGTTTCGCTCGCCGAGTTTGTGGGCCTTTGCTCTGCGGCGTGCAACCGTCCGGTGATGCCCGCGCTGGCGATTCCGGGCATCTTGCGCATGTCGGGCTCTATGGACGAGATCCGCGGGCTCGAGGACATTATGCGCGTGGCCAAAAACGCCGGTGCCAAGCGCGTGATTTTGCCGCTGAGCGCCATCGCGGGCCTACAGAGTGTTTCGTCCGAGATTATCTCGGGACTGAGCCCGGTGTTCTACATGGATGGCGACCCGGTTGACGCTGCGAAGAAGGCGCTGGATCTGTAGAGGAGCGGGCGAGCGGGGCGTCCGGTGTTTGGGTGCCCCGCGTACATGTTGGTGCGTAGTGCGTGAGGAGGCCTGCCGTGGCAGACGAGCGTTCTGTTGGTGAGCTGCTCGACGAGCTGTTTGGCTTTGAGTCGGTGGCAAAACGTCAGACGGCGCTTGAGCAGTACGATCGCGGGGAGTTGGTGCGCAAGGCGCGCTCCCGCGAGCTGCTGGGCGTGCTTAGGGGCGTCGAGGCTGCCGAGCACGCTGTGCGCGACTCTGCCGTGCGGGCTGTTGACGGGTATGTTCGCCGTGTCGAGGGCGCGGCCCTTGCGCGCGCTCGCAAGCAGGCGGGTGTTGTGGGCTCGCTGCAGATGGAGCGCCGCTATGCTGCCTTTTTGCGCATGGAGGACAAGGCTGAGTTGCTGACGCGACTGGAGCAGACACTTGCGTTTATCGAGGTAAAGCTGCGGGCCAATACGGCGGACAGGGTTCGTGTGGCGTACGATGCCGCGGGGGCTATGGTGCTGCAGGACGTGGCGCGCCTGAGTGACGTGCGCGTTGCCGAGGCCGTGCCTTTGGATGCTGATCTACTATGCACACAGCTAGAGCAGATGCGCTGCGCCGCCGACGCGACGGACCTTGCGGGCATAATCACAGCGACGTTTGAGTCCGAGTTGAGTGCGACGGGGTCGCAGGGCGCCGGCGGGTCTGCGAGCGATGTTGCTGGCGATGTTGCTGGTGACGTGGCGTTGGAGCGTGAACTTACCAACGTGCGCAGCGCTGCGCAGCGAGCGCGCTTGGCGGCGCAGGCGTATCGGGCCGAGCGCGCCGCCCGCGTTGCGGGGAGCACGGTGGAGCCTTCGGGGCTGCCGAAGCCTGTGTGCGTTGCGTGCGAGATGGCGCGTGATACCGGAGAACTTTCCGAGTTGCTCGCTCAGGTTAAGAAGTCGTTTGAGACCTACCGTCGTGTTGTTGCCGACGGCGGGTTGTTCTGTGCGTTTAGTTCTGGCTCGCCGCATGGGATTTGTTGTGGCACGAGCTATTTTGACTACGATTCTCGGCTTGATGAGGACGTGCTGGTGGGCGAGTACGATGGTGCAACCAGGCATACTGTTCGCCGTGAGGTTCCGATTCCCGAGCTTGTGGATGAGGCTTCTGCCGAGGGCGGCGATTCGCTCGAGGTTGCCGTGGCACGCATGCGCGAGTTCAATGGACGCCGTTACGATGGCGTGCTGGATGAGGATCCCGCGCGCCATGTGAATGCGTTTTGGTATGGACTCAAAAAGCTCAGCCAGTATTGCGAGGCCGCCGTTCGTGTGGACGAGCGTGCTTGGGACTGTTTTATCGATAAGGTTCAGTATGCCTACGACGAGCCCGTGGGGCGTTTGGCCACGCAGATGGACGACAAGCAGGTTGAGGCTTTTGTCGCTGCCGTGGATGCGCTCGGCGCTGACGAGTAAGGGCCTGGTTTGGCGGGAGGTTTCACCATGAAAATTGAAGTCGATGTAGATCAGCTGCGCGAGATCCTGCTCGATTGTGCGGGGAGTGCCTCCGGCATGGGCTTTCCGGCCGCCATGCTCGACGTGATGGATATCGAGGATGAGTCCCCTCAAGAGCTCCTAGCCCGAGCCGAACGCGAAGGCCTCGACCTCCGAGACTTTGCCGTCGACGACGACTGCGGAGCGTCTGACGACTGGTGACCCCGGGTCAGTTCATCCTTTTCTTCCTGAGATATAAGAGAAATCCCTTTTTGAACGTCCTTCGGGTTCCAAAAAATAGCCGATCAGTCTTTGTATCTTCCTTGCTGTCAAACTTGATAGCCGTTAGCTCGATCGTACAGATGTAGTCAGCAACTTGGAATAGCCGGTAGGCTCGTGGTGTGGCTTCTCGGTATACGATGACATCCCTTGCTAGAACGTACTTAAGCGCAGAATGAATGACCTCCGTTACAATCGGTTGGCCGTTGTCGTAGTAAATCTTAACGGTGTCGTATCGCTGGAAGAATTCCAGATGGTCGAAAAGTTCAACTGTGAGGTCTCGCCTCATTCTCTCCGCGAGACCGTTTTGATTGCCGGCGAATTCGCTCATTCGGTATTGCAGACAGAGATAGCGTATGGGGAGATGCTGAATGAACGCGCGAAATGCGCTCAACATGTGCCTTCGCTGCTCCTTGGGAAGATCTTTGTAGTCGCCGTTTCCATTCAGTAGGGGTCCTGCATGAAAAGGCGTGTTGGGAAGCGAGGACTGCGACAGGGCGCGCTCGTAGCGGTCAATGCGTTCAACGATTGCATCGTTTTGATCGTGAAAAACGAGGGTGACGAGGTAGTAGTTGGAGACGCCTCCGAGGTCGCCAGATTCGTCAACAAAGACGGAGAGTTCGCTCATGATGGGCCTCCATTTTTGCAAAAAAATGCCGGGGGTAAGACCCCGGCTCTTGGAGGCCCCTCTTTTGGAGGGAACCGTATTCTTTATACCATGAGATAAGGGGTGCTTTCAAGTAATATTATAATAAGCAAACATATGTTCGTCAAACTACCTGCGAAAAGTTCTTAGCCGCCGAGAGGTGGGGTAGAGCGGCTCGTAAATTGCTGACGCAATGGCGCCGGCGGTTTCCAGAGAACTGTTTAGTCTTGACTCGCATAAAAAATGCCGGGGGACATCCCCCGGCTCTTGGAGGTCCCTCTATTCGAGGGTACCGACTTCTTTATAGCATGAGATCGGACGGCTTTCAAATGGCGCCATGTGGATGGGATGGGATGGCGCGCCTGATAAAGCCCTCAATGAATGGCATCTAACTAGCGTTCGTGATATAAAGAAATCGGTCATCTCAAAAGAGAGGGCTTCCAAGTGCCGGGGACGTTTTCCCCGGCTTTTTTCATTTCGGTGTCAATTCAAATGTTTTTCAACCCATCCCCTCAATAACTTGCGGTGAAATAGGGACTGAAATGGCTGTTCAGAAGCCTATTCAATCCCTATTTCACCGCAACTTATGGGTGGGGATGGCTACGATGCTAGTGTGGCGATGACGGCTTCGTCGCCGGCGTATATAAGGGTGTTGCCGTCGGGGATGATCGTTTGGCCGTCGCGCTTGAGCATCACCACAATAAACGGACGCTTGCCTTGCGGCACATCGCGCAGGCGCTGGCCGGCCAGGCGACCGTGGGGCGTCACGGTGACCTCGCGCAGCGTAACCTCGGCACGCTCTTCGAACGTTGGGGCGGCCATCACCAGCAGATCACCTTCCTGGATCACGGTGTCGCCATTGGGCAGTACCGGGTGCGCCCCGTCGCGCAGCACCAGGACAACGAGCATATCTGTGGCGCTGCCAATGTCCGCGAGCGAGCGTCCGGCAAACGGATGTCCAGCGCCCACCTTGAGCTTTACAAACGACATGCCGTCCTCGTCGCGGTAGTCGTTAAAGGTGCGGCGCACGTCGCCGGTCGTATCGATCATATCGAGCTTCTTTGCCACCGCCGGCAGCAGCGAGCCCTGCACCACAATGCTCGACACGGCAATCACAAACACCAGGTCAAATAGGTCGTGTCCGCCGGGAACGCCGGCCACTACGGCAAAGAGGCTAAAGACAACCGAAGCTGCTCCGCGCAGACCCGCCCAGCTTACGAGCGCAACCTGGCGAGGGTTCGTCCTAAACGGCGCCAGCAGCATGCCTACGGCGATGGGGCGGCTCACGAAGAGCATAAACGCCATGAGCGCCAGGCCCGGCAGCAGCGTCTGCGGCAGGCGTGCGGGCGTTACGAGCAGGCCGAGCAAGAAGAATATCGTCATCTCCGCCATTTCGGTGAGGGTGTCAAAGAAGTGCGCCATCTCGACTTTGCCGGTGATGTCGCTGGCACCCAGCACAATGCCGGCCAGGTATACAGCCAAAAAGCCGTTGCCGCCCAGATAGCTTGGTAGCGCGTAGGCGACGATCGCCACGGCGAACAAAAAGATGGTCTGCGCGCCCTCGGCCGTTGCGTGCGCGCGTTCAATCAGGCGGCCCGCCGCCCAGCCGATGGCAAGGCCCAGGCCCGCGCCCAGGATAATCTGCTTGGCCAGCAGTGCGGGAATGTTGATGTCGCCGCCGGCCGCGAGTGTGGCGAGCACGGCGGTGAGCATGTAGGCGACGGGGTCGTTGGAGCCCGATTCGACCTCGAGTAGCGAGTCGGTGCCGCCCCTCAGCGACAGGTTGTGCTCGCGCAGAACGCTAAAGACGCTGGCTGCGTCGGTGGATGCTACAACCGATCCCAGCAGCAGGCCGCCGATCCAGTCGAACCCCAGCGCGAAGTGGGCGAACACGCCGGTGATGCCTGCGGTGATGACGACGCCGAGCGTGCTCAGCAGCACCGCCGGTGCAGCGACGGGCTTGGCGCGGTCGATATTGGTGTTAAAGCCGCCGTAGAACATGATGAACAGCAGCGCCGTGCTGCAGACGGTTTCGGTGAGCGCATAGTCGCTAAAGTCGATATGCGCCGGGCCGTTGACGCCCAACAGCATGCCGAGCGCAATAAAGATGAGCAGGGTGGGGAAGGGGAGTTTTTTGCCGACGGGTTTGATGGTCAGGCACAAAATGATGACGAGGCCGATAAAGAGAAGGATCTGGTTCATAGATGGTGTCCGCTCCTGGGTGGTTGGCGTGGCACGGTCAGTTGCCTGCGGTTATTTGTACCCAAAGATGGTGGGTTTATGGGGTTGGATTGCGGGCGTGCGCGATATCGTCATAGACGGCTGCCGTCTTTGCCTCTGCTCGGAAACCCTTTCCAGCTTTATTGCAACGGAGTACAATGGGTAACGTTTAAGTTCAACTTGAAGTTTTAGTTGCGGCACCGGGCTTCGGCCGCAATGCAAGGAGAGGCGTACCATGGCGATCTATGTGACATCTGATGCTCACGGGCACGTGCGTGCGCTTGACGAGGCCCTGTCTAAGATCTCGTTGACGTCCGACGACACGCTGTACGTGCTGGGCGACATGATCGATCGTGGGCCCGATCCGGTCGGCGTTATTAAGCTCGTGCGCTCGCTGCCCAACGCCCACGTGCTCAAGGGTAATCACGAGCAGATCATGCTCGATGCCATCATTGGTCAGGATCCGCTCGATGCCGAGACCTGGGATATCAACGGTGGCTGGACGACGCGCGAGCAGCTCAACGACATGGAATTTGAGGCATACGAGGAGCTCGTGCGATGGATGGCCGCGCTGCCGCTCTACGCGGTGGTCGAGACCGAGGAGCGCCCGTATCTGCTGGTACATGCTGGAATCGAGATGAAGGCGGCGCGCGCGTTTTTGCTTGAGCATGGCGTCGATTGTGCCGATGGCGTTGGAGCGGTGGGTGCCGATCGCGAGCTGTTGCAGCAGATGCTCGCGGTGCAGTCGTCCGATAACCTGCTATGGATTCGTCACGGCTATTGGGATGTGCCGACCGGGCTGCTTTCTGCCGAGGGCAAGGGCCCGGTCGTGGTGAGCGGTCACACGCCCACGGTATCGCTTGGGCGCTATTGCGAGGTCGGTGGTCTGGCGGGGCTCGATGAGGAATCGGGACGCGGGCAGATCGTGCGCTTGGGCGGCGAGGACACTGCCGGCGTGCCCGATCGCATCGACATCGACTGCGCCGCCGCCACCGGCTCCGAGTTTGGCCGCGTGGGCATCCTGCGCCTGGACGACGGGGCCGAGTTCTATGCGAATATCAACCCGGGCGAATAATCGGTGCAAGGGGTAGCTAATTTTGGACGGGGCCTTTTTTGACTACTTTTGCCCTTCTGCCCGCAAATTGATTTTTCAGGGACGGGGATTAAATAATCATTTGGCTGCCCGCTGGCTAAGTGAGTAGACTTTTTTGGAAATGCCGAGCACCCAACATATTTGCCTCAATAAAACCGCAGGTCACGGGCTTGTGCTTTGTCGATGTGGTTCGGGATTCGGTAAAAGTCTACTCACTTAGTTTTGCGTGTCCGCAACGAGACCCCAGCCGGGGTGATTCCACCGCAAATTAGCTGCTCCCATCGCCGCAATTAGGCGCCGTATGGGTTGCGGTCGCGTTCGATGCGTTGGCGGATGTGGGCGTACTCGATAATCAACAGTACCAGCAGTAGGGCCATGATGGCTAGGTAGCTCACCACAGCGCCCATCAGACCCAGCAGCTTAATCAGGATCACCGGCAGCACCACGCTTACGGCGAAGCAGATCAGGTAGATCTTGGTGACGTCTCCAGCGTGGCGCAGCACCGTGATGATGGCGTAGATAAAGTCGATGGCCGCGGTGACGCTGCCGGCGACGACCATCAGCAGCGCCAGCGTACGGTAGCGTTCAAAGCTGAGACCGTACATAAAGCTCATGAGGGGAATACCGGGACCTGCCATAAATGCGGCGCACACGCCGGTGATGACCACGATCAGCGCCATAACGGCAACAATAATCAGGTCAAAGCGACGACGCTTACGAGGATTAGCCCAAATGCTCGACAAGCGCAGGAGCTGCGGTTTATAGATAAATCCAATGCTCAGCAAAATAGCCTGCGCCGGAAAGAACAGGGCATTAAAGCACAGCTGATATTTGTATGCCAGCGTACCTTCCATCACAAACTTGGGCATGCTCTCAATTAGGTTGAACAGGAACAGTGCACCAAAGAGCGGAGCGCACTGGACAAACAGATGGCCGACCTCGCGCACGCTCACGCGGCGCGATTTTTCGGTCTCGAGCAGGGCGAGCGGCGCGGTGACCAGCACGAGCGAGGCGATCGCGGCGATGCCCATGGCCATGGCCGCGATGGGCATGCTGCGCGTGAGGAACAGCGCCACGCTGAAGACCGCGATGACGCCGACGGAGCGTAGCGTTTGGCTCATTCCAGCCAAGTAGAGCTTGTCGGCCTGCTGCAGGCGGCCTTCGTACACGTCGGCGACGCCGTCGATGACCTTATACAGGTAGACGCCCAGGCCGATCGTCGCCATTTGCGCGTCATAGCCGCGGGCGCTGCTGTACATGAGGCCGCAGCCTAGGGCGAGCGCTCCGCAGATCCAACGATTGAGCTGGTAGGAGGCGAAGGACGTCGTTTCGTCGATGTCCGAGACCTGGAAATTGCGCACGCCGTAGTTGCACGCGATCATGATGAGCGTGCCGGTGACAAAGGCGATGGAGAATTTGCCTGCTTCTTCGGCGCCCACGAGCTGCGTAGACACGATGGTGAGCAGCGGAAACGCCAAGCCCCACACGGCGGTGCCGAGGGTGTTCCAAAGATAGTCGCGACTGGTGGCGTGCTCCTCGTATTCCGCTTCCTGCATGGAGAAGCCGCCGCCGTAGACGGCGCCGAGCAGACGGTTCCACCAAGCGTTGACCATGCGACGGACGGGGCCGGGCTCCCGATCGTGTTCGCGCCGGCGACGGCGCGTGGCCTGGCTGCTGTCGGGTCCGCCGGCGTTGCGCTGACTCAGCTCCTGGATGCGTGCGAGCTCTTCGGCAGTGTGCGAGGCAGGGAAGAGGCCGTTCTCGATGCGGCCGCCCTGGGCCTTCGCGGCGTCGTCTCTCGATGCAGCGGGGTTGGAGATGCCGTTGCGGCGGGCGATGGCGCGGCGAATGCTATCGAGGGGCGTGATGCTCAAAGCGGAGTCCTTTCTATTGCTGCGCTCTAGTATAGTCGCGGTGGTATCCATTCGTGTTTTTGAACAGGTTGTTCAATAATTTCGGCGGCGCCATTCGGTAGTCGGCACTTAGGGACGTTCCTTATGTGCCGGCACTTTGGGAACGTCCCTAAGTGCTGGCATCCGGGGACACTCCTTGAATGTTGCCTGTTCAAGAACGTCCCCAACGACTAGTCGTTTAAGAACGTCCCCAATGACTAGGCCGCTTGCCTGCGATTTTTGACCGTTGGGCGGGCTTGCCGCCCTTGCCGCAAAAACGTTTTTGCATATCGGGTACAAAGGACTTTACGTGAGTAAAGTGCGCGCCGCGTCCATGTGTCGCGTTTTTAAAGGAGGCCCCATGCCTGGTGTTACCCCTGCAGAAGTTTTGTCCAACTTTGGTATTACGCTGGTCGAAGATCCCGCCGAGAATCAACCCCGTCTGCTGGTCGATCTACCCGCCGCGGAGCTCGTCGAACACGCTATCCGCCGCGAAGAAGGCCGCATGGCATCCAACGGCGCGCTGGTGATTGAGACGGGGGAGCGCACCGGCCGTTCACCCAACGATCGCTTTATCGTTGACACCCCCGATGTTCACGACAAGATTGCCTGGGGCGCGGTCAACCGCCCGCTGTCCGTCGAGAGCTATGAGGCCATCAAGGCCGGCATCGTCGACTATCTCAACGAGCGCGACGTGTTCGTCACCCGCGGCATGGCAGGCGCCGACCGCAACCACACGCGTCGACTGCTCGTTGCCTGCGAGCGTGCCAGCCAGGCACTCTTTATCAAGCAGATGCTCGCCCGCCCGCTTGCCCGCGAAATCGCGCGCACCGGCGAGCCCGACTTCTGCGTGCTCGCAGCGCCCGGTTACCAGTGCGACCCCGCCATCAAGGGCCTCAACTCCAGCGCTGCCGTGGTCATCAACTTCCAGGAACGCGTGATTCTGGTCGCCGGCACCGGCTACTCCGGCGAGATAAAAAAGTCGATCTTTAGCGTCATGAACTATCTGCTGCCCGTCGAGGACGACGTGCTGCCCATGCACTGCTCGGCCAGCATGGATCCCGTTACGCACGAGACCGCCGTGTTCTTTGGCCTGTCCGGCACCGGCAAGACCACGCTTTCGGCCAATCCCACGCGCCTGCTGATCGGCGACGACGAGCACGGTTGGTCCGACATGGGTATCTTCAACATCGAGGGTGGCTGCTACGCAAAATGCGAGGGCCTGGACGCCTTCCACGAGCCCGAGATCTTCAACGCCGTCCGTTTTGGCGCCATTTGCGAAAACGTGGTGCTCGACGAGAACCGTAAGCCCAACTACGACGACATCTCGATCACGCATAACACGCGCGTGGCCTATCCCGTGGAGCACATTCCTAACGCGTGGACCAAGGGCATGGGCACCACTCCGAGTGTCGTGCTGTTCCTGACTTGCGACGCTTTTGGCGTGCTGCCGCCCATCTCACGCCTGACGGCCGATGCCGCCATGTACCACTTTGTGACGGGCTTTACGGCTAAGATTCCCGGCACCGAGGTCGGCGTCACCGAGCCCACGCCCACGTTCTCTTCGCTGTTCGGCGAGCCGTTTATGCCGCTCGACCCCATGGTTTACGCCAAGATGCTTGGCGAGCGCATTGCCGACGGCCGCACGCGCGTGTACCTGGTCAACACCGGCTGGATTGGCGGCGGCTACGGCGTGGGCCATCGCATCGAGCTTGCCTACACGCGCTCGCTGGTCGCGCGCGCCCTCGACGGCACCATCGAGGACAGCGAGTTCGTCCACGACGACATCTTTAACGTCGACATTCCCACGACGTGCCGCGGCGTGCCCGATGGCATCCTGGTGCCGCGCCAATACTGGCAGAGCACCGCGCGCTATGACGAGGCCGCGCACAACCTGGCGGTGATGTTCGAGGAGAACTTCGAGAAGAAGTACTCGCACCTGCCCGAGTCCGTCAAAGCCGCCGGCCCGCACGCTCAAGTACACGCCGACGCCCGTCATCGCGGCCGCGGGCTGCTGGGACTTCGCCACTAGCTTCGCCGTGAGTCCATATCCACCACAAAGGGGACAGGCACCTTTATGGTGGTTTTGCTCGCGTGGATGACTCGGGTTACAATACGCCTGACATATCGTCCCCTTCTCCGGATGGGGACAGCGCAAGCGTTCTTGTGACGGCACCGTAGGACTTTGAAGGTGGCCGTTGTAAGGGCGCTTTTTGTTTAGGCGCCCTCACTCGGGCGCGCACAATGAAGGGAGAGCGTATGAAGAGCTTTATTGCCGAGGATTCATTCTGGGAGCTGTTTCCGCAGGCAGCGGTCGGTGTTGTGGTCGTGGAGGGCATGAAGCCCACGGCTCAGATTCCTCAAGAGGACGTGGATGCGATTGCGGCGTTGCTCGACCGCGCCAATATCGATGCGGAGCGTCATCTGACCAGCGACACTATCAGCGAGAACGCACCGGTCAAGGCATGGCGCGACGCGTACCGGCTGTTCAAGACTAAAAAGGGTGCCCGCTGCTCGATTGAGAACTTGCTCAAGCGTGTGCTTAAGGGTAAGCCGGTGGGCCACATTACGCCCGCGGTGGACATCTACAACACGGTGTCGCTGACCTACGCGCTGCCCGTGGGAGGCGAGGATCTGCATGCGATCGAGGGAGACCTTCGCTTGAAGGTGACCGACGGTGGCGATGCGTTCTTGCCGCTTGGCGAGGAAGCGGACGATCCGACGCTGCCCGGCGAGCTCGCCTACATCGATGATGCGGGTGCCGTGTGCCGCTGCTGGAATTGGCGCGACGGCGTTCGAACGGCCCTGTCCGACGATTCGGCGGACGCATTTCTGGCGATTGAGTGCGTGGAGCCCGAGCGGATGGGGGATTGCCAGGCCGCCATCGATCGCTTGGCCGAACTGCTTGAGCGCTATCTGGGAGCGACGGTTGTCATTAAGACACTTGTGACCCGCGACAATCCCTGCGTGGAGCTGTAGCGGCGCCTGCGGATCATGTTCGCCGGCCAAAACCACCACAAAGGTGCCTGTCCCCTTTGTGGTGGTTTTTATGTTGATGGGTTAACAATTGGGATATTTGGGTACGGGGGTCCGGACATGCGGCTAAGATGTTTACCCGTTAGCATCATGCAAGCGAAAGGCGGTCGTCTCCCATGCAGCAGAACGACGAGACACGTTTTGAGGATTTTGTCGGACTGATCAGCGGCCTCTACAAGGAGATTCAGCGCATCAAGACGTCCGAAGGTGCAAGGCTGGGCCTCAAGGGCTCCGACGTCATGTGCCTGTACTATCTTGAGCGCAGCAAGGACGGCCTGACTGGCGCCGACCTCGCCCGCATGGCAGGCGTGACCCGCGCCGCCGTCTCGCGTACGCTCGCGCATCTGGAGGAGGGTGGCTACGTCGAGGTCGATGATTCGGGCGATGCCGCCGTTAAGTATCGTGCTCCGGTGCGCCTGACCGCTCTGGGCGGCGAGAGCATGAGCGAGGCGGACCGCATCATTCGCGAGGTGCTCGATACCACCGGTAAGGCTATGGGTGTGGAGCAGCGCGAGCAGATGTATGCGTCGCTGCGCACGATTCTCAACACCCTGCGCGAGATCTAAGTCCGCCAAGGCATTTGCTTCCAATTAACAACTGCATAGTCCCGTTTGAGTGCGTATGCCGTGCCGGGGCATTGCTGTCAAAATTCCCCGCGAGAGGTCCGCGAAAGAAAGGATTCGCTATGTCCATTCGTATTATTGCCGATTCCGCGAGCGATATGTCGCCGACTGAGCACCCCGCTCTGCGTCTTCTGCCGTTGTCCGTTACCTTTGGCACCGATGTGTACATGGATGGCATCGACATCGATCACCAGCGCTTTTACGAGATGCTCGTGGAGCGCGATGAGCTGCCCAAGACCGGCCAGGTCAACCCGTACGCGTTTTCGCAGGCGATTGCCGAGGCGCGTGAAGCCGGCGATGAGGCTGTGATTATTACCGTGGGCGCTAAGCTATCAGGCACCAATCAGAGTGCCCGTACCGCACTTGCCGAGGCGCCGGGCGGCGACGTGTACGTGGTAGACAGCAACAACGTCACCCTGGGTGAGCGCGTTCTGGTCGAGTATGCCCTGCGCCTGGTGGACGAGGGCCGTAGTGCGGCCCAGATCGCGGCGGCCGTCGAGGCCGTCCGTGACCGCGTGGTCGTCATCGGCCTGCTCGAGACGCTGGAGTATCTGGTGCGCGGCGGTCGTCTGTCTGCTGCGGCTGGCGCTGTGGGCACGCTGCTCAATGTGAAGCCCGTGGTGGCTGTCGAGGATGGTCTGATCGTGCAGCTGGGCAAGGCGCGCGGTTCCAAGAACGGCCGCAACCTGCTGAACCAAAAGGTCGAAAAGTCAGGTGGCATCGACTTTTCCATGCCGCTGGCGCTCGGCTATACGGGCCTTTCGGATGCGGTGCTCAAGAAGTATGTCGAGGACAGCGCGGCACTGTGGGCTGGTCACACCGAGGGCGAACTGCCCGTTCACACCATCGGCGCCACCATCGGTACCCACGTTGGCCCCGGCGCCGTAGCAGTAGCCTTCTTCCAGCCCGCCAACTAACCGACCTGCCATAAACCACCACAAAGGTGCCTGTCCCCTTTGCGGTGGTTTATGCTTTTCCGGGTGGAAGGGAGCGAGCAATGGCGTCTGAGGGCTTTTTTGAACGGGTGTACGAGGTGGTCGAGCAAATCCCCGAGGGGATGGTCGCCACGTATGGCCAGGTGGCGCTGCTTGCCGGTCGTCCACGAAGTGCGCGGTACGTGGGGTATGCCCTGCATAGTAATCCGCGCCCCGGCGAGATTCCCTGTCACCGCGTGGTGTTTGCCGACGGGCACATATGCGAGGGCTTCGCTTTTGGCGGTCCCGATGCTCAACGTGAGCTTTTGCTAGGGGAGGGTGTGGCGTTTAAGGACGACATGCACGTCGACTTGGCCGCCTGTCGCTGGCCAGCGGGGCTCTAGCGGCTCTGCCGTGGTCAAAACCACCACAAAGGTGCCTGTCCCCTTTGAGGTGGTTCTCCGTTGCAGGTTTACCGGAGCTAACTTATGGAGAAGGTATGGCGGCGCACATTGACGCTAGAAAGTAAACCACGGTGAACTATATTGGTTTCAGCAACGGAGCAGGCAATAGGCGATGAAAAAGCCTGCCCTGTTGAGTTTGATTCGCATCCCTCCCCTCTGTGCGATTCAACGGTGTACTTCGGGAACAGGCCCGCTGGCAACTATCTGCCAGCGGGCCTGTTCCTGTTTGCCGGGGGAGTGCGATGGACGGAGCCGAAGCGGTCCGGCTCCAAAAAAGGCGGACGCCGTAGCGCCCGCCCTATAGCAATCGAAAGCTCAAGCCAGCAAATCGGTCTAGTACACCATGCCCATGGCGTTCTGAACCTCGGCCAGGGTCTGCTCGGCAATCTCGTTGGCGCGACGATTGCCCTCGTGCAGCACGTCCTTCACATAGTCCAGATCGTTCTCGTAGCGCTGGCGACGCTCGCGGATCGGTGCGAAGTACTCGTTGACGGCCTCGGTCACGTACTTCTTGAGCTGGCCGGAGCCGCCCATGCCAATCTCTTCGGCAATCTCGACCTCGGATCGGCCGGTGCAGATGGCGGCTGTCGAAAGCAGGCCAGACACGCCGGGGCGGTTCTCGGGATCGAACGTGATCATGCGCTCGGAGTCGGTCTGGCTCTTCTTGATGCGTTTGGCCGTCTCCTCGGCAGTCATCGAAATATTGATGGCGTTGCCGTAGCTCTTACTCATCTTGCGACCGTCAAGGCCGGGTAGCAGCGGGGTCTCGGACAGCAGCGCATCGACCTCGGGGAACACCTTGCCGTAGCGGTTGTTAAAGCGGCGGGCGATGGTGCGGGTAAGCTCGATGTGCGGTAGCTGGTCGCGACCGACGGGCACCACGTTGCCCTTGCAGAACAGGATGTCGCAGGCCTGATGTACCGGGTAGGTGAGCAGAAGGCCGGTGAGCTCGTGGCCCGAGGCCTCCATCTCGGCCTTGACTGTGGGGTTGCGCGCCAGCTCGGCCTCGGACACCAGTGACAGGAACGGCAGCATGAGCTGGTTGGCTGCGGGCACGGCGGAGTGCGCGTAGATCATGGTCTTGTCGGGGTCGATACCGCAGGCAAGGTAGTCCATGACCATGTTGTACACGTTGTCCTGGATATGCTCGGTGGTGTCGCGGTCGGTGATGACCTGGTAGTCGGCGATGAGCACGTTGGTCTTGGCGCCCATGTTCTGCAGCTCAACACGGCCCTTGAGGGTGCCAAAGTAGTGGCCCAGGTGCAGGCGGCCGGTGGGACGGTCACCGGTGAGCATGGTGAACTTCTCGGGCGTTTTGGCCAGGCCCTCGCGAATGGCGTTGCTCTTTTGCAGCGCGACTTCGTAGCTGTTCTCGTTTGGCATGATTGCTCCTAACGTATGTTCATGGGTCAAGATGATAACGCGTTTATTGGAGGGGCGGGACGTAAGTAGGCGAGGGGCGGGAGAGGGGTGGCTTGTGCGATGGGCGCGGCGCGGCCGCGCTTGGCCAACGGTGCCTTGGCACATCCTCGGCAGCTTGCCCTAGAGCTTGTGGTGGCGCTCTTCTTTGCGCTCCTCGGCTGCCTGCTCCTCCTGCTTAAAAGCGGGGTCGTCGGGGGTGACCAGTTCGTCCTCGTGCGTGCGCTTGTTGTAATGGTGGAGCAGCACGGGCTCAAACAGATGTAGATGCTTGGCAAAGGCTGCCGAGCCAATGGCAAGCACGGTAAAGATGAGCACGCGCATGGGCATCTCGACCTGATTGATGGCGGCGGCGCCGGCCGAAAGCATAATGCACCAGGCATAGATGAGCAGCACAGCCTGTTTTTGGTTGTAGCCTTCTTGGATCAGGCGGTGGTGGATGTGGCCCTTGTCGGCCTGCCCGATGCTAATGTGGGCGCGCTTGCGGCGCACGATGGCGCTAAACGTGTCGATGATAGGCACGCCGGCAACGATGAGCGGGATGATAAGCGAGGTGAGTGCGGCGGTGCGGCTCACGTTGAGCAGCGAGATGGAGCCCAGCGCAAAGCCCAGAAGCAGCGACCCCGAGTCGCCCAAGAAGATGCTTGCGGGGTTGAAGTTGTAGCGCAAAAAGGCCAGACAGGCGCCAAAGAGCGCAATGGAGAGCGCGGCGGCGTCGATGCGGCCCGAGAGAACGGCCATCGAAAACATGGTGAACGACGCGATGCCGCAGATGCCCGTGGCCAAGCCGTCGAGGCCGTCGATGAGGTTAATGATGTTGGTGAATGCCACCAGATAGATCACGGTAATGGGGTAGGCGAGCCATCCGAGCATGATCTCGCCGGGAGCAAACGGGTTGACGATGACGCCGATCCGCAGGCCGCCCATGCAGGCGATAAGCGCGGCGAGGACCTGTCCGGCCAGCTTTTGCTTGGGCGTGAGCTGGAAGACGTCGTCGATAGCGCCGGTCGCAAAGATAACGGTAAAAGAAAGCGCAAGTATGGGGTAGCTGATGTGCAGACGGGGGTGGGGCACCAAAACGGGCGGCCAACCCAGGTACCAGGTGCCTAGGATTTGCACAGTGCAGGCGACGACCAGGCCCAAAAACACCGCCGTTCCGCCCAAACGCGGGATGGGCTTGGTGTTGATGCGGCGCTTAGAAGGATAGTCGACGGCGTCGAGCTTGATTGCCAGGCGCTTGACCAGGGGTACCGTGAGGAAGGTCGTGATAAAGGCCGCCGCTGCCACGCATAGGTACGGTATGTAGCTCGGGGATGAAGCCATGAATCTAAAAACCGCCAAGCGTCGAAGGAAAAGGTCAGAAGAACGCCATGCGCAAAGGGCATAGCTGAACCATAATACTCGACCAAGGGGGGTGCATGGAATTGCACGCAGCGATAATCACGCGCTTACCAGATATTGGGATGTTGTCGATGGCTTGTCGGGATGCCGGCGGGGATCCATATGGACTGTAATGGTGATTTTCGGCAAAAGAAAACCACCCCCCACGTTACGAAAATGAACCCACCTAAAACAGGTGGGTGCCCTCATCGACTGTTCCAGCGTCCTTAACAACGAAGGATACCTGTACTAGGTACGACTGTGTGGGCTCCCTAAATAAACGCGACGGTTCACCCAGTTGCTCCGCGGGGGGCGGAATACCTACATCATAAAGCGGCACTTTATCGATTCCAGTCTTGACATTACAAAAATCGTGTCGGACGATTACGGCGCCTTGGGCTCGAGCCGTCTGTGGGGTTGATCCCTTTACGTTTGAGCTGCTGAATCGTTGTTTTGGAGCATGGTTTTATGCCGACGTCGTTGACCGAACTTTTTTCGCCCGCCTGCCATTTGTGTCCGCGCCGTTGCGGTGCGGCGCGCGATGAGGGCGCGCACGGCGTCTGCGGTGCTAACGACACGCTCAAGGTGGCCCGCGCCGCGCTTCATATGTGGGAGGAGCCGCCTATCTCGGGCGAGGCCGGTTCGGGCACGATCTTCTTTAGCGGCTGCTCGCTCAAATGTATCTACTGCCAGAACCACGAGATCTCGACCGGCAATTTTGGCCTTGAGATTTCGCCTGAGCGCCTGGTCGAGATTATGCTGGAACTGCAGGACCAGGGTGCCAACAACATCAATTTGGTGACGGCGACGCACTATGCGCACCTGTTGCCTGCCGCGATTGCCGCGGCACGGGCGCGCGGACTGGTTGTCCCAATCGTCTACAACACGAGTGGTTACGAGCGCGCGAGTGCCGTGGCGGCGCTGGGCGACCTGGTCGATGTGTGGCTCACCGACTTTAAATATGCCGATGCCGGGCTTGCGCAGTCGCTCTCCCATATAAAGGATTACCCGCGTGTGGCCGTGTCGGGTCTGGCCCAGATGGCGCGCGAGATCGAGCGCCGCGGGGGAGAGTTGGTGGACGAGGACGGGCTTATGAAGCGTGGCATGATCGTGCGTCACCTGGTGCTTCCGGGGCATGCAGACGATTCGTGTCGCGTGCTGGACCTGGTGTGGCAGACGGTGGGCGACGTGCCGATCTCGGTTATGAACCAGTACACGCCCAATGCGCTCATGCGCGAGCAGGGCGGCGACCTGGCACGCGCCGTGACGCGTGAGGAGTACGAGCAGGTGCTCGACCATGCCGACGACCTGGGTTTTACGACGATGTTCTGGCAAGAGGGCGGCGCGGTAGACGAGAGCTTCACCCCGGCCTTCGACACCACCGGTGTTCTTACCAGCGCAAAGTAGTACGTTCGTCGATGATTTTTCTGGGACGGGGATAAAAAATCATCGAGAGGATCGCCTGTTCGAAAAGTTGCCAAAATAGCCGCGCCCCAAAAAGACTGGTTATTGGGCGTTGACAGTTGGCGAGCCGTAGGTAAAATATCGACTTGTCCTGGGGACGTAGCTCAGTTGGGAGAGCGCTGCCGTCGCATGGCAGAGGCCGAGGGTTCGACTCCCTTCGTCTCCACCCTTGGATTTGATAAGCCGCTGACATTGTGTCGGCGGCTTTTTTTAAAAGAAAGGGCTATACCATGGCCGAGCTTGTGTCCCAACCATTGTCCGACGAGGAGCGCGCTGAGTTGGAAGAGCTCCGCGCCGAGAAGGCCCGCCGCGAGGCTCGGGAAGAGGCCCGTCGCGAGCGTGAGGAGCTGGCTGCCCTGCGCGCCGAGCGTGCGAAGGCCGAGGAGGTCGCCTCGAACGCCGCATCCGAGCGCAAGCCCGCGCCCGCACCCAAGCCCGCTGCTGCGAAGCCTGCACCTGCCGCGCCCAAACCTCAGCCTAAAAAGGCCGCTCGTCCCAAGTCCGTCGAGCCCAAGCCGAGCCGTGACGAGATGACCTTTGCCCAGCGCATGGTTACCTCCAAGGAACCTACGGGCGAGAACGAGATCCCTGGCATGGCGCCGGCTCAAAAAATCATCATCGTGCTCGCCCTCATCGCGTTTATCGTCTTTATGGTTTACACGATCACGGGCAGCATGGGCCTGCACTAACCTGTTCGCGCCGGGCTCCATGCCCGCACGTCCGCCTCGCCCAACCCTCAACCTCTGCACAACACATCCGAAAGGTCGCCCCATGGCTTTGACCGATATCTCTCATACAACCGACATCGCAATGCTCACCGATCTGTACGAACTCACTATGGCCCAGGGCCTGTGGGAGAGCGGCAAGGCCAATGAGCAGGGTTGTTTTACCGCGTTTTACCGCGACCATCCCTTTGGCAGCGCCTATGCCGTCATGTGCGGCACCGCCGAGCTGCCCGAGCTAGTCGAGAATCTGCGCTTTACGCCCGAGGATATCGACTACCTCGCATCGCTTGAGGCCCCGGCCGGCGGCGCGATGTTCAAGTCCGCATTCCTTGACTATCTGCGCGATTTTCGTGCGCATGTAAATATCGACGCCGTCCCCGAGGGCGAGCTCGTCTTTCCGCGCGAGCCCATGGTGCGCGTCACCGGTCCTGCGCTCGAGTGCCAGCTGCTTGAGACGGCGCTGCTCAACATCGTCGGGTTTCAGACGCTTGTCGCCACCAAGACGGCGCGCGTGGTGTTGGCGGCCGACGGTCGCCCCGTGGCGGAGTTTGGCCTGCGCCGAGCCCAGGGTCCCGATGGCGGCCTGGCCGTTGCGCGCGCGAGCTACGTTGCCGGCTGCTCCTCTACGTCCAATGTGCTCGCCGGCCGCCGCTACGGTATTCCCGTCTTTGGCACGCATGCGCACAGCTGGGTGATGAGCTTCGATTCCGAGCTCGAGGCCTTCCGCGCCTTTGCCAAGTCGAGCCCCAAGAACTGCACGCTGCTCATCGACACCTACGATGTGCGCGAGGGCTGCGAGCATGCCATTACGGTTGCCAAGGAGATGGAGGCGGCGGGCGAGCGCCTGTCGGCTATTCGCATTGACTCGGGCGACCTCGCCAAGCTCTCCAAGTATGTCCGCGGTCGTTTCGATGCCGAGGGCCTGCCCTATGTGGGGATCTCGGTTTCGAACGATCTTGACGAGTATACGATTCAGTCGCTGCTCGACCAGGGCGCGCCCATCGACAGCTTTGGCGTGGGTACCAAGCTCGCGACCTGCTATGACCAGCCGGCGCTGGGCGGCGTGTACAAGCTTTCCGCCCGCCGTGCGAGCGAGGCAGATCCATGGACGCCGGTGGTCAAGCTCTCCGAGCAGCCCTACAAGCGCACGATCCCGGGCGTGCAGCGTGTGCGCCGCTATTACGACGGCTTTGGCGGCCCGGTCTGCGACATGATCTACGACGAGGACCATCTGGTGGGGGAGGGCGCCGCGCGCGGCAATACCCTCGTGGCCGTGAATGATGCCGCCCTGGTGACCGACGTGTCGGAGCTTGAGTATCGCGAGCTGCTGGTGCCGATCGTGCGCGATGGCAGCGCAGTGGCTCCGCGTGAGAGCATCCAGGACGCGCGCGAGCGCTGTGTTTGGGCGCTCGATCATCTGGACGCAGCTTTCAAGCGCTTCCTGTACCCGCAGACCTATGTGGTGGGCATGGAGCAGGGCCTGGCTCAGGTGCGCGACGAGCTCGTGCGCAAGAACATGGCCGCGGCCTCGGCTTTCCCCTGGGCAAAATGATCAGCATGCGACGGAAGATAACGGATCATTTTCTCGCTTGCCCGTTCGCCCGTTCGCTGAACAGTTGATTGGTTTGACGTATGACGACTTCTTATAAAACGATGGTGGTAAAGATCGGTTCGTCCACGGTGGTGGGCGCCGATGGCAAGGTCAACCGCGCCTTTATCGGCGGACTTGCCGATCAAGCCGCAGCGCTGCGCAAGCTCGGCTGGCGTCTGGTCGTGGTGAGCTCGGGCGCTATCGCCTGTGGCTATCCCGTGTTGGGCTTCGACCGCAAGCCGGTCGGCGACCTTCCGAGCCTGCAGGCCTGCGCCTCGGCTGGTCAGTGCATCATCTCGTCGGCCTACGACGAGGAGTTCCATGCGCGCGACCTGCTCACCTCGCTCGTGCTGCTCACGCGTCACGACACGGCGCGTCGCACGTCCTACCTGCACGCGCGCGACGCCCTGCTGCGTCTGGTGGAGCTGGGCGTGGTGCCGGTCGTCAACGAGAACGACACCGTTACCGTCGACGAGATCAAGTTTGGCGACAACGACACGCTGGCGGCGCTTGTGAGCTGCCTGGTTTCTGCCGATCTGTGCGTGACGCTCTCGGACATCGATGGCCTCTATACCGCCAATCCGCACGAGGACCCCACGGCCGAGTTTGTTCCTGTCGTGCATAAGATCGATGCCAAGATTATTGCCTCGGCGGGCGATTCTTCCACATCGGTGGGCACGGGCGGCATGATTACCAAGATCCGCGCGAGCCGCATCCTGATGACGGCGGGCATTCAGAGCGTGATTTGCTCGGGCGAGGAGCCCGATGCGCTCGTGCGCCTCGCCCGCGGCGAGAGCGTGGGCACGCTGTTCGATCCGCCGGCGGAGCGTCTGGACATCGCGCCCCGCAAGCTGTGGATCGCGCTGGGCGACAAGGCACATGGGTCGGTGACGGTTGATGATGGTGCTGCGAAGGCGCTGGTTAGCCGTGGCTCTTCCTTGCTTGCGGTGGGTATTCGCGAGGTCGATGGCCAGTTTGCCGAGGGCGATGTGCTCGATGTGTGCGATCCGAGCGGTATGGTCGTCGCCCGCGGTATCGCCGAGGCCGATTCGGACGTGCTGGAGCTTGCTGCCGGCCGCCGCCAGGACCAGATCGCCAGCAACCGCCTGCTCGCTAACTTGGCCGAGAAGCCGGCGATACACAGGGATAATTTAATCGTCTTCGCCTAACCAATTGACGCTGCAAACGCCCCTAAGCGGCAATCTGACGTTCAATCGTCGGGCATGACCAAAAGGTCAATGCCCTCCTCTTTCACGTCACCTTGCTCGCTTAGGGGCGTTTTCGCTTTCCGTCCTCTTCCTGCAATGTTGCTGTTCTCGGCACTTGGGGACGTTCCTTATGTGCCGGCAGGTGGTGAGTCTCTTTTGTTAGAAGATCTGGCGCAGGTCTCCTCGGTTGAGGGCTTCGTTGAAGAGGTGCTTGAACACCACGCTGCCGTGCAGGCCATCGTGCTCGAACTCGTTAGTCACCCAGGCATGCGAGTTGCCCACGCGGCTGAGCGTATCAAGCTGCAGGCCCGAATCCACGTACATGTCGTCGAAATACACCGCGGCCTGCAGGGGCACCTCGTTGCACGCCAGTCGCTGCGGGTCGTAGATCTTGTCCCAGCTGGTGTCTTCCATCAGCAGGTCCATGGCGGGCTTGAAGGGCTTGAGCTCGGGCATCTGCTCGAACATCCACGGGAACATGGCCTCGCCGGTAAACATGAGCGGGCGCGCGAGGGTGTCGAACTCGGCGCGGTGAGCCTTCTCTTCAGCCGCGGCCCAGCCAATGGGCATAGTGTCACCGTCGGCGTATATGAACTCCTGCAGCGTCCAATACAGCGGATTCGTGCGCGTGTTGGTGCGCTCGAAGGCGCGCATCAAAAAGCTGTCAGATACCGAGGCGTCGCAGGTCAGCGCGCCGTCGCCATCAACAAAAGCGTGATCGATAATCCAATGCATGCGTTCAAAGCTCGGCTTCATGCCAAAGTCGCTGCCCATGAGCTGTAGGCGCTCGACCGTCATCGGCGAGCCGTCAGGCAGCACGGGCTTCTGAGCCTCGAGCGCATCGGCCAGGGCTGCCACGCGTTCGACGTCAGCGGGATAGCGGTCATAATACTGCTGCGTCTTGGCGGCCATGCGCGGGAAGGTGTGCTCGTAGACCTCGCTGGCGCTCGCCGGCACGTGGGGGATGCCGCCGCAGGTAAAGCTTGCCGCCACGCCTTCGGGGAAGAGCGACAGATAGCTCAACGTCAAAAAGCCGCCGTAGCTTTGGCCGAGCGTGACCCACGGCTTGCCGCCAAAGCCCACTAGGCGCAGGTACTCAAAATCGCGCACGATGGAGCTGGCGAGGTGGCGCTTGAAGAAGTCAGCCTGCGAGCGTGCGGCATCGGAGCCGGCCGCCGTCGCGCGCTCGCCCAGTGCGGCAATCGTGCGCCCGTCTACACAGCTGCTGCGTCCGGTGCCGCGCTGGTCGGGAAGGACCACGCGGAAGTGCTTGACGGCCTCCTCGATCCAGCCGTCGCTTGTGGGCGACAGCGGACGCGGGCTCTCGCCGCCGGGGCCGCCCTGCAAAAACAGGAGCAGCGGCAGATCGTCGTTGATGCGGTCGGGCGCGCAAACCACGCGGTAGAAGAGCTTGATGCTCTCGGGCGCGCCGGCGATTGGTGCCGGCATAGCGCCGCGGCGCATGGTGCTGCCGACGGTCAGGAGCATCGGCTCCAGGCCGCGCCAGTCAAGGGGGACGTCGATGCTGTGGTCCTCGACATAAAGGCCGGGGACGTGGTACGAAGTGATGAGGGCCATGTGAGTCTTCCGTTCGTTGCGGTGTTTCGGGTTGACCAATTCTACCGCCGCGGGCGAGGCCGTGCGCAAATCGGCTACCATGGTTGCAAACTTCTAGGAGAAAGGGCCGCCCATGTCGGTCGATATAGCCACGTATGTCCACGATCTTGCCGTTGCCGCCAAGGCAGCGTCGGCCTCGCTTGCCACGGCGAGCGATGAGCAGCGCCAGGAGGCCGTGCGCGCCATGGCCGCAGCACTGCGCAACGGTGTCGACTCCATCGTCGCCGCCAACGAGCTCGATATGTCTGCCGCGCGCGATGCGGGTACCTCGGCCGGACTGCTCGATCGCCTGCTGCTGACGCCCGAGCGCGTCGAGGGCATGGCCGCCGGCCTGGAAAAGCTCGCCGAGCTGCCCGATCCCGTGGGCCGCGTGCTCGACCACCGCGTGCTTGCAAGTGGCGTGGACCTAACCCGTGTGAGTGTGCCGCTGGGCCTGGTCGCTATGGTCTACGAGGCGCGCCCAAACGTGACAGCCGATGCCGCGGGCATCTGCATCCGCACCGGCAACGCCTGCATTCTGCGCGGCGGCTCGCTGGCCTATCACTCGTGTGCCATGATTGCCGAGCTGCTGGCCGATGCGCTCGAGGCCAAGGGCTTCCCGCGCGAGGCCGTCTCGATGATTGAGTCCACCGATCGCGAAGCCACCGGCGAGCTCATGAAGCTCCGCGGTATCGTCGACGTGCTCATTCCGCGCGGTGGTGCGGGCCTGATTCAGCGCTGCGTGCGCGAGTCGCTTGTGCCGGTGATCGAGACGGGCACGGGCAACTGCCACATCTACGTGCATGAATCCGCCGACTTTGATAAGGCGCTCAACATTATCGTCAATGCCAAGACCCAGCGCGTGGGCGTGTGCAATGCCGCCGAGTCGCTGCTGGTCGACCGTGCTGTTGCTGATCGCTTCCTGCCCGCAGTCGTTGCCGTGCTGCACGACCACGGCGTACTGATTCACGGCGACGAGGTCACGTGCGCCGCATGCGCCGACGCTGGGCTTGCCGAGGGCGACAACTACGTCGCCGCGACTGAGGAGGACTGGGGTCGCGAGTACCTGGCTCTCGAGATGAGCGTGAAGGTCGTGGCAAACGAGGACGAGGCCATCGCACACATCAATCGCTACGGCACGATGCACTCCGAGGCCATCGTTGCCGAGGACACGGATGCTTGCGAGTGCTTCCTCGATGCTGTCGATGCCTCGGCCGTGTACTCCAACGCCAGCACTCGCTTCACTGACGGCGGCGAGTTTGGCCTGGGCGCCGAGATCGGCATCTCGACCCAAAAACTCCACGCCCGTGGCCCCTTTGCCGCCGAGGCCCTCACCACCTACAAATACAAGCTCCGCGGCACCGGCCAGGTCCGTCCCTAACGCCCGCGCAAGAAAAACCACCACAAAGGTGCCTTTCCCCTTTGTGGTGGTTTTAGGTGGCGTGGGCGGTTAGGCCTGGAAGGTATCGCGGTCGGGGGCGAAGGACTGCATGGCCGCGATGGTGCGGTCAAAGAGCTCGGGGAGCTCCCAGCCGAGCATCTCGGCGCCCTGCGAAATCACGTCGCGCGAGCAGCCGGCGGCAAAGCGCTTGTCCTTGAACTTCTTCTTGAGCGACTTGGTCGTAAAGTCCATAACGCTCTTGCTCGGGCGCATGATGACGGCGGCGCCGATCAGGCCGGTGAGCTCATCGCAGGCAAACAGGATCTTTTCCATCTGCAGCTCGGGTTTGGGCAGCGAGGTGTTGAAGTCCGACGTGTGCGTCTGGATGGCGCGAATGAGCTCGGGAGACGCGCCTTCGCCCTTAAGAATCTCGGCAGCATAGATGGTGTGGTTCATGGGGTCGTCCTCATGCTCCTCCCAATCCAAGTCGTGCAGCAGGCCGACGATGCCCCAAAACTCCTCGTTCTCGGGGTCGAACTCGCGCGCAAAGTAGCGCATGGTGCCCTCGACCGTCTCGCCATGGGTGATGTGGAACGGGTCTTTGTTGTGCTCGTTAAGCAGTTCGAACGCGCGGTCGCGGGTGATTCCGGCGGTAAGCGGCTCTGCCATAAGAGACTCCTTGTGCTCGTGGGTATCGATAAGAATGAATACTACTAGAACAAGAAAACCACCACAAAGGTGCCTGTCCCCTTTGTGGTGGTTTTTGGCGCGGATGGGTTAGTTGAGGGCGGCTTGGGCTAGGCGGGCTTCGGCGGCCTCCTCGGTGACGCCCAAGGCCACGGCGAACTCCTCGATGGAGCGGCGTTTGGCCTCCTTGAGTACGCGCGTGTAGTAGGAGCTGGGTTTTTTATCAGCTTCCTCGGCCTGGCGAATGCGGTGCATCATGGTCTTTGCCACGCGGACCGTCTCGGGCGCGCCCAGCTTGAGCTGCTGCTTAAAGTGCGTCTCCTCAAGTGAACTGTTGCGCTCGGTAAAAGTGTCGCACTCCAGCTCGTCATAGTGGCTCAGCAGGTGCTCGGCATCTTGCTGCGAGATGGCGGCGTGCAAACGGTCGGCCTGTGCCACGGGGTACATGAGGATCGTCTGCGCATGTCCCTGCTTGGTCTCGAGCAGTAGCATGGGCTGCGGTGTGTCGTCCCTAAAACCGACGACGGTGCAGACTCCCTGACCCGGATGAATGACGTGTTGACCGATTGAGAACATGCTACCTCCAACTTATACGAATTTACGTATGTCTAGAATAACACGCTGACGTGCGCAAACCCTTACTTTATGCAGGAAAAGCACACAACTCCGATAGGTAAGAGTATTCGATAACAGGCGCAGCTCATTCACACCTTTATGCATTTTCAACGCCTGCATAATCTGCAGGCAGACTGGCATCTTTGAGTGACTCCATACAAGCTGTAGTCAATTTTGTGCATATGCAATATCGATTGGCTTTACCCTGCGACAGTGCCCGTCGCTTGTGATAGAGTGCTACAAACTCTGGCTTTTGCCCTACGAGTGACCAAGAGCTCGGGGGCTTTAACACAAGGAGGATCTATGCCCGAGAAGATTGAAGAGCTGGTACGCGCTGCGCTTGCTGCGGCCCAGGAGGCCGGCGACCTTTCCGCATTTGAACTTGACGATTGCGCTATCGAGCGACCGGCTGACACTTCTCATGGCGAGTGGACCTCTACCATGGCCCTGAAGTCCGCCAAGCTGGCCCACTGCGCCCCGCGCAAGATCGCCGAGGCCGTCGTCGCCCATATGCCCGAGGACCCCGCGATCGAGAAGGTCGAGATCGCCGGTCCTGGCTTCATCAACTTCTACCTCTCCGTCGCTGTCAAGAACGCCATCTTTGGTGAGGCCCGCGAGAAGGGTATGGATTTCGCTAAGTCCAACGTCGGTGGCGGTCTGAAGACCCAGGTCGAGTTCGTTTCCGCTAACCCCGTCGGCCCCATGCACATCGGCCACGGCCGCTGGGCCGCGCTGGGCGACTCGCTCTGCCGTGTTATGGACCACGCCGGTTACGACATCCAGCGTGAGTTCTACATCAACGACCACGGCTCTCAGATGAACACCTTCGGCAACTCCATCAGCACGCGCTATATGCAGCTTGCCGACATCATCGCCAAGCAGGGTGTGGATATCGACGAGGCTCACAAGCTGCTGATCGCAGACCGCGACGCCTTTGTTGCCGACGAGAACGACGAGCACCCCGAGACCCATCCGTACCAGGACAACTTTGCCGAGACTCTGGGCAAGGACTCCTACGGCGGCGACTACATCATCGACGAGGCCGCCGAGTTCTGGCGCACCGACGGCGATAAGTGGGTCAACGCCGATCCGCAGGAGCGCATGGAGAGCTTCCGCGAGCGCGGCTATGTAAAGATGGTCGACAACATGCGCGACCTCTGCCACGCCGTCAATTGCGACTTCGATCGTTGGTTCTCCGAGCGCTCGCTGTATGTGAAGGACACCGAGGGCGAGACCGCCGGCACCTCCGCCGTCGACCGCGCTTTTGAGAAGCTCGACAAGATGGGCTACCTCTACACCAAGGACGGCGCCCTGTGGTTCCGCTCCACCGACCTGGGCGATGACAAGGACCGCGTCCTGATCAAGTCCGACGGCGAGTACACCTACTTCGCCTCCGACGTTGCCTATCACTGGGATAAGTTCCAGCGCGTCGACCACGTCATCGACATCTGGGGCGCCGACCACCACGGCTACATCGAGCGCGTCCGCTGCGTCTGCGACGCTCTTGGCTATCCCGGCAAGTTTGAGGTTCTGCTGGGCCAGCTCGTCAACCTGCTGCGTAACGGCAAGCCCGTCCGTATGTCCAAGCGCAAGGGCACCATGGTGACCCTACAGGAGCTCGTCGACGAGGTCGGCTCCGATGCCGCTCGCTACACGCTCATCTCCAAGAGCTCCAACCAGATGGTCGACTTCGATATTGAGGCCGTCAAGAAGCGCGACAACTCCAACCCGGTCTATTACGTGCAGTATGCTCACGCCCGCGTGTGCTCCATTCTGCGCCGTGCCGCCGACGTTACGCCCGAGCAGGCTGACGAGATGGGCATGAAGGCCGTCGCCGCCAAGGCCATCGGTGAGAACGTCGATTACTCGCTGCTGACCGATCCGACCGAGCTTGCCCTTTCGCGTAAGCTCAACGAGCTCACCGACCTCATCGCCAGCTGCGCTCGCGACCGCGCCCCGTTCCGTCTGACGCACTTTGCCGAGGAACTCGCCGGCGACTTCCACAGCTTCTACGCTGCCTGCCAGGTTCTGCCGAGCGAGGGTCGTCCCGTCGACCCCGAGCTTTCGCGCGCCCGTCTGGCCGCTTGCGACGCCGTCCGCGTGACGCTCGCCCTGGTGCTCACCCTTGTTGGTGTCTCCGCTCCCGAGCAGATGTAAGCTACGGGTCATTTGACCGCGCAGGTTTGGTTTAACTGAGCCTTGAAAGCCCGATCTCACGGAGGTCGGGCTTTTTGCGTTTGGCTAGACTATTTGGTTTGCTGAGAAATGCTACCAAATCGCAACTATACCGGTTTACGGGGCTGAATCGCCAACTGGCGACCATGGTGCCAATAGTAAAATTAAACCCGCAGTTAGATGGCTTATTGTTTCTTGAAAATGCAGGGTATGGTTGGCTTGCAGCATTCTGGCCCCGTAATCCGGCGTAGTTTTGAAAATTGTCCCTTGGGGACGGAGGAAAATGGATCATTTTTGTCTCGCGGAGGGGTGGCGCGGACCCGTCCGCCGCGAATCGTGCCCATCTCCTACGTTTTGTCGCATACCCCGAACCGTGCCGTAAAGTTCGATATTAAAACCGCAGGTAGCGGACTTGCTGTTTTTGATAAAACAAGGGTATGGTCAGGGGTCCGGGGGCAAGCGTATTAGATAGGCGCGTTTCGTGGCGCGGCGAATCCCGACGCCACGGATTTGCTCCCTAGTCGCTCCATTTCGAGGCGCCTTAGGGGAAGAGTGTCCCTTTTGACTAGTCGTTTAAGAACGTCCCCAATGACTAAGTTGCAGGTGGCGGCGGTTGTGTTACACTAACGCTGCGTATATGACGCAAATATCTCGATACAGATCAATGATGTCCGTCGGTATTTGACGGAGCTAGACTGTTTAGCCGCCCTGAAGGTTTATGCAGGGAGCATGTGATCACAGGGCTTGAAAAGAAAGTTGAGCAAACACTGTGTCTGATCAACAGCAAGAAAACGAAATAACGACGACGCAGGCCGCTCCCGCTGCACCGGTTGCGTCGGACCAGGTTGCGGCGCCCGCGCAAGTCTCGGCTCCTGAGACGCCTAAGCCTGTAGCGGCTGAGAAGGCCGTGCCTGCAACTGGTGAGGAGGCTGCTCCGGCAAAGCCCAAGCGCATGCGCCGCACGGCCAAGCCTGCCGCTGACGGCGAGGAGGTCACCAAGCCCAAGCGCCGTACCACGCGCACGACGCGCGCCAAGCGCACCGTTGCAGCTGACTCCTCGGCGTCGATTTCCGATGAGGTCGCGCAGGCACGTGCGTTGGCGCAGATTAGCGAGGCTCAGGTGGTGCGCGCCCGCCGTCGTGCTGCCGAGCGCGAGGCCGCGGCTCTGGCCGAGCTTGCAGCTCCGTCTGTGCCCGAGACCCCTGCCGCCGACCTGCCGCCCGAGAAGCCGGCAACGCGCACACGCCGTCGCACGGCTGTTAAGGCCGAGCAGGTTGCTGAACAGGTAACCCCCGAGCTCACTGAGGCTTCGGTCCGTTCCACGGCAGGGGAGGGCGCATCGCCTGCTGAGCACGCTGCGTCTGTCGAGGCCAGCGAAGTTCCCGTTGTCGATCCGGCTTTGCGCCCGCACCGTCGCGGTCGCAAGCCCAAAGCCTTCGTCGAGGCAGAGAAAGCCGCAGCCGCAGCTGCAGCCGCTCGGGATGCTGCGGCGACCGCCGAGTCTGCAACCGCTGCCGATGCACCCGTCCAGGATGCTACGACTTCCGAGGCCGCTCCCGCCGATGTCGAGCCCGCCGACGTCCGTCCTGGTCGCAGCCATCGTACTGCTGCTAAGCGCACGTCCAAGGCCAAGGCTGCCAAGAAGGGTGCGTCCGAGGATTCCGCCGAGACGACCGCCGATGCATCGTTTGATGCCGCCGAGCCCCAAGACGTCGAACAGTCTGCGTCCGAGAAGCCCAAGCGCGGTCGTAAGAAGTCCGCTAAGGCCAAGGCGTCCGAGCAGCAGGCTGATGTCGAAGCACAGGTCGATTCCGGCGCCGAGGCCAATGGCGCCGCTTCGGCCAATGCCGACGCCGCCGCAACTGATGGTGCCGCGCCCGCCGAGGCCGAAGACGGCGCTCGCTCCAACCGTCGCCAGCACAAGCGTAACGACGAGCGCAACGACCGCAAGGACGAGCGCAACAACGACCGTCGCAACCGCCAGCGCGATCGCAAACAGCGCAACAAGGAGCGCAACGCCGCCCCCAGCGAGCCCACGCTTTCGCGCGAGGAACTCGCGGCCATGAAGGTCGCCGAGCTGCGCGAGAAGGCCAAGGAGTTCGAGATTGAGACGACCGGCAAGAAGAAGGCCGAGCTCGTCGAGGAGATCTACATCACTGCCGCAAAGGCCGAGGGCTTCCGCGACATCAAGGGCATCCTGCAGATTCGTCCGGACAGCTCCGGTATCATCCATGCCCACGGTTACATGAAGTCCAACGACGACGCCTTCGTCCCCGCCTACCTCATCCGCTCCGCGCGTCTGCGCACGGGCGACGTCATCGAGGGCTCGCTTCGTCCTTCGCGCGGCGGCGACAAGCGCGCCGGCCTCGCCAAAATCACGACCGTCAACGGTCTGGACCCCGAGCAGATTCGCAATCGCCCCAAGTTCGGCGACCTTACCCCGGTCTATCCCAACGAGCCGCTGCGCATGGAGCACGGCAAGGACTCCATTACCGGTCGCGCCATCGACATCGTGTCGCCGATCGGCAAGGGTCAGCGTGGCCTGATCGTGTCCCCGCCCAAGGCCGGCAAGACCACAATCCTCAAGAAGATCTGCCAGTCTATCTCGATTAACAACCCCGAGGTGCACCTCATCTGCCTGCTCGTCGACGAGCGCCCCGAAGAGGTTACCGATATGCAGCGTTCCATCAAGGGCGAGGTTGTGGCGTCGACCTTCGATATGCCCGCCGACAACCACACTCGTGTGGCAGAGCTCGTCATCGAGCGCGCCAAGCGCATCGTGGAGCTGGGCGGCGATGTTGTGGTGGTGCTCGACTCCATCACGCGTCTTGCCCGCGCCTACAACTTGGCGGCGCCCGCCTCAGGCCGCATCCTTTCGGGCGGCGTCGATTCGGCGGCACTGTATCCGCCCAAGCGCTTCCTGGGCGCAGCCCGTAATATCGAGAACGGTGGTTCGCTCACCATCCTGGCCTCTGCTCTCATCGACACTGGTTCCAAGATGGACGAGGTCATCTTTGAGGAGTTCAAGGGCACCGGCAACATGGAGCTTAAGCTCGACCGCGAACTGGCCGACCGCCGCATCTTCCCGGCTATCGACCCCGTTGCCTCCGGTACGCGTAACGAGGACCTGTTGGTTGACGAGCAGATGCGTCCGTTTGTCTTTGGTCTGCGTCGCATTCTTGCCGGCATGAACAACACCGAGCGCGCAGCCGCATCGTTTATCAAGGGTCTTAAGGGCACCAACACCAACCAGGAGTTCCTGGTGCGTTCGGCCAAAAAGCACAGCGACTACGAGCAGACGTTCTAGGTTGTCATCCACGCGCAGCGATAGTCATCAATGCGATAAAGGGTCGGGGCTTGCGCCTCGGCCCTTTTCCATATCGCCGCTCCGCACTTATTTTTGACCATAAGACTGGCAAGCAGCAGGATTCCCGTTTCAATCCGACATCGTCGCTTGCAATCGACAGGGCGGTTTCGCATAATAGCTTTTAAGCTTCGCGACGGAAAACGCAGATGAAACGAACCATATACCGTTGCTTTGGGGCATAGCCCCGCTTCATCTTCTCTCGCGCAGCCAACTGAATGATGCGATTTGGGTGCTGGAAGATGGGGAGAGCTCATGGCTTCTTCTGATGCAACACAACGAGCAGTCCTTGCCGGACTTTCGTGCGGGATCGGCCTTGCCGCTCCCGTGGTTATGTATGCCGCGACGCTGCCGTTTTCGTCGGTGAACGAGACGGTCGTGGCGGGTGCGGTTCCCTTCGCCGTGGGCGCGGTGGCGGGCGTGGGTATCTATGCCGCCTCGCTGGGTATCTCCGAGTACCGTGCGCAGCGTGAAGAGCGTCTGTTCCAGCCTGATGCCAAGGGCGGTGCCGCCAATCTCAATCAGCATCAAAGCGAGTTCAAGACCGCCTCGATTCCAGCCCAGCAGCAGGATGCGACTCCTTACGCTGCGGCTTCTGCTTCTCAGACTCAGGCGGAGCAGTCTACCTCGGCATTCCTTTCCGGCCTGACTGGTGCGTTCCAGCGCCGTCATGCCGATGATGGTGTCCCTACCATCGCTCGAGCCGCAGATGCTATGGACGAGGACGAGGCTTGGTCCATGATCGACAGTATGCTCGACGACGATTCGCCGGTGAGCTGCGACCCTGCACACTCGCGCGACGTCTATCAAGTCGCCATCGACGAGCTCACCAACGGCGGGCAGACCGGCTCCTTCAATCGCGACGACATCGCCGCCGCGGCACGCGCCGTGTCTGGCTCCCAGGCCGCCCCTGCGGGCAGCACGGCGGCTTTCGTGGCACTCGTCGCCAACGCGGCAGCCAATAACGCCTACAGCGCTACCTCGGCGGACGCGAACGCTTCTGCTGACAATTCGTACGTTGATGAAGCCATGACTGCAGACGAGGAGGCCGTTGCCGCCCGCCGTGCCGCCGAAAGCTCGTTGTGGGGCGCTCCTGCCCAGCAGCAGGCGGCTGAGGCTGCGCCGTACAATGCAAACCTCGCCAGCATGCCTATCATCTCCGGTGCCGCGGACATCGATCTCGATGACCTCGATGAGCCTGCAGCCATCACCGCATCGATTGATGCCCAAGATCGCATCGACACCGGCGACCTTCCAGATGCCTCGCTCGAGGTTGATGTCCCCATGGCCGATTACTCGGGCCACGAGGGCATGTGGGCCGCCGCCACCGCGATTCTGGATGAGATTGACGAGCCTGCTCCTGTTGCAGCCCCCGCTCCCGTCGCTGCCCCTCAGCCAGCTGCCCCCGCCTATGTCGGCCGTCACAGCGCTGTGTTCCCCGAGGATACTGCTCGTATCTCGCGCGAGAGCATCGAGCGGGCCGAGGCTATTGCCGCCGGCATTATGGAAAACCGTCGTCACGAGCGCGTCAATCAGATCCTCGAGGAAGAGATCGAGCGCCTGCAGTCCTCTACCGCCAAGCGTACGGGCCGTGCTTATCTGAGCGTTATCGAGGGCGGTACCGCCAGCTTCGCGCCGCTCCGCGCGGAGGCATAACTTCTGCATGGTTAAGATCAATCGAAAATGGGCGGTTGTTACCTGTCTGATGGCGCTCTTGATCTGGGGCAATTCGCTGGTTCCCGGCTCGGGGTCGGGCTCGCTGAGCCTAACGGTCATGGAAGCTATCCGCGGTTTCCTGCACGGCGTGGGACTTCCATATGAATGGGTGACCAACTTTGTTGTTCGCAAGTGCGCGCATTTTACCGAGTATATGGTGCTCGGCATCTTGGCAACGCACGCCTTTGATTTTGAGGGCCGGCGCACCTTTGACGTGCTGCTGCCCACGGCGGTGTTCCTGCTGCTGATTCCCTCGATCGACGAGACGATTCAGCTCTTTGTGCCGGGACGCGCCGGCATGATCACCGATGTGTTGATCGACTGCTGTGGAGCGGCAACGGGCGTTGTGCTCCGATATCTCTTACGGTCGCTGATGTGCGCCAAAAAGGCCGCCTAGGACGTATGTTTGGTCCTAGGCGGCCTTTTTTATTGGAGGGCTTATATGAGGCGTGGTGGCGTCGTTCCGTAGGTCGGATTTGCCGGGCGCGCCACGCCCTGTGGGTGCGTCTGCTACTGAAGCGCCTGTGCGCCCAGGGCCAGGCAGCCCATGATGCCCTGCTTGCCCTCAAGGCTATTGTTGACAATATAGGTGTCGATGTCGTTGACCTCGGGCGTGACGATATAGCCGTTGAGCATCTCGGCGCACTTCTTGCGCGCGAGCGGCACGATGGGGGTGTGGTCGGACACGCCGCCACCGATGATGATCTTTTGCGGCGCGTAGCACAGCGTGTAGGTCATGAGCGCCTGTGCCAGATAACCGGCGAGCAGGTCCATGGCCTCCGGGTCATCGGCCATGTCTCCGGCGCTCTTGCCATCCCAGCGCTTTTTGACGCCGGGACCTGCGATGAGGCCCTCGAGGCAGTTGTCGTGGAAGGGGCAGGCGCTGTGCTCGCCAATGGTGTCGCGCGGGTCGCGCGTGACCAGGATGTGGCCGGCCTCGGGATGCATCATGCCGTGCACGAGCTTACCGCCTGAGAGCACGCCGGCGCCCACACCGGTACCGATGGTCAGGTAGACCACGTCCGTGAGGCCCTGGGCGCAACCAAAGGTGACCTCGCCCAGGCAGGCGACGTTGACGTCGGTGTCGTAGCCACAGGGGATATTGAGCTCGTTTTGGATGGTGCCCAGCAGGTCAAAGTAGCGCCATGCCGTTTTGGGCGTCTCCAGGATCTTGCCGTATTGGGGCGAAGCGGGGTTGACTGCGGTGGGGCCAAAGGCGCCGATGCCCAGTGCGGCGATGCCCTTGTCGGCAAACCATGCATTGACGGCCTCAACGGTCTCCTGCGGGGTCGTGGTCGCGATCTGCTCACGCTCCAGGACCGTACCGTCTGCATAGCCCGTGGCGCAGACCATCTTGGTGCCGCCGGCCTCGAGCGCTCCGATAAGCTGCTGTTCTGCCATAGTATTCCTCTCTCTGGGACGAGTTGCTCCGTGACTAAAGTATAGGGCTCTAAACCATTTAAGAAAGCGCTATAAAAAGAAGCCTCGCAACGTGGCGGGCGGTGCGGGGCTTCTTTGGTTGCTTTAGTTGCCGGGCCGTCCTTACCCGCGCGGCTTGATTTTATCACGTAGCGACTTGAGGTTCTCCAGTGCCGCGTTAAGCGTCTCGTCCCGCTTGGCAAAATGGAAACGAATCAGATGGTTGACGGGCTCGCGGAAGAAGCTCGAGCCGGGCACGGCGCCCACGCCCACCTTAGACGCGAGATCCTCGCAGAATTCGAGGTCGCTGTCATAGCCAAACTCAGAGATGTCCATCATGACGTAGTAAGCGCCCTGCGGCACGTTGTGCTCAAGACCGATGCTATCGAGCCCCTGGCAGAACAGGTCGCGCTTGGCGGTGTAGAGGTCGAGGACCTCCTGGTAATAGCTGTCGTCGAAGTTGAGGGCGGTGACGACAGCTTCCTGCAGGGGGGCGGCGGCACCCACGGTGAGGAAGTCGTGGACCTTCTTGATGCGCTCGGTGATCTGGGCCGGGGCAATGGTGTAGCCCAGACGCCAGCCGGTGATGGAGTACGTCTTAGACAGCGAACTGCAGCTGATGGTGCGCTCGAACATGCCGGGCAGCGTGGCCATATAGACGTGCTCGTGGGGCGCGTAGACGATGTGCTCGTATACCTCGTCGGTGATGCAGTAGGCGTCGTACTTTTTGCAGAGGTCGGCGATAAAGGTGAGCTCCTCGCGCGTAAAGACCTTGCCACAGGGGTTGGAAGGGTTGCACAGGACGATGGCCTTGGGATCGTTGTCGCGGAAGGCCGCCTCGAGCACCTCGCGGTCAAAGTCGAATGTGGGCGGGTTGAGCGGCACGTAGATGGGCTCGGCACCCGAAAGGATCGTGTCGGCGCCGTAGTTCTCGTAGAACGGCGAGAAGATGACGACCTTGTCGCCGGGGTTCGTGACCGTCATCATGGCGGCCATCATGGCCTCGGTGGAGCCGCAGGTGACTACGATATTCTCGTTGGGGTTCACCGGCATGCCCATAAAGTGCACCTGTTTGGCGGCGAGCGCCTCGCGCATGGCCTGGGAGCCCCAGGTGATGGAGTACTGGTGATAGAGCGGCTTGGGGTCGCTGGCGATGGTGCTGAGGCTATCGAGCAACTGCGCTGGGGGATCGAAGTCAGGGAAGCCCTGCGACAGGTTGACGGCGCCATACTTGTTGGAGATGCGCGTCATACGGCGGATGACGGAATCGGTAAACGTTGCCGTACGGTTGGAGAGTTCTTTCATGCCGGTCCTTTCGAGCATTTGCAGTGGGGCAAGTTTACTCCTATGGAACCGGTGGGATTTGCTCGAAATGGTCTCGAAAAACTCTTTTCAAAATTCTTGAAAATTGGGGCTTGCATCGCGTGGCGTTCCTTGCAATAATAGTCGAGCGCGAAGCGCACAGGACACGGTGGGTGTAGCTCAGTTGGCTAGAGCGACGGGTTGTGGTCCCGTAGGTCGAGGGTTCGAGTCCCTTTACCCACCCCAGTTCTTGCTTCGTGTTGATATCGGGTCGTTAGCTCAGTTGGTAGAGCAGGGGACTCTTAATCCCAAGGTCCAGGGTTCGACCCCCTGACGGCCCACCACACGATATCTCTTCTAAAGTCCGCCACAACGGACTTTAGCTTTGGGTCGTTAGCTCAGTTGGTAGAGCAGGGGACTCTTAATCCCAAGGTCCAGGGTT
>CBCSLZ010000015.1:0-61285 GCA_965141245.1 uncultured Collinsella sp.
GCCCTCGACGTCGGGGTTTGCCGCACGCCAGGTATCGGTAAACCCGGCGTTGAGCAGCTCGGTAAACTTGCCGCGCTCCTCGTCCGAAAAGCCGGCGTTGCCGCGGTTGGACTTGGGGTTCTTAAGGTCGATCTCCTCGTGCGCCACGTTAAAGTCGCCACAGGTTACGACGGGCTTGCCGGTTTCGCGCTCAAGCGCGCTCAAAAAGCCGCGATAGGCATCGTCCCAGGCCATGCGTACATCAATGCGCGCGAGCTCGTTTTGGGCATTGGGCGTGTAGACGTCGACAAACCAAAACTTGTCGAACTCGAGCGTGCAGACGCGGCCCTCGGTTGCGGCTTGGGCGACGAGCTCGGCCGCCTCGCCCTCGCCGGCATAAGGCAGCAGCGCGTCGGCGCGCAATACGCGCAGCGGTTCCTGGCGGCTAAAGACCGCAGTGCCCGAATAGCCTTTGCGCTCGGCATAGCTCCAGGTTTGATGATAGCCGGGCAGGTCAATATCGACCTGCCCCTCCTGCAGCTTGGTCTCCTGCAGCGCCAAGATATCGACGTCGAGTTCTTGCGCGATCTGGATAAAGCTCGGGTCCTTTTTGAGCACGGCGCGTAGGCCGTTGACGTTCCACGAGGCGAAAGTGTAAGTCTGAGGCATGGTGTCCTTTCGACGGGGTTGGCAGGCTTAAGATTAGCGCAACAGGGGCGGTGGTGGGCGCCGCGCGTGCTGACCCAAAGGCCGCATGCTGGGACGTCGCCCGACGCTGCCCGACTAACAAGGACGGAGGACTCATATGACGCAGGCAATAACGGATCCCAAGCAGGCCTCCGCCGCGCTGGCGGAGCTGTTCGGCACCCACAAGCGCGCGGTCTTCTTTGGCGGCGCGGGTGTTTCCACGGCAAGTGGCATCCCCGATTTCCGCAGCGTGGACGGCCTGTATCACCAGCAGTTTGCCTATCCGCCCGAGACCATGCTCTCGCATAGCTTTTACGAGGCGCATCCGGCCGAGTTCTTCGACTTTTACCGCACCAAGATGATCGCGCTTAACGCCAAGCCCAACCGTTGCCACACCAAGCTGGCCGAGCTGGAGCGCGCCGGTAAGCTTGATGCCGTGGTGACGCAAAACATCGACGGCTTGCATCAGATGGCGGGCTCACAGCGCGTGTTCGAGCTGCACGGATCGGTCCATCGCAACATTTGCCAGTCGTGCGGCGCGGTCTATAGCGCCGAGTGGATTTGCTCGCGCGAGCACGAGGACGCCGTGGGCGTGCCTGCGTGCCCCGCGTGCGGCGGCCGCATCAAGCCCGATGTTGTGCTCTACGAAGAGCCGCTCGACGAGCATGTGTTGACCGGTGCCGTTGCCGCCATCGCCGCGGCCGATGCCCTCATTGTGGGCGGGACCTCGCTCGTGGTGTATCCGGCGGCAGGCCTTACGCGATACTTTACCGGCGATACGCTGGCCATATGCAACCTTGCTCCCACCGATCAGGATGCAAATGCCGACCTGCTGATTTCTTGCGACATCGCTGCCGCGTTTGCGTTCTAGCCCGTGTGCGCGGATACAATAGAAAGACTGAGTGCAAAGCGACCCCGCCGCCAGCCCCCCAAGCTCGGCGGCGTGGGCATTTTAGGAGGATGTTCATGGCGAACGACAGCAAGACATGGCGGTGCGGAAAGTACGAGCTCAGCTTTGACCGTCCGCGCATCATGGGCGTCCTCAACGTGACGCCCGATTCGTTTAGCGATGGCGGGGAGCACTTCGACCCCGATGCCGCCATCGAGTACGGCCTGGCGATGCTCGACGCCGGCGCCGACATCATCGACGTGGGCGGCGAGTCCACGCGCCCTGGCTTTACCCCGGTCAACCCCGACGAGGAGGCTCGCCGCGTGCTGCCCGTGGTGCGCGCGCTGGCCAAGGAGGGCGCCATCGTCTCGATCGACACGCGTCATGTGGCGGTTGCCAAGGCGGCCGTGCGCTGCGGCGCCTCGATCGTCAACGACGTGACGGGCTTCACTGATCCCAAGATGGTCGAGTTCGTTAAGACGAGCACCTGCGGCGTCATCGTGATGCATGCCGGCGAGGTCGCCGCGCCCGCACGCACGCACGCAACGGTGCAGCTCGATACCACGGCAGCGGCGTTTGTTGCCGAGAAGGCGCGCGAGGCGGCTGCCGAGGCCGCGCGTGAGGCCGAGAAGCCGGCTCGCCGCCGTCGCGGCAAGTTGCTGGGCGAGCCTAAGCCGGAGGCCAAGCTTCCGGGCGGCGTGGTGCAGCCCTCGTTGCCGTTTGGCGAACCGGAGCCCACGTCCGAGCCTTCAAACGAGCAGGAGACGCCGGCCGCCGAGCAGGCTACTGCCGCCGAGACCGTCGCGCCCGCGCCCGAGGCCACGCCCGCAGCCACCGAGGCCGCATCGGAGTCCAATGACCGCCTGGCCGCCATGATGCGCCGCAGCGCCCGCCGCGAGGAAGCCTACGTGCCCACCTCGCAGCTCCGCCGCTTCACCCTGCCCGATTCGGCGCCCATCATGCGCCGCGTCATGGGCTTTCTGTCCGACCAGGCCCGCACGCTCATCCATGCCGGCGTGTCGCGCGACCGCATCTGCATCGATCCTGGCCCGGGCTTTGGTAAGTCGGCTAACGAGGACATCGTCATCCAGCGCGAGACTGCCAAGATGGCGTCACTGGGCTATCCGCTCATGTGTGCCGTGTCGCGCAAGCGCTTTGTGGGCGCCGTCTCGGGCGTGACCGAGACCGCCGAGCGCGATGCCGCTACGTTTGGCGTGTGCCTGGGCGCCATCCAGGCCGGTGCCAACATCGTGCGCGTGCACGACGCCGCGGGTTTTGCGCAGTTCCTGAACGGTTACTGGGCGGTTGCCAAGCCGCAGCCGCGCCGCGCGTTTGTGGCAGTGGGCTCCAACCTGGGGCATCGCTGCGACAACATCCGCGCCGCACGCGAGATGATCGCCGAGATTCCACTCACCTGCGTGTCCAACTCCTCCAAGATCTACGAGAGCGAGCCTGCCTACGAGACGCGCCAGGACGCGTTTGCCAACGCCGTCATCGAGATCAAGACCGAGCTGGCGCCGTTGGTGCTGCTCGACGAGCTCATGAAGATCGAGGCCGAGCTGGGGCGCGACCGCTCCAAAAAGGCCAAGGCCAACGGTCCGCGCACCATCGACCTGGACCTGCTGTGGATGGACGGCGAGACCCACGGCGGCAAAAAGCTGCGCCTGCCGCATCCGCTGATCGGCGAGCGCGATTTTGTGCTGGTGCCGCTCGAGGACCTGATGCACGACCCGGCGCGGTTCTTCCGCTACAACGGCGTCGAGGTCAAGGAGCCCGAGGATCGCGTGGGCCATATCGTGGGCGAATTGGGGCGTATGTAGATGATCGAGATGAATGCTGTTGCCGCCGGCACCGAGCTCGACGCGGCGCGTGGCGCAGGCCGCGAGGGCGTGTCCGCGGGCTGGTGCGCTTGGAGCGCGGGCGAGGCGTCGTTGACGTTTTCGCTGGTCGTGCGCCCGGATGTGAATATGCATGCCTTCCACGGCCTGCCGTTTGTGGCCGCGATGGGCATGATGGACGCGCTTGTGGGCACGGCTTCGACGCCGGGTTTGGGCCTTGCCGGTAAGGTGGGTATCCAGTGGCCGAGCGATATCGTGTGCGGTGCACCCGCGTTCGAGACGTCGTTCGCGCGCGTCGCCGTCAACGGCGGTGCCGGTGCTGCGGGCATGTTCGGCGCCGTGACGGTGGATATTGAACGTGCGGCGTTGAGCGAGCTTGGTGTGGACGTGGCTGACGAAGCGCTGGTCGAGGCGCTGGCCGCCGCCGTGCTGGCCCGCGTGGACGCCTGGGCGGTTGTTGCCAACACGCCGCAGGGCGCCGCAGGGCCGCTGGCTCCCGTGCTGGGCGAGTACTTCGACATGGTGCCGCTGCTGGGCCGCCAAGTTGCGGCGGTGTCGCCCAACGGTTTGCCGCTTGCGGTCGGTGTGTTTGCGGGCCTGGACATCTGGGGTCGCGCGACCATTAAGACCGACGCCGGCGAGCAGGAGTTTCCGCCCGAGGCCGTGCGGATTCGCGGTCTGTAGCGTCTCGGCTTCGCCGGAGCCTACCCCAGCTTCTGCATGCGGCGGTAGATTTCGCAGATACCCTTGATGGTGAGCTGTCCGTCGACCACGTCGAAGGCATCGGTCGAATCGGCGACGATGCTGGCGAGACCGCCCGTGGCGATAACGGTGGCATCCTCGCGGCCCAGCTCGCGCTTCATGCGCGCGACCAGGCCCTCAGCCATGGCGGCGGCGCCCGTTACGGCGCCGACCTTGATGCACTCCTCGGTATCGCGGCCGATGGCGTGCTCGGGCGCCTCGAGCGGAACGCTGGCGAGCTTGGCGGCTCGGACGGCGAGCGCGTCCATCGAAATGCGGATGCCCGGCGCAATCGCTCCACCAATGTAATAACCGTCCTCATCGATGACGTCGATATTGGTCGCGGTGCCAAAGTCCACCACGATTGCCGGCGCGCCGTAGAAAGTTTCGGCCGCAACGGCGTTAGCGACGCGGTCGGCACCTACGGCCTGGGGACGCGCCGCGCGCAGCTTGGTCACCGCGGCCGTCTGCGGTCCGATGACGATGGCGTCTGCGGCAATGCGGTCGGCCACGGCGTGCCATTCGCGCGAGAGCTGCGGCACCACGCCCGCAAAGGCGATCGCGTCGACCGCGTCGAGCGAAAGGCCGTACATCTTAAAGAAACCCATCAGGCGCACATGGATCTCGTCGGCGGTATAAGAGCGGTCGGTGGGCATGCGCCACGACTGCACCAGCTCGTCTCCGTCAAACAGGCCCATGGCCGTCTGTGTGTTACCCATATCGATAGCGAGCAGCATGTCTACTCCCGGTGTCGGCATAAAAGGACGCGCACCATTGTATACGTGCCGTCGACGGCGCTCGGCTGCGATTCGTTTACGGTGATAGGGGCTGAGGGGTTTAAATATGAAGGAATTATGCTCTACGAGATTTTCCTTGCCGTTTACCGAACTCCCGCGTAATATTCTTTCTTGCGCACATGAGGCGCCCAGACATTGCGGGGTGGAGCAGTCTGGTAGCTCGCCGGGCTCATAACCCGGAGGTCGTAGGTTCAAATCCTGCCCCCGCGACCAAGAACTTGCAGCTCGTCGGCCTGGCCGGCGAGCTTTTTTGTTATTCCGGGACTGTGTTTTCGGTTCAATTCTCGGCCTCTCAAACAAAATCTCGATCTGTAACATCTAGACCCGATTTGGGCGGCTAGGTGTTACAGATCGAGATATACCGGTGGGCTGGGTCGTGTTTGTCTAAATCTGTAACACGAGGGACGGATTTTGCCGCGTAACTGTTACAGATCGAGACAAACCGACGGGCCGCCCCGCCCCATCCACCTGCCACTACCTGTTATCCGCCGATTTCCGTTGCGCTGTTGTATTCCCATGCCATATCCTCTAGACAACTACGCGGCATCATCGCCGCCGCGCCTACAAGAGAGGAATGTCCATGACCGCACCTGCATCCAAGCTGCTCCAGCCCATTACGGTTGGCCCCCTTGAGCTCAAGAACCGCATTATGTTTCCGCCGCTGACCACCGGCTACGAGGAGCGCGACGGTTCCATCGGCGAGCGCAGCCTGGCTTTTTACGAGCGCTTGGCCCGTGGCGGCGTGAGCTACATCGTCATCGGCGACGTTGCTCCCGTCATGACCGCGAGCCCCACGCCCAAGCTGGCGACCGACGCCCAGATCCCCACGTTTAAGGCGCTGGCCGACGCCGTCCACAAGCACGGCGCCAAGGTTGCGCTGCAGCTGTTCCACCCCGAGTACGACGTGCCCGGCGTCGGCCGCATGGTCATGGGCTCCATGACTGCCGCCAAGGCCGCGCAGGAGGCCAAGGCCGCCGGCGATGAGGAGACCTTTGCCGCCAAGATGGCCGAGTCCAACGAGATTCGCAAGCAGGCATACGCCAAGCTGCACCACGACATGCAGCACTTTGTCAACGAGGCGAGCGTGGAGCAGCTCACCCAGATCAAGGAGGCCATCGCCGCCTCGGCCGCTCGCGCGCAGCAGGCCGGCATCGACGCCATCGAGGTCCACGGCGACCGTCTGGTGGGTTCGCTGTGCTCGGCCATCCTCAACCAGCGCACCGATGAGTACGGTGGTTCGTTCGAGAACCGTGTTCGCTATGCGCTGGAGGTCGTCGCCGCCATTAAGGAGGCCGCGCCGCAGCTGATGGTGGAGTACAAGCTCCCCGTGATCATGGAGAATCCCGACGGCACGCCGCGCGGCAAGGGCGGCCTGCAGCCCGACGAGGCCTGCGAGTTTGCCAAGCTGCTCGAGGGCGCGGGCATCGATATGATCCAGGTCGCGCAGGCAAACCACACCGGCAACATGGGTGACACCATTCCGCCCATGGGCGCCATGCCCTACAACTGGACGCTGCCCGTGGCCGAGCGCGTCAAGGCCCTGGTCTCCGTGCCGGTGGCAACCGTCGGCCGCGTGGTTTCGGTCGAGGCCGGCGAGAAGATTCTGGAAGACGGCGCGGCCGACATCATCGCCTATGGTCGCTCGCTCATGTGCGACCCCGACATTGCGCTGAAGGCCGCCACGGGCGAGCCCATCCGCGAGTGCCTCAACTGCAACAAGGGCTGCGTCGACGCGATTCAAAACCGCAAGTACATCTCGTGTGTGCTCAATGCCGAGAACGGTGACGAGGCCACCATCGCCATCAAGCCGGGCCAGGGCGACAAGAAGATCGCCGTGGTGGGCGGCGGTATTGCCGGCCTGGAGGCCGCGCGCGTGGCGGCCAAGCGCGGCTACGATGTGACCGTCTACGAGGCGAGCGATCATCTGGGCGGCCAGATTGTGCTGGCAGCCGCGCCTCCGCGCAAGGACGAGATCATGCGCTCGGTCGAGTATTACGAGAAGATTTTGCCTGGCCTGGGCGTGAAGGTTGAGCTCAACCATGTCGCTACCGCTGAGGACCTCAATGCCGCCGACGCCGCGATTGTGGCTGCGGGCGCGCACGACGTGGTCATCCCCGTTCCGGGTGCCGATTCGGACAAGGTCGTCTCGAGCTGGGACGTGCTGGCCGGCAAGGTGGAGCTTGCGGGCCGCGTCGCCGTCATTGGCGGTGGCCTGGTGGGCACCGAGACTGCCGAGTATCTGCTGCAGCACGGCTGCGAGGTGGCGATCGTAGAGATGCTCGACAAGATTGCCGCGGGCGAGTCCGAGACCATTCTGCCGCTGATTATGAGCGACTTTGCAGAGCACAACGTGGAGCAGCACGTGAAGACCCGCCTGACCGCCATTACCGACGAGGGCGTGGAGGCTGTTCATACCGCTGAGGACGGCGCCGAGGAGCCGGTGAAGATCGCCTGCGATTACGTGGTGATGGCCGTGGGCTCCAAGGCCATCACGTTTGACCTGGACGGCGTGACGGTGCCCGTGACCTGTGTGGGCGACTGCTCGGGCGAGCGCACCGCCGATATTGCGAGCGCCATTCGCACGGCATATCACGCGGCCAACGAGCTGTAGCTAACTTCGCGGCCAGGCGGGGCGGTAGCACGGATCCGCCTCGCCCGACTGCGTCCCATCGGGTGTCAACCAGGGGCGGGGTCTGCAAGCGCAGCAGGTCCCGCCCTTTTTGTTTTGCTTCGGTGGATGACGATGCGCGGTAATCATGAGGAGTGAGGACATCTACTGCCTTGCAGGCCGCTCAAAATTATTGTGGGAGGGGTTAATAATTATTCACTCTAGACCAAAGGACATAAAGAGATGTCAATTTTGGTGACAAGCGAATGACGATTAGCTGCGAGTCAGCTACCAGCGTAAATAATCGATAAAGAAATGTCGTAAATTGGTGCCAAATGCCCAGATAACGCTGCGTCTATTTTAATTAACTGTTTTGAGCAAACAGCAAAATGCTACTATCTAACATGCACGTAAGAAAGCAGATTAACGGTTAAGGCTAAGAAGTGGCAGGGATGTCAGAAGCAACAAGGACTCGCGCGCATGCGCCCGAGGTTAGGCAGCGCGCCGTCGAGATCCTCCAAGAAGGGGTCGGTCACCGCGCCCTCGCCGCAAAGCTTGGCATTCCCCAGGCCACGGCTCGTCAGTGGGCCCGCGCATATGCCGTGGGCGGTGCCGACGCCGTCCTCAACGCGGGCGCTCGTCATCACACCTATTCGTACGACGTAAAGCTCGCCGTGGTTAAGGACCGTCTGGAAAACGGTCTGACGGTTCGCGAGGCCATGATCAAGTATAAGATTCCCAGCGAGTCTTCGGTTAAGGCCTGGTGCCGCCAGTATCGCGAGAGCGGTGAATCTGCGCTGGTCGATAAGCCGCGCGGTCGCAAGCCGCGCGTAAAAAAGGCGGAATAGCGAACGGGATGGTGCGCCCACAGGGGCGCATTTTTCTTGCCGCGCCAACTTTTCGGACCGCCGCGAGCCTATCGGGACATCCGCCAAAGTGGCCAATAAACCGCGCGCAGTGCCTGCGCGCCCATCGCTGCGGTAAGGAAACGTCACTCCTCTGCTCCAAAGCGGACAGACTCCTTACCCCGTACGCCTAAAACTCCCCAGTTGACCGAAAACCTGCCGCCGCTACTCCTCAATTGAGCTATAACGTTAAACAATTGCAGCGTTTTTGCATGGGGGAGTGATGGTATGACGCTACTGTATTTCCTTACCCTGTTTCCGCTGGTACCGGCGCTGGGCATGCTGCTCGCGCGCGGTGACCGCGCCCGCGATGCGGTGGGGCTCATAGGCTCCGGCATTATTATGGCGGTGACAGTTGTAGTCGCCGTCATGTTTTTTGGCACGGGTCCGCAGAGCTTTGAGGTTGCCCCCGGCACCTCGCATGTGCTCTCGATCATCAGCTCCGTCATCGACGTCATCCTGTGCGCCGTCATCCTGTACAACGCGTACAAATATAGGAACGCGCTCACCACGGTGCTCGGCATAGTCCAGCTGGTGGGCTCGCTCGCCTTTGCAGCCATGACGTTGCCCGCGGCCGAAGCCGTCACGGCAACGCCGCTCTACCTGGACTATATGAGCGTGATCATGGTGCTCGCCGTCGGCATCGTCGGCAGCCTAATCTGCGTGTATGCCTTGGGTTATATGAAGGACTTCCAGGCCCATGACGAGCACGAGGCTGCGCTGCGCGGGCAGACCGCGCCCGACCGTCGCCCGCAGTTCCTGGCGCTTATGTTCCTGTTCCTCTCGGCCATGTTCGTCATCGTGACGAGCGATAACCTTGAGTGGCTGTTCTGCGGCTGGGAAATCACCACCGTGTGCTCGTTCCTCATGATTGGCTACACGCGCACGCCCGAGGCCATCAAGAACGCCTTCACCCAGATCGTCCTCAACATGCTGGGCGGCATCGCGTTTTTGGCCGGACTCATGTATCTGCACGTTAACGGCATGCCGCTGACCATCTCGGGTATGATCGAGCTTTCCGGCGCCGGAACCGCGCAATCCGCGCTGCTGGTGATGCCGGTCATCCTGCTGTCGCTCGCCGCACTCACCAAGGCCGCACAGATGCCGTTCCACACTTGGCTGCTGGGTGCCATGGTCGCCCCCACGCCCACGAGCGCCCTGCTGCACTCGTCAACCATGGTCAAAGCCGGTGTGTTCCTGATGGTCAAGCTGAGCCCGCTCTATGCCATCTATCCTGTGACCGGCTTTATGGTCACGAGTGTGGGTGCCATCACGTTTTTGCTCGCTGCCCTCATGGCCATCTCGCAGAGCAATGCCAAACGCGTGCTCGCGTACTCCACCATTTCCAACTTGGGCCTCATCAGTGCCTGCTTGGGTGTCGGCGCGCCCGAGGCCGTATGGGCGGCCATCTTCCTGATCCTGTTCCACACGGTGGCCAAGTCGCTGCTGTTCCTGTGCGTGGGCACGGCCGAGCATCATATCGGCAGCCGCGATATCGAGGACATGGACGGTATGTTCAGCCGCATGCCGCACCTGACGCGCCTGATGATGCTGGGCATCATGGGCATGTTTGTGGCGCCGTTTGGCATGCTCGTGTCCAAGTGGGGCGCCCTGGTGGCGTTTGCGCAGACCGGCAACGTGCTCATGATCATGGTGCTTGCCTTTGGCTCGGCCGCGACGTTCTATTTTTGGGGCAAGTGGCTTGCCAAGCTTTCGGGCGTCGACCCCACGGCCCAAAACGTTGAGGTCAATGTCCATAAGACCGAATGGATGGCGCTCAACACCATCGCCGCGCTGCTGATTCTGTGCTGCGTGGCGTTCCCGGTTATCTCGAGCGGCCTGGTGTCGCCTTACTTGGCCATGGTGTTTGGCCGCGTGCCGTACGTTATTGGCAAGGACGCCATGTATCTGATGGTGGTTATCGTGGCGTTTATCGCCGTGGTGCTGCTGACTTCATTCCGCGTGAGCAACAAGCCGCACGTCAACGTATATCTTTCGGGTGTGGGAACCGACAAATATCGCCATTTCCGCGGCTCGATGGGACACGAGGTGAAGGCCGAAAAGCGCAATTGGTACTCGGAGGACGCCCTTGGCGAGAAGCGTATCGGCCCCGCGGGTAGCGTCGTGTGCTGCAGCATTATCTTGTTTGCGCTGCTGTGTTGCGCGTGGATTGGGCCCGAGAGACTTGCCATGAGCGCGCCCTCGGTGCTGCGCGGCAAGTATTTCGAAGGTTCGGGCGTCGTGGGCATATTTATTGGTACCGTGGTGTTTGCCCTGCTGGCGCCTTTGGTTGGTGGGCTGATCGACGGCGTTGACCGCAAGCTGTCCGCCCGCATGCAGGGCCGCGTGGGCCCGCGCCTGCTGCAGCCCTTCTACGACGTTGCCAAGCTGCTGCGCAAGGCCCCTGCCAGCGTAAACACCATGGACGATACCTATATGGCGTGCGCGCTCATCTTTACCGTGGTAGGCGGCGGCATCTTTGTATCGGGCTCCAACACGCTGCTGTGCGCCTTCATGGTTACCCTCGCCGCGATCTTTGTGGTGTTGGCGTCCGCCTCGACGCAAAGTCCGTTTGCCCAGGTTGGCGCCGACCGCGAGCTGCTGCAGGTTATGAGTTACGAGCCCGCCGTTTTGCTGATGAGTGTGGGCCTGTACCTTGCCACCGACAGCTTCGATTCCATTGCCGTGACGGGGCAGCCGGCCCCCATCATCGTGTACAGCGCGCCCATTTTCCTTGCGCTGCTCGCGGTGCTTACCATCAAGCTGCGCAAGTCGCCGTTCGATCTTTCGTACTCGCATCACGCGCATCAGGAGATCGTCCAAGGCGTCGCTACCGAGATGAGCGGCGGCACGCTGGCCAAGATGACCCTTATGCACTGGTGCGAGACCGTACTGTTTTTGATGTGGGTGGGCATGTTCTTTGTTTGGGACAACCCGGTGAGCTGGTTCGTAGCCCTGGTCGTGATGGCTGCGACGTATTTTGTCGAGGTGCTGATCGACAACACCTTTGCCCGCAGCACCTGGCGCAGCTGCTTTAAGCTCGGCTGGGGCGTGGCGCTGGTGTTTGGCCTGCTCAACCTTATGCCCATCCTCGTCGACGTGTTTATTTAGGAGGCGGCATCCATGGATCATAAAATGTCGCGCTCGCCGTGGGTTATTCATTACGACGGCTCGAGCTGCAACGGATGCGATATCGAGGTGCTGGCCTCGCTCACACCACTGTTCGATGCGGAGCGCTTTGGCGTGGTCAATACCGGCAACCCCAAGCATGCGGACATCTTTTTGGTGACGGGGTCGGTCAATGCCCAGAACCTGCCCGTCGTGCGCCAGATCTACAACCAGATGCTCGAGCCCAAGTGCGTGGTGGCCTGCGGCATCTGCGCGTGCTCGGGCGGCGTGTTCCGCGATGCCTATAACGTGATCGGCGGCGTGGACCGCGCGATTCCCGTGGACGTGTACGCGCCCGGGTGCGCCATTCGCCCCGAGACGGTGATCGATGCCATCGTTGAGGCGTGCGGCATTCTGGACCAGAAGGAAGCCGTGATGCGTGCCGGCGGCGACCCGCTCACCGTGGGCGGCGCCGCTACCTGGGACGGTGGCGTTGAGCTGGGCGAGGACGGGTTTGTGGCTGCGGGGACCGGGGCTGGGGCCGTTGCCGGTGACGCGCCTGCCGGGAAGTCCGCCGCGCCCGCCGCTGGCGACACACCTGCTGGGACGCCCGCCGCTGCAAAGGAGACCGAGTAATGCAAAAGGCTATCTATACCACCGTCGGGATCGACGAGCTCCTGCCGCATGTCCAGGCGCTCAAGGGCGTCGGCGCGCGCTTTGTGCAAATGCACGCCGAGCGCAATGTCGACGACGGCACGTATCGCTTGGTCTATACGTTCATCAACGTTCGTGCTGCTCAGGAGCATATTGCGCAGGACGGCAGCTATGCGATCGAGAACCTGGTGGTTGAGGGAATTAATCAGTACCAGGAGATTCCGTCCATCAGCTCGTATTACCCCGCGGTGTTTCCGTTTGAAAATGAGGCCCATGACCTGTTTGGTCTTGCCATTACCGACATGCAGATCGACTTTAAGGGCTTTTTCTACCAGGTCTCGACTGCCGAACCCATGAGCGTTATCACGCCCGAGGTGAGGGTCGCGCGCGAGAAGGCCATGAAGGTTCGTGCCGCCGCCGAGGCCAAGGCGCGCAAAGCCGCTGCCGAGAAGGCCGCTGCCGCCGCGGCCGCTGCGGAGGAGGGTGCCGCGGGCGCTGGCGATGCCGCGGGCGCTGCTGTCACTCAGCCCGCTGCGGCTGCCGGCTCCGATGCTCAGCACGATGAGGCTGCTGCGAAAGCCGCGCTCAAGGCTGCCGAGATGGAGGCAAAGCTCGCCGCCATGGATCCCGAGAAAGCGGCCAAGGTCCGTGCGGCGCTTGCCGCCAAGGCCGCCCGCGACAAGCAGAAAAAGGAGGCGTAAGGTCTATGGCACATCGCTCCGTTATTCCGTTTGGTCCGCAGCACCCGGTGCTGCCCGAGCCGCTTCATCTGGACCTGGTGATCGAGGACGACCGCGTCATCGAGGCAATTCCGCAGATCGGCTTTGTGCACCGCGGACTCGAGAAGCTCACCGAAAAGCGCGACATGCACCAGTTTGGCTACATCGCTGAGCGCATTTGCGGCATTTGCGCCGTGGGCCACAGTTATGGCTATGCCAGCGCCTGCGAGCGCATGCTCGACATCGAGGTGCCCGGCCGCGTGCAGTATATCCGCACCATTTTGCACGAGCTTTCGCGCATTCACTCGCATCTGCTGTGGCTGGGCCTGCTCGCCGACGCCTTTGGTTTTGAGGCGCTGTTCTATCGGTCGTGGACCCTGCGCGAGCAGATTCTCAAGATTTTTGAGAGCACTTGCGGCGGCCGCGTGATTTTGTCGATCAACGAGATCGGCGGCCTTAAGCACGATATCGAGGACTCCGAGCTGGCCGGCATTGTCCAGACACTCGATGCCATGCGCCCCGACTACGAGGCCCTGGTGCATACGTTTTTGGACGACAACAGCTGCGGCGAGCGCCTGCATGGCGTGGGCGTGATCAGCAAGAAAGACGCGCTGGAGCTTTCGATGGTCGGCCCGTTCGGTCGCGCCTCGGGCGTGGACTACGACGTGCGCATGTTTGGCGACGGTGCCTATGCGGACCTGGCTGCGTTTGAGCCCATCGTTGCCACCGATGGCGACTGCTATGCCCGCTGCCAGGTGCGCTGTACCGAGGTCACGCAGGCCATGGACATCATTAAGGAGCTTGTGGGCAAGATTCCGCACGACGGTATCGGCGGGCGCACCAAGCTCACGCCGGCCGACGGCGCGCGCGGCGAGGTTGTGATTGAGCAGCCGCGCGGCGAGGCATACTACTATGTGCGCGGCAACGGCACCAAGAACCTGGACCGCTTTCGCGTGCGCACGCCGACGTCGCAGAACCTGGCGGGTCTGACGCATGCGCTGCAGGGCGTGCTCCTTGCCAACGTGCCCATGATCATCCTGACCATCGACCCCTGCATTAGCTGCACGGAAAGGTAGGCGCGGCATGAGTTTACTGACATTCGCCAAGACGGCCTTGGGTTCTATGGTCAAGCAGCCGGTCACGGTTTGCTATCCGCAGGAGAAACTGACGGCGCCCGAGCGCTTGCGCGGGCATATCGTCAACGACATGGATGTGTGTATCTGCTGCGGCATGTGCGCGCGGCGTTGCCCGGCGGGCGCGCTCGCGGTCGATCGCAAGGGTGGAACGTGGTCGATCGACCCGTATGCCTGCGTGGTGTGCGGCGAGTGCATCGAGAGCTGTCCCAAGCACTGCCTGACCATGGACACCGCCCGCACCCCAGTCGCAGTGGACAAGACTCCCACAGTAGAAACCAAGCCGGCATAGCGCCGGAACAGAGCAGGAATAGGGGCCGGTGGGGCAAAAATGCCCCACCGGCCCCGCGCTTGAACGCGCTGTTGTGCTGCCGCGAACAAAACTATGCCGGATTACGGGGCTAGATAGCGAACCTCCGACCATACGGAAAATCGCAAAAACAAAACCGCAGGTAGATAGTCTGCCGTTTTTCAAAAAATGGAGGTATGGATGAGGGTCCCGACTTTAGCCCCGTAATCCGGCATAGTTTTGAAATGGCATCATATCCGTAACAGCCCTTGATCTCCCGTGGACAGAGGGAAACGGATCATTTTGGCCTCGCGAGGACATCCGCGTGACCCGTTCGCCATGAAATGGGCCTATCTACTACGTTTGGGTGGCTACCCTCAACCACGGCAAAAAATGCGAAAAGAAAACCGCAGGTAGAACGCTTGCGGTTCTTCGTAAAACACGGTTATGGTCAGGGGTATCGGGTTAAACGTAGTAGATGGGCCGGTTTCGTGGCAAGCGTTACCAACTGATCCCCCGGGGACGGAGGAAAACGGATCATTTTTGCCTGATGGCTCCGAGTCGCACCCGTTTTCCTGCGAAAACCCTCGTGTCTCAACTTTGGTGAGACATTTGTCTCACGCCCAAAACCGAATCTGGAACATGTGTCACCTGCCCTAATTGTGTCTCATTCCGTAACTTTAGGCTGATGCAAGGTCTGAGACCGCGAGAAGGGAGACGCGATGAGTAAGTACACGAGGGGTCTCTTGGCGGTGATACTTGCCGTAGTGCTTGTGTTGCCGGCTGCAGCATTTGCCATGCTGCCCGAGGCCAACGCCAGGTCCAGCACAGGAATGGACGGACCGGCCATGACCGGAAAAACGGTCGTCGACCCCGATACCAGCAACTACTGGAAGTTCTGGGCCGGCGGCTATGACGGCAAGGAAGTAACAACTCAAAACGTCGGCCGAATCTGGACCGACAAGACGGTCAAGGAAACCGCGGCAAACGAAGAGTCGGATTTCCTGACCACGCTGTCAGCCATCTCTTCGACATCCGATACGACGGTTTCCGGCAAGCCCCTCGACATCGTGCTGGTGCTGGACGCTTCTGGCTCGATGGATAAGACTATGAGTGCAAGCGACGGTACCAAGCGTATCACTGCGCTGAAGAAGGCCGCCAATAGCTTTATTGACACTATCGCAACGCAAAACGAAAGCATTACAGATCCGTCCAAGCAGCATAAGGTTGCCATCGTTAAGTTTGCGGGCACAAAGTCCACTGCGGTCGGCAACAGTAAGGATAGAAACGGCTACAACTACTCGCAGATCATGAGGGGGCTGACGTTCTGCGAGGGCGATGGCGCGGAGAGCCTTAAGAGTACGGTCAACTCTATCAGCCCTGCTGGCGCCACGCAGGCCGACTATGGCTTGGAGTTGGCTGAGGGCATTTCGTCTAAACGCGCGGACGCCAAGAAGATCGTCGTCTTCTTCACCGATGGCTCACCTACGAGTTCTAATGGTTTCGAGCCCGAGGTCGCTAAGGATGCCATCAATACCGCCAAGACTATAAAGAGCGGCGGGGCGACCATTTACACCATCGGAATCTTCAGCGGCGCAAAGCCGAGTGACAATCCAACAAACAATGACACGAGCAACGCGAACAAGTTTATGCATGCCGTGTCGAGCAACTACCCGAATGCTTCATCGTCCGTTAGCTATGGCTTTTTTGGAACGGTTGACTGGAGCGTTAATTTCGGCGACCCCGTTGCCGATGCCAGCTACTACAAGTCGGCAACCAGCGCCTCTGAGCTCGAGAAAATCTTCGAAGAGATCTCGGGAAGCATTATCCAAACTGGTTACCCGACAGAAGTTCACAGCGGTTATGGCGAGCATAAGTCCGGCTACATCACGTTTACCGATGAGCTGGGCGACTTTATGCAGGTCGACGACTTTACGTCTGTCGTGTACAACGGCGAGACGTTTACCAACCCGGCAAAGAGTACCAAGGGCAATGTCGACACCTATTCATTTACTGGTGCGGCTGCGAACCTGGTCATCACCGTTCAGCGTGCCGAAAAGGGTAAGCCCCAGTCCGGCGATATCGTAACGGTTAAGATTCCTGCGTCGCTGATTCCGCTGCGCCACTTTAAGATCACCGACGGCGTGCTTACGGTCGATGATACTGAGCCCGTTCAGGTGAGCTACACCTCAAGCGTTAAGAAAGACGCACTCGATAACCTGTTTACACCCGAGCAGGTAGTGGGGCTTGAGGATTACATTAAGAGCAATACGGCCACTGCGGAGAACGGTTCCAAGACCGTTAACTTCTACGCGAACAAGTGGAACGCTGGCGCGCTGGGCGATACGATCGCGAACTTTGAGCCTGCCGACACCAACCGCTATTACTATTTCCAGAAGCAGACTCCCATTTACACGGATAAGGACTGCACGCAGCCTGCAAAGAATTCGCTGGCAGCTACCGGCACCTATTACTACAAGGACGAGTTTGAGGAAAAGGGCGAAAACGGCGAGGCCAAGCCCGCCACCGCCGTCATCGAGTTTATCGGCGGCGACGCTGCGAAGCTTGACGGCGCCATAGTTCACGACGAGGACGACAACCTTTCGTTTAGCGTGGGAACTGCGCGTCTGGCCTTTATCGACGAGCTCCATACCACCAAGAAGAGCAACAGCACTGGTACCGCGACTGACGTTCTCAACCCCAAGTGGAACAACGTGTCCGCCAAGGCGGCCGCGACGCATATCAATTCCTACCTGGGCAACAACGGCAAGATCAGCTTTAACGTGACGCCGACAACGGTGGATACCAAGGCCAGCTTTGGCCTGACCAAGGTGCTCGAGGGCCGCAGCTGGACGGATACCGATGAGTTTAAGTTTGAGCTCTCCGCGACGTCCGATAACGACGCTCCGATGCCCGCTTCCGCGACTGCGATCGTGCGCAAGGCAGACCTAGACAAGGGCAAGGCAGCAATCGACTTCGGCGAGATCACCTGCAACAAGCCGGGAGAGTACACCTATGAGGTCCGCGAGGTCAAGGGCGACGCCGGTGGCATTACCTACAGCAAGAACGTTGCCACGTTCAAGGTGACCGTGGCGGTTAAGGCCACGGGTGGGCTTAAGGCTGACGTTGAAAAGATCTCGGGCGAGACCGAGTTCAAGAACATCTATGCTGCGGATCCTGTTGAGTCCAGCGTTACCGACCGGATTAAGGCGACCAAGTCCCTGGCCGGCCGCGACCTTGCGGAGGGCGAGTTCAGCTTTGAGTTGCGCGAGGTTAAGGGCGAGGACTCCGAGCTTATCGAGACCGCCAAGAATGATGCCAACGGCAACGTTGCGTTCAGCGCCATCAAGTACACCAAGGTCGGTCAGCACATCTATACGCTGCGCGAGGTTAAGGGCAATGCCGGCGGCGTCACCTACGACAAAACCGTCTATACCGTCGTGACGACCATCGCCGACAATGGCAAGGGCCAGCTTGTGGCTACGCATAAGCTGCAGGGTGCCGAGGACGTTACGAAGATTAAGTTTAAGAACTCCTACAGCGTGACCCCCGAGAACTCCAGCGTCACCGACAAGATCGCCGCGACCAAGGTCCTGGCCGGGCGTGATCTCAAGGAAGGCGAGTTCTCCTTCGAACTCGTCGAGGGCGACAAGGTCGTCGCCAAGGGCAAGAACGCCGCCGACGGCAAGATCACGATGAGCAAGATCACCTACAACGAGCCCGGCAAGCACACCTACACGCTACGCGAGGCCAAGGGTAACGCCGACGGTATCACTTACAGCGATACCAAGTTCACCATCGAGACCACCATCACGGACAACGGCGACGGTACGCTCAAGGCCGAGCACGTCCTGAAGGGCACCGAGCCCGCCGAGTTCAAGAACTCCTACAACGTGACCCCCACTGAGTCCAGCGTCACCGACCAGATCACCGCGACCAAGGTCCTGACCGGTCGCGACCTCAAGGAGGGCGAGTTCTCCTTCGAGCTCGTCGAGGGCGACAAAGTCGTCGCTACCGGCACCAACGCCGCCGATGGCACAATCGTCATGGACAAAATCACTTACGATAAGCCCGGCACTCACACCTACAGGCTGCGCGAGAAGCTCCCCAACGAAGCGGGGCTGAGCAACGGGATTACGTACGATAAGACGAACTACACCATCAAGACGAGCGTCATCGATAACGGCGACGGCACGCTTGAGGTGACCCATACGCTCGAGGGCACCAAGCCGGCGCGCTTTGAGAACAAGTACAACACTGCCCCGAACGAGTCCAGCGTTACCGACCAGATCACCGCGAAGAAGGTCCTGACCGGCCGCGACCTCAAGGCCGGAGAGTTCTCCTTTGAGCTCGTCGAGGGTAACGATGTCGTCGCCAGGGGCACCAATGCGGCCGACGGCAAGATCACGATGGACAAGATCACCTACACCGAGGCCGGCGAGCACACCTACACGCTGCGCGAGGTCAAGGTCGACGCCGACAACGGTATCACCTACAGCACCGCGGCCTACACCATCGTGACCGCCGTCACCGATGATGGCAATGGCAAGCTCACGGTTAAGCATGAGCTGCAGGACGTCGAGAAGGCTATCTTCGAGAATGCCTACAGCGTTACTCCGAATAACTCCAGCGTCACCGACAAGATCAAGGCGACCAAGGTCCTGACCGGGCGCGATCTCAAGGAAGGCGAGTTCTCCTTCGAGCTCGTCGAGGGCGACAAGGTCGTCGCCACCGGCAAGAACGTCGCCGACGGCAAGATCACGATGAGCGAGATCACCTACACCGAGGCCGGCGAGCACACCTACACGCTGCGCGAGGTCCCGGGCGACGCCGGCAACGGCATCACCTACGGCGGTAAGACCTACACCATCGAGACGACCGTCACCGACAACGGCAAGGGCGAGCTCGTGGTAAAGCATGAGCTGAATGGAGCCGACGAGGCGAAGTTCAACAACAGCTACAAGCCGAATCCTGACGAGTTCAGCGTCACCGACGAGATCAAGGCGAACAAGGTCCTGACCGGGCGCGACCTCAAGGATGGCGAGTTCTCCTTCGAGCTCGTCGAGGGCGAGGGCGAAGATGCCAAGGTCGTCGCCACCGGCACCAACGACGCTAACGGCAACATCACGATGAGCGCCGTGAAGTACGCCGAGGCCGGCAAGCATACCTACACGCTGCGCGAGGTCAACGGCAGAACCACCAGCAAGGGCATCACGTACAGCGACGCCAAGTACACCATCGAGACCACCATTACCGACAACGGTGACGGTACCCTCAGCGCTACGCACGAGCTGAAGAGCGCCACGCCTGCGACCTTCGAGAACACTTACAGCGTGACCCCGACCGATGCAGACCTCGACTTTGACCTGAGCAAGGCCATCGACGGCCGCGAGTGGACGGATGGGGACGAGTTCAGCTTTACCATTACCGCCCCCGATGGCGCCCCGCTACCCGATCCTGCAACCGTAACCGTGAGCAGGCACGATGCGAAGGACGGCATTGCCGCCATCAAGTTCGGCAAGATTCGCTATACGGCTGCCGGAACCTACAAGTACGAGATCCGCGAGAACGCGGGTAATACGGTCGGCATGACGTATGACTCCCACGTCGCGACCGCCGAAGTAACCGTGACCGAGGACGGCGATGGCAACCTGACCGCTAACGTCACCAAGAAAGAAAACGGACGCTTTACCAACACGTACCGCACTGAGCTTAACTACACCGCGGCCGGCGGTTTGTGGCTCAGCAAGTATCTGGACGGCCGCCCCATGACCGAGGGCCAGTTCACCTTTACCGTGACACCTGCTGACGACGCTTCGGCTCGCGCGCTCGGTCTGCTGCCCGGGGCCAACAGCTTCAAGTCTCCCGAAGCGGCAGAGGCAACGGTCGGACTGATCGACATTCTGGCTGGTCATGAGGTTAAATTTACGCAGGCTGACGCCGGCAAGACCTTCAAGTACACCGTGGCCGAAAAGAACGACGGCCAGCCCGGTTACACCTACGACGACGCTGTGCGCACCGTGACGATCGCCATCGCCGACGACACCGCCGGTACGCTCACCGCCACGACGACCGTTTCTGGCGGTCCCGAGGGCACGCATGAGACGGTCCACAAGAGTGGCGAGAACAAGGTCGAGAAGGCCCTGGTGCCGTTCCACAACAGTTACAGCGCTACGACCAACACGCCTGGTGGCACCGCTGCCCAGGTCGTTGCCACCAAGACTCTGACCGGTCGCCCGATGGCCGACGGCGAGTTCTGGTTCGGCATCGCCTATCAGGGTGAGCTTGTGGCATACGAAAACCTCAAGCCCAATATCGGCGGGCACGTGAGCTTTGATACGCTGCACTACGACACTAAGATGCTTGCTAATCTTGAGGCTGCTGGGCTTGCTTATCGTACCGATAAGGACGGTAAGCTTGCCTGGACCATTAACTACACGGCCTACGAAGATTTATTCGGGCTGCCGAATGGCGTTTCCGCTACAACGTGGAGCTTTGGCTTTAAGGTTATCGTCGTCGACAACGGTGACGGTACCCTGACGGCAACGGTCGACTACGGCGGCGTCGAGCCCTTGTTCGAGAACGTCTACGGCGCCGACGCCGTGGATGCCGCGCTCACCGGTACTAAGAAGCTCCAGGTTGCCGAGGGCCTGACCCCGGCCGACATCACGGGTAAGTTCACCTTTACCGTGACCGCCGACGAGGCAGGTGCCCCGATGCCCGAGCGCACGACCGTAACCAACGACGCAGCCGGTAACGTGGACTTTGGCAAGATCCACTTTGCGCTCGAGGACCTCAACCGCGCTCTGGGCGTGACGGACGATGCAGCCGATAAGGCCGAGGCAGGCGAAGCTGACGAGGCTGAGGCCGACGAGGCAGAGGCTGAAGAGGCCGACGCAGACGCTGACGCCAACGCCGACGAGCCCAGCGACGAGTCCGGGTCCGCAACCCCCACCGCTCCGCGCTCACACACCTTTGTCTACACGGTGACCGAGTCCGGTAGCGCCCCTGGCGTGACCAACGATGCTAACGCCACGCGCAAGGTTTCCTACACCGTGACTGACGACGGTACCGGACACCTGAGTGTCGTGCACGAAGGCGACGACGGTGCGGCCTTCACATTCACCAACACCTACAGCGTGACGCCCACCGATTCTTCCGTGACCGATCAGGTCAAGACGGTCAAGCGTCTGACCGGACGCGACCTTGCAGCTGGCGAGTTCACGTTTGATCTGCTCGAGGACGACGTGGTTGTCGCAAGCGGTACTAACGACGCCAACGGCACTGTGACACTGAGCCCGATCCACTACGAGGCACCCGGCACGCACACGTACACGCTGCGCGAGGCTTGCCCCAACGCGCTCGGCCTGTACAAGGGCGTCACCTATGACGGCGCGACCTACACCGTCGTGACCACCGTCTCCGACAATGGTGATGGCACGCTGGCCGCGACGCACAAGCTCGAGGGAACTACCGAGTCGGCTGGCTTTACCAACAAGTATCACGCCATGCCCACGCAGGTTTCCATCGGCGCGGTCAAGGTGCTCGAGGGACGCGAGCTCAAGAAGGACGAGTTTAGCTTTAAGCTCGTTGGCGAGGACATCGAGTCTACGGTTACCAACGATGCCGACGGCAAGATCAACTTTGACAAGTTTGAGTACGACGAGCCCGGTACGCACGCCTACACCATCAGCGAGGTCAAGGGCGACGAGGTCGGTATGACCTACGACAAGTCCGTCTTTACCGTGACCGTCAACGTGGTCGATGACGGCGAGGGCAACCTCAAGGCGAACGTCGCCTTTGCCAAGGGCGACAAGAGCGTCGAGGGTATCGTGTTCAACAACGCGTACGAGAAGCCCGAGACGCCCGTGCCGACGCCCGATCCCGGCACGCCCAAGACCGTGACGAACATCGTCAAGACGGTCAAGGGTTTCCTGCCCACCACGGGTGACCAGCAGGCCGCCGCATTGCTCATGGCATTCGTCATTGCCATGGCCGGCGTCGGAGCCCTGGTCTGGGGTATCCGTAAGCGCTAGGCACGCTGGCAGCGCCCGGGGCCAAAAGGCCCCGGGCGGCCGGCGGGGAGCCAGAACATAGCCCCCACCCCCACCCCCAGCCGCCACGGAGGTATCTCCCTCCTCCGTGGCGGCGCTTTTGTGCGTAGGCGAGAAGGGTTCGCCACGAAACCGGCCCATCTACTACGTTTAGTCCCTTACCCCCAACCATGCTAAAAAACGCGAAAACAAAACCGCAGGTAGTACGCCTGCGGTTTTGTTCAAAATGAAGGTATGGTCAGGGGTACCGAGTCAAACGTAGTAGATGGGCCGGTTTCGTGGCGGGCACCGTCAAATGATCCCCCGGGGACTGAGGGAAACGGGTCATTTTGGTTCCACGAGGCTTGCGGAGGCGCTCGTGCAGGGCCGTCCGAACAAAACTATGTCGGTTTACGGGGCTGAGTCACGAGTCCCCAACCATGCCGATATTCGTGAAAATAAAACCGCAGGTAGACGAACCGTCATTTTACGGAAAACGCGGGTATGGATGAGGGCCCTGAGCTTAGCCCCGTAAACCGGCATAGTTTTGAAATGTCGTTAAATTGGTAGCAGCCATTTTGCTATGCGGGAGTGGTTGGCCGTTGGGTAATTACCCTCGCAGGTAGGCGATGGCGATCTGTGTGCGGTTGCGCAGGCCCATTTTGGCAAGGATCGAGCTGATGTGGTTGCGCACGGTGCCTTCGCCCATGTATGCCGTGGCGGCAATCTCCTTGTTGTCGAGACCGCGGGCGATGAGTTCGGCGACTTCGAACTCGCGGTCGGTCAGGCTGACAAAGGCCGCGGGCCGGCGGGTCGCGCCGGCCTCGACGTCCGCCCCGTCAAAGTTGATATCCTCGATTGCTTTGCCCTCGAGCACGCGTTTGCCGTCCATGACCTGGGCCAACGCTGGCGGAATGGCGGCGACATCGGTTTTGATCAGATAGCCGCGGGCGCCCAGTTTGAGCGCCGACACAATGTACTCGTCATCCGAGAATGTCGTCAGAAACACCACACGTGCTGCAGGATCGCACTCGAGGATTTCGCGTGCCGCCGAAAGTCCGTCGCGTCCTGGCATCTGAATGTCGAGCAGCGCGATGTCGGGGGCGTGCTCGCTGTAGAGCGCGACCGCCTCGTCGCCATTGGCGCCGGTGCCCACCACTTCGATCTGCGGCTGGGCGCCCAGGATAATCTTGAGTGAATCGACCACCAGACGGTCGTCGTCGACAACTATGAGCCTCATCGGTCCTCATCTCCTTGCTGTTTGGGAACGGTGGCAAACACACGCCAGCCGCCGGCGCTGGCACGCGGGCCGGCGGTGAAGGTGCCGCCAAGCGCCTCGATGCGCTCGCGCATGGAGGCGAGCCCCATGCCCTCCGCAGCGCCGCGGCCGCTTGCTTGGATCCCGCCCGCGCCATCATCGGTAACGATGATCTGGTAAAACGACGGATGCTCCATGCACCGTACGGTGACAGCATGGGCGCAAGCATGGCGCATGGTGTTGGAGAGCGCCTCGCGCAGGACCGCCGCAAAGCAGTTGGCGACATTTGCGGGCGCATGCTCGGCCAAAACTTCAAGCTCAATCTGCGGGCCGCCGTCCGAGCGCGCGCCTTCAACAATGCGTTCGAGCTGCACGGAAAGGTCGACGGCGTTGTCGTTGAGCGCGTGGACGCTGGTGCGCACAAGCTGGAGCGCCTCGTCAACCGTGCGTTTAACGTCGGCGAAATCGGCGGCGACGCCAGGCTCGTCGGCGTGGACCACGCGTAGGGCTTCGGCCTGCAGTGAGGCGCGCGTGAGCTGGTGCCCGACGTTATCGTGGATCTCGCGCGCGATGCGGGCGCGTTCGGCGAGCGTCGCGAGCTCGACTTCGTAGTCCTGGCGGTCGGCAAGGTCGCGGTTGCGCGCTTCGAGCGCGAGGGCTCGTTCTTGCAGCTCGTCGCGGGTACGGCGCATGTGCTGTTGCTCGCGCTCCAGCTGGGCGGTACGTAGCGATAGCAAGGCGGCGGCAACCGAAAGGATGGCGGTCAGCAGGAGCGTTCGGGCGGTGAGCGCGCCGCCGCGAAGGTCCGCGACAAGCGCACAGACAAACACTGCGCCAATCGCCAGCGCGGGCCAGATGCGTTCACGGCGCACGCGTCGCGCGATGTCATAGAAGGCAAGGGGTGCAAACGGCACAAACGGCGGCACGACGACGGCCGCGATGATGTAAGCGCAGCTCGCGGCCTCGCTCGCGCGTCGCGTGCGTTCCTCCTGTGCGACCTCGGCCAGCGAGGTGGCAATAACGCCAAGGCAAAACGCCGCGACCAGGCGAGCGTCCACGGCAAGACCCATGGCGGCCGCAATACAGCACGCCAGCACGATCGATTTGTCGAATAGCCTGTTCATACGGGTATTGTACGCGATGCCAAGCACGGGGGAGGCGCCACCCGGAGCAACCGTGACATTCCTCCCGCGGCAAAGCGGGGGCACCGGCGGGCCGCGCGACCAAGCCCTGCACTCGTGACAAAGCTCACTGGTGCGCGCCGTCCGCTCCTGCGATGATGCAATCGTACCGGGCCACGACCAACAGAAGGGCCGTCTCATGACAGACATCGTCCACGTCGAAAACCTCGTCAAGCGCTATGACGATCTTATCGCGCTCGACCACTTTAACCTGAGCATCGCCCCCGGCGAGATCTTTGGCCTGCTGGGCCCCAACGGCTCGGGCAAGACCACGTCCATCAACTGCATCCTGCAGCTGCTCGCCTACGACAAGGGCACCATCGAGCTGTTCGGCGAGCCCATGACGCCCGCCCGCTACGACCTCAAGCGCCGCATCGGCGTGGTGCCGCAACAGGTGGCTGTGTTCGACGAGCTCACCGTGCGCGAGAACATCGACTATTTCTGCAGTCTCTACGTCAACGACCGCAAGCGCCGCCGCGCGCTGGTGGACGAGGCGATCGACTTTGTCGGCTTGGGCGACTTTGCCAAGTTCCGCCCCGGCAAGCTCTCGGGCGGCCTGGCGCGTCGCCTCAACATCGCCTGCGGCATCGCGCACAAGCCCGAGCTCATCTTCTTTGACGAGCCCACGGTGGCGGTCGACCCGCAGAGTCGCAACGCCATCCTGGAGGGCATCTGCCGCCTGCGCGACGAGGGCGCCACGGTGGTGTATACCAGCCATTATATGGAGGAAGTCGAGCAGATTTGCAGCCGCATCATGATCATGGACGGCGGCCGCGTGCTGGCGCAGGGCACCAACGACGAGCTCAAGCGCATGATTCAGATGGGCGAGCGCGTGACCGTCGAGGTTGGCGCCGTCGAGCTCGCCACAGTCGAGCGGCTGCGCGCCCTTGAGCACGTGCTCAGCGTCGAGCTGTCCGGCGGCGAACTCGTCTGCACCTGCGAGGCGAGCCCGCACAACCTGGTCGACATCCTCGACACGCTGCGTGCTGCCGACGTTGCGCTCGGCCGCGTGTGGAGCGAGCCGCCGACCCTCAACGACGTGTTCCTCGAGATCACCGGCCGCGAGCTGCGCGACTAGGGGGCAGCCATGTTCAACACCATTATCATTACGGTCAAGACGCTGCTGCGCCGGCCGAGCACGTGGGTTTGGGGCGCGGTCTTTCCCGTCGCGCTTTCTACGATGTTCATGTTTATGTTTGCGAACCTCAGCTCCGACGGCACGGTCGACCCGGTGCCGGTGGCCGTCGTAGCGGATGAGGCCTGGGACGCCTCGACCTTTAAGAACGTGGCGACGTCGCTTGCCAAGGAAGGCGACGACCAACTGCTCGAGATCCACGAGTGCGATAACGCAGCCGATGCGAACCGTGCGCTTAAGGCCGGCGAGGTCGCGGGCATCTATACGGTCGACGCCGAAGGCACGCCCAAACTCACGTTGCTTTCGAGCTATGACGGCTCGCGTGCGTCGTCGGTGCTCACCGACCGCAGCATCCTGGAGACGGTGGCAAGCTCGTATACACAAAATGCCGAGCTCATGTCCCAGATTGCCCAAGACAACCCGGCGGCGCTCGCCGACCCGGAGGCGGTTGCGCGCGCCCTGTCGCTCGAGGGTGGAATCCGCCGCGTGAGTCTGACACGCACCACGCCCGATGACACGGTCATCTACTATTACGCGCTCTTTGGCCTGGTCGCGATGATGTCTGCCGAGTTTGTCGCCTTGAGCGTCATCGATTTGCAGCCCAATCTGTCGGGCCTTGGCGCGCGTCGCTGCGTGGGCGGCCTTTCCAAGACGGCGTCGCTGGCTGGCATCTTTGTGGGCGCGTGGCTGGTCTCCTTTGCTTCGATGACGATCGCGATCGGCTACGTGCGCCTGGTCGTGGGCGTCGACTTTGGCGGGCGCGAGGGGCTGTGTTTGGTGGGCGGCGCCGCTTCCGCGCTTGCCGCCACGGGCTTTGGACTCTTTGTGGGCACGCTTCCCGTTAAGGGCGGCAAGGCGTCCAAGTCTGGCATCCTCACGGGCTTTGCCACCACGTGTGCCCTGTTCGCCGGACTCTACGGCGAGCCGGCGATGGCGCTTGCCGACGACGTCGCCCGCGCCTGCCCGGCCGAGTGCTGGTTCAACCCCGTCAAGCTCATCTGCGACATGTTCAACCGCCTGTATTTCTTTGAGGACCTGGGTCCCTTTGCCGTTCGCGCCGGCGCGCTGGTCCTTATGGCGCTGCTGTTCGTTGCCGCCGCCACGCTGATCTTTGGAAGGAGCCGCTATGAGCACCTTTAAGACCGCGCTTCGCATGGCGCTCGCACACCCGCTCTATCTGCTTATCTACACGGTGTTCATTTCGCTCATGGGCGTATTCATCGCGGCATCGGTGAGCTGGAACTCGTCGCAGCTCACCGAGTACAAGCCCTACGATGCCAACGTGATCGTGGTCGACCGCGACAATAGCGACCTTTCGCGGGCGCTCACCAAGCACCTAGGTTCGCGTTTTGACCTGGTCACGGGCGTCGGCGATGACACGTACGACCTTGCGGACGCGCTCTCCAAGAGCAACAGCGCCAAGGGCAGCGCTGACTGCGTGTTCTTTATCCCGGAGGGGTTTGAGGACAACCTCGTTGCAGCCGCCTGCGCGGGGGAGTCCCTGCCCAAGCTCGATGTGACCTACGGTGCCGGCACCATGGCGGCGGCGCTGTCGTCTGCCGAGGCCTCGCGCTGGATCTCGCTCGCGGGCGCTGCGGCGGCGCTTGAGCCCACTGCTTCTAACGGCGACGTTGCCAAGGCCGCCGAGCATGCCGCCGCAAAGCGCGCTGAGGTCCAGATCGAGCAGGTCAAGGTCGACTCGACTGCTGCTGCCACGCTCGAGTCGTACTTCAACTTTGGCGCGTACGCGATTATCTCGTCGGTCATCGTGTCAGTGGGGCTGGTGTTCTCGGGCATGAACGAGCCCGAGCGCGTGCGTCGTATGGATGCCGGCCCAATCTCCGGGCGCCAGCGTTCGCTTGCCGTGTTTGCGGCCGCCGCCGTGCTCACCGTCTGCATCTGGTTTGTGTCGAGCATGATGGGCGTTGTGGGCTTTGCCGGCGCGGTCATCGAGGTCGGCGTGGGTCGTGTGTGCCTGGCACTGGCGGCGACGTTTGCCCTAGCGCTGACGCCACTGGCCGTTGGCTTTGCGCTTTCGAGTCTGGGCGCGCGCGAGGAGCTGCTCAACGGTGTGGGCAACCTGCTCGGCATGCTCATGACGTTTTTGGGCGGCGCCTGGATGCCGCTGTCGCTCATGGGCTCGGCCGTGCAGACCGTGGCGCACTTTGTGCCGACATATTGGGTGAACGACGCGATCGGCAAGGCGCTTGCCTCGGATTTGACGCCTGCCGTGCTGGGCGACATCGCCTGCGACCTGGGCGTCACGGCACTCTTTGCCGTGGCCATCGCCGCCGGAGGCCTCGCACTCTCGCGCACCAAATCCCACGCCTAGTCTGAAATAAATCCTAGACCTCGCCCCAAAATAGTTCGCCAAGGTTTACTATTACGTTCATAAAGTAGTACGAGGCTAACAATGGGGGATGCCATGGCAACGCAGAAAGCCTATGTCCAGGTCAAAGGGCTCAAAAAGCACTACGGCGACGGTGATGCGCGCCTGACGGTGCTCGATGGCATCGACACGTCCATCAATCGCGGCGAGATCTGCGTCATGCTGGGACCCTCGGGCTCGGGCAAGTCGACCTTTCTCAACCTGATCGGCGGCCTGGAGGATGCCGACGGCGGCTCCATCATGGTGGACGGCTGCGACCTCACGGTGCTCAAGCCTACCGACCTGGGCGAGTATCGCCGCCGTGAGCTGGGATTTGTCTTCCAGTTCTACAACCTGGTGCCCGATCTCACCATCAAGGAGAACATCGAGGTCACGGCGCACCTATCCAAAAACCCGCTCAATGTCGACGACCTCTTGCGCTCGCTGGGCCTCTACGAACACCGCAACAAGTTCCCGCGCCAGGTCTCGGGCGGCCAACAGCAGCGCTGCGCCATCGGCCGTGCGCTCGTCAAAAACCCGGGCCTGCTGCTGTGCGACGAGCCCACGGGCGCGCTCGACTATAAGACGTCCAAGGAAATTTTGCAGCTCATGGAGGACGTCAACCGCGAGTACGGCTGCACCATCATCATCGTCACCCACAATGCCGCCATCGCCCGCATGGCCAACCGCGTGCTGCGCCTGCGCGACGGGCGCATCGTCGAGGATGAGCTCAACGAGTCGCCCGTCGCGGCCTCCGAGCTCGATTGGTAGGCGGCGCCATGACACCTCTCGCAAAACGTCTCCCGCGCGAGCTGCGCCGCAATATCGGCAAGTACTTGGGCATCTTTTTGCTTATGTGCGGAAGCATCGCCCTTACCTCGGGCTTTTTGCTCGCGGCGCATTCCATCGGCTGCCTTATCGACGACATGCGTGATGCGTACACGATTGAGGACGGCCGCGTGACCACCTCCTTCGAGGCTACCGACGATCAACTCAAAGCTGTCGAGGATGCAGCCAGCGACGTCGGCGGCGTCACGCTCTACAAGAATTTCTCCATCGACGCCATCATAAAAAAGACCGCCGGCGACGATGGCACCAAGCGTACGCTGCGCGCCTATGCGCACCGCACCAAGGTCGATATCGCGTCCTACTGTGAGGGCAAGGAGCCCAAGACGGACGATGAGGTGGCCATCGACCGTGTCTTTGCCACCAACAACGGCCTCGCCGTGGGCGATAGGGTCGAGCTCGAGGGCCGCACCTACACCATCTGCGGCATCATGACCCAGCCCGATAGCCAGGCGCTGTTCCTCAACAATTCGGACTTTACGGTGAACACCATCACGTACGGCGTGGCCGAGGTCACCGACGCCGGTTTTGTCGCGCTCGAGGATGCCGGCGGCGCGCCTGCCTACACCTACTCCTTCACCTTTACCGATCGCGATCTCTCCACCGCAGACCGCATCGACGCCGAGCAAGATATGGTCGAGGCGCTGACCGATGCCGATGCGCGCGTGGACGATCTGGTCGATGCCGATTCCAACCAGGGCATTGGCTACGCGCGCGACGATGTGGACGGCGACTCCATGATGTGGACGACGTTGCTCGACATTATCATCGTGATCATGGCGTTCGTTTTTGTGGTCCTTACCGACGCCACCATCGAGGAGGAGAGCGCCATCATCGGCACGCTGCTCGCCAGCGGCTATCGTCGACGCGAGATCGTGCTGCACTACCTTGCGCTTCCCGCCATCGTGGGCGTGGTCGCGGCGCTTTTGGGCACTGCGCTCGGCGTTGTGTTCTTTACCGAGCCCATGCGCAGTCTCTATTACGGTTCGTACAGCCTGCCTCCCTTCCAGGTGTACTGGAGCTGGGAGATCTTTGTGAAGTGCGCCGTGGTTCCCGCCGCCGCGCTCATCCTCATCACGCTGGTGGGTCTGCTTCGCAAGATGGGCAAGACGCCGTTGCAGTTCCTTCGTCACGAGGCGAGCGGCAAATCGGGCATCAAGCGCGGCCTGCAGCTGCCGGAGCGCATGGGCTTTGTCTCGCGCTTCCGCTTGCGCATCTTCCTGCGCAACCTTGGCAACTTTGCCACGCTCTTCGTGGGTGTTGCGTTTGCGTCGCTGCTGCTGCTCTTTGGCCTGGCGATTCTGCCCACGATGACGCACTACGCCGACAACCTTGAGACAAGCCTGGTCGCCGAGCACCAGTACACGCTCAAGGCTCCGCTGGAGCTCGAGGGCACTGCCGAGGAACGTGAGCAGTGGGCGGCGCTCGAGCGCCTGCAGTCGGTGGACGGCGCGCTGCTTTCTGCCGCCCAGGATGCCGATGACGAGCTTGACGACGCGGCCGATGCGGCGCAGACAGCAGCCGATGCCGCGACCGCATCTCCGTCTGCCGAGAGCCTGGCCGCGGCGCAGGACGCGCTTGCCAAGGTCCAGGACAAGAAGGATGCGCTCTACGCGCGCCTTGACGACCTTGCCGATGCCCTCGGCTGCAACCGCGACGAGGCTATCGACCTGATTGACAAGGCCTCTAAGATCGACACTGACAACGACGATATCCATCCGGTCAATACGACCGACAACGGCGCGGGCGCAATTGCACAGGCCGAGAAATACGCTGTTTACCAGCTGCAATACGACCGCGGCGATGGTAATGGCGAGGAGACGATTTCCGTCTACGGCATTTCATCCGATTCGCGCTATTGGAAAGACCTCAATGTCGGCGATGGGCGTGTCGTCTTTGGCGGTGGCTTGCTCGACAAGTTTGGCTGGAGCGAGGGCCAGAAGGTCACGCTCCACGACAAGTACGAGGGCAAGGACTATTCACTGGAGTACGAGGGCCAGGAGGCCACCTGGGGCTCCAAGTCGGACATGAATATCTATATGAGTATCGACGACTTTAACGAGCTGTTTGACAACGATGCGGCCTACTTTAACGGCTATGTGAGCGATGAGAAGCTCGACCTTGATTCGCGCTACTTTGCCGGCGACACCACGCCCGATGACATGCGCGCCGTGGGCGACCAGTTCATCGGCATGATGAGCGACCTCATCGGGATGATGGTCGGCCTCTCGGTCTTCATCTTCCTTCTCTTCATGTACCTGCTGACCAAGGCGGTGATCGACCACAGCGCCCGTTCGATCAGCTACATGAAAGTCTTTGGCTATCGCGATAGCGAGATCTCGCATCTGTACATCCGCTCGATCACGCTGTGCGTGGCGGCGTCGCTCGTACTGAGCCTGCCGGTCATTATTGGCTCGCTCACGGCCATCTTCCGCTCGATGCTGCTCGCCTACAACGGCAATATCGAGATCTACGTGCCCGCTTGGTCCATGGTTGCATGCGCCGGCATTGGCTTTGCGACCTACCTGGTCGTTGCGCTGCTACACACGCGCTCTATCAAGCGCGTCAGCCTGGCCGAGGCCCTCAAGGTGCAGGAGTAGTCATCGGGGACAGTCTTTGCCGATTCGCCGGTTCGCCGGCCGTGCTGGCAAGGACTGTCCCCAGCTGCCGGCAGGAAAGGAACGTCCCTAGCTGCTAGGTGGCGAGGCACTCATTTAAGTCCGTCCCCAATGAGTGGTTCCCAACTGCCGGGTGGCGAAAGAGTGCCCCTTGCGACTACTCATTTAAGAACGTCCCCAATGACTAGGTTCCGTACTTGACTTTAACTCTGCTTTAACTGGTACCATCCTCTATGTCTGTAACGCCATATAGACCGAGGGGATAGATTTATGACCGCAACTGCACCCGCAGCACCCGCTAAGGTGTACTTCACCAACCTGCGCACGCATGCTCGCGAGAGCCAGCTCGACAAGCTCAAACGCCTCATTCGCCGCGCCGGAATTGAGCAGATCGACTTTGAGAACAAGTTCGTCGCCATCAAGATTCACTTTGGCGAGCTGGGCAACCTGAGCTTTTTGCGCCCCAACTACGCCCGCGCCGTCGCGGACGTCGTGAAGGAGCTGGGCGGCAAGCCCTTCCTCACCGACTGCAATACGCTCTATGTTGGTAGCCGCAAAAACGCGCTCGAGCACATCGATACCGCCTACCAGAACGGCTTTACCCCGTATGCTACGGGTTGCCAGATCATCATTGCCGACGGCCTCAAGGGCACCGACGAGGCGCTCGTCCCGGTCGAGGGCGGCGAGTACGTGCACGAAGCCAAGATCGGTCAGGCACTCATGGATGCCGATATCGTGATCAGCCTCACCCACTTTAAGGGTCATGAGCAGGCAGGTTTTGGCGGCGCCATGAAGAACCTGGGTATGGGAGGCGGTAGCCGTGCCGGCAAGATGGAGCAGCATGCCGCCGGCAAGCCGAACGTCGCGGCCGAGCACTGCGTTGGCTGCCGTGCCTGCGAAAGGATCTGCGCGCACAACGCTATCTCGTTCGACGACACCCGCGAGCGCGAGCTTGCCAGCGGCGCTACTCGCACAGTGCACGTGGCTGCCATCGACCACGATCGCTGCGTGGGCTGCGGACGCTGCATTGCGGCATGCAACCAGGACTGCATCAAGCCCGGCTATGACGCCGCGGCCGACGTGCTCAACTGCAAGATTGCCGAGTACACCAAGGCCGTCGTCGACGGCCGCCCGAGCTTCCACATCTCGCTTGCCATGGACATCAGTCCCAACTGCGACTGCCATCCCGAAAACGATACGCCTATCGTCAACGACATCGGCATGTTCGCGAGCTTCGACCCGGTCGCCATCGACCAGGCCTGCGCCGATGCCGTCATGGCATCCGAGCCGCTGCCCAACACCGAGCTCACCGATAGCGCGGCCAAGATGGAGCACAACCACGAGCATCTGGAGGGCGAGCAGGCGCGTGACCCCTTCTGCATCACGCATCCCGACACCGACTGGCGCGCGTGCATCGCGCACGCCGAGAAGATCGGTCTGGGCACGAGCAAGTACGAGCTTATCGAGGTCAAGTAACACCTGTCTATTGGACACATCAAGCGCTTTTGTAGCGCAACGTTAGCAAAAGCCGCCCGTGAGCACAGTGCCCACGGGCGGCTTTTTGGAAGTGCTAGGGGGTCAGATAGACCAGTAAACCGTACTATTTCCTAAAAATTCTCGTCGAGGAAGTTGTCGACCGTGTTCCAGTAGAGCTCGGGGTCAACTTGCGCGCTCTTGGCGTGGGTGGCGCCGTGGATAGTGAGCTTTTGCTTGACCTTGCTGGCGCACGCGTCGTAGTTTTGGTCGAGCATGCTGTACGGTACAAAGGTGTCCTGGTCGCCGTGGATAAACAGCATGGGAACCGTCGCGTGTTTGAGTTGCTCCACACTGCTTGCCGTATGAAAGTCGTAGCCTGCGCGCACGTTGCACACTAAGTTTGCTACATCGAGCAAGGGAAAGCTGGGCAGGCCGAACACGTCCTTGAGCTGCAGAGAAAACTCGTCCCACACACTCGTATAACCGCAGTCCTCGATAATGCATTTCACGTTTGCGGGCAGAGATTCCCCCGCGACGTTCATGGCGGTTGCCGCACCCATCGACTCGCCAAAGACCAAGATGCGCGCCTCGGGGTCAGCCTGAACGATTCGCTCGATCCATGCGATGATGTCGAGGCGCTCGGGCCAGCCCATGCCGATATAGTCGCCGCCGGAGCGCTCGTGGGCGCGGGCGGCGGGTGCGAGTACGTTCATGCCGCGGTCGTGGAATCGCTTGACGTATCGGGCCATACCGATGGGCTCGTTGGTATATCCATGCAGGCAGACGGCGTAGTCGTGTGTGCTCTCCGACGCAGCAAAATACCAGGCGGCAAGCTCGGTCCCGTCGTCCGCGGTGAGGCTCCTGCTCTCGCGGTTCTCTTTAAACCATGCCCGCGCCTCGCCCTCCTCGGCATCCGGCTGCTCACCTTCTTTGTCGTTCTTGCTATCCTGCATCATCTTCATGGTGTATGGCGCGCGGGGATTCAGCGCGAAGTCAAACAGAAAGTTGCCGGCAAATCCGAGCAGCGCAACGACAACCACCAGTGCAACGATGCCGGCTATCTTGAGCTTTCGATGGGAACGTGCGTTTTGAGCCATGCGGTATTCTCCTATAAGATGTTAATACATCAACATTTAATGCAAGCGCATTATGGACGTTCGCCGTTGATGCGTCAACAGGCAAAGAATGGGTAAACAAAGGGTCACGTATGGTGCAAATTTCGCACGTACCTAGACGCTTTGATATAGTGTTGAGAACTCTTTACGTTGGAGGATGTAACCGGCATGTCCGATTCGAGCGACAGTTCTAAGCCGCGACCCAAGACCGCGGCCGTTCCACACTACACGGTGGGCGAGGAGATCATGAACTCCGTCACCCATGGTGTCGGCTGCCTGCTGGGTATCGCGGGTCTGGTGCTCCTGATCGTATTCGCCGCCCTGCGCGGCGGAGGCCCGGCCCACATGGCCGCGGCGATTGTCTATGGTGTCAGCATTATTCTCGAATACCTAGCCTCCACGCTCTACCATGCGATTCAGCCCGCGGGCGCCAAACGCGTGTTCCGCATTATCGACCACAGCTGCATCTATCTGCTCATTGCGGGCAGCTATACGCCGTTTTGCCTCATCACGCTCGCAAACGACGGCGGCGCTGTGCTGTTCTTTGCCGTATGGGCCATCGCCATCATCGGCATCGCCCTCGAGTGCTTCCTACGCGAACGCCAGCCGCATTGGGTAAGCGGCCTGGTCTACCTGCTGATGGGCTGGCTCGTCGTCTTTAAGCTGCCTGAACTTGTGGCGCTGCTCAACCCCGTGGCACTTGCCCTGTTCGCCGTCGGCGGCGTGTGCTATACCGCGGGCGTGCCGTTCTATATCGCCAAAAACGTGTGCTATCTTCACAGCGTGTTTCACCTGTGGGTACTCGCCGGCAGCATCTTCCAGTTCATGGCGGTGATCCTCTTCGTAATCTAGCGACCACGCCTGCGCGCCCGCGTCCTTGTTTGGGCACCGGTGCAATTGCCGTATCCGCCGTCAACGTTTTAATCCGACGTCCCGAATCTTGGAGGTTCGAGAAACTCCCGATGGACATAACCATCTCCCTTATTACCACCCTCGTTTTGACCCTCATCAACGGCTATTTCTCTATGTCCGAGATGGCGCTCACCACGGCCAAGCGCGCCGTGCTGGAGCACGAGGCCGAGGAAGGCGACAAGCGCGCCGAGCGTGCCATTAAGCTGGCTGCCGACTCCGACCAGCTGCTCGCCACCATCCAGGTCGCCATTACGCTCGTGGGCTTCGCCTCGTCTGCCGTCGCCTCGACGAGTCTGTCCGACCCGCTCGCCACGTGGCTCATGAGCTTTGGCATCGCGCCGCTCTCCGCCATCGCGCGCGGCCTGGCGCCGGTCATCATCACCGTCGCGGTCGCCTTCGTATCCATCGTGATCGGCGAGCTCGTCCCCAAGCGCATCGGCCTGGCCAATGCCGAGGGCGTGTCCAAGCAGGTCGTGGGCCCGCTTTCCGTGTTCCAGAAGATCGCCCGTCCGCTCGTGTGGCTGACTGGCGCTTGCTCCGATGGCCTGGCCCGCATCCTGCGCATCAAGAGTGCCGACGACCGCCAGAACGTCTCGGAAGAAGAGATCAAGTACATGGTCTCGGAGCAGGATGACCTGCTCGACGAGGAAAAGCGCATGATCCACGAGATCTTCGACCTGGGTGACACCGTTGCCCGAGAGGTCATGGTGCCGCGCGTGGACACCACCATGTGCGAGGACGACGAGACGGTCGCCGACGTGCTGTCCACCATGCGCCAGACCGGCTTTAGCCGCATCCCCGTCTATCACGAGGATCCCGACAACGTCGCCGGCATCGCGCACATCAAGGACCTGATTCAGCCCGCGCTCGACGGCAAGGGCGACCAGCCCATCGCCGGCTTTTTGCGCGACGCCACCTTTGTGCCCGACACCAAGGACATCCTGCCGCTGCTGTCCGAGATGCAGACCTCTCACGACCAGATCGTGGTGGTCGTGGACGAGTACGGCGGTACGGCCGGCATCATCACCATCGAGGACATCGTCGAGGAGATCGTCGGCGAGATCGAGGACGAGTTCGACCCCGACAACAAGTATCTCACGCGCCTTTCGCGCCGCGAGTGGCTCGTTGATGGGCGTTTTTCGTGCGATGACGCGATTGAGCTTGGTTGGCCGCTCGAGGAAAGCGATGATTATGAGACCATCGCCGGCTGGATCTTGGAGCTTTGCGACTCGGTGCCCGACATCGGAGAGGTGTTTGAGGTCGCGGGGTACAAGTTTAAAGTGCAGTCGATGCGTGGCCAGCGCATCTCGCTCATTCGCGTGATCGCTCCGGCCGAAACCGATAAGAAGGATTCCGAGTCTTCGGTAGACGAGTCGACGACGTCGGGTGCGGGTTCCGTGAATCCGCACGACGGCGACGAGTAGGACAAGGAAGAGTAGGGGAGAGTTATGGCAGGCCTGTTCAACATCCTTAAGGTCACCGTCAGTGAGGACAAGATTTGCGCGCATGTGCTGGTGAACCCCGGCATGCCGCTCATGACCTCGGAGGATATCGAGGCCACGGCGCGCGTGTACTACCTGGTGCCGGCGATTGCCAAGCACCTGTGCCTGGGCGATTCTGGCCGCGAGTTCCAGGACTGCATGGGTCAGACCGAGCTCTGCCACCTGCTGGAGCACGTGACGGTCGAGCTCATGAACGAGACCGGTCTTGCCGGTAGCATCTCGTGCGGCCGCACGCGCGTAAGCGAGCACGACGAGCGCGTCTTTGAGGTTGAGCTTTCGTGCCCCGACGACGCACTGGCCATCGGTGCGCTGTCGTCGGCCACCTTTATGATGGACTGGGCGTACCTGCACGCCGACCAGCCTGCCCCCGACGTGGAAGGCACGGTCGCGGGCCTGCGCAACCTGGTGCTGGGCATGCGTGCCGAGGCCGAGGGCAAGGATCCTCACGAGGCCGTCGCCGCTGCGAACGGCGCAGATGCTGCCGAGGACGAGGGCGATGTGCCGGTCGACGCCGAGCCCGTTGCCGATGCGACCGCCGAGCCCGTTCCCACCGAGCCCCAGGGCGTCCCCAACTTTGACGACGAGCCCCAGGTGGCGATTGATACCGAGGGCGCGGTTGCCGAGAACCACGAGGCCTCCGCTGCCGTCTTTGGCGGTGCTGCGACGGTTCCGGCAGGACCTGCGCATGAGGGCGGCCTGCCGCTCGTGGACGGCGCCGGCGAGGACCCGGGTGCCACGGTGGCCATGCCGGCTATGCCCCAAGAGTAGGCCTACGCGTTTATCACCATCACGTACCTGCGCCTTTGCCGTACGCAGATGAGCGGAGCGGCAAGTGATGCGCTGCGGGTATAATGGACAGCATTCAAACGGTGGGCACCGACGTGCCCGCAGGAGAGGAATGATCATGGGTAAGACTTTCAGCTTTGTCTCCGGCGCACTTTTTGGTGCCGCTGCCGGCGCTATTGTCGGCGTTGCTCTGGCCCCGCGCTCGGGCGCCGAGACCCGCGCCATGGCTGCCGATATCGCCAACGACGCCTGGGACAATATGCGCGACACCTACGAGCACAGCGCCGAGGAGGCCCGTGCTGCGGTGAATGACTTTGGCCCGATGGTCGATGCCAAGACCGACGACCTGCGCGCTAAGGTTGACCTGGCCCGCGAGCGCATGGACCAGCTGCGCGAGCAGCTCAACGACGCCATTTCGGGCGGCAACGTGACGCCTGCCGCCGACGTCGTGGTCGAGAACGCCGTCGAGGCTGATACCGAGGCTGCGGAGCCCTCGACCGAGGCATAATGCGCGCCGGGGATTTTGTCGGCGCCAAGATCTATCGCAAGCCTACCGAGGACAAGCGCACCAAAAAGGACGGCACGCCGCGCAGCCCTAAAAAGCTCGGAAAGATTCACTTTCCGGTCTTTACCCCGGGCGGTACGCGCGTGGTCGGCTTTATGGTCCGCCAGTCCGATATCGCGGGTATGATCGAGCGTCCCGACCGATTCGTGGCGCTCGACGCCATTGGTGTCTACGAGGGCGCCATTGCGGTCGATGACGTCAAGGACACGTACGATGCCGCCGCCGCCAAGCGCCTCGACATCAACCTGGACGATTGCATCATCTGGGTCGGTATGGACGTGCGCACGGAATCGGGCGACGTCGTGGGCTATTGCTCGGACGTTGAGTTCAAGCCACGCTCGGGCATCGTGCAGGCATTCTATGTGACCGCCGGTGCTGCTTCGAGTGTTTTGGTTGGTGACACGCAGGTGCCGCCGACGATGCTGCGCGGCTATGCGGACGGCGCGATGATCGTTTCGGACGAGGTCAAGTCGCTCGGGTATTCGGGCGGCGCTGCCGCAAAGGCTGCCGAAGCAAGTGTCGTGGTGGGCGACAAGGTCAAGAAGGGCGCCAAAGTGCTCGATGACAAGGGTTCGGTCGCGGTGGACAAGGGCAGCCGAGCGCTGGGCAAGCAGCTTGGCAAGACGCGCGGTATGTTCAAGGCCTTTAAGGACGAATACCAAAAGGCGAGCGGAGGCTCGTCAAAAGCTACAAAATAGCGACGTACCAAATGATGGGAGGCAAGCCGGAGACCTGTTGCTCCGGCTTGCTGTGTTTATGGGGGAGGGCACATGCGCCAAAACGGATCCAACTTAAACGGGCGTTCGGGTGCGCGTCCGACGGCGCGCCGCGACCTGGGGCAGCTGCCCAGCGGTCAGCGCAAGCGTCACCGTAAGCCCGGCGCGATGTATCTCAACCATAGCCGCGGCTTTAGCGACCGCAGTGCGCGCATCGGCAACAGCCGTACGCCCCGTCGTTCGTCTCGCCTGCCCTACGCGCTCATCGCCGTGGGTTGCGCGCTCGTGCTGTTTATCGCTGCCGTCGTGGGCTACGTCAACCGCAGTGTGGACGTGGAGCTCAACGGCCAGAAGACCGCGGTGCGTGTGGGCTCTACGCTGCAGAATCTCATCGACGACCAGGAGTTGACTGACACCTACGACGCAGGCGACCTGCTGGCCGTCGATGACAGCGTGCTCAAGCGCCATGGGGGCGAAAAGCTGTCGGTGAAGGTCGACGGCAAGCGCGTGAAGCAGGGCAAATGGGATAGCCGCGAACTCGAGGGCGGCGAGAAGGTGACGGTCAAGGATGGCCGTAACACTTACGAGAAGCACGAGGTTCAGGCTACGGTTATCGAGCCCAAGCTCAAGGTCGAGGGCACGGGCGCTATCGAGTATGTGCAGACATGGGGCGTCCAGGGCCGATCCGAGGTGTGGGTTGGTGAGCAGTCAGGCAAGACGCAAGACCGTGGCGAGGCAGTTCCCGTCACCGATTGCGTCGTCGAGTGCGCGAGCGTGGCACCCAAGGGTAACGAAAAGTATGTGGCGCTGACGTTTGACGAGGCCCCGAGCGGCGCGACCAAGCAGATTTTGCAGGTGCTCAAGGAGAAGGGCGTCAGCGCGACGTTCTTCCTTTCGGGCGACGCCACTGAGGCGTCGCCCGCCACGGCCAAGGCAATTGTCGATGCCGGGTGCGAGGTTGGCTCCAACAGCTATAGCGACGAGTCGCTCAAGGGTCAGGACCGCGATGCGGTGCGCGAGCAGATTTCGAAGGGCACCGAGACGATCAAATCGGCGACCGGTGTAAAGACGATGCTGCTGCGCGCCCCTTACGCTGCTTTCGACGAGCAAAATTGGATCGATGCGATGGACCTGGTGTCCGCTGTGGTCTCGTGGAATGTCGATTCGGGCGACTGGCTGCTCAACGGTGCTGACGAACAGGTCTCGACAGTGCTCGAATCGGTGACTCCGGGCAACATCGTCTTGCTCACCGATAGCGACGAGTGTTCCGAACAGACACTCGAGGCGCTGCCGCAGATCATCGATGGCCTTGTCGCCAAGGGCTACAAGATCGTGACGCTGAGCGATTTGGTTAAGACAGATACGTCGCTGAGCAAAAAACTCGCCTCGTTGACGAAAGCTTCCATGCCCAAGAATGCCGTGTTTCCCCAACTCTCCGAGGACGACGATACCACGGAGTAGTCATTGGGGGTGCGATGTGGCACTTGGGACGTTCCTTTTCTGCCGGCAGTTTGGGACAGCCCTTTCGGTCGCTCGCAAAGAGCGCCCTGTCGACGAGCCGTTGAAGAGCGTCCCTAAAGACCATGTCACGGATGCGTCAGTGTTTGGTATGCCTGCGATGTTTGGAGCATAAATTTGGCGCCAGGGCGCGATGCTGATGCTATAGTTACTGCGGATAACAAGGGTCAAGAGAAAGGTTACAGGTGAAATCCAAACCTCGACCATACAGTCGATGACCCCATGCAGGTGCTTTTTGCGCATGCACGGGGTGTAAGCGTCGAGCGGCGTGCCGCCCGCGCATGCGTATACATATCCAGAAGCCCCCGGACGCCGCACGCGCGGTCGCGTCCGGAGGAATTATGATGGGGAGCACCATTGAATTATCTGAGTGAGATGCTCAAACTGCCGGTCTTGGACGTCGATGGCGAAAAGCTCGGCGTTGTGAACGATTTTGGCATTGCTACCGGCGAAGTTTTTCCGCACGTGACGTCGCTCGCGTTCCGCGGACCCGGCAAGACGCCGTTTATGATCAGCTGGCGCAAATGGGTCGACCGTATCGACGAGACGGGTGTACACCTTAAGACGTCGGCCACCGAAATCCGTTTTTCGTACCTGCAGCCGACCGAACTCTTGCTTGCCCGCGACGTGCTCAACAAGCAGATTGTCGACACGCAGGGCATGAAGGTCGTGCGCGTAAACGACATCAAGTTTTCCATGTCGGGCGAAAATCAGCTGCGCCTGCTGGGCGCCGAGGTCGGTGCCCGCGGTCTGCTACGCGCCATCAGCCCCGCGCTCGAGCATATCGTCGAAGGCTTTATGAAGCACCTGGGCAAGCCGCTCAGTGAGGACATCATCGCTTGGTCCTACATGGACCTGCTCGACCGCTCGACCAAGAACATTCAACTCTCGGTGTCGCACAAGACGCTCGGCGAGCTGCACCCTGCCGACATCGCCGATATTATCGAGCAGCTCGACCCGCGCCTGCGTGCGCAGGTGTTTGCGCAGCTCGACACCGCCCAGGCCGCCGAGGCCATCTCGGAGTTCGATGATGACGAGCTCATGACCGAGATGCTCGAGGGCCTGTCCGATACGGACGCATCGTCGATGCTGGCCATGATGGACCCGGACGACGCCGCCGACCTGATCGACGAGCTCGATTACGAGAAGGCCGAGAAGCTCCTGCGCCTGATGGGCGTCAAGGAGGAGAAGGCGATTCGTAACCTGCTGGGCTATGAGGACAACACCGCCGGCCGCATCATGACCTCGGAGTTTGTCTCGCTGCCCGCCACGGCGACGGTCGGCGATGCCATCGAGGCGATTCGCAAACTCGATGAGGACTTCGAGAGTGTCTATTACGTCTATACCGAGGATCCGAGCGGCATGCTCACCGGCGTGCTCTCGCTGCGCACGTTGATCGTGGCCGACCGCGATGCCACGCTGGGCCAGCTCGCCTATCGCGACCTGGTCTACGTGTCGCCCGACGAGGACCAGGAAGACGTGACGGACGAGATGACCAAGTACGACCTGGTTGCCATCCCTGTCTGCGACGAGAACCGTCATATCCTGGGTATCGTAACCTTCGACGACGCCATGGACGTTATCGCCGAGGAGCACCAGGAGGACCTGCAGATCGCCGGTGTCGGCTCGGGCGATAGCGCGTCGGACGACTCGACGAACGTGCTCAGCTGGTTCGTGCATCGCCAGTACTGGGTTGTTGTATGGGGCATCGCGTCGTGCATCATGGCGACCGTGCTGGGGACGGCGCTCGGCTCCGCGCATCTGGTGGTGTTCCCCATGTGCGCCATGCCGCTCGTGCTGCTGGCGGCCTCGCGCATGGTGTCGTTCGTCAAGAACTACTTCCTGGAGTATGACGGTCACGACGACGAGCCCAAGCCGTATCTGGGGTTCTTCTTCCAGAGCACGGGCATGGGCCTGATTCTGTCACTCGTGACCTACCTGTGCGCCCAGCTGGTGCGCACCGCTGCGTTCCCCGATGCGCCCATGTTTGAGGAGCAACTCTTTACCGGGTGCTTTAATATCGCGGCCATCATTTGCCTGGTTGGCAACATGAGCGCCGTGATTTACCTGATGGTGCTGTTCTGGCGTGACGAGCATGACCTCAACACGTCGGGTACCGCCATGAACGTTATTGCCGTCATGATCTCGTGCGTAGCGTACTGCGCCGCTGCGGTGCTGCTCACCATGTCGGTCATGGGTTAGGTGGTCGCGTGCAAAATACCAAGCGAAAGTCGGGCACCAAGCAAAAGTTGACCATCGCGGCCATCTTTGGCGCTATGGGTCCCGGTCTGCTGGCGGCGCTTTCGGGCAATGACGCCGGCGGCATTGCAACGTATTCCAGCGCGGGCGCCAGCTATGGCTATAAGATGCTCTGGATGCTTCCCGTCATGACTGTGCTGCTCATCGTGACGCAGGAGACCGCGGCGCGCTGCGGCTGCGTCACGGGCAAGGGCCTGGCATCGCTCATTCGCGAGCGCTTTGGCGTGCGCAAGAGTGTACTTGCTATGGCGGCGCTGTTGATCGCCAACACGGCTGTGACCATTTCGGAGTTTGCGGGCATCGCCAGCGGCCTTGCGCTCTTTGGCGTGCCGGCGAGCATCTCGGTGCCGTTGGTGGCGCTGCTGGTGTGGATGCTTACCATGTCGGGTAGTTTCCAGCGCATCGAGAAGATTCTGCTGCTGGTGAGCTGCGTATTCGTGACTTATATCGTCGCCGCGTTTATGGCTGGCCCCAACTGGGGTGAGGTTGCGGTCGACCTGGTCGTGCCTAACATTCAAAATGATCCCAGCTACGTGTCGCTCGTGGTCGCAACGATCGGTACCACCATCGCGCCGTGGATGATTTTCTTGGCGCAGAACAACGTGGTCGATAAGAACGCGGGCGAGGACGATATCGTGCTGCAGCGCATCGATACCGTGAGCGGCTCGCTTGCCGCCGATGTCATTGCCGGCTTTATTATCATCACGACCGGTACGGTGTTGTTCCCGGCGGGTATTCAGATAAGCGATGCTGCCGATGCTGCCCGCGCGCTGGAGCCTATTGCGGGTCAGTGGTCCACGGTACTGTTTGCCTCGGGCCTGGTCGCGGCGAGCTTCTTGGCTGCCTGCGTGCTGCCGGGCGTTACGTCGAGCGCTATCTGCGAGGCATTTGGCTGGGAGCGCGGTGCCGACCGCAGCTGGGACGAGGCTCCGGTTTACCGCGGCATCATTACGGCTATCATCGGTATCTCTGCCGTGCTGGTGCTTATGCCCGGCGTCGATCTGTTCCAGATTATGATGACCTCGCAGGTCATCAATGGCGTGCTACTGCCCGTGGTTCTGGTGTTCCAGGTGGTTATCGCCGCTGACCGTCACATTATGGGCACTAACCGCAACGGCCGCGTGTGGAACGTGCTCACTTGGGCGACTATCGCCGTGATTACGGTGCTGACGGTCGTCATGTTTGTCCTGCAGGCGATGGGCTACAGCGCCTAACGCCCCTTTTGGACTCCAAACAGGCCGCAGCGATGGGCTGCGGCCTGTTTTTTGTCTGCGACCTCTTGGGGCCGGCTCTAAAAGAGTGATTTTGGGTTGTTTGCTGCAGGTTACTTGTCGGTGCCCAGCTTGTGCGGCTTGAGAGCGAGCGCATTGACGAGCGCGTCGGTGGCAGACTTGACGGCTGCCGGCTGCGGATCGTTGACGTGATCCTCGGGGTGTACGGGCAGGTCCTTCTTGACTGCATCGTGGATCAAGTTGAGGTACTCAGTCACGCCAGTGGTCGATAGGTGCGTGCCATCGCCATCGAACAGGTCGTTGCGGTTGGCACTGTATCCGTACCAATCGATAACGCGCACGTTCTTGTAGCGCGTAGCGGCGTTGGCGATGGCCTGGTTGGTAGAGCCAACCCACGGCTGCGGGCTGCGCGTGTTCACAAACACCACAATACGCTTATCTCCTGCATCGGCCATGATGGCGTCGATCTGGTCGTCGGTTACCAAGCCGTTGGTGCCCAGTGCAAAGACCACGATCTTGCCGGCAAGGTTCTGCTGGATATAGCCCTCAAATGTCGCACGGCCCGCATCGAACTGGCGGCCCTTTTCGGCATCGATATGGCTGTGCGGGAACATACCGTCAAAGGCGTCCACGGCACGCAGCGACACGGAGTCACCGATCATTAACAGGTCGTAGGAGCCATCGGGGAAGCCGTCGTTGTCCTTGTCGGTGTCGTCGGCCGCTTGCTGGTCTTTGGGTGCGGTGTTTTTGGCTTCCTTGTTCAGAACCTCGGCGCCCTCGCCGCTCAGCGCAGACGTCTCGGGCACAAAGATCAGGCCGCCCAGTGCAACGACCAACACGACAGCGCAGACTGCGCAGACAGGGACGTGCGCGCGTGCCCAGTTGGCGGGCGTGGTGGTGCCGTCGCGGAACTCGGATACGGTGCGCCCAAAGGCGCCCTTTCTAAACGGTGTCTCGATAAAGCGATATGAGCATTCGGCCACGGCGACCACCAACAGCACCTGCAAAATGTACTGCCACCACGGTGTATCGTTGATGTTGGCGACCGGGTTCATGAGCAACAGCAGCGGATAGTGCCACAGGTAGATGCTGTACGAGCGCTTGCCAACCCACACGAGCGGCTCGGCGGACAGCGCGCGGGCAACCATTCCCTGGGGCTGCACGCAGGCCGCGATGACCATGAGCGTGAGGATCGAGCACAGCAGTGTGCCTCCGCGATACTGGAAGGCGGTGTAGCCGTTGGTGAGCGCGACCATGGCGGCAAGGCCAACCAGACCCACGACGCCCAACACATCGATGGATGCGGGCGAGGACCAAAAACGTACGAGGGCGCTCGGCTGTGCCGGGGCGGTCTCGGCTGCTTCGTCGGCCTTCTCGCCAGGCTTGCCCTCGGCGTTCTTGCCGTGCTTGGCGGCGCCAGCTAGGCGATTGAGCCCCAAACGACGAGCGAGACGCACCGGCGCCAGGTCGCGATCGGGGATAAAGGCCATCCAGGCACCCAGCAGCAGCGAGAACACACGGGTGTCGGTGCCGTAGTACACGCGGCTGGGGTCGGCGGCGGGATTATAGAGCACCATCATGGCAAGGGCAGATACCACGGCAAGGCCCAGAACCACGCGGCGCGTGTTGGGCTTGCTCACATGCATGGATACCATGGCAAACAGCAGTGGCGGCCAAATCAGGTAGAACTGTTCCTCGATGGCAAGCGACCAAAAGTGCGTGAGCGGCGAGGGGTCGCCCAGAGCATTGAAGTACGAGACGTTTTGGGCAATCTGCCACCAGTTGTTAAAGAACAGCAGTGACGGCAGAATGTCGGGGCGCATCTTGGTGAGCATCACGTGGTTAAAGATAGTGCACAGCGCGCAGGTCATCACCACGACGGTCACCACGGCGGGGACCAAGCGGCGAATACGGCGGATCCAGAAGCTCTTGAGGTCGATGCGGCCGGTCTTGGCGACTTCGTTGAGCAGCAAGCGCGTGATCAGATAGCCCGAAAGCACAAAGAAGATCGTGACGCCGAGCAGGCCGCCCTGCGCCCACGTGAGGTTGAGGTGATAGAGCACCACCGCGACGACGGCAAGCGTGCGCAGGCCGTCGAGGGCAGGGATGTAGCGGGACTTGGGGCGAGCAGGCGTCTGCTCCGCGGCGGGAGTGTTGGCGCGGCCCGCGTTGTTGGCAGAAGCGCGATGGGGGCTCGCGGCGCGTCGCGGTTCGTTGGCACGGCGTTCGCCCTTCACGCGTTCGTGCGGCGCCGGCTCGTTGCCCGTGCGGCGTCGACCGCGCGAGCCCGATTGCGAGAGTTGTTCCATAAAACATCATCCAATGACGAGAATAATCAGCATGTATTCATTGTAGCTGCCTGCTCCTGTGAATGCTTGCTGCTGGCGCAAGCTCAAGCGCGCGTCCACATCAAAGTGAACTAAAGTTAAAGGGGGTGCGAGAGTGCACGATCGACGGCCGGCGGTGGGCATAAGGCCCGCAGATGAGGAGGTTTCCATGGCAGATCGCGGCATCGTTGCGGTGTTCGGCAGCATGAACATGGACCTTTCGGTGGCGTGCGAGCGCATACCGCGTGCGGGCGAGACCGTCGGCGGCAGCGGGTTTATCACCAACGCCGGCGGCAAGGGCGCCAATCAGGCCGTAGCTGCCGCGCGTATGGGCGCGTGCACGCACATGATCGGCGCGGTCGGTCGCGACGCGTTCGGCGCGTCGCTCGTGGCGGGGCTCCGAGACGCCGGCGTGGACTGTGACTTTGTAGTGCATCGCGATGACGTGGAGACCGGTACCGCGACTATCATTCGCTGCGAGGGCGACAACCGCATCATCCTGTCACCGGGCGCCAACCATGCGCTTGCGGGCGGGGACGTTGCCTGCGCGCTGAGGCGTCTGGTGGCCCATGAGCTCGACGGCGACGCCAGCGAGATTGCCCCGGCTGCCGGAAGCGTCTTTATCGCCCAGGGCGAATGTGACCTTGCGGCGACGGCCGAGGCGCTTGTTTGCGCTCACGAGCTGGGGTTCTATACGGTCTTTAATCCAGCGCCCGCCTGCGAGCTGCCTGCGGAGGTCTGGCCTGCGGTCGACCTGGTCTGTCCCAACGAGACCGAGTGCCAGGTGCTGACGGGAATCTTGCCCGCGGACGATGCAAGCTGCGTCGCGGCGCTCAACGCCCTGCTCGCTAGGGGTGCCGGAGCTGCGGTCATCACGTTGGGCGGTGCCGGCTCGGTTACGCTCGGCGATGGCGGTGAGCTGCTGCGCATGCCGGCACTTTCGAGCGCGGTAGTCGATACCACGGCTGCCGGCGATACGTTTATCGGCGCGTTGGCGGCGGCTCGCCTAGAGGGCTTGCCGCTCTTTGAGTGCATGGCCGCGGGTGCTCGCGCCTCGGCAGTGACGGTGTCGCGCCTGGGCGCTCAGCAATCGATTCCCACGCGCGCCGAAGTTGAACATTGGTTTGGTTAAACGATAAAGACGGAGAAGCGGAGTAGAACAATGGCAATCAAGAAGCTGATCCTTGATCTGGATATGGGTGTGGACGATGCGATGGCGCTGGCCTATGCCATCGCGAGCCCCGAGGTGGAGCTCGTGGGCATCACCACGTGCTTTGGCAACGTGCGCGTCGAGCAATCGGCGCACAACTGCCTGGCGGTGCTCGACCTGTTGGGTCGCCCCGAGGTTCCGGTGTACCTGGGTGCCGACCGTCCTCTGCAGGCGACTGAGCCCTATACGCCGCCGGCGTCCACCGCGCTCATTCACGGCAAGAACGGCATCGGCGGCGCGAGCGTGCCCGCGTCGCCCTATGAGCCGGTGGGGGCGACCTCGGCCGACGGCAACGCTGCGGTCGATTATCTGATCGATGCCGCGCGCACCTATGGTCCCGATCTGGTCTACGTAGCGACTGGCCCGCTCTCCAACCTGGCGCTCGCCCTGGAGCGCGATGCGGCGGCGATGATGTCCATCGGCCGCGTGGTCGTGATGGGCGGCGCCCTTACCGTGCCCGGCAACGTGAGCGCGGGCGCCGAGGCCAATATGGCGAGCGACCCCGAGGCAGCCGACGCGGTGCTGCGCTCGGGCCGTAAGCTCACCATGGTGGGCCTGGACGTGACGCATCGTGTGGTGCTCACACGCCGCGACATTGCCGGCTGGACGGGCTCGGGCACTATGGCTGGCTGCGCGTTTGCGAGCATGGTCGAGCACTACATTGGCTCGTACGAAATGAACGCGCCCTACCTGGGCGGCTGCGCGCTGCATGATCCGCTGGCGGTTGCCGTGGCGATCGACCCCACGCTCGTAGGTGCGCTCGGCTGCAACCTGCGTGTTGATCTGCTGGGCGAGTACCGCGGCCGCACCATCTGCGATGAGCGCCGCCTGTCCGATCCGGACAAGAGCGCGCTTGTGGCGCTGACCGTGGATGCTCCGCGCTTCCTGTCCGAGTTCAAAACACGTATGGCCCGTGTCTTGGGCTAAGTTGTCTTTTTAGGACGGGGCTTTTTTGACTGGTATGATTGGTGCGACCATTCGAACCAGCTAAAAGAGCCCGTCCCAAATTGACTACCGAGAGGATCTGCCATGGAGCGCATCGCGAGCTTTTCCGTTGACCATCTGCTGCTTGAGCCCGGCGTGTATGTGAGCCGCATCGACCGCGATCCGGCGACCGGCGCCGCCGTCACCACCTTTGACCTGCGCCTGACCACACCCAATAAGGAGCCGGTCATGAACACGGCCGAGTGCCACACCATCGAGCACCTGGGCGCGACGTTTCTTCGCAATCATGCCGAGTGGTCGGGCCGCATTGTCTACTTTGGCCCCATGGGCTGCCGCACGGGCTTTTACCTGGTTGTCTTTGGCGAGCTGACGAGCGAGAAGATCTTGCCGCTCGTCCGCGAACTGTTCGAGTTTGTCGCCGACTTTGAGGGCGATGTCCCCGGTGCCGCTCCCGAGGAGTGCGGTAACTACCTGGACCAGAACCTTCCCATGGCTAACTGGCTCGCGCGCCGTTACCTCGACCGCGACCTGGCCGATATCGACGAGAAGCACCTGCGCTATCAGCAGGCGTAAGGGCTTTATCGCCCAAAACGCGCGCATTGGGCGCCTTCGCTTATGCGGGGGCGCCTTTTTGTTGATTGGTCGGGACGAGCGTTCAAAATCGCTCATGTTTGTTCTAGAATGTTCGTATAGTCACATTTACGAACAGGAGTGAACATGCATATCTACTCTGTCAACGATCCCGAGTTCAAATCCTATGGCAACGTTTGGAATAACGTTCCGTCCGAGCTCACGTCGCCCGTGCTCGAGGCACTCTCTGCCACGCCCATTCCCGAGGGCAGCAAGTACGTTGCAAATGCGCCGGAGCTCGAGGGCGTCAAAGATGCCGATAAACTGGGCTTTCTCATGTTTGGCGGCCGCCCCTTCCAACTGGGCTGGTGCAACGGCCATAACACGCAGCTCAACTGCCTGGAGTACCACCGCGCGAGCGAGTTCAACCTGGGGGCGCGCGACTTTATCCTGCTCGTGGCGCATCGCTGGGAGATCGAGGACGGCAAGCTCGACACCGCGTGCGTCAAGGCGTTCCGCGTGCCGGCGGGTACGGTTGTCGAGGTCTTCAACACCACGCTCCACTACACGCCCTGCATGGTCGACGACGGCGGCTTCCAGGTGATGGTGGCGCTGCCGGCGGGCACCAACGGCCCGCGCCCCGAGGCTGCAGCCGACATGCCTGCCGCCGGTGACGGCTACTGCTACTGGAAGGCCGACAAGTGGGTTCTCTGCCATGCTGACAGCCCCAAGGCTTCCGAGGGCGGCTACGTAGGCCTCATCGGCAAGAACCTCGACATCACCGTGGACTAGAATCTTCCGTCTCGATCTGTAACATCTAGCGGGCTAAATCGTCTCTACCTGTTACAGATTTAGACAAACTGCAGGGGACGGACCGAACAATCTCGATCTGTAACACCAAGCCCGGTTTTGGCTGCCTAACTGTTACAGATCGAGACAAACCGCCCCCAACCACCACAAAGGTGCCTGTCCCCATTGTGGTGGTGTAGGGCGGCGGTGTCAGAAAGTGTCAGGCGGGGGCGGCTGCTGGGCCGCCGTGTGCGAAAAGAAGTGTCGGCCTGCGTCGCTGTCGTTGAGCGAGGCCTCATTTGCGGGGATACTGAAACCACGACAAGCGGCGTATGAAAGGATTGATGCATGGCTTTCCGTAATGACTTCCTGTGGGGTGGCGCAACGGCTGCCAACCAGTGCGAGGGTGCCTACGACGTGGACGGCCGCGGCCTGGCCAACGTGGACGTGGCTCCGCACGGCCCCGAGCGCTATGCGGTGGTCTCCGGCCAGCGCAAGATGCTCGACTTCGAGGACGGCTATTGCTATCCCGCGCAGACCGGCATCGATTTCTATCACCACTACAAGGAGGACATCGCCCTCTTTGCCGAGATGGGCTTTAAGACCTTCCGCATGAGTCTGGCGTGGACCCGCATCTTCCCCAACGGCGACGAGACCGAGCCCAACGAGGCTGGCCTGGCCTTCTACGAGGACGTGTTCCGCGAGTGTCAGGCGCACGGCATCGAGCCGCTCGTGACCATTACGCACTTCGATTGCCCGATTCACCTCATCAAGGAGTACGGCGGCTGGCGCAACCGCAAGCTCATCGACTTCTACAAGAACCTCGCGACCACGATCTTCACCCGCTACAAGGGTCTGGTGAAGTACTGGCTTACCTTTAACGAGATCAATATGATCCTGCACCTGCCGTTTATGGGTGCCGGTCTGGTCTTTGAGGAGGGCGAGAACAAGGAGGCCGTCGAGTACCTGGCCGCCCACAACGAGCTCGTCGCCAGCGCTTGGACAACCAAGATTGCCCACGAGATCGACCCCGAGGTCAAGATCGGCTGCATGCTCGCCGCAGGTAGCTACTACCCCTACAGCTGCCGTCCGGGCGATGTGCGCCAGGCGCAGCTCGACAACCAGGACAATTACTTCTTCGTCGACGTCCAGAGCCGTGGCTACTACCCGGCCTATGCCGTCAAGAAGCTCGAGCGTCTAGGCATCGATGTGGGCATGACGGACGAGGACCGCGAGATTCTGGCCGCCAACACCGTCGACTTCATCAGCTTTAGCTATTACAGCACCCGTTGCTCCGCCGGTGCCGATAACCCCGATGTCGAGCGCACCCAGGGTAACGCCTTCGCCGGCGCCAAGAACCCCTACCTGCAGGAGAGCCAGTGGGGCTGGGCCATCGATCCGCTGGGCTTCCGCATTACGCTCAACGACCTGTACGACCGTTATCAGAAGCCGCTGTTTGTGGTTGAGAACGGCCTGGGCGCCAAGGATGTCGTCGAGGAGGATGGCTCCATCAACGATGACTACCGTATTGACTATCTGCGCCAGCATATTGCCGCGATGCGCGATGCGGTGACCGAGGACGGCGTTGACCTGCTGGGCTACACCACCTGGGGCCCGATCGACCTGGTGTCTGCCGGCACGGGCGAGATGTCCAAGCGCTATGGCTTTATCTACGTCGACCGCGACGACGCCGGCAACGGCACCCTCAAGCGTTCCAAGAAGAAGAGCTTCGACTGGTACAAGAAAGTTATTGCTTCTAATGGTGAGGACCTGTCCTAAGGAAGTTGAGACACTCAACTTCAGAGTTTCCTAACCAAGGCGCCCGGCGAGTAGTTAATGCTCGCCGGGCGCGTTCGCATCGGGATGCCCATCAAGGAAGTGGCGTTGCGCGTGTCCCTTCTGGTCCATGCGGCTAAAAATCGCGGCGTGATGTGAACGGCTGGGGTCAAATTTGCAGCATTTCGAGCTCGGCTTCGATATTGAGATTGGTTCTTTATTAAAATGGAATTCCAGACAATTGAGCGGCCGGGGGTTAACCATGAGGGGCATGGGAGACACAACCGCATATCTGCGTCGGGGCATTCGGGAGATTATATGCCTGGCGCTGTTCTCCTTCACGTTTTTGGCGTGCGAGTATCTCTTTGATGTGCGCATGGCCGAGTTCGTGTCTCCGAACGAGGTCGTTATTTATGAGAGCCTTGTCCTCGGCGCGAGCGTGATTGGCTTTTTTGTGCGTCCCATTCTGTATTATCACCGTCCCCATGCCATCGACGCAACGAGTGACGTCACGGGCGTTTTGCTGGTGGCGGCATTGCTGCTGTTGATTATGGCGGTTCAGGTTGAGGTAATAATTGCCGGCGGTTTGGTGGCGTGCTGTGCGCTGGGCTACTGCGGATCGACTGCTCACGCAAACTTTGCGCGGCGCTTTGCGCGGACGCCTTGCTTGGCGCGCGCCGCCGCACTTTCTTACGCCATGGGCGTTCTGGTGCAGGTCCTCAACCACATGGTGATGCCTGTCGGCATTCCTCAGCAGGCTGTTCTGGTTGTCTGCGCGATCGCGCAGGTGGCGTTACTCCACGGTGCCCGACGCGCCAAGCTGCGCGACGAGTCCGATCCCAACTTTGAACCCAGTGTAGCCGGGCTTTCGGTAGATGCTCTGGAATATGGCGCCAAGTGGCATGACGATCCTAAGGCAAAGGCAGCATTCCGCCGCACTGTTGCTCGCCTGACCGTGGCGACAGCGTATCTTTCCGGCGTATTCGCCGCTCTCAACGCAGGCCTCACGACCCTGCATGCTACCGGAGCCGTTGATTTGGGTGACTGGCCGCGCCTGCTGCTTGTCGTGAGCTCGTTGGCCGCCGGCGTCCTATTTGACCTGCGCGGCCGTTCGTATATGAATATCGGCATGACATGCGCCGCCATGTTGTCCACGCTTTCGTTCTTTGTGCTCATCATCGATGGCAACGGCGGCAACGAGCTTGCTGCCACGATCATCTTTTATCTGGGCTCGGGCTTCTTTGTGGTGTTCTTTACCACAAAATTCGCCGCCATCTCGCTCTATGCGCGCTGGTCATATTTTTGGCCGTGCATGGGTCGTGTCGTCAACAACGCGTGCTCGATGCTCGTGACGGCGCCGGCAGTGGCGATTATTTTGAGTCAAAACGTGCTGGCTGCAGTCGGCGCGGCGCTCGTGATGTTTGTGGGTATTGCGATTACGCTGCTGGGGCAGTTGGGGCAACGGGCCGATGATGTCGTGATGCAGGACGGCCTGCCGCTTGCCACCGATGATCTTGATGGGGATCTTGCGCCCACATGCTCCGACCCCGAGCCCGTGGAGGCAGCGGAGCTCACGTCCGATGAACGTCTTGATGCCTTCGTCGCCACCTTTGAGCTTACAGAGCGCGAGCGCGATATTCTTGAGGCCTTGGTCGTTTCGGACCAGAGTGTTCAGGACATCGCCACAACGCTTTTCCTTTCGCGCTCAACGCTCTATCGTCACATTTCCTCGATCAACAAAAAGACCGGTACCGCCTCGCGCGTGGCCCTTATCAACTTCTTCTGGTCCTGGACACCCAAGGACTAGCTAATCCTCCAATAAGTTGCGGTGGAATAGTCCCTAAATTAAAGTCACGGGGCTTTAAGCAGGAACTATTTCACCGCAACTGCTGAGGGGATAGATTGCGGCGGCGACAGAGGCAGCGGCAGCGGCAGAGGCGTCGGCAGCCGTGGTAGTGGCAACGGCAACTGGCAGGGTGTTTTCCGTCTGCTTGCTACAGCAGCTCGCCGTGGCGCGCAATGTAGCGGCGCTTTGCCAGCTGGGTGAGCGCGATGTAGGCGGTGACGATGCCAATGAGCAGCCCAAAAAAGCTCGTGGGCAGTGCCATGAGGCCGAGCGCATCGGCGATGGGGCTTGCCGGCAGCCAGGTGACGAGCGCCAGGCCCAGCACGGTAAGAACGCACAATGCGGGCGCGGCGTGGTCGCGCGGGCTCGGCAGATGCGGGGAGCGCAACATGTGGACCACGAGTGTCTGCGACCACATGGACTCGACAAACCAGCCGCTCTGGAAGAGCGCAGCAAAGGTCGCCATACCCGCGACGTCGCCCGCGGCGGCAAGCTCGGACCAGCTTGCGTCCACGGCGGCGGGGCACACGACAAAGAAGAGCGCGGCGAAGGTCACGATGTCAAACAGCGAGCTCACGGGGCCCAGCTCGAGCATAAAGCCCTTGATGGACGCGGCGTCCCAGGCACGCGGGCGGGCAGTCCAGGCGTCATCGACGGTGTCCCACGGCAGTGCGATGCACACGATCTCGTAGACCAGCGACAGCAGTACCAGCTGCAGGGCGCTCATGGGCAAAAACGGCAAGAACAGGCTCGCGACGGTCACGGACAGCACATTGCCAAAGTTGGAGCTCACCGTGGTCTTGAGGTACTTGAGCAGGTTGCCGTAAGTGCGGCGGCCTTCGATGATGCCGCGCTCGAGCACGCCCAGGTCCTTCTGAAGCAAGATGATATCGGCGGATTCCTTGGCAATATCGACGGCTGAATCGACCGAGATGCCGCAATCGCTCGCACGCATGGCAGCGGCGTCGTTGATGCCGTCGCCCATAAAGCCCACGGTGTGGCCGAGCAGCTCGCGCATGACGCGCACCAGGCGCGCCTTCTGCAGCGGCGAGAGCTTGGCGAAGAGGTGGGTTTTCTCGGCAAGCTCGGCAAGTTCGGCGTCGTCGAGCGCATCGATCTCGGAGCCGAGCAAAACGTTGCTCGCATCGATGCCGATCTGCGCGCAGACGGTGGCGGCGACGCGGTCGTTGTCGCCGGTCAGGACCTTGACCGCTACGCCCTTGGCCTCGAGGGTGGCGACGGCGCCCGCGGCACTTGCTTTGGGTGGATCGAGGAAGGCCAAAAAGCCCATCAGCACCATGTCGCACTCGTCGGCGATGCCAAACTCGCCCACGCAGCGCGGATTGGTCTTCTGCGCCACGGCAATCACGCGCAGACCCTCGGCGTTAAGTCCGGCGACCTGCTTGCGAATCTGGGCGAGGTTCTCGTCGGTGAGCGGCTGGGCGATGCCATCGACCTCGACAAAGGAGCAGATCTCGAGCATTTCCTCGGCAGCTCCCTTGGTAACCATCTGGGTTTTGCCTTGGGAGTCGGCGACAACTACGCTCAGGCGACGGCGCGAGAAATCGAAGGGCACCTCGTCGACCTTGGTATAGCGGTCGCGCAGGCTCTGGCCCAGCATGGAATCGGGCACGACGGTCGAGGGCGTCACATCGGCACGGTCGATTACGGCCAGGTCGATAAGGTTTTTGAGGCCGGTCTGGAAGAAGCTGTTCAAAAACGCATGGCGCAGCACGCGCGCGTCCTCGTTGCCATCGGTGTTGAGGTAGCGCTCGAGCACGATGCGGTCTTCGGTGAGGGTGCCGGTCTTGTCGCAGCACAGGACATCCATCGCGCCGAGGTTTTGAATCGCCGGCAGCTCCTTGACGATAACCTGGCGACGGGCGAGGTCCTTGGCGCCCTGCGATAGGCTCGTGGTCACGATGACGGGAAGCATCTGCGGCGTGATGCCCACGGCCACGCTCGTGGCGAACAGCAGCGCGTCGATGACGTTGCCCTTGGTGGCGGCGTTGATGGCAAAGACGGCCGGCGCCATAACGAGCATGAGGCGTACGAGCAACATGGAGACGCTCGAGACGCCGCGGTCAAACGCGCTCTTTTCGCCGCGCCCGTTGAGCATCTTGGCGATGCCGCCCAGGTAGGTGTCCGAGCCGGTGGCAACGACAAGCGCCATGGCGGTGCCGTTTTGCACGGAGGTGCCGGTAAAGACGATGTTCTTGCAGGCAGAGAGCGGCAGTGCGGAGCCGTCGGCACCCTCGACGATAGTGACGGCGGTGGTCTTCTCGACGGCCTCGCTCTCGCCGGTGAGCGCGGACTCGATCACAAACAGATCGCGCGCGGTGATGATACGGGCATCTGCCGGAACCATATCGCCGGCAGAGAGGCGGATCACATCGCCGGGGACGAGCTCGTCGAAGGGGATCTCGATGCGCTCGCCGTCGCGCAGGACGGTGCAAGTGTTGGAGACCAGGTCCTTGAGGGCCTCGGCCGCATTGCCGCTGCGGGCTTCCTGGATAAACTTCATGCCGCCCGATACCAGCAGCATGGTGCCGATGACGATGACTGTGGAGGGGTCGCGCTGCGGTTCGGGCACGGCGAGCACGTCGATGTAGAGCGAGACCAGTGCGAGCGCGGCGAGGATGCCGGCGAAGGGATCGATGAACGCGTCGGCGATGCGGCGGGCGAGCGTTTTGGTCGTTGCCTCGATGATGTTGGGGCCGACGGCGTTCAGGCGCTCAGTTGCCTGCTCGACGGTGAGGCCGTTTGCCGTGGCGTCAAGCAGTACGAGGGCGTCCTCGGCACTATGGGTGGCGGCGAATATGGTGTTCTTGGACAGGCCGGTATGAGCGGCAGGGCGCGCCGTGCGGCGGCGCTTGGAGATGGCTTCGAGTACCGTGACGGTTTTGAGCATCAGCATAGGGTCCTCCTTGTTGAAGGGAGTTAGCGTGCGTGTCGTATTTGCTTCAAAAAACCTAGATGTCGCTCACGTCAAGCTCTTGAGCCCACAAAGGGTGCAGCGCGCCTTTGTGGTGGTTTTGGCGATCTGCCGGTGGCGTTTATGCGTGTGCGGAGTCCTCGCGGCGTGCCGAGGGTGACATGCAGGTTTTTCGACTAGGACTGCCTTCCATGGCACACCTCCTAAAGGCTGAGCGCAGCGCGCTTTGGGTATCTCGTACCCCTTTTTAATCCGCCCGTATTCTTGATGAGGGGGTTTGCTATGTCAACCCCATTGTTCGGAAAACCATTCCCCCTGACAAAGCCTTTACAGAATGCCGTGGCTCCAAAGCACGCCCACATCGACGCCTCGCCTGCGTTAAACTGAAGAGCACGTACGCAATTACGAGAGGAGCCCGCATGGAGGCTTACAAGCAAGAGTTCATCAAGTTTATGGTTGAGTCCGACGTTCTTAAGTTCGGCAGCTTTACGCTCAAGAGCGGCCGTCAGTCCCCGTTTTTTATGAACGCCGGCGCTTACGTGACGGGCTATCAGCTCAAGAAGCTGGGCGAGTATTACGCCCAGGCCATCCACGATAACTTTGGCGACGACTTTGATGTGCTGTTTGGACCGGCCTACAAGGGTATTCCGCTGGCCGTCGTGACCGCAATTGCCTACCACGAGCTGTACGGCAAGGAGGTCAAGTACTGCTGCGACCGCAAGGAGGCCAAGGACCACGGTGCCGATAAGGGCAACCTGCTGGGTTATGAGCCCAAGGACGGCGACCGTGTGGTCATGGTCGAGGACGTCACCACCAGCGGCAAGTCCATCGACGAGACCTATCCCAAGGTTAAGGCTGCTGCCGATGTCGAGATTAAGGGCCTGATCGTGTCCCTCAACCGCATGGAGGTCGGCAAGGGTGGCGTGACCACCGCGCAGAAGGAGATCGAGGCCAAGTACGGTTTCCCCGTCGCGAGCATCGTCTCCATGGCCGAGGTCGTCGAGACCCTCTACAACCACGAGATCGACGGCAAGGTCGTCATCGATGACGAGCTCAAGACCGCCATCGATGCCTACTACGAGCAGTACGGAGCACGGGAGTAGTTACGCCGTTCTGCCGAACGGCGTAACGGCTCGACGCTGCGCGCCGCCCAGGGCGACAATTTGTCATTCAAAAGGCGAGGCATGACCAGAAGGTCAATGCCTCGCCTTTTTCATGCCAACTTGTTCGCCCTGGACGGCGCTCGCTGTCCGTCCTCTACCTGTGGCGTTGCCTTGCTCCGGATGCGGCAAAATGCGGCCCGTTCGCTGTCGTCGCCGAAACATCGGCGATGCCGGACTAGTCATTGGGGACGTTCTTAAATGAATAGTCAGGAATGAACGTGGATAATCTCCCGGTTTTGGCCTGTGTGCGGGCTCAAAGTGGGAGATTATCCGCGCTCGCTTTAATTTGGCTGGGCTGCGATGCCTATCTAATCGGCTCGGCGTCTTCCCTGAGAATCGAAAGATACTCTTCATACCCGTACTGCCGGTATCTCTGTCTTGACTCGTCGAGCGGACGGAGGATACCCAATTCTTCAAATGATTTGACGAGCGAGCTCGCGGTACTCCTGCCGATATCGAGTTGGGCAGCGATAAATGCGGTGTCGAGGATGGGATGCTCTTCAAGAAGGCTCAGCAGCCTTTGTCCGTTTGCGACAGTCCTTCCGAGATTTTCGGTAATGGCTGCCGTCGAACGGTTATGGAGATCAACAAGACTCTTTAAAGACCCTACTGAGTCCTTCACGCTCTCAAGAAGACTGGCGCAGAAAAACTCTATCCATTCCTCGTAAGTTCCTCGTTCCCTTACGGATGTGAGTTGCCGGTAGTACTCGCTTCGATTTTTCTTGAACTGGAACGATGGATAGAACAAGCAAGAATGAAGAACGCCATCATTGATGAGCATAAGTGTAATGAGAAGCCTGCCCAGGCGACCGTTTCCGTCTAGGAATGGATGGGCAGTTTCAAATTGGTAATGGACGAGCGCCGCCCGCACAATCGGATCCATTTCGACTTGAGGCTCATTGATAAAGCGTTCGAGGTCCTGGAGCGTGTTACTCAAATCTTCAATGTTTGGAGGGACAAACGATGCGGTTGCAATGGTGCAGCCTGAGGGGCCAATCCAGTTTTGTGAGGAGCGCAGCTCGCCTGGATTCTTCTCCGTTCCGCGCACTCCGTCCAGCAGGACCGCATGAACTTGCCTAAGAAGTCTCGTGCACAAGGGCGTCTTTTTGAGCAGTTCTACGCCGCGGTCGACAGCACGGACGTAATTCACGACGTCTGCGACATCTTTATGATGGAGTTGTGTTTGCGATGGACTAAGTAGGTCGTCAAACGTGCACTGGGTTCCCTCAATTTGCGAAGAAAGGAGTGCTTCTTTGCGCACGTACATTGTCAGATACATGTCGGCGTTGGGAACAAAGTAGAGCATGCCTTCAAGCTCTCCAAGCTTTCGTGAGCATGCGGAAAGCGTGCGATAGGTTTCCTCGGTGAGGTTTAGCTGCCTCAATGATTGCAAGGGCGTTGGAAAAAACGAATAGTAAGCCAATTTCCCCGATAGATTATTGCGGAGCGTTCCCTGGCCGTTCTCCTCGATTTGCATCGCGCCCTCCATATCTTTAGTGCCGGAAACTCGTTATTAGGCTAATCATATCAATTCTAATAACGAGTTTAAGGATTAAATAGTTATTAGGATTGATGTAAACAATCTAATGATGAGAAGTCGTTATTACTTGACCATGGAGCTCGGCTTGGTACAAGGGGGTCATCCAAAATGAACGTGGATAATCTCCCGTTTTTGGCTCGGTGACGGCCTCAAAGTCAAAGTGGGAGATTATCCACGCTCGTTAGTTAAGCGTCCGAAAATCCACACTCGCCAAACCTACCAAAAAGGGACGGGTTTATTTTGGCACGTTTCGGTCGGTATCAGGAAGTGTCAGGGACGGGGCGGCGGCAGGACTCGAGAGCGAAAAGAAGTATCGGGTTTGGTGCGCCCGCTTCTGCCCGTCCCGTGCGCGGGCGATACTCGGCTTATCGATCCGCGATGCAAAGGAGACGCTCCATTCCACGAGCGCTACCGGGAAGGGCTCGCGATTCGAGTCCCCACCTTAGCATTTGAACCATTTGGCACTATAATTACCGTAGGCATGCGCACAACGTTGCGCTTAATCAAGAGGAGAAAACGTATGGGTCTGTTTGACATGTTCAAGAAGAAGGCTGAGCCCGCGGCTGCCGCTGCTCCGGCCTCCATCTCTGCTTCTGCTGGCGCCGACGTGCTGTGCTCGCCCGTCAAGGGCAAGGTCATCAAGATGGCCGACGTGCCCGATCCCGTCTTTGGTGGCGAGGTTCTGGGCAAGGGCTGTGCCGTGTGGCCCGAGGACGATCTGGTCTACGCTCCCTGCGACGGTAAGGTGACCGTCACCATGGGTCACGCCGTGGGTCTGCAGTCCGATAGCGGCATCGAGGTTCTGGTGCACGTTGGCGTCGATACCGTCAACATGAACGGCGATGGCTTCGAGGGCTTCGTCAAGGCCGACGACGTTGTGAAGGCTGGCCAGCCCATACTCAAGATCGACCGCGCCAAGATCGCCGCTGCCGGTTACAAGGACTGCGTCGTCGTGGCCGTGTCCAACACCGCCGAGTTTGCCGATGTCGAGCTCACCGTTGAGGCAGAGTCCGCCGTCGCCGCCGGTGACGCCATCGTCAAGGTCGTCCGCAAGTAAACTGCGGCGTCCAAAGGATGTGCAAGGGTGGTCGGGTTTTCCGGCCACCTTTTTTATTGCACCGTGGGGAAGCGTTTTATTGCACGTTGGGCGGGCTTGCAAACCGTTCGGACGCTAAAACGAACCGACCGCGCCTTCGCGTTGCCGAGGGTGTTCATAAGTGGATAGTATGGGCTTACTTATTACAACGTGTGCCGCGTCCGGGAAGCGCGGTGCCGCTCATTGGGAGGAACAACATGAAAAAGAAGCTGCTGCTTGCGCCCCTCATGGCCGTCTTGGTTGCATGCGTGGTCGTGCTTTCCGGCTGTGGAGGTCCTTCGGTTGAGGAGCTCATCACCGAGGATCTTACGACGCAGTTTGACGAGGTCAAGAACGGTGGCGACGACTTCCTCTCTGGTCTGGAGGAGGCTTCGGGCGACGAGTTCGAGCAGCTGGGTATCGATCCCAAGGAGTACGCCAAGACCTATCTCGAGGGCTTTGACTACAAGATCGGCGACGTGACGGTCGACGAGGACAAGGGTGTCGTGACCGCCGAGGTCTCTATCACCTGCAAGTCTATGAACAAGATCGTCGAGGACTTCTCCACCCAGTATCAGGAGAAGGTCGCCGCGCTTGATACGGTTCCTTCCGATGACGAGCTGTACAAGATGGCCGGTCAGGTTATGGTCGATGTGACCAAGGCCACCGAGCCCAGGAAGACCACGGTTATCTTCAAGTACACCTGCAACGACGACGGCGAGTGGTCTGCCGACGACTCCGTCAACTCCGAGATGATGGATGCAATGCTGAGCTAGTTCGTTACGGCGTTTTACCAAACGCCGTAAACTGTCGACGCTGCAAGCCCGCCAGAGCGGCAATCTGCCTTTCAACTTCGGCGGCATGATCAAAAGATCAATGCCGCCTCGTTTCAAGGCACCTTGCTCGCTCTGGCGGGCTTTCGCTCATATGACCCAATCCGCTGTCAATGGCCACAATGGCCCCGCCGACCGCTTGCAATCGGTCGGCGGGGCCTGCCGTTGAACCCGTCCCGGTCCGCCCCCGGCATGTCGTCGACGCCTTCGGCTCAGTCTCATATCCGCGGATACCGTTCTGTCGGCCCGCACTCCATTCCTTCGGCGGGGTTCCCCAACTCTGTCGAGGCGCATGCGGAGGGCTCCGCGCGCACAGCGAAATAGGGGGTGTCCCCGAAGGCCGTCCGGCTCGCCGGGACGTGTCTCTATAGTTTTGTCAACCGCGTGCTTCGCGCCATTTCGGCATGAC
>CBCSLZ010000016.1:0-60143 GCA_965141245.1 uncultured Collinsella sp.
GCACATGTGCGGATGAATGTGGGAGGTGTTCGGATAAAGTCGATAATCAAGGATGCGAACCCCGATCCCATTTCAACAAGCCCAAGGGCTCAAATGGAATCGCGATAACACCTATAATGGCAATAGCTAAAACACGATTCGCTTCCCCATCGGAGGATGTCTATGACCGAAATCGCTGCCGCTCTCGTCGAGACACGCGACACCAAACTCGAGGTCATCATGGGCCGCGAGGCACTCGATAAGCTCGCCGATACTACGGTGCTGGTGCTCGGCTGCGGAGGCGTGGGCTCCAACTGCTGCGAGGCACTCGCCCGCGGCGGCATCGGTCATTTCGTCATTCTGGACAAGGACATCATCGCGCCCAGCAATATCAATCGCCAGGCCATCGCCTTTCACAGCACCATCGGCAAGCGCAAAGTGGACGTGATGGATGCCATGATTCGCGATATCAATCCCGCCGCCACCGTTATCAAGCGCATCGAATACCTGCTGAGCGACAACATCGATGATTTCTTCGCGAGCGTTTTGGAGCAGACGGAGGGCAAGCTCGATTACGTCGTCGACGCCATCGACACCATCTCGGCCAAGCTCACCATTGCCAAATATGCTCAGGACCACGACATTCGTTTGGTTAGCTCCATGGGCGGGGCCAACAAGCTCCATCCCGAGTGCCTCCGCTTTGCCGACATTTTCGATACGGTACGTGACCCCATGAGCCGCATCATGCGCAAAGAATGCAAGAAGCGCGGAATCAAGAGCCTGCATGTACTGTTTAGCTGCGAGGAATCGGTTAAGACACAGCCCCGCGACCCTTCCAACATCCACGAGCGTACCGAGCTCGGAACCGCCAGTTTCATGCCGCCCATCATGGGTCAGATGATTGCCGGCGAGGTTATCCGCCAGATCAGTGGGCGCGGCACCGAGCGCGTGCGCGCCGATGGCCAGCGCCTGGACTAGCGGAGCGCGCCGAGATGGAGCCCCGGTTATTTGATGCACACTGCCATCTTGATTTGATGGCTCACCCGGACGCCGTTGCCGATGAGGCGACGGCACTGGGCTTGGGCCTATTTGATTGCGGCGTCGATCCACGTGACTTTTCGGCCGCAAACGAGCGCGCCCATCGCCAACCAGACATCATCGCCGGCATTGGGCTTCACCCCTGGTGGCTTGCCGACAGCCGCTGCGGTCCTGCCGAAATCAATCTGCTTTGCGAAGTTGCAGCCCAAGAGCGCTACATCGGCGAGGTGGGACTCGACTTTTCCGCGCGCTTTGCCGGAAGCGAGCCGCTGCAAATACAGGCACTTGACCGGCTCTGCGAGGCTCTCGCGCAACATCCTCTTACCGGGCGTGTGATATCAATTCACGACGTTCGTTCGGCAGGAGCCGTACTGGACGTCCTCGAATCGCATGGACTACTCATCCCAAACCCCGACTCCCCCGCTATCATCTTCCACTGGTTTAGCGGCACTTCGGACGAACTCGTCCGCGCGCGTAATGCGGGCTGCTATTTTTCCGTGAACGATCGCATGCTCGCCACCAAGCGCGGCCGCGAATACGCACGACAGATTCCACTCGATCGTTTACTGCTCGAGACCGATACGCCGGCAGAGGCAAACACCGAAACAAGCGCGCAGTCGCTCATCAGATCGCTCACAAGGACCTCGATGCGCATTGCCTCACTCAAAAACTGTGACGCAAAGCGCATCGAGTCGGTAGTTTTAGCAAATGCGCACTCTGTTTTTGACCTTCGCTAACCCCTGTGGGCAAAAAATGCCAAGGGACATGCGAATCGCACAACGCAGTCCCTATTGGTAGGCAGTACAATTCGGCAGCATTACACCAATTCGTGCATGAGATCACGGTTGCGTGCATACAATTCGTCAAAGATATGACGACGCGACGCATATAACTCGTGGGCAGCCATATCGGGCTCGATTGTTTGCGCAACGCCAAGGACTCGGGCGAGCTCATCCCATGATGCATAGGCGCCACCTGCGAGAGCTGCCATGATGGCATCGCCGAAGCATGCGCCCACCGTAACCTTGGCAACCGAGACCTCGCGCCCGCATACGTCGGCGATAGCCTGCATCCAAACTGGATTCTTGGTTCCACCTCCGACATGCATAATGCGCCCAATTGGCAGACCATGCTCTCGCTCGATAATGTCGACATGGGATGCAACGGTATACGCGACGCCTTCCAAGGCGGCGCGAACCATATGGGCTCGCGTATGCCTTCCGGTCAGGCCAAAGAAGACGCCACGCGCCGCGGGATCATTGAGCGGAGTACGCTCCCCCGCAAAGTACGGCAAACACAGGAGCCCATCGGCACCCGGCGCCACGTCGGCGGCATCATGCGCCATAACCGAATATGCATCGGTGCCACCGTGGTCCTCGGCCTCCACGGCATCGCGATACAGCTCTTGGCGCAGCCACGATGTGAGCGCACCCGCCGTATTGGTCCCCGCGCAGATCCCGTAAGTTCCGGGAATGATAAACGTCCCTGGCCACAGGCGGGCATCATCAACCATATGATCGGCTAGGTAGATGAAATACGCCGTGCTCCCCAACTGAACCATCATATCGCCGGGACGGAATACACCCGTCGAAATGGCCTCGGCACCAGAGTCGCCCGTTCCCACTAAGACAGGTGTCCCTGCCGCGAGCCCCGTCGCCTCAGCCGCACGCTGCGTAATCACCCCGGCAATATCGGTAGCCGACATTACCTCCGCCATCTGGTCAGGCCGGCAGAAACGAGCACATTCCCGAGCATCAACCTTCCAGGTGTAGCGGTCGTATAGGGGAAGAAAATCCTCCGCCAAATAACGGTCCACCGTAAAACGCCCCGTCAACTTTGCGCACAGAAACGATGACGCCGTCAGGAACTTCGCGGCACGTTCGTGCACCTCGGGCATATTCTCCTTAAACCATAAGATCTTGGGAGCAATATCTGACGAACAGGGATCGTGCCCGAAAAGCTCGCGCGCGCGATCTGACCCATATTCGGAAAGAAGCTCGTCAATCTGCGGCTTCGAACGCGCATCGACTCCATACAAAATCGCGGGCGCCAGCGCATTGCACTCGGTATCGACCGGCACACAGTCGCAACCCAATGCGGAAAGGCCCACGCATCCAATCTGTGCCGCGTTAACCCCCGATCGCGCCACCAGCTCGCGCGACAAGCGGCAAAAATCGCCCCACCAAACTGCCTCCGCATCATGCTGGTACCATCCGTCACACGGGTTGTCCGTCTCATGTCCACAAGAGGCTTGGCAAACGATGTTGCATCGATCATCGATTAAAACGCCTTTAGAGGCGCTTGTCCCAATATCAATACCCAGATAGAGTGCCATAGGTGCCTACTCCCCTCGCGCCGTACGAGCGGCAGCCATAAAACGAGCTACCCGCTCAACATCGACCGGGGCATCCAGCTTTCCGTCGCGCTTTAAACACGTGCCGACAAACGCACCATCGTAGTGAGCAAATACGTCAGCCACGGTATTTTCGCGACAACCGGTGCCGCACACCACAGGTACTTTGCCAACACGCTCGCGGACCTCATCGGCAAGCTCGCCCGAAGCGCCACGACCGGCAGCCGAACCGCCGATGACCATCGCATCCGGCAGACAATTAAAGAGAAGTGAATCGGCAATGTCCGCAGTCGTGCGGTCGTTGAGATAAACCTCCCCCTCGCTCGTGATGAAGTGAAAAAGCTTGAGGTCGTCCAGGCGCAGCGCCGCCTTGCGACGCATGGTGTGAGCGAAATCTCGGTTAATCAGCCCGAGATCACCGGCCCAGGCACCGCAAAAATTGCAGCGCGTGAACTGCGCGTCGACGGCAGCGCACAGCTCGATTGTGGCATCACCATCGTAAATAGCCTCAGCTCCCCAAGGAGTCGACAGATCATGGGACAGAGCCCCGATTACATAGCCCATCGATGCAAGGGTTGAGGGAGAAACGTGCTGCTCATAGGGCATCGAGAGCTCATTGGTAATCAAAATGCCATCGACACCGCCCTGCTGCAACGCCTCGAGATCGCGCTTGGCGGCTTCCACGACCTGCGACACGCTTCCGCCCGGGTAATACAGCGGATCGCCCGGCAAAGGACGCAGGTGCAGCATTCCGATAACCGGCTTTTCGGTCTTGAACATCGAGGTTAGAAACGACATGACATGCTCCTTCATAGGGTTATTGCAGGAACGTTATTCCCCCAGCACCTCGACGTACACTTTTCGCTTCTGAGGACCGTCAAACTCCGCAAGATAGATGTTCTGGGCACCTCCGCACACGATGTGGCCATCTTGGACGGGAAAGAAGCAACTGTTTCCACAAATCATGCTCTTGATATGCCCACAGGAGTTGTTGCCGGTGGCTCCATAGCTCGGCAGGAAGTGTGCATGCGCGTAGGGGGCATCGAGTGGGGCGATGCGATCAAGCGTCTCCATAAGATCCGTCTCCACGCAGGGCAGCCCCTCATTTACCACGATTCCACAGGTCGTATGCGACAAAATAATCGCTGCCAAGCCATTGGTCACTGAGCTGCGTTCGATGGCAGCGTGCACGTCCTCGGTAATATCGATGAACTGGTCCGGAGCAGTCGATAGATAGCTCAATGTCTCGAGCGTCACCATGTTCACTCATCCCCTTCAAGAAAACGCAGGGCATTACCCCAGTAGAGCCTTTCTCGCGCATCATCGCGCATGGGCACGGTATCGAGCGCCCGCTTGAGTTTGAATGCACGGAAACGCGGCGTATTGCTGGCGAACATCACTTGATGCGATAGCGCGCGCTCATACCACAGCGGCCCCATATCGACCGTGAAAAGACGCTGCATCATCTCCTCGGGCGAATCGATGTAAGTGATAGAGGTGTCCGTGTAGCAGTTGGGATACTTGAGCAGCATCGCCACGGTCTCGCGCACCCAGGGCCAGCCAAAGTGGGTCAAACTAAAGCGCACATTTGGATGCGTTGCGATTGTGTGCTCAAACGCAAGCGGGTTACTGCGCGAGAGCTCTGCGCCCGGCTCCCAAGACATACCGGCATGGAAAACCACCGGCTTGTTATAGCGCTCGCACAGCTCGTAAAGCGGCTCGGCCACAGCATCATCGGGGGCAAAACCCTGCTTTGCCGGATGCAGGCAAAGCCCCTTTGCCCCCAACTCGGTAAAGGCGCGCTCCAATTCGTCTGCGGCACCGCTCACCTGCGGATCTACGCTCGCAAACCCCCACAGACGATCGGGGTGCGCGGCAACCAGCATGGCAATCTGGTCATTGGTGCCAAAGTGCCCTCCGCATGCCGTGGTTACATCGAGAGGCATGAGCACGCTCTTCCGCACGTCGCAGACGTCCATCTCGACTTGAAGCTCATCCCAATCCATGGGGCCCATATGCCCCATACCAAATTCTCGTGACCAAAAGCCGAATCCATCAGGCTCATCACCCGGCGTACAGATCTCGCCGTAGAGCATAGGATGGACCAACATGTCGATAACCATTTCGTACTCCTTTCCAGGCATTTGACCCTAGTACGGCTCAAACGAACCAATCACTCGGGACGACAGCTCAGCACCCGCCTTCATACACGCCGGAATATCAAGGCCATCGATCACGCCCTTGGTAAACCCGGCAATATACGAGTCGCCGGCACCCACGGTATTAACGACCTTCTCCGCCGGTACGATCCCGCACTCATAGAAGCGCTCACCGTCATAGGCAATGCTTCCCTTCTCGCCAAGCGTGGCAACCGCAACGCACGGTCCCAATTCCTGCACGTGGCGTACCCAGTCCCGCAGCTCCGGAGTGTCATCTTCAAACGACATGAACGCATAGTCTACGTAAGGAAAATGAGCCTCGCATGCATATTCGGGATCCTGGCTGAACACCGAGAAGTCCATAACCACCGTCTTGCCCGCATCATGCCATTCGGGCAGGAGGTCCAAACAATTGCCAAACAGGTCGGTATGAATGATGTCATGCTCTAGGATAAACGCCCGGTCATCTTCATTCGGACGATATGTCTCCATTACGCCATCGATTGCCTCGAGATGCACGCGATCGACGCCGTCTTTCAATGCCATGAGCATCACCGAGGTGTCGCCATCCTCCACCCGCAGATGCGAGATATCGAACCCCTCAGCGGCCAGCGCCTCTCTCATCTTGTCTCCGTACTCGTCCTTGCCGACAACCGACACGGCGGATACCGAAACGCCCATTCGTGCAAGATGGATACCCCAGTCAATGCCGTTACCAGTCGGATAGAACACGCCGATGTTTTGATAGACGTCCGCGCAGCAAAAACCAGCCGCACACGCTTTAATACCCATGGTCTTCTCCAATGTTCAAAAGGGGACCCACCACATGGCGAGCCCCCTTTTCGCATTCCGCTTATTGTTTTGCATCGGCCGTCCAGAGTCTCATAGCCAGACCGCCGTACGCTTTCTTAAGCTATTCGACGATTGGTGCTCCGTGGCCCCAAGAACCTTCCATACCGCACACGGTCGAGGCAAACCCGGCAGCAAAGTCGAGCGCGCGCTCGATGGCCTCGGCGCCATCCTCTCCACGCTTGGCGGAATCGAGATAGCACATCAAAAACGAGGTGAGGAACGAGTCGCCCGCCCCCATGGTGTCCTTCATGTCCGTTACCGGTTTAGCCAGCTGGCGGTAATAACGCTCGCCGTCGTAAGCAATGCAGCCCTCGGCGCCCGCCGTAGCCGACACAAAACGCGGACCCAGGCCCTTCACCCATGCCAGACGCTCGCGAATCTCGTCCTCGCTCGCGGCATCCGCCGCACTAAAGAAAGCAAAATCGACGTAGGGCGCAATCTGCTCGTAGTACTCGTCGGTGGAGTCGTCCGAAAAGTCAAAAGAGACCGTGACGCCCGCGGCCTTCAACTTGGGCAGCTCGCGCTCGGTAAAGCAATAGTTGCCCGAATGAACCACATCGAACTGCTTCATATACGAAAGGTCAAAGCGATCGAGGACATAGCGCGCATCGCCACGGATACCGCCCTCGTTGGAGCCGAGGAAGACACGGTCACCGTCAACGACGGTCACGCGAGCCGCTCCGTTCTCGCCAATCATCTGCTCGCACTTGTCAAGCTCGATACCCTCATCCTCGAGGCTTGCAATGACATGCTCGGCAGCGGCGTCATTGCCAAAAATGCCCATGTATGCGGAGCGTGCGGCACCGCATTTCTTGGCATAAACGGCGAAGTTCACTGCGTTGCCGCCAGGATACATGGTGTGGATATGCTCGTAGCGATCGACGACGTTGTCGCCAAATCCGAGCGCGTTAACGTTAAATGCCATGGTATTTACCCTTCTAGTACTCGACAACGCCCATGTAGCGACGGAAATCGGGATCGTGGTCAAACACCTTGCCGCGTGCGGCACGCAGCTCACAGTTCATGGCGTAGAACAGCACCGGGTCCAGATAGGCACGGACGCTCGCCGGCACGGCTTCCATACCGTACTCCTTGGCATCGAGCACCATCAGCGTATCGGTATGCGTCTTAAGGAACGCCAGGGCGCGCTCGTCCATAGCACGGCACTCGCTGGAACCCATCTGCAGGAAGTAAAATACGCCATCCTGAGTAGCCTCGAAGGGGCCGTGGAAGTACTCGGCAGAGTGGATGTAGCTGCAGTGCTGCCACTGCATCTCCATAAGAGAGCAGATAGCGAAACCGTAGGTCTGGCTAAAGTTGGGACCGCTGCCCAGAATGTAGAAGAACTCGTGCTCCTGGCAAAGCTTGGCAAAACGATCGCCCAGCTCGGCATTTACCTTCTCGCGTGCCGGGGGAAGAATCTTATCCATCTCGGCGATACCGGCATACATATCGGCAAGATCGGCGTAGCCCTCCTGCTGATCGAGCAGCTCGGCCGCAAGCGACAGCGAAATGCCAGCGGGGACCTCGGCCTGCGGCACGCCCTCGCCCCACGGGTAGACCCACGTGGTCCACTTGCCGGAGTCAATCTTGGATCCAGCGTTGTCGGTCTGGGCGATCACCGTAGCGCCGGCAGCAAGGGCAATCTCGCAGCCCTCGACGACCTCGGGGGTGTTGCCACTATGGCTACAAGCGATGACCAGGGACTTCTCGCCCAGACGACGCGGACGCATAATGTCGAATTCACGCGCGGTATAGATATACGAAGTGAAGGTGGTTGCCTCGCGCTGCAGAAGCTCATGAGCCGGGATCAAATCGATCATGGAGCCACCGCAAGCAATCCAGTAGACGCTGTCGAACTTGCCCTTCTCGGCAATTGTCTCTTTGATCAGATCGTGTGCGTTCATATCCAGTTCCTTTCTTATTTGGTCCGCAATCAATGACGTTGGTTGCGTAGCCGATAGTTGGTTTAGTCAATCAGATATTTCTCGAATGCGGCCATGTTCTTGGCATCTGCCGCCGCCGGGTCATCGTAGTAACGACCGTCCGTGATTTCCTGGCCCAGCATGCCGTCGAAACCATGGGCGTTGAGTGTGGCGACGAAGGTGTCCATATCGTGCTTGCCATCGCCCCACACCAGATGGCCATACGGGTCACCGTCGATAAAGTGCATCTCGTGAATTGCCCCATCACCAAAGGCGGCAAACCAGTCCTCGAGCGTCTCGCCTGCAACGCCCATCGCGGTTGTATCAACCATGGGCTGTAAGTACGGGCTCGCGACCTCGTCAATCATGCGCTTCGCATCGGAAACCGTCGTCACAAGGTTGCTCTCCTCGGGACGCAGGCTTTCCATCGTAAGCACCAGACCGTGCTCGCCGGCATACTCCGCCAGAATGGACAAGTGCTCGCGGCTGCGCTTCCAGGCTTCCTCGCGGTCCTCGTCCCAGTCGCCCCAGCCCGAGTTGATGGACATACGGTCGCACCCAAGTACCTCGGCAAGCTCAATGCCGTGTTTAAAGTACGCCAGACTGCGCTGTTCATGCAGCGGCTTGCGTGCGCAGTACTGCCAAGGATAGACAACATTCTCGGGGCACAGAGTACGATACCTAAGCCCACGGTCTGCAGCCTTTTTCGCCAGGACCTCAGCCTCAAAGTAGCCCGTATGGTCGAGCGTCACATGCGGCTCTGCACACCACAGCTCAATGGACTCAAAGCCCAAGCGCTGCTGCACATCAAGGAAGTAATCGAGCGACCACATGATGTAGTGGATATTCATGCCCGCAATCTGCTCGCGGCGCAGCGTCGGTTTGGATTCAGACATCTTATGCCTCCTTATTTCGATCGAACACGATTTGTCCGTCCGACATCGTCATGTCAACCGCAAGATCACGTGCGTCGCGATAATCGAGGTCGAACACATCCCGATCGAGCACGCAGATATCGGCAAGCTTGCCAACCTCGAGCGTACCCAGCTCGTCTTCGCGCATCAGGTCGTACGCGCCCCCGGCAGTCCAAGCGCACAAGAGCTCGACAAGCGTCAGCGTGTTGACCTCATTCACGGGCAGTCCGTCGGCGAAGAATCCGCCGCACGCGCTGTAGATTGACTCGCCCAGGCTCGGAATCAGCAGCGGCAGATCCGTGCCGCAGCACACTGTGCATCCGGAATCTTCCATGCCGCGGCGATTCCAGCTGTGCAAAAGTCGCGTCTCGCCAATTTGTCGACGCATCATCGACAGGCAATCCTCGCGCCGGTCCAGCGTCAGAATCTGCGGATAGACCTCGCAAATTCCACCTAACTTGCCAAACTCGACAAGATCGGTCGGGTCAGAGTTCTCGAGATCGGTAATCGCATGGCGGCGAAGCATCCGTCCGTGCTCGTCTCGAGGCAGCGAGGCATAGAGCGCCACGGTGCGACGAACGGCGCCATCGCCCTGGCAATGCAAGGAATATCGGAAGCCGTCAGCATCAATTGCACGCAGCTCGTTCTCAATCAGATCCCACTCTGGCTCCTCGACGACCGTCTTGCCGGCAGCGCCCGCATCGGCCGTGTCCTCATAGGGTTCAATCATCTCGGCAAGCCCCGCCCATACGCCGCGATCGGTCATACGGTTGAAGCCAGAAAAACGAACGAACGGTCCCCGGAAGCGCTCTCGTGCCTCGCGGGCATATGCCAGATTTGCACCGGCACCCACCGGCTGCGACATCATAGAGACGCGAACCGTCAGCTCACCAGATTCCTCACGGCGAGCCATTTCGTCGGCAAAGCCGTAGTAGTCATCAAACGCCATCTCCTTGATGGCGGTAACGCCGCGCTCGTTAAGCATGCTCATGTAGTCCGAATACCCGGCACGCACCTCGGGCAGCTTGAGGAAATCGCTCATCATGCGCCAGATCTTCTCGGCATAGCACGCCTGGGGTGTAAAGCCGTATCGCGCACTGGCGGCAGCGTTGAGAACGCAGGTCTCCGCTCCTGGTGTAAAGCAGACGACGGGGATATCGCCAAAACAATCGTCAAACACAGCTGCCGTATTTGCGTTCTCGACATCCGATGCCAACGTTTCGGGTAGGTTGTGGCCAAAAGCCGCCGCGCAATCCGGATGATCTTCTTTCCATGCACGCAAGAGCGACACGGCCTCTTTGGCATCAGCGATGCCGGACAGATCAGACCCCAATGTCCGCAGCGCCCAGCCTGTATAGAAGGTATGCACATCGATCAGGCCAGGCATGACGGTGCGGTCGCCAAGGTCAACTACCTCGTCCGCCTGGGTCAAATACGAAGCTACCTCACTCTTGGTGCCAACAGCCTCAATTCGATTGCCACGGACCGCTACGAAACCTTCAAACGGCAGGTCCCCCGTACCGGTAAAGACGCTCTTAGACGTCAGGACCGTCAAACGATCAGACATCACAACCACCTACACCGGAAGCATGCCAGAGATTGCCGTTACGATCAGGCCAAAGACGACCATGAAAATGAAGAACTTCCAAATGGTCTTCCACCATTGGCCAAACGAAATCCTAGCCACGGCAAGACCGGCGACCGTCATGCCCGCCACGGGGCTGATGGTGTTGATGGTCTGGTTGGCAAACTGGAGCGCGGTGACGGCCGCCTCGGGATTGAGGCCCATGAGCTCGGTCAGGGGGCCCATAACGGGCATGGTGAGCGCCGCCAGGCCAGAACTCGAGGGAACCAGCAAAGAGAGCAGGCCAAGGACGATATACATAAACGTGGTGTACACGGCGGCCGGTGCTCCGGCGAGCGCAGTAGCGAGCGCCTGGAGAATGGTGTCGATGATCATGCCGCCCTCGGCGATGACCAGAATACCGCGAGCGATACCGATAACGATGGCAGCGTACGCAAAGTCGGCGAGACCCTTAACGAACTCCTCTGCGATCGTCTGCTGGTCAAGGCCGCCCAGGATACCGGCAAGCAAGCCCATGCCAAGGAACACAGCAGAAATCTCATTCATGTACCAACCCTGGGTAACAAGACCCCAGACGATAATGCCCATACCGCAAGCAAAATCGATAAGCACGAGCTTCTGACGGATAGTGAACTCTTCCTCGATGGAGGCATCGGTCACGGAAAACTCAATACGCTTGAGCTTATCGTCCTCGTACGTAATGGACGACTCGGGATTTTTCTTGACGCGCATGGCGTAGCGCATGGCCCATGCGATACCGACGGCAGTGAAGATGACCCAAGAAACGGCGCGCAGCCACAGTTGCGGATTGCCCTCGATGCCAATGATGCCTTGGGCGATCAAAACATTAAACGGGTCGATGGTCGAAGCACAATATCCCAGGTTGGGACCAAGGAAGCAGATGATGAATGCCGTCATCGAGTCATAACCGATACCCATCATGATGGGAATGAAGATGGCATAGAACGGCAGGGCTTCCTCAGACATACCAAACGTAGTGCCGCAAATGGACAGCAACGTCATCGTGATGGGAATGATGAGGATGTCCTTGTTCTTGAGCTTTTTAATCACACGGCTCATGCCGGCATTCAAAGCGTTGGTCTTGGTGATGATTGCAAACGATCCGCCAATCAATAAGACGAACGCAACGACGTCGGCAGCCTCCTGGATGCCCTTAGTGGGCGCTTGCAGGACCGCGAAGATATCCTGGCCCAGATTGATGGTCTCGCCGGTCTCGGAATCGGTGTAGTTCTTATCGACCTGTTCATAGGTTCCAGCAACGGCGACTTCACGCTCGCCCGCTGCTGTCGAAATCGTTTTGCGCTGATACTGACCAGAGGGAACGATCCAAGTCAGGACCGCAAAGACAACGATCAGCAAGAACATGATCGTATAGACATGCGGTAATTTGAACTTAAAACGTCTGTTTGTCTTCTTCGCCTTCGTATCTGACATAGATACCTCCAAAGAACTCGAGACTGCATCGCATCTCGCTTCAACGTTTGCACAATGCAAACGTTCTATGACGTCCCATAGATTACCAGCAGCTTTTTCCTTCATCAAGATAATTTCAAACTGATTGCCGCAACGCGGTTGAACGGTTGTGTTCGCGCCGTGAACGGTATGGAAACGCCCGGTGAGATGATCCACCGGGCGCTTCCATTCGCAATGTCCTAGATGTCAAAAACGTAGCGAGACCCAACGATCCGCTGACGACCGATGATAAACGGCCGCCGCCGCTCATCGAAAAAGAAGGCTTCCATATAAAACAAGGGTTCGCCAACGGGAACTGCCAACAGCCGAGCGACCTCGGGCGACGCGCACGCGATCTCGAGCGTGCACGGGTCGGTAAACGCGGGCGTGCGGCCCGTTCGGTTGCGCACGAACTCAAAAATGGATTGGTTAGATAGAGGTGCCGTTGATAGATAGGCGTTGTCCTCGTAAACGTATATGTTGTTCTCGAGCATGACGGGGACTCCATCGGCAGTACGTACACGCTCAACGCAAATCAAATCAGTTCCAACGGGAACACCAAAGAACTGCGCTTCGGTAGAATCTGCCGGCAGTATCTTTCTCGAAATGACGCACGCCCCCGGCTCCATTCCGTTAACGCGGCATGCGTCCGAAAAACTCTGGACGTCATCCTTCTGGCGAATCTTGCGCTTAAGCTTGGGGGCATTGACAAACGTGCCTTTCCCCTGCCGCTTCGTTAGATAGCCCTGCTGGACGAGCTCCTCAATAGCGCGTCGCACGGTAACGCGGCCAACTTTATAGCTCTCAGCCAATTCGAATTCGTTGGGTATCCGCGCGCCCGCCTTGTAGGCACCGGAATTGATTTCGTTTTTAATGATATCAATAACCTGTTGGTACAGCGGTATCGCTGCTTTACCGTCAGTTAGTCCTTCAGTCGGTGGCATATACCCTCTCCCAGCCCAATTAAGTCAAAAGCGGGCTCAAGGGCATTCAACAAGCCCTTAAGCCCGCATTAGCATAAAGTATGCTTGCTGCCGCACCAAAATATCGGGTATTTACTCATCAGACCCGAAAAACGCGCAACTACCGCGCTCCTAAGAAAGCGTGAGCAGCTCCGGCAGCTGGTCGATAATCTTGTCCGCGGCATCCTGGCTAAAGCCAAAGCGCTCCTCGCGCTTGGCAATGACTGTCAGGCCGGCTCGCTTACCGGCAGTGATGCCAGGCACCGAATCCTCGACGCAGCAGCAGCGATTCGCAGGCAGCCCCAGCAGGTCCAGCGCATGCAGGTAGATGTCGGGCTCGGGCTTGCTCTCCTTAAACTGCTCGCCGCTCACCACATACTCAAAGGCATCCGACAGCCCGCATGCGTTGAGCACTTCCTCGATGCTATCCATGGGAGACGAGCTGGCAAGCGCCACGCGAACGCCGCGGCGCGGCAGCTCTCGAATCGTATCCACGGCGCCTGGGTTAATCAAAGCCTGATAGTCGCGCGGACGCTCATGCGCCCACTCGTCCCAACGGGCCAACGCTTCCTCGCCAGTGAAATGCCCCTTACCGGCGCGCTCAAACCAATCGACCAGCATATGCAGGAAGAACTGATGCGAGGTACCGACCTGCCCATTCAACTCCTCTTGAGTCAGGTTAAGCCCAAGCTCCTTGGCAAACGCGGCAGTCTCGCCCAGGTAGTAATACTCGGTATCGACAATGACGCCGTCCATGTCAAAGATAACGGCGTCGAACGGAAATGCGGACACGGCACCCTCCCTAACAAAAGGGCGCCTGTAAGCAGGCGCCCGAACCATGCATTAATCGGCGATTCTAACCCAGCAGCTTATCCAGCGCCACCGCAATACCGTCTTCGTTGTTATTGACGGTCACCATCTGGGCTACAGCCTTAACCTCATCGACGGCGTTGCCCATGGCAACACCGGTGCCGGCCCACTCAATCATGGACTTGTCGTTCTGGCCGTCGCCAAACGATACGACCTCGCTGGCATCGATGCCAAGCTTGGGCAGGGCACCCTCGAGCGCGCGGGCCTTGTCGATACCGGGCGCCGTGTACTCAAAGTACCAGTCGGCCGTAAACATGCCCGAAAGCGTCTGGGTAAAGGGCGCATACATCTCCTCGTAATGCGCCTGCAGGTAGGCCGGATCGCCCGCCGTCAGCAGCTTGTCCACGGGATAAGCATCAGCGACCTCATGCAGGCTCTCGACCTCGCGGATCTTAAGGTCGCACGCATCGCGCTCATACTTGACGATGTTTTTCTGCGAGCCATCCGGCAGCGTAATCATGCAGCGGTACGAGTCCTCGACATGCAAGTCGCGACCGAGCGAGATCATGGGGATCACATCATAGTTTTGTAGATGATCAATCAGACGGTGCAGCTCGTCAGCCGGCATGGCCTGGTCAAAAAGAACCTCATCGGTCTGAGCGTCGACCACATGCGCGCCATTGAAAGCGACTAGCAGACCGTCATGGTTTTGAAGGTCGAGCTCCTGCGCCAGAGCATGTAGTCCCCATGCGGGACGGCCCGAAGCCAAAATGAGCTTAATGCCCGACTCCTGCGCCGCGAGCAGCTTTTCGCGCGTGCGCGGGCTGATGACCTTTTGGTCGTTGGTGAGCGTACCGTCGATATCCATCGCGATAGCTTTGATTGCCATATATGCCTCCCTGTCATTGAACAACCTTGTCTGAGCCATCATACAGAACACCCATCGCGACTCCGTTTACAACGGGCAAAAAGTCATATTGTCTCGAACATGAACGGCGCGTAGTCGTGAAGCTTTATCGCTCAGGTCAAATACGTCTGCTAGCGACGCTCATCCGTCGGTGCGCCGTCGACGATCGCGATGCCCGCCGAGGCACCCAACGCGCTGGCGCCGGCCTCGATGAATGCGCAAGCCTCTTCGTAATTATGGATACCGCCCGCCGCCTTGATTGCCACGGCATCGCCGAGCACCTCGTGCATCAGCCGCACGTCCTCGAGCTTAGCACCGCCAAAGCTTCTGCCAGTCGATGTCTTAAGGAATCCCGGCTTAGCCTCCAGCGCGATCTCGCATACACGGCGCTTGGCGGCGTCGTCGCCGTCCAGTTTGCACATCTCGACGATCACCTTATCAGTGATGCCATGCGCGCGACAAAAATCAGCAATGGTAGTCATCTCGCGCTCGATGGCATCAAAATCTCGGTTCTCGACCGACTCCTGATTCAAAACGTAGTCAATCTCGGTAAAGCCGCACGAAGCGTATTCCTCAAACCTCGCAAGCTTCTCCTCAAGCGTCATAGTGCCCTGGGGAAAGTCGATAGCGCCGGCAAGGATGATGTCAGAGCCCTCGAGCATGGCGCGGCCCGTCTCGTACTCCTGAAGGTTCGCAAATACGCAGTGAAAGTTGTACTTTAACGCCTTCTCGACATACTGCTCAAACGTGTCCTCGGGGGCATCGATATAGTCGATGTATTTATTGATGGGTTTGGCAAGCGTCATGCTGGGCCTCCTTGTTCAGGACTGACAACCGATTCGTGGTTTCACGCGAAAAACCACGTTCAATGTACGCCCGACATGCAAGGACAGCGTCCGCATTCCGACAAGTGGTATGAAATTAGCTGTAAACGTATATTTACTGACAGCGAATGGCACCGCACGCGGATGCCGAAAGGGGCCCGCATCCCAACGGATACGGGCCCCTTTCGGCATAAGCCAACTCAGCCGTAAAATCTACTTGCGGTGAGCGCGGTAGAACTCGATCGCACTATCTTATCCGAGCCGGGGCACGTTCGCACAGCGCGCGTATGACGGTTGCAAAACCACCCCATTTGAAAACAAGGCCATTTGAAACAAAGGCAAAAAAGTACTTGCAAAGACGCGTTCCGACATATAAGTTGATAAAAGACCGCCGTTGCGGTTTTAAGTAGATCGAGCATATGAAGTTTGAGTTTTAGCGTGTAAGAGAAGGAAGATCGGCAAAGTACAACCCCAAACGCAATGACAACTTAATGAGGTAACTGCCACATGTGAGGCACCCAGGGCATTGCTGTCTCGATTTTGAGCACGATGCCTTCCGCCTTGCATGGGCCGTTCCATCCCGCCCCTGCAGCAACTGCCTCACGGGCTCATTGAAAACCGCATAGCACCCCAACGTCAGCACATCACCCACGGCAAGCACATCACTCACGACAACCAACACATCAACAAACAGCACGAACATCAACCGATTGGAGAAGCTATGACAAACCACCACGCTGAAGACGGCGACAAGAAAAGCATTCTGGATGCCCGCATTGAGCGAGCATATGCAAACGAATATGACGCCGCCTTTGCCGCCGCGACCATCAAGAACTACGCGTCGCTACCGCTCGCGACGATCTTGGCCGACCACCCTCAACTGCTGAAGCGCTGCACAAAGATCATGGGCGACCCCGACATTCGCAAGCTGACAGACCCCTATGCCCCAAAACGCGACAACGATTCGTACGTTCTTACCGTAGGCTGCCTAGCCCATATGCTTACGGCGCTCGACACGAAACTCAAGCTCGAATGGGAACCCGACGAGCGTCATGAACTCGAAAGCAAGCGGAACACCCTGCGCACCGCACTGTTCCTTCCGTTGGACGGCCTCAAGCGCTGCAACGTCGAGCTCAATACACAGGCGCAGCAAAAGCCCGGGACCACGGGGCAGAAAACTCCAAGACCCCATGCGGCCATCGTCGACCGCAACCGATATAACCGCATGACCGCGCACTTTTCCGCCGAGGGAGCAGCCATAAGGACGCTGATCGACCTGCTGTGCCTCCTGAGCATCAACGAGCTATTTGAGGGCTATCTCGCCCTTGTTCCCGCGACGGCACCCAAGTCGGTAGCAAAAATCATCGAGACCTGCAGACGTCAGTTTGAGCGCCATCGCAATGGCAGCGAGATGAACGCCAGCATCGCGCAGTACTACGTAGCTCATTACAAAAATGACGGATGTGCCCCTGTCGAGCATCAGCTGCAGCTCGCCTACACCACGCCCGTCGCAACGCTCCATCGCTTTGGAGCCCTTGGCGCTTGCGAGCCGCACGAACAGGCAGCCTGCCCCACAACCGAGCTCGATCTCAGGCTCGGACGAACCCTGTAGCCCGCCAGCCCCTCCGCGGGCAACAATCCCATTCCACAACACAACCAACAGAAAGGAGTCCTCATGGACACCAATCATTCCCCCATCATCAGCCCCCTCACCATGCGTGAATCCGCCCGAGGTATCACGCTCACCAGCATTTACGATGAGATGCTCGCCCGTCGCGAGCTCTCCGTCATGGGAAACATCGAAACCCCGATGGCCCACGACCTATGCCAGCAAATCCGCCTGCTCGATGCCACCGACCCCAGCCGCCCCATCACCATATTTGTCGCCAGCGCCGGCGGAAGCGTGCGATCGGGTCTTGCGATCTATGACGCCATGCGCCTCGCATCGTGCCCCATCCGCACCGTCTGCCTGGAATTCGCCGCGTCCATGGGCGCCGTGATCTTTATGGGCGGCGACGATCGCCGTATGGCGCCCCATGCAGAGCTCATGATTCACGACCCGCTGATCCCCCAGGGGGCAGGCGGCTCGGCACTTGCGCTGCAGGAAACCAGCCGGCGTCTCATGCAGACCCGCAAGACCCTCACGCAAATCCTCTCGGACCGCAGCGGCCTCACGCCCAAGCGCATCCAGTCCCTCACTGCAAAAGACACCTACCTTTCGGCCGAGCGCGCCGTCGAGCTCGGCTTTGCCCACGAAATCCTCTCGACCACCAAGGAGGTCGCCCATGTCTAACCTCGCCAGCCGCCTCGCCGCATCTGAATCCGCATCGTCCACCATCCTCGCCAAGGATCGAACGCTTTCCTGCGACACCCGCCAAACGGGACTCAACAACAACGCACTTGTGATCGGCCCCTCGGGAGCCGGCAAGACCCGAAACGTCCTCAAGCCCAACCTGCTGCAAATGAACGCAAGCTACATCGTGCTCGACACCAAAGGCACGCTCTGTCGCGAAGTGGGACCCGTGCTGGCAGCCCACGGTTACCGCGTGCAATGTCTCAACTTCGCCGACCTCAACACCGTCCCGGCCCCTGCGCCCGGCATCGAGCGCTGCGGCTACAACCCCCTGAGGCACATTCGCCGCAAGGCGGACGGCAGGCCCAACCAGCAGGACATCCTCTCGGTGGCAAAGGCCATCTGCCCCATCGAGGACAACAACCAGCCTTTTTGGGATCATGCGGCGGCAAACCTGCTGTCGTGTCTTATCGCCTACGTCACCGAACAGCTGCCCGCCGACGAGCAGACGATCAGCTCGGTCATCAAGCTGATCGAGCACCTGCAGGACGGTGCCACGGGTCGATTGTTTGACGACCTGATCACGACCGACCCCCAAAGCTATGCCCTCTCGCTATGGCGGCGCTACGCCATTACGCAAAATGCCGAGCGCATGCACGCGAGCATCGTCGGCATCCTTGCCGAAAAGGTCATGTGTCTGGGATTCGACGGTGCGGCACAGCTCTATCGTGAGTGCCATCAGGTGGACTTCGCTTCCATGGGACACACCCCCTGCGCCCTGTTTGTAACCGTGAGCGATATTGACCGCAATCTCGATCCGCTGACCGGCCTCTTTATTTCGCAGGCGTTTATGGGCCTCATTCGTGAGGCCGATAGGCAGCCCGACGGCAGCCTGCCCGTGCCCGTGCGCTTTATGCTCGATGACTTCGCAAATCTGCAGATCCCTCAGATCGACAACGTGCTCTCGATTATCCGAAGCCGCAACATCTGGGCAACGCTGCTGCTGCAGTCGACCAACCAGCTCGATGCGCTCTATGGCGAGGCACGCGCACGCTCCATCATGGGCAACTGCGACACGCATCTGGTGCTGGCGTTCCAGGATCCCGAGAGTGCCCGAGTGTTTTCCGACCGCGCCGACGCGCTGCCCAGCACGCTCATAGCGACGCCGATTGATCGCTCGTGGCTCTTTGTACGCGGTCGCACTCCCGAACAGGTCGAGCGCTTTAGGCTCGAAGACCATCCGCTCTACGGGGAGCTGCCCGAGGCGCTGCGAGGCCATGCGGAGGCCGAGATCTAGGCGCAGGGTTCTCGCAGCGCGCGGCGCCCCGGCGATGTTTCACAAAGGCCGTGCGCCCCGGGACCACGGCAAAGCAAAGGGGCCCGCATCCGATAGGATACGGGCCCCTGACTATAAGGCGCGATGCGTTAACAGCAGCGACTACTTGCGATGCGCGCGATAGAACTCGATGAGCGCCTGGGTCGAAGCGTCCTGCTCGGCCTTGGCGGCATCGTCGTGGAAGGCAGGGGTGATCTGCTTGGCAAGCTGCTTGCCCAGCTCAACGCCCCACTGGTCGTAGGAGTCGATGCCCCAGACCGTGCCCTCGACAAACGTGATGTGCTCGTACAGGGCGATGAGCTCGCCGAGCGCAAACGGGGTCAGCGTGTCGCCGAAAATCGAGGTCGTCGGACGGTTGCCCTCAAAGCAGCGGGCCGGGACGATCTGCTCGGGCGTGCCCTCGGCGCGCACCTCATCGGCCGTCTTGCCAAAGGCGAGCGCCTTGGTCTGGGCCAGGAAGTTGCCCAGGAACAGCTCATGCACGTCCTGACCGCTATCGGTCGCAGGGTTGGCAGTATTGGCGAAGGCGATGAAATCGGCCGGAACCACCACAGTGCCCTGGTGCAGCAGCTGGTAGAAGGCATGCTGGCCGTTGGTGCCGGGCTCGCCCCAGAAGATCTCACCGGTATCGGAGGTCACAGCGCTGCCGTCCCAGCGGACGTGCTTGCCGTTGGACTCCATGGTGAGCTGCTGCAGGTAGGCCGGGAAACGGTGCAGGTACTGGCAGTACGGCAGTACGGCGTGGCTCTTGGAACCGAAGAAGTTGACGTACCAGACGTTGAGCAGGCCCATCAGCGCGACGGCGTTGTTCTCGAGCGGCGTGTTGCAGAAGTACTCGTCGATGGCGTGGAAGCCCTCGAGGAACTGCTGGAAGCGCTCGGGGCCGAGCACGACGATCAGCGACAGGCCCACGGCGGAGTCAACGGAATAGCGGCCGCCAACCCAGTTCCAGAAACCGAAGGCGTTGGCGGGGTCGATGCCGAAGGCCTCGACCTTCTCGAGTGCGGTGGAAACGGCGACGAAGTGCTTTGCCACGGCCTCGGCGTTCTGCTCATCGGAACCGTCGATGGCGCCCTGAGCCTTGAGCTGCTCGAGCATCCAGGTCTTGACCTCGCGAGCGTTGGTGAGGGTCTCGAGCGTGGTAAAGGTCTTGGAGACGATGATCACGAGCGTGGTCTCGGGATCCAAGCCCTTGAGCTTCTCGGCCTGGTCGTTGGGGTCGATGTTGGAGATGTAGCGGCAGTCGATACCGGCGTCGGCATAGGGACGCAGAGCCTCGTAAGCCATGACCGGGCCCAGATCGGAGCCGCCGATGCCGATGGACACCAGATGCTCGATCTTCTTGCCGGTAACGCCCTTCCACTCACCGGAGCGCACGCGCTCGGCGAAGGCATACATGCGGTCGAGGACCTCGTGCACGTCGGCGACGACATCCTGGCCGTCAACGATGAGCTGGCCCTTCTCGCTTGCCGGGCGACGAAGCGCGGTGTGCAGGACGGCGCGGTCCTCGGTGGTGTTAATGTGCTCGCCGGAGAACATGGCGTCGCGGCGCTCCTCGAGCTTCACCTCGCGGGCAAGATCGCACAGCAGCTTGACGGTCTCATCGGTCACCAGGTTCTTCGACAGATCGAAGTGCAGGTCACCGGCGTCAAAGCTCAGCTTGTTCACGCGCTCGGCATCGGCGGCGAACCAGGCCTTGAGGTCGATACCTTCGGCCTCGAGCTTCTCCTGATGGGCCTCGAGTGCCTTCCAAGCGGCAGTCGACGTAGCATCGATAGGTGCGGCAACAGTTGCCATAGAGTCCTCCTCAGCATACGGGCGCACGCCTCCATGCGCCCGGACATTCAGATGCCACTATTCTAGCGCAGGTCAAGACTATAATCAGCGAGCGTTGCCAATCGGCCCCCAAACGGCAACCGACCAAATAGGGACAGGTTTATTTTGGCAGGTCAAACGCTTTACCCATCAGGATAAACCTGTCCGTTTTGTCAAGCTCCTACGCCGCGGCGCAGACGCTGCCGAGCAGCTCGCGCAGAGGAGACCCGATGCCCTCTAACAGCTCGGGTGCGATAATGGCAAAAACGGGAACCTCGCCGGTGCCCACGACAGCAGGCACCTTGCCCTCCGAGAGAATGCATCCATAAGGGACAAAACCGTCTTCGACGGCATCGAGCGCCGCCATGCGACGCGCGAGCTCACGCGCAAAGCCGGCAGTATCGGCATCGCCAATCGCCAGGACAAAGTCCACGCCTTCGTCGGTCGCCAGGGCCACGGCTTCGTCGATCAGCTCGTCTCCCCCGTCGCCCTCAAACGAGCCGCAGCGAAAAAGCACGCGCTCGAGCAGGGCTCGATCAAGCGAGCCAAGTGCCGCCGAGACAAGCTCATCGCGCGTATGCTTGTCACCGCCCAACACGACCAGCGCCTTGGTGCCACCGTAGTGAGCGACCAATCGTCCGCACCAGCGAGCCACGTCTCCATCCGCAACAAGGCGCGTCGGCATACCAAACCCATAATTGACCATCTTTCCCACAACCCTTCCGTGCGCGTAGGCGGTATCAATCGTTAGGCTCATGCTACGAAGCGAGGTTTTCCGAGCTGTTTCGCACTCTTTAGAGCTGCGTTAAAACCCGATCCAACCGCACGACCATACTTGCCAAAAAAGGACAGATTTTGACGGTGTCCGTGCAAGCGGGTATTATCGAACAGGTATTCGATAGGAACATGTGTTTGATGGAAGGGCACGGATGGCGCACGAGCAGCACACCTATATCTGCATCGACCTCAAGACGTTTTATGCCAGCGTCGAGTGCGTCGACCGTGGGCTCGATCCGCTCACCACCAACCTGGTCGTTGCCGACGAATCGCGCGGACGCACGACCATCTGTCTCGCTATCACGCAGGCTATGAAGGACCTCGGGATACACAACCGCTGCCGCCTATTTGAGATTCCCGATGGCATCGACTACATCACGGCCGTACCGCGCATGCAGCACTACATGGAGGTGTCGGCGAAAATCTACGGTATCTATCTGGAATACGTCAGCCCCCAGGACGTGCACGTCTACTCCATCGATGAGTGCTTTATCGACGTGACGCCCTATCTGGACCTCTATCACACAGATGCGGAAGGGCTCGCCCGCACGCTGCGCGACGAGGTCTTGGCGCGCACCGGCATCACGGCGACGGTCGGCATCGGCCCCAACCTATTCCAGGCCAAGGTGGCGCTCGACGTCACCGCCAAGCACGTACCCAGTCGCATCGGCAAACTCGACGACGAGACCTTTCGCAAGGAGATCTGGCCCCATCGCCCCATCACCGACATCTGGGGCATCGGCCCCGGCGTGGCGGCCCGTCTCGAGAAATACGGCGTCTACGATCTGATGGGCGTCGCGGCGCTCGACGAAAACCTGCTTTACGACGAGCTCGGCGTCAATGCCGAATATCTCATCGACCACGCCTTTGGGCGCGAGCCGACAACCATCGCCGATATCCAAGCCTATCGCCCGCAAGCAACTTCGACCACCACAGGGCAGGTGCTCTCGAAGGGCTATGCCTACGAGCAGGCCTACACCGTCTTGCGCGAGATGGTCGACAGTGCCGTGCTGGACTTGGTCGATAAGCACGTGGTATGTGACAGCATCTCGCTCTTTGTGGGCTACGCGAGCGAGCGCGCCGACATCCGCAGGCTTGATGCCAGCGGTACTGCACAATATGTGGACGGATGCGGACACCTGCGCTCGAGCACGTCGAGTATCGAACCCACCGCAACCGCCGGCCCCGGGCTCGCGCCCCGTGCTCCCAAGCCCGTCCAGCGCGATGACGAACGGCGTCGCCTGGTGCGCGAAGCGCAGGCAATCGATGGCATCTTTGTGGGAGAGCATGGCGGCAAACCGCGCGGTGGCTATGCCGCACTCTTTGCGCACTCCAACGCCTCGCGAAAGCTACCCGAGCGCACCAATTCGTTTAAGAAGATCATGGGCTATTTCGATGATCTCTGGGCGCAAACCGTCGACCCTAAACGACCGGTCAAGCGCATCAACCTGGGATTTGGCAACCTCATGCCCGAAGAATTTGCCACCATCGATCTGTTCAGCGATATCGAGGCCGATGAGCGCGAGCGCGACCTGGCGCGCGCCGTCCTGGCCGTGAAAGGCAAGTACGGCAAGAACGCGCTCGTCAAGGGATTAAGCTTTACCGCCGGCGCCACCGCGCGCGAACGTAACGAACAAGTTGGAGGACACCGTGCCTAAACCCAAACAACAGCCCGTGCGCCCGCCGACCGCCTTCGAGCGCCTGGCGGACCCCGAGGGCAGACGCCGCGCCGCCGACCCCAACCTCACTGCCAACGGTGCCGTGCGCGCCAACCGCGCCGCACAGTTTATGCCCTTTGCCGCCCTCACGGGATACTACGAACTCGTGCGCAAGCAGGAAATCACCGTCGAGCCAAAACGTGAGCTCACGGAAGAAAAAGCCCTCGTGCTTTCTAAAAAACTCGAGGGTCTCAAACGTGGCGACTTGGTTCGTGTCACCTATTACGATACATACGGCTATCGCAGCCGCACCGGCATCCTCGACGAGGCGCTCCCCGCCTTCAAGCTCCTCAAGCTCCGAGACATCGCCATCGACTTCGACGACATCCAAGACATCGAACTGCGCGGACGAGCCTAGCCAAGGAAGCGCATCCAGGGCGGCACTTACAGCGTCATGACGTAGTAACCAGCGTCCTTCACGGCGGCCACGAGAGCACCGCGATCGATCGGCTGTTTAGAGCGCACACGTGCCGTGTGATCCGCATACGTCACCGTTGCCCACACGCCATCCAGCGCATTCAGGGCATTGGCCACGTTCTGAGCGCAGCCGTCACAGCTCATGCCGCCGACAAGCAACTCATCGCTATAGGGATAGTGCGATGCATCGGTATCCACCACAACAACCTTTTTGGCCTTCTTGCCGCTCGCACCATCGCTGCAGCAGCTCTTTCCGTGTGTCGAAGCGACAATGCGACGCAGTCCAAAAAACATGCCGACGGCAATGACGGCCAACACGATGAGATTCGCAGGGTTGAGCAAGTCGCTCATGCGTTCCCCTTTCAAGTAGCACTATCTAGATACCCCCATGGGGTGTCCCCATCTTAACCCAAAATCGTGTCCGTTCGGTCAATTAGTTTCCCTCTTCAAACTTTTTTGTTGACCATGGCTTACTTTCGTGTATAAGTTTTCCTAGGCTAACAACTGAGGACCCGAAAGGAGCATCGTGACTCGAACCATTGACATCCCAACATACCAAACGGCTGTCGTGCGCAACTGCTCCCCTACGCTCGCAGGTATCAAGCCGGCTTCGCTCTTTACCTATCCCGGCGTTTACGCCAACCAAAACGGAAAACCCGGCGCCGCCCATATCGAAGAGCGACGCTCTCGCCTGCTCGCCGTCATAGCCCAATGCAACCGCGAGCTCCAGCCACTCGGAATCCATATGAGCGTTTTGGTCTGGCGCCCCTGCGGAGCGCTCATCTATGTGTATCGCCCTGCGGACCTCATGCGACACCTCTCCGACCCCCGTGCCACGACGGCGCTAGCCGCCGAAGGTTACGATGTCCACAACCTGCCCGCATCCCTGGTGCATCTCGCCGCGCGCATCACGCTGGCAAGCAGCAATGCCGCAGAAAGCGCCTATGACGGCAGCGTCTGCGCACTCGCGCGAAATAGGCACTGCGATACGGGGTGCATATGCGAGTTCCCCCACGAAATTGGCTATTTTTTGGGCTATCCCTACGAAGATGTCCATCAGTTTATCGTCCAGCACGGCGAAAACTATAAGGTCTTTGGCGCATGGAAGGTATACACAAACGTTGAGCAGGCGCTCACGACCTTCGATTCCTATCGCGCATGCACGCAATACCTTACCTACATCTATCAACAGGGCTGCACCCTGGGACAACTTGTCCAGGCAACCCGATAGAGCATACAAGACGCGGCCGCACGCCGCACAACCGAAAGGAAAACATATGAGCAAGATCGCCGTCGTCTACTGGAGCGGCACGGGCAACACCGAGGCCATGGCAAACCTCGTCGCCGAAGGCGCCACGTCCGCGGGTGCCGAGACTGAGGTCATCCCCTGCTCCGACTTCTCTGCCGACAAGGCCGCCGAATATGATGCCTTCGCCTTCGGCTGTCCCGCCATGGGCTCCGAGGAACTCGAGTACGATGAGTTCCAGCCGATGTGGGACGAGATCAAGGAGACTCTCGGCGACAAGAAGGTCGTCCTCTTTGGCTCCTATTCGTGGGCCGAGGGCGAGTGGATGGACAACTGGAAGGCCGACGCCGACGAGGCCGGCGTCAACGTTGTGGACTCCACCATCTGCTACGACGCGCCCGACGACGAGGGCGAGACCGCTTGCAAGGCCCTCGGAGCCGAACTCGCGTAACGAACCCAGGGCCTCCAAGAGAGCCTGCATCAAAGCGCATCCTCATCCCTACAAAAGAGCGGGGCTGGATTCAAGTCCAGCCCCGCTCTTTTGTAACGGCAATTACATCAACCGGCTACGAGATATTGCCCAAGAACGCCTTGGTGCGCTCGCTCTTGGGGTGGTCGAAGACCTCGCTCGGCGTACCCTCTTCCACGATAACGCCACCGTCCATAAAGACGACGCGATCGGCGACGTCGCGAGCAAAGCCCATCTCGTGGGTCACCACGATCATGGTCATACCGTCACGTGCCAGGTCGCGCATGACGCCCAGGACGTCACGCACGAGCTCAGGGTCGAGCGCCGAGGTGGCCTCGTCAAAGAGCATGACGTGCGGGTTCATCGACAGGGCGCGGGCGATGGCAACGCGCTGCTGCTGGCCGCCCGAGAGCTGGCTCGGCATAAAGTCGATACGCTCGGCAAGACCGACCTTGGTCAGCTCCTCGACGGCAATCTTCTCGGCCTCTTCCTTGCTGCGCTTGAGCACCTTCTGCTGCGCGAGCATGACGTTCTTTTTGACTGAGAGGTGCGGGAACAAATTGAACTGCTGGAACACCATACCCAGATGCGTGCGCACCTTGTTAAGGTCGACGCCCTTGGCGCACACATCCACGCCCTCAACGATAATCGAGCCACTCGTGGGATGCTCCAGACGATTGATGCAGCGAAGCATCGTCGACTTGCCCGAGCCCGAGGGGCCCAAGACCACAACGACCTCACCCTTGTGCACATCCAGATCGATATCGCGCAGGACCACGTTGTCGCCAAAGGCCTTCTGGAGGTTCTTGATGCTGACGACGACCTCGTTCGAGTTATTGGTTTCGCTCATGATAGGACCTCCTTACAGACCGGCGATGTGATCGGCAGGCGTCGCGACAACCTGTCCGGCGCTCTTGGCGGGACGCTTCTTCTTGGTCTCGGCCGTGCCCAAAAGCCTCGCCTCAAGACCGCTCACCAAGCGAGCGAGCGGCAGGGTGATGACCAGATAGAACAGGGCGGCAACCACGTACGGCGTAATGGAACCCGTCGTGGCCACGATGGTGCGGGCGTTCATGACGATCTCGACCACGCCCACGGCCGCAAGCAGCGACGTATCCTTGTAAAGCAAGATAAACTCGCTGGTCAGCGTAGGCAGGACATTACGGAACGTCTGCGGAATCATAACGTAGAGCAGTGTCTGGAAGGCGTTCATGCCCAGAGAGCGCGCGGCCTCGTTCTGGCCCTTGGGGATCGACTGAATACCGGCGCGGAAGATCTCACACAGGTAGGCGGACGAGTTCATGGCCATGACGATGACGCCCAAGACATAGTCGTCCACCTTGACGCCGGCCAGCGGCAGACCGAAGAACGCGATGTAGATCTGCAGGAACGCCGGCGTACCACGGATGATATTCACATAGATGCCGGCAAGGCAACGCAGGATGCGCGACTTGGAGATGCGCATGAGCGACAAGGCAAAGCCAAAGGGAATTGCCAGCGGAAACGCCACGAGCACGATCGAGAGCGACATGAGGAAGCCCTTAAAGACGATCGGCAGGCTCTGGACCAAAATGACCGGGTTCAGGAACAGGCGAAGGAACATGTTGGAATTCCATGCCTCGACCCACGGCTGCTCCTTAAGGTCGGCCAGGAAGTTATCGAAGGCCGTCACGCCCTTGATCTCCACCGACGGAATCTTGGAGATCTTCTTGGTCGAGCCGTCAGCCAAGGTATAGGTTCCGCTAAAGGCTTCGTCGCCGCCCTCGACGGGGAAGGTCACGCCGTAGACCTCGACGCGAAAATAGCCGCCGGCAGGCGCCGTCTCACCAAAGTCAATCTTGAGCGTCTGGCCGTCAGCCTTGCACGTGGGCTTCATGGGCGTACGATCCATGAGGTCCTCGCCCGAGAGCATCGTCAATCGCGTGTCATCGGTACCAAACGTCGTGCCGTCGACAAACGTCAAAGAAAGACCGCTCAACTCCTCGTCGGCATCGGCCTGAACCTCCCAGGTAATGCGCGTCTCGGTGCCGCCGACCACATCGCTGCCCGAACCGGTGTTGGGTCGGGCGGTAATCTTTGCGGTCTCAAGCGCCTGGGCGGTCGTGGGCGCATATGTCCCCGCGCACACCAGCGCAAGCGCCGCGGCCATGACGCAGACTAGCTTTTGGAGCAAGGCGGGCAGTGGAAAACGCTGCTCCGCGGCCCCTTTGTTCAGTCGAGACAAGGTGGCTCCTATCGTAGAAGTTGCCGGCAAAACGAGACGGAAACGCTCTCCGTCAAGAGAAGCGCAAAGGCCCTCTCCGCAAAACGGAAAGGGCCCGCGCGCAATCAAGTAGTTATTTTACTTGATGTTGTACTTAGCCATGAGGGCGTCGACGGTACCGTCGTCGGTCAGGTCCTTGATGGCCTGGTTGATGTCATCCTTGAGCTTGGTGTTGCCCTGGTTGATGGCAATGGCGTACTCCTCGCCGGTGCTGATCTGCTTGATAGTCTGGCAGGTGTTGAACTGCTCGGCGGTCAGCTGGCTGGCAACGGAGCGGTTGGTGACTACGGCGTCGCCCTTATCGGACTGCAGAGCGCTAAAGCACTCGGTGGCGTCCTTGTAGGGGACGATCTTGGCCTTGGGGAAGTTCTCCTGGGCAAAGGCCTCGGCGGTCGAGCCAGACTGGACGATGATGGTAGCGTCGGAATTGTTGAGCTTCTCGCTGTAGTTATCGGCCGTGATGTCGGTGTTATCGACCTTGGTCACGATAGCCTGATCGTCCATGTAGTAGGAATCAGAGAAAGTGACTTCCTTCTCACGCTCGGGCGTGTCAGTGATAGCCGCGATGGAAACGTCATACTTAGCGCCCGAAGCGACACCCGGAACCAGCGTGTCAAAGTCATTGTTGACATACTCGACATCCAGGCCCAGCTTGTCGCCGATAGCCTTGATGAGCTCAAGGTCAAAGCCCTGATAATCGCCGTTGTCATCTTTGTACTCAAACGGAGCGTACTCGGCAGAGGTGCCGACGGTGAGCGTACCGTCCTTGACGAGCGCATACTCCTTGGAGCCGTCGACCTTCTCGACCTTAGCGTCGTCAGAGCTGCTGGAACCGGCATCAGAACCAGAGGTGGCGTTGGACGAGCCGCAGCCCGTCAGAGCAAGGGCGAGCGCCATAGCACCCGTGGCGGCAAATGCGCCAAGCTTCTTCAGCTTCATAATCAGTCTCCTTCCGGTGACCTCGTTTGATTCAGAGGTCTGCAAAAACTGTTGGCTATTATGCACCCGGAATTACGAATCTGCAATGAGAAAACTGATTGAAACAAACCCATAACGTGAATTGAATACTCTACTTTGTGACAGTCATTACTGCTGCAATGACCTTAATAGTCTAATTTCAGCTGCATAACCTGCAAGTTCGTTCGGAGTCTCCAAAATAAACGGCAGCGAACGCAAACGGCCATTCGATACAATATTCTGCATAACCTGCATACCGCCACCAAATTCCTCGCTGCCAAGGTATCCCTTGCCGATGCACTCGTGACGATCTTTATGGGCGCCACAAGGGTTCTTCGAATCGTTGATGTGTACGGCATGCAAGCGATCGATACCCACCACGCGGTCGAACTCGTCGAGTACGCCGTCCAGATCATGGATGATGTCGTAGCCGGCATCGCTCACATGGCAGGTGTCCAAACAAACGCCCAGCTTATCGGACAGCTCTGGGCGCTTGGCGGCAACGCCCTCGATAATGCACGCCAGTTCTTCAAAGCCACGGCCCACCTCGGTGCCCTTGCCCGCCATGGTCTCGAGCAATACCGTCGTCTGCTGTCCCTCAAACATCACCTGGCACAGCGTGTCGACAATCATCTGAATGCCGGCGTCTGCCCCCTGTCCCACATGCGCACCGGGGTGGAAGTTGTAGTAGTTGCCGGGCAGTGCTTCCAGACGCTGCAAGTCCTCGGCCATTGCCTCCAAGGCAAACTCGCGCGCCCGCTCTTTGGCAGAACAGGGGTTGTAGGTATACGGGGCATGCGCCACCAGCGGTCCAAAGTCGTTTTGCGCCATAAGCTCGCGCAGAGCCGCCACGTCATCCATGTCAAGTTCTTTTGCCTTGCCACCGCGCGGGTTGCGCGTAAAGAACGCAAAGGTATTGGCGCCAATGGACAGCGCCGTCTCCCCCATTGCCCGATAGCCCTTCGTCGTCGAAAGATGACACCCGATCGTCAGCATCTCCAGCTCTCCCTTATCAGTTGCGGTGAAATACGGTCTATTGGTGCCCTATTTTGGCGCAAACAGACCGTATTCCACCGCAAGTTATAAAAGGGCATCAGGGACAAAGGCCTCCAGGCATTCCAAGCGCTGGTGCCATGCCCCCACGCCCTAAAGTTTCAAACGAATCGCATCGATAATGCGTGCGCAGCGCTGTGTGGCGGCTAGGGACATGATGGGGCTTTCGAGTTTCCCCGTCTGAATGAGCTGCGTCGCATGCGACGCCTCGCCGTAAAAATCATCGACCTCAAATGGTGTATCGATTTCGAGTACTCGACCGTCGGAATACTTCACATGGGCGAGCTCGGGGCGATGGAGACGCTCGATTTCCAACGAGCCCCGCTCACAGGCAATCGTTAAGCAGCTTTCATATGTTGCTTTGCCGTCGCACACCATATGAATGGGTATACCGCCGACGCTCATATGGATCTCGTCGGCCCAATCGACGCGGCCGCCCGATACGTCACGCCAGCGAACTTCACGGGACGAAACCTCGCAAGCGTCCGCGAGCAAATCCTCAAACCAACCGACCGCATAACAGCCCATGTCATATAGACAGCCGCCCTGCAACGAATCAAGCAGATAGCCCGAAGGAGACTCGCCGTAATCGAGCTTTTGCACGCTTTCAATCGAGACAATACGGCCAAGCTCACCCGACGCAAGCAAGTCTTTCACGCGAGTGTGCATCGGGCAAAACCGATTCTTCATCGCCTCCATAAACAGCACGCCGCGCTCGCGAGAGGTGGAGGCAATCGAGAGAGCCTCTTCCTCACTCAAAACGGCCGGCTTTTCGCACAGCACGGCCTTTCCGGCGCGCAGCGCGCGACAGGCCCAACGCGTATGCATGCCATGCGGAAGAGCCAAGTAGATTGCGTCGACATCGGGGTCGGCAATCAGCGTGTCATAAGCCGCATCGCCGTTATCGTCGACCGAGGCATGGCCATGCGCAGCATCGATCGAAAACGCTCGGCAAAATTCCTCGACATGTGCAGGAGTGCGGCCGGCCGCAGCCACCAGCCGTGCCCCGTCGACCTTCTTGAGCGACGATGCAAATCGATGAGAAATGCGCCCAGCGCCCAAAATGCCCCAACGAACCTCACGCGAATCATTACGTAAACCTCGGTCACCCACGATAGCCTCCCATCAGTTGCGGCGAAATACTTCCTGCTATCGCCCTATTCTGCCGCAAACAGGAACTATTCCATCACAAGATATAAAAGGGTCATGAGGAGCGTGTTTTGCCGAAGACTTTAAGCATGGCCGTTACGGGGCCCGGCTGGAAGCGTCGGCGCACGTCATCGAGACGCTCGGGGATATCGATATGCTGCGGGCAGTGGCGCGCGCATTTGCCGCACTTGACGCAGTTGCTCACCAGCTTGGCCTCACTTGTGCGCACCGCGCTCGCCGTAAAGTATTGCGACAGCCCCGTAAACCAGCTGTGCGCATAGCTCGCGTTGTAGGCGGCAAAGCAGCCGGGAATGTTGATACCCTTGGGACATGGCATGCAGTAGCCGCATCCCGTGCAGGGCACGCGATTCGATTTTTCAAACTCATCCAGCACGTGCGCGATCGTGTCGAGCTGGTTGGCAGTCATCGAATTCGGCAACGCGAGGTCTGCCAGTGACGAATTCTCATCCACCTGCGCGGTATCGGTCATACCCGAAAGCAGCATCGTCACCTGAGGATGATTCCACACCCACGAAAGACCCCAGGCGGCAGGAGTGCGCAAATGCGGGTCACGGGCACTATCGAGCACAGCGCGGGCCCGTGGCGGCAGCTTGCCCGCTAAACGCCCGCCCAAAAGCGGCTCCATCACAAACACCGCGAGGCCTCGCTCGGCGGCGGCCATGAGCCCCGCTGTTCCCGCCTGATATCGCTCTCCAGCGTAATTGTACTGGATCTGGCAAAAGTCCCACTCATACGCATCGAGCATCGTGAGGAAGTCCGCCGCGCTGCCGTGGTACGAAAAACCGATCTGGCGAATGCGCCCCACCGCCTTTTGACGAGCGATCCAGTCCTCAATGCCCAACGCCACCACACGTTCCCACTGGGCGGGCGAGGTAATGTTATGCATGAGGTAATAGTCGATATGGTCGGTCCGCAGGCGCCGCAGCTGCTCATCGAAGAACCGGTCGAAATCCTCCGCGCACTTGCACGAAGCATGCGGCAACTTGGTCGCCAGCAACACCCGGTCACGCAGCCCCAAGCGCTCAAGCGAGGCGCCCACGCACGCCTCGTTACCGGGATAGAGATACGCGGTGTCCAGATAATTAATCCCCTGCTCCACCGCACGGGAAATGATGGCATCGGCTGTCTTCGCATCCGGACGTCCCGGCGCACCGGGAAACCTCATGCAGCCCAGACCCAGAGCGGATATTCGGTTACCACTTTTGGGGTCAACGCGGTATTGCACGGCCCCTCCCTTCGCCATCAGCGCCCCGACAAGGCGAAACACAATGGTCACGCAGCCGAAACATCGTGGAATCGCAATCGAGAACGTATCGTAACGCAGCAGAAATCGAGCTGTCACGGCACCGCTTTAACATCAGCAAAAAGCCCGATGAAAGGGGCCGGGCATGACCACGCGAATGTCTTTGCGGTCTGCCCCGCGGCATAAGCGCACAGCGCAATAGTTTCTTTTTCATAACAGCCGCCCCGCGCACCCACCAATCACCCTGGCAGCATACAATCCATCAGGCGCCCCATATGCGGGCGCCTTTTATATGGGGAGATGATTCACATGCAGATCAACAAGGTCGCCTTTATCGGCAAGGGCGGCGTCGGCCTGCTCTACGGCAGCATGATTGCCAAGGCCCTCGGCAATGACGCCGTCGAATACGTTATGGATGACGCCCGTTTTGAGCGTCACGCGGGCGATGCGCTCACCGTCAACGGAAAGCTTTGCGATCTCACGTCCGTCCGCGCCAGCGAGGCAGCGCCCGCCGATCTGGTCATCCTGACGGTCAAGACCACCGGTCTCGACCAAGCACTCAAGACTATGGAGCGTGTCGTGGGACCCAACACGCTCATCGCCTCGCTGTGCAACGGCATTACGAGCGAGCAAAAGATTGCCGAACGCTTTGGCTGGGAGCATACCGTCCTGGGTATCTGCCAGGGCATGGACGCCGTATTCCTCGACGGCGCGCTCACCTTTACCAATGCGGGCGAGATCCGCTTTGGCGCGGCGGCCGGCACGGACCCCGCGACCGTCGCCGCTATCGACGAGCTCTATACGCGCTGCGGCATCGCCCATACCGTCGAGCGCGACATTGCGCACCGCATGTGGGCCAAACTCATGCTCAACGACGGCATCAACCAGACCTGCATGGCCTACGGCGGGACCTACGGAAGCGCCACGGAGCCGGGCTCCGAGCAGCGTCGCTGCTTTGTTTCCGCCATGCGCGAAACGCTTGCGGTCGCCAACGCCGAGGGCGTTGAGCTGACCGAGGCAGACCTGACGCAAATGGTGCACCTCATCGAAGGAATCGACCCCGCCGGTATGCCCTCGATGGCTCAAGACCGCATCGCACAACGAAAAACCGAAGTCGAGGAGTTCGCGGGCACCATTTGCCGCCTGGCCGCCAAACACGATATCCAAGTGCCGCAAAACGATTGGCTTTACCAGAGGATTCGCGAAATAGAAAGCAGCTGGTAGTGCTCGGCATACTGCAGCCAACAGACCCAATGGCAAAGCCGCCGCAAGGGGCACTCCCCTCGCGGCGGCTTCCTTTTTCATCTTTGGCCAAAAATCAGCTTCACAACGGTTAGAGCTGCGACTCCGACGCCTGCCCCTCATCGTCGCGACAAAGGACTACACCCGCACTTCCCAGCAGCGCGGCCGCGATCAACGCGCCGACCACAATAGAGGCGGCCCCACAAGACCCCTGCACACCCGCGACGAGCGCGGCCGTAGGACCAAGGCAGCCAAGCACCGATGCGACGGCGGCAACGGCAATATCTCGAGCGCTCACAAGACCACTTCCTCCAAGAGAAAGACCTTATTTCTCAAGAACCAGTGTGCCCCGCATCCATACGCCCAGCGTACCGCCACGGTAAGGGCTCTGTTAACTCAAACGCATACATAGAACGGACGTCCTTACGTTGCCCTAAAGCTCGGTAAAGACGCCCGTCCGCCAAATATCCGTGATGCAGAAAAATTACCAACCGGTGTAGTAGTCGGTGGTTCCGGCAGCGCAGCCGGAGTCATAGACCTTGCAATCACCCTTGGAGCCCGTAAAGGTCGAGCCCTGGGCCATATCGCCCGCGGCAACAACGTAATAGCCGTCGGAATCGCGCCAGAAGCCCTCAGAATCCTGAGTCCATTCGCCCGTGCGATAGTGATAAAGCACATTGCTGCTGTAATAGGTCTCGCGGCGCCCGTTGTAGTTATTGACACCCGCAGAGCGCGTCAGGCCCGATCCGTTCGTGTAGGACGCGGCAGACGCGTAGGACGGAGTGTAACCGGCGTTGTAGTACGAAGCCTGGGCGACCTCGGCAGCCTCCGCCTCGGCGGCAGCCTCGAGCGCTTCGCGCTTGGCATCCTCAAGCGCAGTGCGCAGCTCATCGAGCTCGGTCGACTTGGCGTCGACCTCCCCCATCGTCAACAGGCCGCCCGCGCCGTCGATACAACCCTGCAGCACAGCGCGCTCGTCATCCGTGGCATAGTCACCGTACATGTTCATGATAATCTGAGCGCGCATCTCCAGGGAATCGCGCTTGGCCTCCATCGAGGCGTTCCACTCCTGCATGGAACCATAACCATCGCCGCGATAGTCAACGGGCTGTACCAGCGTCGTCTCGGACGGCGTAGACCCAACCGTATCGGACAGTGTTGCGGCGTGGGCATCAGTTGCACCGGCGCCCGCCAAAAGTGCCACGGTCAGAGCGGCGGAAAGGGCGGCGGCTTTCGGTTTTCGTGAATCGATCCTCATGTAGCTGGAAACCTCCGTAGTGCGTTTTTGCTGCGTTTGAGCTGCGTGTGATTCGATCGCGCTGCATAGTACCCCGAGCAAATCGCGACCTGCGGTTTTACTCAAAAGGCGCACGTCAATTGCGTAAAACTCACATCCTCTCAACAGGAGTTTTCCACAACTCGAATGCATAAAGCGTGTCAAAAACCCTGTTTTTGCGCCCTCTCTATGCAAAAAAGGCGCCTGTGCAACCATTGTTCGCACAGGCGCCTTGAGCAGGCATTTTATGCAGTTATACCTATCGAGTCGCAAGGGGTCCTTGCACAAGTCGCCTTACTCGTCCAGCGCGGCGAAAGCCTGCTTCAGATCCCAAATGATATCCTCGGCGTTCTCGGTACCGATGGAAAGACGGATCGTGGAGGGCGTGATGTTCTGCTCGGCGAGCTCCTCGGCAGAGAGCTGGGAGTGCGTGGTGGTAGCCGGGTGCACGACGAGCGACTTGACGTCGGCCACGTTGGCGAGCAGCGAGAACACCTGCAGATGATCGATGAACTTCCAAGCCGCCTCCTGGCCACCCTTAATCTCAAAGGTAAAGATCGAGGCGCCGCCACGGGTGAAGTACTTCTGATAGAGCTCGTGATCGGGGTGCTCAGGCAGGCTCGGGTGGTTCACCTTGGCGACATGGCTGTCACCAGCCAGGAACTCAACGACCTTCTTGGTGTTCTCGACATGACGGTCAACGCGCAGCGACAGAGTCTCGGTGCCCTGGAGCAGAATCCAGGCGTTGAACGGGCTGATGCAGGCGCCCTCGTCACGCAGCAGGATAGCGCGGACATAGGTTGCGAAGGCGGCGGGACCGGCAGCCTCGGCAAACGAAACACCGTGGTAGGAGGGGTTGGGCTCAGCGATCTGGGCGTACTTTCCGCTCGCCTTCCAATCGAAGTTACCGCCGTCGACGATTACACCGCCCAGCGAGGTGCCGTGGCCGCCGATAAACTTGGTTGCGGAGTGGACGACGATGTTGGCACCATGCTCCAGCGGACGGAACAGATACGGGGTGCCGAAGGTGTTATCGACGACAACCGGCAGACCGTGCTTCTCGGCGATCTCGGAGATGGCGTCGATGTTGGGGATGTCGGAGTTGGGGTTGCCAAGCGTCTCGAGGTAAATGACCGTGGTGTTGTCCTTGATGGCGCCCTCGACCTCGTCCAGGTTGTGGGCATCGACGAAGGTGGTCTCGACACCAAACTGGGAGAGCGTGTGCTCCAGTAAGTTGTAGGAACCGCCGTAGATGGTCTTCTGGGCCACCACATGGTCGCCGGCCTGAGCGAGCGCCTGCAGGGTATAGGTGATGGCGGCGGCACCAGAGGCGACGGCGAGACCAGCAACGCCACCCTCGAGCGCGGCGATACGGTCCTCAAAGACGCCCTGGGTGGAGTTGGTCAGACGGCCGTAGATGTTACCGGCGTCGGCAAGGCCAAAGCGGTCAGCAGCGTGCTGGGAGTTGCGGAACACATAGCTCGTGGTCTGATAGATAGGCACGGCGCGGGAATCGGATGCGGGATCAGCGCTCTCCTGGCCAACGTGAAGCTGCAGGGTGTCGAAACCAAAGGTGTGCTCGGGGTTGTTGATAAACTGGCTCATGATGATCTCCTTGATCGAACAAAAGTAATAAGAGTAAGAGAAGTAAGTCGCTGTCTCCTGATCACGCCAACGGGCGCAAGCAGGAGCCCGGCATTCGTCTTGGTAAGCAATTCATATGCGGGCCTCCTTTCGCATCCCGGCTCCGTGATCGGCTTAATTACCTACTGCCTTTGTGTGTTTTGAATAGTACGAGCATTGTTTCGCTCGGTCAATCACTTAAAAGCGCTAACCTGTTATCGGTTTTTTAGATAACTATCGAAAGGACGGGCGCCGATGACCCTCCAGCAGCTTCGTTTTCTGATCGCCGTGGCAGAATCCGGCTCAATTAACGCCGCAGCGCAGCGCCTCTATACCGCACAGTCCAATATCTCCAACGCCGTCAAAAGCCTCGAGCAGGAGCTCCATCTGGAAATCTTTACGCGCTCCAGCCGCGGCGTCACGCTCACCAACGACGGCACCGAGCTTTTGGGCTATGCGCGCCAGGTCGTAGAGCAGGCCGACATGCTCGAGGCGCGCTACGAGGACGGCGGCACCCCGCAAGCCCGCCTCGCCATTTCCGCCCAGCACTACGCCTTTTCGGTCGAGGCCTTTGTCAACGTGGTCGAGCGCTGCCGCGACAGCAAGTTCGAGTTCATCATGCGCGAGACCACCACATCGCAGATCATCGATGACGTCCGCGCATTTCGCAGCGATATCGGCATTCTGTATCTGGATGACTTTAACGCCCGCGTTCTGCAGAAGGCCTTCGCCGATGCCCGCGCAAGCTTCCATCCCCTCTTCGACGCGACGGTCCACGTCTTCGTTAGCGAGCGCCACCCGCTTGCCCGCCGCCCTCAGCTGTCCCTTGCCGACCTTACACCCTATACGCGCTACAGCTTTGAGCAAGGCACCTCGAACTCCTTCTATTACGCCGAGGAACCTTTTAGCTATATCCCTTGCGACCGCAACATACGAATCTCGGACCGCGGAACACTTACTAACTTACTTATCACGTCGAACGGTTACACCCTGTCGACCGGTGTCCTCTCCAATGAAATGCAATGGGGTATGGCATCGATCCCGTTAGCAGACGCCCCAACGATGCACGTAGGCTATATCATGCACAACGAGCGCAAGCCCTCTTCCCTCTTGCAGCAATACCTCGACGAGCTCAACCGCATCATCCATGCCAACTAACCGTCGGAAGACGGGGTAGAAATCGTAGATTGCTAGCCCCCGGCGGGCATGGCGCTACAATGGTCACTCACACGAAACGTACCCAACGAAAGGAAGCCCGTGAAGGTCATCATCTATACCGACGGCTCGGCCCGATCAAATCCGGGACGCGGCGGCTACGGCGCCGTACTCAAATACACCAACCCCGCCGGCAAGACCTTCACCTCCGAGCTTTCACGCGGCTACGCCAAGACCACCAACAACCGCATGGAACTCATGGCGGTCATCGTGGCGCTCAAGGCGCTCAACCGCCCCTGCGAGGTCGAGGTCCATTCCGATTCGCAGTACGTCGTCAACGCTTTCAATAAACACTGGATCGACGGCTGGAAAAAGCGCGGGTGGAAAACTGCCAACAAGCAGCCCGTTAAGAACCGTGACCTGTGGGAGCGCCTGCTTGCCGCAAAGAGCAAGCATAAGGTGGAGTTCATCTGGGTTAAGGGCCACGCCGGCCACGAGCTCAACGAGCGCTGCGATGAGCTCGCCACCACGGCGGCCGACGGCAGTAACCTCGATATCGACACCGGCTTTAACGAGAGCGACCTGTAACGGCGTTTTCGCACGCTTTTGTGTCCTCCCGCGCTACACTCGTCCTGTAGGCCAAACAACGCAAGGGGGACACATGCTGCGTATCGCAACCATCGGCACATCCATGATCACCGACGACTTTATCCAGGTCGTCAACGCCAACGGCCAAGCCGCGTTTGTGGGCACGCTCTCGCGCGATGCCAATCGCGGTGCTGCCTTTACCGCCGAGCGCGGTGGCGAGCGAAACTTTACTTCACTCGATGAGCTCGCGGCAGCCGCCGACGTCGACGCCGTCTACATCGGCAGCCCTAACGCACTTCACTACGAGCAGGCCCTTGCCTGCATCGCCGGTGGCAAGCACGTTATCGTCGAGAAGCCCTTCTGTGCCACCGAAGCGCAGGCGCTGGAAGTCTTCCGCGCTGCCGAGGCAGCAGGTGTCGTGGCCCTCGAGGCCATGCGTCCCCTCCACGACCCCGCCTTCCACGCCATCGAGGACGCCTTGGGTGAAATCGCCCCCATCCGCCGCGCCTCATTGCGCTTTGGCAAGTATTCCTCGCGCTACAACGAGATTCTCGCGGGACGCGCCACCAATATCTTCGACTGCAATATGGCATCGGGTTCCCTCATGGATATTGGCGTCTACACCGTCGAGCCCATGGTCGAGATTTTCGGCATGCCCTCCGGCCTTACGAGCATGGCTACCCTGCTCGACCCCACCACGCGACAGCTCACGCACGGCCCCATCGATGGCTGCGGTTCCATCCTCGCCAGCTACGGCGGTGGCCGTATCTCCGTCGAGCTCGCGCACTCCAAAATTACGAATGACCTGCTGCCCTCGCAGATCGAAGGCGAGCGTGGCACTATCCAGATCGACCATCTGTCCATGCCCCGCAACGTCCGCATCGACTATCGCGGCGATGTCGTACGCGGCTCGGCGACCGAGGCACCGCGCGAACAGGGAAACAACAGCCGCGTGCTCGACCTGCCCAAATCGAGCAACACTATGGAATACGAACTCACAGACTTTATCACCGCCATCGGCGGCATCGATAACGTTAAGGAAGAGATTTGGGAGACCCCGGCGGGACGTCACGAGCTTGGCCACTACCGCGATGTCACACTCGTCTCACTGCGCGTCATGGATGCCGTGCGCCAGCAGGCCGGCATAACCTTCCCGGCCGACGCAGGCAAGCAGGCATAGCTATGGGCCTCTTCGATACGTTCTTCTCCAGCGTCACCGGCGGCAGTCGAGAGCCTCAAAAACCATCAAACGTCGAGCTCGAGCTGCGCCGCAGGCTTACTGTGCTTGCAAGCGACGAGGCCACTCAAGACACTCCCCTGCGCTATTTCCTGCGCTGGGCGGGGCAAGTCCAAGGCGTTGGTTTTCGCTTTACCAACACCAACCTCGCGCAGGCGCGCTCCCTCACCGGCTGGGTGCGTAATATGGAAGACGGCTCAGTCGAGATGGAGATACAGGGAGCTCCGGCAAACGTCCTATCTCATCTCGAGGCGCTTCATGCCTCCTACGAGCGCATGGGAACGCGTTTTCGCCTCGTAGACGCCCAGGCCCGAGCCCCACTTGCCAATGAAGACGGTTTCACGCCTCGTTATTAGTATTGTGTGCTAAATACGGTATCATTTACCTACGACCGTTGATAGAAAAGAGGCGAGGCGCATGGCGGTGCAAAGAAGGAATACCAGGCAGCGAAAGCTGGTTCTTGACGCCGTGCGCCAAAGCTATAACCATCCCACCGCCGACGAAATCTACAACGTCGTGCGCACGCAGGATGACAAAATCAGCCGCGGTACGGTCTACCGCAATCTCAATCTCTTGGCCGACGCCGGCGAAATCCTCTCCATCAAGACGCCGGGCGGCAGCCGCTTCGATCGCACGATCGAGCCGCATGCGCATATCATCTGCACCTCGTGCAGCCGCGTCATCGACGTACCGCTCCCCTTCGATGCCCAGCTCGACGCCAAGGCGTCCGAGCAAATCGGCTGGCACGTCACGTCGCACTACACCATCTTCGAGGGTCTCTGCCCCGACTGCCGGTAGATGTTCGGGACATGCCTTAAAATCCACCTTTCCGCGCTTTGCAGCAAAAAGTAGATTTCTAGACATGTCCCAAATGTCTACTCAGCAAGTAGATGACGCAGCTCTTCTTCGACCGTGCGCACGTAGCGGACGCGGTCGTTGATGCCACGCATAGAGGGATTGCAGCTCTCCATTAGATAAGGATGGCCCACTACGTTGAGCATGTCGCGGTCGTTTTCGTTATCGCCAAACGCCATCATCTCATCGGGCGAAATACCCAGGGCGCGACCGTAATCGGCAAGCGCGGAGCCCTTGCCCGAACCAAAACCGATAAAGTCCGTCCATTCGGTTCCCGATGTCATGACATCGACTCGATCACTAAAGTGGCGCTCGAAATACTCCAGCGCCGCCGGCTGATTCACCTCGGGCGTCTGGAAGGCAATCTTAATGACGTCCTCTTCGATGTCCTCGGGGCGGTCGACCACCGCCACATCGCAGTGGACCTCATAGCGCAAATGGTCGACGAACGCATCGTTGCCGCTCATGGTGTAGAGGTGTCCCTCACACGAAAGGGTCACGTCGGCATGGGGATACGCAACCACGGCATTCGCGATATCCATAGCAAGGCTACGCTCCATGGAACGCTTGACAACGGCACGTCCCTCGCTCATCACCAGGGCTCCGTTTTCGCATACATAGGCAAGCTCATCGGCCACCGGGGCAAACAGGTAGCGCAAGCTCGCATATTGACGGCCGCTCGCCGGCATAAACACGATACCGCGACGATGCAGTTCGTCGATGAGCTCAAAGGCCTCGGAACGCGGCTCGCGCTCCCCCGGATGCAGCAACGTGCCGTCCAAATCGCATGCAATCAGCTTGATTCCTTCAAGACCCATATGCTTTCCCCCCACAGCATCTCATCAACAGAAAGACGGACTTTGAATAGTTGCCTCTCAAAGTCCGTCTTACTTATACGCACGTTAACCGCGCGCCTTCTTTACGATCGTAAAGTCGGGAGCCATACTCACAACGGCATCCGCCGCACTCGACGCAAAGCGCCGGTCCGAATCGAGTTCACGGGTAACCGTCGAGAGCCGAACGCCCTCGACGCCCCGGAGCATGCGGCCCAAAACAGGCTGCACCGGCGTATACATGCGCACGGTATGCTCGTCCGAATCGCCTCGGAAAAGCGGCGCATGCATATTGCCGATCTCCCAGCACGCATGCGCGAGCGCAATCGGGTCCATGCGGTCAACTTCGACCAAATAAACCTCGGCGCTGCGCAGGCGCACGACAACCGCCACGGGCACCACGCCCGAACAGTCGACGGCGAGCACGTCGCCGTCGACAAGACGACCGCCGTCGGCAGTATCCAGCCGAACATCGACCGTGCGTCCCAACTCCGTCACGCCCACAAACGCGCATACATCAGCCTGGTCCCAATCGAGCAGCAGCTCGTCAACTTCAAAGACGCCGCCCAGCTTCCGGCGAAGCAGGAGTTCATAGGACGGATCGTTGAGATTTCCCAAGCATGTCGTCGAAACCAAGCGTTCAGGCATACTCTAACCCTCGACCTCGACGAGCTCGATATCAAAGTTGAGGTCCTTGCCGGCAAGCTCGTGGTTGGCATCGAGCGTCACGGCCTCGGGCGTCACGTCAATGACCACGGCGGGAACGGGCATGCCGCTCGGCGTGGACAGGAAAAGCTTCATACCCTTCTCGATCTGCTCGATGTTGGGAACCTGTTCGGCCGGGAAGGTAATAACCATCTCGGGATTGTGCTCGCCGTAGGCATCGGCAGCCGGGATGTGCACGGTCTTCTTCTCGCCCACCTGCATGTCGACAACAGCGGCGTCGAAGCCCTTGATCATCTGACCGGCGCCGCAGGTGAACTCCAGCGGCTCGCCGCGATCGTAGGAGCTATCGAACTGCGTGCCGTCATCGAGCGTGCCGCGATAATGGGTCTTGACCTTCTTGCCCTGGTTGGACATGGTAACCTCCGTGATAAGGGCGGCGCACAACGCGGGCCGCCGTGAACATATGGCGCTAACTATACCCTAGTCATACAATTCAATGACAGTTTGCAAAGAAACGCTGCAACCGGAGGAACCATGGCATATCCCGTATTTGACCTACACTGCGACACCGCCGACCGCATCGGCTGGGCCACGCTCGATCTCGACCTGCGCTTTACCGCCGGCACCGACGGTTATTTCCCCGGCGACGAAACGCATCCGCAAGATTTCGACCTCATCGAGGGCAACGCCTGCGCCATCTCGCTCGCAAAGATCGGCAACACGCCGTGGGCACAGTGCTTCGCCACGTTTGTCCCCGACGAGATTCCCACCGCCCACGCCGCGCGCTTCCAGGCGCAGATCATGGCGCACATGAGCGGCCAGGCAATGCTCAACCACGACCGCATGGTCAACGTACGCAGCGCGGCAGACATTCGCCCTGCGCTCAAAGACGGTAAGGTCGCCTGCATCCACACCATCGAAAACGCCACGTTCTTCGCCGAGGACCCCGCACTGATCGAGGTGCTCAAGAGCTTGGGCGTACTCATGTCATCACTCAGCTGGAACGCGCAGGGACCGCTCGCGAGCGGCCACGACACCCACGCCGGCCTCACCGCCGCCGGCATCGAGGCGCTTACGCAGATGGAGCACGCCGGCATGGTACTCGACGTCTCCCACCTCAACGACGAGTGCTTTGACGAGGTCGCCGCCCGCGCCACGCGTCCCTTCGTCGCCAGCCACTCCAACTCCCGTGCGGTTTGCGGCGCCAAACGCAACCTTACCGACGACCAGTTCCGCACCATCCGCGACATGGGTGGCATCGTCGGCCTCAACTACTGCAGCGAGTTCCTTTCCAACGACGCAACCGACAAGACCGCCGCAGACGTCACCTTCGACCAGCTGGCGGCACATATCGAGCACTGGCTCGACCTGGGCGGCGAGGATGTCATCGCGCTCGGCGGCGACTGGGACGGTGCCACGGTGCCCGCCTTCCTCTCCGATGCCAGCAAGATGCCCGAGTTCCAGAACATGCTCTCCAAGCACTTTGGCAAGACCGTGATGCAAAAGCTCTGCAGCGACAACGCGCTTGCCTTCTTTGAGCGTTATTAATTTCACATCCCTTGAGCGGGCCGGCATGCCGAACGGTCGACATGCCGGCCCGTCCCAATCTGAAGGACCGCTTTTGACGCAGCAGTTTACGATTTCCGTATCCCGACCGGATGGGATGCCCATCCCCGTCGCCGTTACCAAAAAGCGCGTCAAGAACTTCAATCTACGCGTCACATCGAGCGGTGAGGTCCACGCCAGTGCACCGCTCGGCGCCACCCGCGAGCGTATTGAAGCGTTTGTGAAGCGCAACAGTGCCTGGATTATCAGCCGACTTGCCCAGCGCGAGCAACGTCAGGCGACGGCGCGAGAGCCGCTCAGTCCCTCGTCCATCATTGCACTTTGGGGCAAGCCCATCACGGTACAGGATGCGCTCGATCACAACTTTGCATCACCCGCACCGCGGCCCAAGCAGGCTACCTTCGCAAGTTTTATGGGTACCGACGAATCGGACGAAGGCCCACAGGCCAAGCGGTGCGCAATCCTCGACGGCCTAACGTCCAACGAGCTCCAAGTCCATATCGACCAGCTCTATACGTCCGAAGTCACATCGGCGCTGCGCGATATGGTGCACGCATACGAAATCGCAATGGGTGTCGCCGTATCCCGCGTCTCCGTGCGCAGCATGAAAACGCGCTGGGGCTCGTGCACGCCCAAAACCGGCGCCATTCGCATCGCACGAGAACTTGCCGCCTACCCCGTCGAGTGCCTTGACATGGTTGTCGCCCACGAGCTCGTCCACCTGCTCGAGCCGAGCCACAATCATCGGTTTCACGCGCTGCTCGACACGTACTGCCCCAACAACAGGGCTCTGTCGCAGCGGCTCAAAAAACCGCCCGCCAACGAGCTCTAGAGTCGGTTAGCGCACGCGCTCGATCTCGACACCGCAGCTTGCCAGGGGAAGACCGACGGGCGCCCAAGGCTTATCGAGCTTAACATGCACGCCAAGCAGCAGGGGGTAACGACGCAGCAGCATCTGGGCCACACCCTCGGCTGCAGCCTCGATGAGCTTAAACGTATGCTCGCGCAGATAGCCATCGACATCGTGGCACACCGAGCCATAGTCAATCGAGGCGTCCAGGTTATCGTGCTCCCCCGCTGCACGCAGGTCGGCATAGAGCACCAAGGACACGATGAACTTCTGGCCCAGCGCGTTCTCTTCGGGATACACGCCGTGGTTAGCAAAAACCTCGAGGCCGTCGATGGTAATGCGATCGGCATGGCGAAGATCGTCATAGCTCACGTGGGGCACCGCCGTTGCAGTGGATATTTCGCCCCTTCCACGGCGGGCGAGCTCGGCGCCTTCAGTCTTGGTTGCATTCTCGGGCAGTTTCTTGTTGCTCATCGCGATCGTCTCCTTCGTTTAGAACCCCGACCGCGCAAACTAACTACACGCGAATCGACAGGTTCTTTTTATCATCGCTCCAGTTGCAAGCATTGCGCGCGGGGCATGCAAAGCAGGCGCGCGACGCTTTGTCGGCTGCATAGAGCAGACGCTCAAGCGGTTGGCTGTTCACGCGCAGCTTTCGATGGCCCAGAATGGCCGTCTTAATGGCTGCGGCATCGGCCGGCTCAAACGCCACATCATCAGGCATGCCGCCGAGAATCGCATCAGCGACGCGTTCGCTTGCAACATCATGGGATATACCCGATTCATACTGTTCATCTTTGCCGATATCGTGAAGAAGTGCCGTGGCATAGATGACCTCGCGGTCAAATTCGAGCTGTTCCTCGAGATTCTTGATCCACATAATGCGAGCGACATCGAGAAGATGGTCAATACCGTGGCGGCAGAAGATGCGCCCCGATTCCAACTGTGCAATGTTGCCCAGGTGCCGCCGGAACAGCCCGTTGGCACAAATGTAATCAATGCGAGGCATGGCGCCAAAGGGGGCCAGGCCCGAAGCCATAAAGCCGCGACGCGACGTCCCCTCATCGGTCTTCGATGTAAAGTCGTTGACGACCCTCATGTTAACGGCCCAGCATCCTAAAGAACCGCTCCTCGAGCGCGGGATCGGTCTCAAAGACGCCGCGGCGAGCGAGCGTCATGGTCTTGGTGCCGGGCTTTTGCACGCCGCGCATGGTCATGCACATATGCTCAGCCTCCATGAGCACAATCGCTCCCTGGGGAGCGAGATAATCCATGAGGGCGTCGGCAACCTGTGCACACAGCTGCTCCTGCAGCTGCAGACGACGGGCATAGACTTCAACCGTGCGAGCGAGCTTAGACAGACCCGCCACGCGACCGTTAGGGATATAGCCGATCGCAGCCTTGCCATAAAACGGCAGCAAATGATGCTCGCACAGCGAGTAAAACGTGATGTCGCGCTCGATAACCAAGTCGTTCGAAGCGACGGCAAAGGTTTTGGACAGGTGCTCCTCGGCACTCTGGTCCATACCGCCGGCAATCTCGCCATACATACGGGCGACGCGCGCCGGGGTCTCCAGCAGGCCCTCACGAGTTGGGTCCTCGCCTATGCCCTCAAGCAACAGCTTAATGGCGGCCTCGACTTTTTCCTGATCGACCATCTGGGCCTCACTTTTCCGATTTTGCGTTCGCGCTATGGTACCACGCCCTTTGGCATCGGCCACAAGCTACATAGTATGGGTCGAATAGACCGGATCGTCCCGCCAAAGCTCCACAGCGTCGCAAAGCGCAACGCCCTCGCGCGCAGCACGGGCGCGCGTAGCGTTCATATCAATCACGCGCTGATTGCTCGAGCCCCTAAAGCGCAACGAGATATCGTACAGATCCTGAACGAACGGGCCGTCCACCAACATGTCGAGGCAGGCCAGGATACGGTCCGTCACCTCGGTATGATGACGACCACCCGGCATAAGCTCCTCGAGCACGTCGCCGGTAAAGCACCAAATGGTCTTGCCCGACCCCGCGGGATAGGCCGCACGCACGCGTTCGATAAAGTCAACAAGCCCCGCCTGATTCTCGGGCTCCATAGGCTCGCCGCCCAGAATCGTCAGGCCGTCAATAAAGGGATGATCGAGGCTCTCGATAATCTTGTCCTCGACGGTGCGATCGAACGGCTCACCCGCAGCAAAGTCCCACGCGACAGAGTTAAAGCAGTTCTTGCACCCACGACGGCACCCGCTCACAAACAGAGAAGTACGAACGCCTTCCCCATCAGCAATGTCAAAATACTTAATGTTCGCGTAGTTCATAGGTAACTCTCCCGGGAGGCCGGGACATATCATCCCGTCCTCAAACATTCTCGGCCTTCGGCCTGCGAAACTGCGGGCGGGACGATATGTCCCGGCCTCATGCAAAGGGTAACTCAATGAACGAAGCGAACATCGAGCATAGGGTTCGAGGTCCAATAAAAACTTTGTTGCAGCTCAACCGCCATTGCAAGCAAAGCGTTGTTGCAAGTCAACTCATTTCCGCTAAGAACTTCGAGGAGTGAGCAGACCGCGAGCTGCATCTCAGCTACGTCAACTTGGCTGAACCGAGAGGGCCGCTTGGGCTTTTGCTCGATATGAGTTCCGCACGCAAAGAAGGCCACTTAATGTGGCCTTCGTCTTGCGCAGGACTGTCCGAAATAGCGAGCAAATGCTCAAGCGGCCCTCTCAGTTCAGCCCCGGAGCGGTATTAGAGATGCAGCACGCGGTCGCGGATCTCCTCGGTTCGACCCTGGTTCCAGAACTGGGTACCGATGTAACCGCACGTACGACGAGCGACATTCATCTTCTCCTGGTCGCGGTTGCCGCAATTGGGGCACTCCCACACCAGCTTGCCATCGTCCTCGACAATCTTGATCTCACCGTCGTAGCCGCACACCTGGCAGTAGTCGCTCTTGGTGTTGAGCTCGGCGTACATGATGTTGTCGTAGATGTACTGCATCACGCGAATGACAGCCTTGAGGTTGTCCTGCATGTTGGGAACCTCAACGTAGGAGATAGCACCGCCCGGCGAAAGCTGCTGGAACATGCCCTCAAACTTAAGTTTGTCGAAGGCATCGATCTCCTCGGACACGTGGACGTGATAGCTGTTGGTAATGTAGCCCTTGTCCGTCACGCCCGGGATAATGCCAAAACGGCGCTGCAGGCACTTAGCAAACTTGTAGGTCGTCGACTCAAGCGGGGTACCGTACAGCGAGAAGTCAATATCGCTTTCGGCCTTCCACTCCGCGCACTTGTCGTTCATGCGCTGCATGACGGCCATGGCAAACGGCGTGCCCTCCTTCTCGGTGTGGCTGTGGCCCGTCATGTACTTGACGCACTCGTACAGGCCGGCATAACCCAGACTAATGGTGGAGTAACCGCCCACGAGCAGCTTGTCGATCGTCTCGCCCTTCTTCAGGCGGGCGAGGGCACCGTACTGCCAAAGAATCGGCGCGGCATCCGAAAGCGTACCCATCAGACGCTCATGACGGCACAGCAGGGCGCGGTGGCACAGCTCAAGGCGCTCGTCGAAGATCTTCCAGAACTTGTCCATGTCCTGATGCGAGCTCAGCGCGACATCGGGCAGGTTGATGGTCACAACGCCCTGGTTAAAGCGACCGTAGTACTTGGGCTTGTTCGGGTCATAGTTCAGCGCGTTGGCCACGTTGTTAAATCCGTTACCGGAGCGATCGGGCGTCAGGAAGCTGCGGCAACCCATGCAGGTATAGCAGTCACCGTTGCCCGCTGTCTCGCCCTTCGACAGCTTGAGCTCGCGCATCTTCTTCTCGGATATGTAGTCGGGCACCATGCGCTTGGCGGTGCACTTAGCAGCCAGCTGGGTCAGGTAGAAGTACGGGGAATTCTCGTGAACGTTATCGTCCTCAAGTACATAGATAAGTTTGGGGAATGCCGGGGTAATCCACACGCCGGCCTCGTTCTTAACGCCCTCGTAGCGCTGGCGAAGCGTCTCCTCCACGATCATGGCAAGGTCGTGCTTCTCCTGAGGCGTACGGGCCTCGTTAAGATACATAAAGACCGTCACGAACGGCGCTTGGCCGTTCGTGGTCATAAGCGTCACGACCTGATACTGGATCGTCTGGACGCCGCGACGAATCTCGTCACGCAGACGGTCCTCAACGACCTCGCGGACCTTTTCGGGAGATGCGGAAACGCCGAGCTCCTCGAGCTCGCGGGCGACCTCGCCGCGAATCTTTTGACGGCTCACCTCGACGAACGGGGCAAGATGGGTCAGCGAAATCGACTGGCCACCGTACTGGGAGGAAGCAACCTGGGCGATGATCTGCGTCGCGATGTTGCAGGCGGTCGAGAAGCTGTGCGGCTTCTCAATCAGCGTACCCGAGATAACAGTGCCGTTCTGGAGCATGTCCTCCAGGTTCACCAGGTCGCAGTTGTGCATGTGCTGGGCAAAGTAATCCGAATCGTGGAAATGGATCAGGCCCTCATTATGGGCATCCACGATCTCTTGGGGCAGCAGCACACGCTGAGTCAGGTCCTTGGAGATCTCGCCGGCCATGTAGTCACGCTGAACGGAATTGACGGTCGGATTCTTGTTGGAGTTCTCCTGCTTGACCTCTTCGTTGTTGCACTCGATCAGCGACAGGATCTTGTCATCGGTCGTGTTCTTCTGGCGCTTCAGGCTCTGAACATAGCGATAGATGATGTAGTGGCGGGCAACCTCGTAGCAGTCGAGACGCATGATCTCGTCCTCGACCAGATCCTGAATCTCCTCGACCGACACGGTGTGGCCCGCGTTCTCGCATGCCTCGGCGACGTTTTGTGCCGCGTAAACCACCTGGCGGTCGGTAAGACGAGAGCTCTCCTCGACCTCCAAGTTTGCGGCGCGGATGGCATTGACGATCTTATCGATGTCAAAGACAACCTCGGTGCCGCTTCGCTTGATGATCTTCATCCTCTTGCCTCTTTCGCGTCGTAGTCTCATTGCGCTTCAGAGCCAAACGATGCCTGGCAGGGCGTGCCCCTGTCTTGCGGCGCCGTCGCGCAATCTGTGTTCTCGATAACCATAGGCCCTCATGCGGACAATCCTCGCAGCCAATCAAGGGGCTCAAAGATCTATCCAAATGGGGCGAATAAGGTTCTCGTTCTCCGTCCGCCATCTATCATACGACAAAGAGGCATCTATATCCTGTATTCTTTTTTTAGGTCAAACACAACATATAGTGTTTCAGCAGGTCAAAGCAATTGGTCATTTTGCAGACGCATTAATTATGAGGGGTTCTTGGCAAGTCGGTAAAACGTTACCAACACGGCTACCTGCATGGCAGTTATAAAACCCCCTTAGTCAAGCCGCTGACAAATCTTACCAAAACCAAGCCACTCACGCCAAAAGAATCCAAAAGATTATGCTTGACCAACATGTTGCGGTCGAATGCCGGCGGACGGAGCGACGGGACTGCAAACGCTCGGAAGACTACAGCCCCGGCACCCCGTCCGCCGGCATTCGATAGGCGAGGAGCTATTTCTTCTCTTCGCGAGCTATCATGCGGCCGAGAGCCGCTGTAAAAGGATCGAGCAGCACGCCGGCGATAACCACAAAAGCCCATCCCTTTGTGACGAGGCCTGCCCAACGCGCGAAGAACGTACGGCCTCCAATCGTTCCGAATCCTCCCTGGAAGGCAATCTCGCCAAAACCGATTACCATAAAAAGGAGCGTGGCACCGATGACCGTACCGGTGACCTTGTGTGATGCGCTCCCCTGCTCAAAACCAAAAAAGTCCAGACACATACCAACCGTTTTGCCGAACGACGGGAGTGCGCTCAGAGCCTCGGCAATCACCGTGGCCACGATGAGTTGCCCCCAAAAGCCCGTGGGGCTCGTTAGGTCCAAACCGGGCGCCCCTTCGATTATGGGGAGAAATGCACAGAGCAACAAGGGGTTAAAGAAGCCATTGAGAATGCCGATGACGCGGCCGACAGGGAGCTTCATAGCCGTAAGCCTTTCAAAGTCATTGATAAAAAGAGGGCCGCCGGCATATGTCGGCGGCCCCGATAAAACATGATGTGCGGCAAAGCAACTACTTGAACGGCTACTCCGCCTCGCCGCTGGCCGCCATCTTCTCGGCCTCGGCAAGCTGGGCCGGGGTGAGCTTGCGATACTTAATGGCACCAAAGACGACACAAGCCGCACAGACGATCATGCCGGCAATGAACTTCTGGTCAATCGTTGCACCAAACGGCGACGTCACGGCCTCAAACACAATGGGAGACAGTGCCATGCCAAAGTTGATGCCCGCCATGCCAATGGCGAGGTTAAACGCACGTCCCTCGGGGGCAGAGTTGCCGGCGGCAAAATTGCCCTCCAGCGGCACGTAGGTCTCCTTGCCCAGCGCAACGACAAAGCCCGCAACGCACAGCACCATAAAGGCGGGCGCAACCAGCGTCAGGCCCAGGCCAACGAGCGTCACGCCCCACGCGATCGGCATAGCCAGGTTCTTAAACTTGGCAAACAGCGGACCGACCAAAAGACCAGCCGCAATACCGGCAACGGTCATAACGGTAGAGGCAAGACCGGCCTCTACGGTACCGCCAAAGCCGCGACCCACAACAAGCAGCGAAACGTTGGAGCTGAAGAGCTGGAACGTAAGTACGAACACAAAGCTCATGAGCGTGATAATCGCGACCTCTTTAGGCATATTGGCAAACACGTTGACCTTACGCTTGGGCTCAAGATGACCCTCGGGAAGGCAAACAGCCTCGATCACGATGAAAATGATCATGATGAAGTACGCCGCATAGCTGTGGAACCACTCGGCAGAACCCAAAATGCCGGAAACCATCGTCCAGATAATGCCGCCCAGTGCAACAAAAGTGGAGTAGATGCCCATGACAAACGAGCGCTGCTTTCCGCCGAAATAGTCAGCGATCAAGGCGTCGGTCGAGTTCTGCACGGCGCCGAGACCAAGGCCCATGACAGCAGAAGCCGCTAAGACCTGGCCGAGTGAGTCGTGGAACACCAGCACCGAGGCGCCTGCCAGCATCACGATAACGTGACCGACAAGCGTCGTCTTCTTCTTGGACACGCGAGAGGCGAGCTGTGAAGAGACGAGCATGGCGGACAGCGCCATCATCAACGGGATGATGCCGATGATCATCTGGACGGCAGCGATGTTTTCGTTGGGAAACGCCGCCGCGACAGAGGCCACGATGGGGACGGGCACCAACATGCCCATAATGCACATGGCGGCAGCATAAATGCCCACCAGGTACTTGATCTTGGTTTTATCCATGATCCATCCTTACACTTAGAGAAAAGGGTCGGAGCGGCCAGGCATCACCAGCGGCCGCCCCAAACACAGCACTATTAGTCGTTAAATCCGGTGAACACGGGTTCTCCGCTGTACACGAGCGCTTCCTCAACACCATCGAGCACGCGACAGGCACCAGCGGCCATAGCCTCGAGCTCAAACTCACCCGGATAGGCAGACACGGGGGCGATCCAAGAGCAGCATTCCTCAATCGAGGCAACGAGCTCCTTGCTGTGGACCATGCCGCCTCCGAGCAAGATGCCGTCGACGTCGCCCTTCAGCACACAAGCCATCTCGCCAATCCACTTGCAGATTTGGTAGACCATTGCATCCCAGGCGCGAGCTGCGGCCTTATCGCCCGCTGCAGCACGTTCGCATACCTCGATGGCATCGGAGGTACCCAAAAGATCGACAAAGCCACCGGTCTTCATGCAATGGGCGCGGGCAACGTCGAGACCATGCTCCGCCGTATACTTCGCGACCTCGATCGCGGGGACCGAGCCACAGCGCGTAGGCGCCATGGGACCTTCGCCGCCAACGATGTCGTTGCCGTCGACCATCTTGCCCTTAAGGTGGGCAGAAATCGAAATGCCACCGCCGATATGACAGACAATAAAGTTGCACTCGTCGTATGCGCGACCGAGCTTTGCCGCATGGCGGATGGCGGTCTCTTTAAGATTAAGGGCGTGCAGGTGCACGTTTCGATACACGCCCTTAATGCCCGTCATACGTGCGAGGTCGCACAGCTCATCGGTATCGGGAGGATTCACCACAAAAGAGGGCTTGCCCGTCTTTGAAGCGAACTCATGGGCAATCTGGGGACCCAGCTGCGCCGGGTGCTGAATGCCGTTCGCACCGACGCGGGCATGCTCGAGCATGACCTCATTGATGGCATACGTGCCGCCGGGCAGCGAAAGCAGGCCGCCGCCGCGACCGACAAATGCATCAAAGTCCTCGAGCTTCAGACCCGCCTCACCCAGTGCCCCAAGAATCAGATCGCAGCGATACGGCATCTGAGCCGAAACCCCATCGAACTGGGCGAGGTCCTTCGCATCGTGTGCAACGTTCTTGCTGAACTTGCGCTCATCACCCTCAAAAACGCCCACCTTTGTGGAAGTGGAACCTGGGTTGATTACCAGGACGCGCCAGGGAGTCTTTTTATCGGACATACCTTAAGCCTCCTTAAGCGCCTGGGCGCGCACGCAGCTCATCACCACGTTGCCGACGATCTCATCGACGGGTGCAGAGCGCGAGCAATCGCACACGATCTTCTTGAAGCCCTGAAGCATGGGACCGTAAGCATTGGCGCCGGTCAGATTCTGGATGATCTTGACGCCGATATTGCCCACGTTGATATCGGGCCAGATGACCACGTTGGCTTGGCCCGCAACAGCAGACTCACGATGCACCTTCTTGGCCGCGACCTTGGGGTTAATCGCCGAATCAAACTGGAACTCACCGTCGATGGCAAGGTCGGGACGGCGATCGTTGGCAATCTCGCGAGCACGACGTACTTTATCGACGAGTTCGTTATCCATTGAACCGTCAGTCGAATGCGAAAGCAGCGCGCAACGGATATCCCATCCGGTCAGCGATCGCACCGTTTCACTCGACGAAATCGCGATCGAGGCAAGCTCCTCGCTCGTGGGGTCAACGCAAACGGCAGAATCGCCAAAAGCCAAAAGGCCACCTTCGCCGCCGTTCCAGTTGGGAATGTCGGCGATACCGCACGAGCTCACGGTGTCCACCCCGTCAGCAAGACCGACGATGGTCTGACCCGCCAGGATGATATCGCCCGTAGCGTTATCGATACCGGCGAACATAACGTCGACATCGCCGAGCACCTGCAAAATCAGGGCGCGCTCAAGCGGACGCGTCATACGGCGCGCAGCGCCCTTGGGCTTAAACTTGCAATCCGGATGAGAAAGGTAGCGCTCGCAACAAGCGGCGTTCGCCTCCTCGTCGGTCACATCGACAATCTCGATGCCGTCAAGGGAGATGCCGCGCTCATCGGCAAGCTCCTTGAGCTTGCCGCCGTCGCCGACCAGCACACATTCGGCAAGATGCTCGGCGGCGATCTTTGCGACCGCCTGCATCATGGTCTCGTTTTCGCCCTCGGGAAAAGCAACGCGCATAGGCTTGGCGGCAGCCTGCTCGCGCAGGGTCTGCATCAGGTCCATGGCAGTTACTCCATCTCTTCGGCAGTGCGCTCGATAAGCTCGCCGATGGTCTTCATGACCATGACCTCGCGAACGGGAACCTCGGCATCGAGCTCGTTCTCGATCATGGACGTCAGGGCGATCATCTTCATCGAGCCCTTGCCCAGGGTCTCGAACGTCGTCTCGGGGGTCACATCGCCGTCATAGTTGTAGGCGGACTTGGCAAAATCGCAGATCTGCTGAGTGAGTTCTTCGTTCATGATGGTGCCTTTCAATCGAAAAAGAGGGGCGGCCACGGCGGGCTGGAGACATGGGTCCCGCCGTGGCCTAAGAGAGGAATCGAATTGTTAAAAGGGTTGAAAGCCTAGTCGTCAAGCTCGAACGTAAGCTCCTTGTAGCCAGGACGGTCGATGACCTTGGCATGGACGCCCACGGTCTGGCCCGCCATGAGCTTGGCGCGAATCTCGGGGGCCTTCTTCTTGGTAATGCCGTAGATGACGTAGGTGTACTGAGAACCCTCGTCGATATCGACGGCGCCGTAGGCGTATTTGCCATACTCCTTGAGGTAGGGCTTGTCGTTCTGCGGACCAGGCAAGGTAAAATCGATCAGATGGCCGTGACCGGAAACCTGGACCCAATCGGTCTTGTGATAGCCGCAGGCATTGCAGGCAAGGTGGGGCGGAAACTCGACGGCTCCGCACTCGGGGCACTGGCGTGCCCAATAGATGCCCTCTTCAAGACCCGTGTAGAACTTCTTGACCACGGGCTCCATATCTTTGAGTTGCATGAGAATACTCCTTATGGGAAATCGAAAACCGCGGTCGCTTAGGCGACGGTACGAAGAATCTGGCAGCGCACGTTCTGAGAACCGCCAAAACCGCGCAGGAACGCCGTCTCGGGAACCTTCTTCATCTGGGCAGCACCGGCGACGCCACGCATCTGCTTGACGGCCTCAACGATATCGGCGATGCCGGATGCGCCATGGGCGTGACCGAAGTTGCAACGACCACCGTGCGGGTTGATGGGCTTATCGCCGTCAAAAGCGGTGCGACCATCGATCGCGTACTTCCAAGCCTCGCCGCGCGGAATATAGCCGCACTCCTCAGCCGAGACGATCTCGGAAGCAAGGAAGAAGTCATTGCACATAAACAGGTCGATCTCGTCGGGGCTCACGCCGGTAAGGTCGTAGACCTGCTTGGCGGCAAGCTCGGTAGCCCAGTGCTCGTTGTGAAGCAGGCCGGCCTCGACCGCAGAAGCGCCCGTACCCAGAACCTCAATAGGCGCATACGGCACGCCCATGGCCTTGGCCTTCTCCGTGGGCATCACGACAACAGCTGCGGCACCGTCGCATTTCTTCTCAAAGCCGGTAACACGCAGGTACTGCGTAACGCGCGGGTTATACATGCTCTTGAGATACTCGTCGGCGGTATCGAACCCGGCTGCCTTCGCGTCCTCCTCGACCGTAGTCTCGTACCAGGCAAGGGGATTCAGGACGGCACCGCGGCGAAGGCTCTTGGTAAGGCCGTTCAGGGCGTCATCAATCTGATCGGCTGTAAGGTCGTACTGCATCGAATACTCGTTGATCCAGTTGTCGAACGACACGCCAAAGGCACCATCGAGCGGGCGACCATACGCGCGGTCATAGATCTTATCGAGCGAGGGAATCATGACGTCGAGCGTAAAGTCCTGACGAATATGGGAGGGCATATGCTCGACGGGAAGAGTCGAAGCCAAATCGCAGGCACCCGTAAGGACAACGTCGTAAGCACCGGAAGCAACCGCCATCACGGCCTGCTCAAGGGCGACGTAACCCGTGCAGCAAGCCTCGGAATGATGGACGGAGCCCTTGGCACGAACGCCAAACCAATCGGCAACCTGCATGTTGGGGGTAATGCAATCGCCAACGAGATACGGATTGGCGCTGCCGTGATAGAAAAAGTCGATATCGCGGGGCTCAAGACCGGCATCGGCAATTGCCTCGAGGGCCGCATAGCCAAACGCCTCGCCCTCGCCAATACCCTGGGTCTCGGGATGCTCCTCAAAATCCTTGAACGGGGTGCAGCCCACGCCTACAATCGAGACGCTGCGCATGTTCTTTCCGAGCGTAACCACTGAATATCACATCCTAATCATGTGAAGGTGTACGGAGTGATGGCGCAGTCCGGCCGCGAGCGAAGGTGAGAGAGCGCTCGCGGCTTTTCTGTGCCGTCACACGTTGAACTACTGCAGTGGTTCTTTTGAACGTAGCTTTAGTTTATGAGGGGTTAAACGAGACACGTGAGACAAAAGGCCCCGATGTGTCCCATCATATGGGACACATCGGGGCTAGGCGTTCCAAATAGCAGATAAACGGACTCGTATTATTTGAGCTAATGATCAGAGATATCTAAAACTCGCCCTGAATACAACCGTTTATCCCCAAATATCGACCGCTCACGCGACTGGCCTTTCAAAATCGGGAATACGTGGGTGCCAATGACGCGATGCATCGTCGACAAAGAGCGGTGCGTAGAACATGCGATTGAGGGCGGCGGCAACGGTGCGCGCCTCAAGGTCGGGCCGGGCCTCGAGCCAATACTGAATGAGGTTATGGTGGCCCGCAAGCGCAAATGCTAGATACAGATCGAGGTCCGTTTCATCGGAAAATGTCGAGCGAAGCCGATTGCGAAAATAGTCATGCATAAAGATCGTTGCCTTGTGAGCAAACACGGGATCGCCGTTATCGCTGTTAAGTGCCAAAACTTTCGAGCGATTAGCCTTGAGGATCTCCATGCGCTTGATCATCGTGGGCGTAGGGTCCAGCTGCGCATCGCCAAAACGAGCCTCCAGCGCAACATCATTGATGTCCTGCATATTCTGGAGCAGCTCATCTTCAAAACGTTTAACCACATCATCGACAGAGCGATAACAGCGATAGAACGTCGATTTGGATGTATGGGCAAGGCGAAGTACCTCGGCCACCTTAATCGACTGCACCGGAGTTGTCGCCATAAGTTCAAAGACGGCATCCTCGATCCGTGAAGCAATATCGTTTTGAGCGTTCAGCGACATGGCGGCCTCCCCTATTGGCGATTGGCTCCTATGCTACCCGAAAGGCATGCTCCTTGACGACGATACGAGGCATAGAGCGTGCCGCACAAGAGATGGCGCAGCGACCGTATGTCACCGACGAAGCATTCCATCCGCCGGGCATGCCATCTTTGCGAGGGTCAATCGAAAACCCGACGCCCTCAGCCTTGAGGATGGCCTCGATGCGTGTCCACGTCTGACTCAGGCGAAGATTGCGTTCTTGCAAATTGGGGGCAGCGTTAATCCACGCGCGCTCGTCGTCGCTCACCATACGCTCAACCGCAACGGGAGCAATCTCATCGATCGCCTCGATATCCACGCCAATAGGTCCTCCGACCGACCGAGCAACATCGGATACAGCGAGGACGGCCACGCTTCCGCCATGTGAAATGGAAATAGAGGGGGCCTCCCCATCCGCAAGCTCGATCTTGCCAAAAGCAGAACGCACAAGCCGGGTGTCGTCGAAGACGCCCAGGGCGTCGCGAAGAAGCAGACCCACGCCTGCGGCTTCCCTCCGAGACGCAATGGGGAGATCCTCATTGGAGGCACGTAAGGCATAGCGTCCTGCGATTGGTGCCATATCAACGGTCACGCCGGGATCGATCGCGGAAACATCAACGAGGTGCACGGTTATGTTCAAAACGGTCAACCCCCACTCGATTGAGATGACAAGGCTAAACAGACGCTCAGAACCGCTCTTTCATGAATCGAGGTACCTTTTGCCGGCGATTTGGCGACCCATTTGGCGATATAAAACAAAACAGCCCAGAGGACATAGCCTCTGAGCTGCGAACATTTGGTGGGCGTTAGAAGATTTGAACTTCTGACCTCTTCCGTGTCAGGGAAGCGCTCTCCCCCTGAGCTAAACGCCCAAATGGAGCGGACAACGGGGCTCGAACCCGCGACCCCAACCTTGGCAAGGTTGTGCTCTACCAACTGAGCCATGTCCGCTTACGGGGATTAATCTTACGTGATGCCCGCATCCTATGCAAGAACTTTTTTTGAAAAGTTTTGCAACGCCCTCGCGAACCTCGCGAAGACATCAGCCGCCACGGAAGGTGTAGGCAAACGCAAACTCGCCGCAAGAGGCCCTTACATCTCACCGAGCATGATCCAGGCAGAGCTGTCCTGCGCGAGCCTGCCGTCTGCAAGCGGTGATGAGGTGAGCAGGACCCTGCCCGCCGGCAACTCCACGGGTGCTGCACCGAAGTTCGTCACACACGCCCAGCCGTTGTCGCGGCGATAGGCGATGACGCCGCCCTCGGCGCCCTCGGCGCCATCCGCAAGACCGGTGCGCCCGTCAAGATCGAGCCACGCAAGATCGTTGGCGCACCCGCGCAGCTTGCGCCGCAGCCAGAGGGCGTCACGATAGAGCGCAAGCATCGATATCGGGTCCGCTTCTTCCCTATCGGCAGCGTAATCGGAAAACCATGCAGGTTGCGGCAGATGGGGCGCCGCATCGGCGTCCGCCGGCGAAAACCCAAACGATCCGCCCTGCGCGGGATCGTCCGCCGCCACCCACGGCAGGGGCACACGACAGCCGTCGCGCCCCTTCTCACGCTTCGGTCCGTGCGTATTGGTCGCAGTGGGATCTTCGAGTGCATCCCACGGAATATCAGCCACCTCAAAAAGGCCGAGCTCCTCACCCTGATACACGTATGCCGAGCCCGGAAGCGCCAGCTCAAGCAAAAGGGCCGCCCGCGCGCGGCGCTCGCCGAGTTCACGGTCCTCATCATAAGACGACCCGTCGCGCAAGAGCCAGTCGAGCGCAATCTGGTGGTAGCGCGTCGCCTTGATTTGCGGCAGGGCATAGCGTGTCGCCACGCGCGGCACGTCGTGGTTGGAGAGTACCCAGGTCGAGGCGGAATCGGATTCGACGGCTGCCTTCAAGCCCTTCTCGATTGCAGTGTGCATGTCATCATAGGTCCAAGTGGCCTTGGCAAACTCAAAGTTGAATGTCTGGCCAAGCTCGCTGGGACGCGCGTAGAGATACTGGCGCTCGGGCAGCACCCACGCCTCGGCAACGGCGCTGCGTGGCGGATTATAGCGGTCGAACACGCGGCGCCACTCTCGATAGATCTCGTGGACCTCGTTGCGGTCCCACAGCGGATGGGTGCCGTCGTCAACCATGTCATCGCCCTCGGCGAGATGCCACCGGTCGAGGTCATCGCGGTCGAGATCCTTGGCGAGACCCTGCGCCACATCAATGCGAAAGCCGTCGACGCCTCGATCGCTCCAAAACGCCAGGACGTCGCAAAAGAGCGCGTGAACCTCAGGGCATGACCAGTCAAAGTCCGGCTGCTCGGGCGTAAACATGTGCAGATACCACTGACCGTCCGCAACACGCGTCCATGCGGGGCCGCCAAAGTTGGCATTCCAATTGGTGGGAGGCAGCTCGCCATGCTCGCCGCGACCATCGCGGAAGATATAACGGGCGCGCTCGGGCGATCCGGGGCCGGCGGCAAGAGCGGCTTTGAACCAGGGGTGCTGGCTGGATGAATGGTTGGGCACGATGTCGACGATGACCTTGATGCCGCGCGCGTGAGCCGCAGCGATCATATCATCGAAGTCGTCAAGCGAGCCGAGACGTGGATCGACATCGCAGTAGTCCGCCACATCATAGCCACCATCGACAAGAGGCGATGGGTAAAACGGGCTCAGCCAGATGGCCTCGATACCCAGCCGCTCAAGATAGTCCATCTTCTGGGTAATGCCCGCGATATCGCCCAGACCCGAACCAGTCGAATCCTTAAACGAGCGCGGGTAAATCTGATAGATCGCGGCATCGGACATCCATGAGCGCGAAGAGGACTTTTCTGTAGCCATGCGATGAGTCTCCCCTGCAACGAGGTTTTGCTAGATGCCCACGATGATACGCCCAAAGCGGACATTCGCGGCAAACAACGCCACAGTCACGCCCCAAAACCCTCGCTCCCTCTCGGGTTCGAACCTCCCGGGACAAATCGACCGATTAGTAAAAAGAACGGAAGACCCACTCCCCCGGCCACGACAGCGAGCGGGCTCCGGGTGCCCCAGGTTGCCGCGAAAGAGGAGGGAAGCGTACTTTATGTACGCGACCGACGATTGAGGGGCAAGATGGGGTGCCCGGGGCTCGCGCAGCGTCAATCAGAACCACCCTTAAAAAGGGTGGTTTGCTCTTAGGGTATAACCCACGGG
>CBCSLZ010000017.1:0-50409 GCA_965141245.1 uncultured Collinsella sp.
CTCCCCTTATTTTTTGTTTTGCGGTGTTGGTCTTTTTTGGGCGCCTGTGCGTTTTCCACCGGCGGCCCGGGCCCCGACACCCCACCCCGGCAGGGTGCGAAGCTGAGAAAATGCGTGAGCATTTTCCAGCGCAGCACGCAAGGGCCAATGGCCCGCAGCGAAACAAGGGTTTGCGAAGCAAACCCTTGGACTTCCCGTCGCCCGCTCCATAAGATAGTTTTAACGGCTTTGGCTCTATTTGGTGCCAGAGCCGTTTTCGTAAGCCTGTCGGGTAACGGGAATCGATGCCGCCCCACGCCCCTCCTAAGTTGCGGTGAAATACGGACTGTCTTTTGGCTTTTGCGAACCCGCTGAAGGCCTGAGTAGCTAATTTGGGACGGGCTTTTTTTGACTGCTCTAGCGATCGGCTGGCAAATGTGGTCAAAAGCCCGTCCTAAAATGACTGGTCTGGTGTTGAGCCACAAAAACGGCCCATCTACTACGTTTGGCCCGCAGGGGTCGACCATAGCAGCATTTTCGGAAAATCGGCAAGCCGTCTACGAGCGGTTTTGATTTTTCGGATTTCGGTATGGTCGAGGGTAATCGGTTAAACGTAGTAGATGGGCCCATTTCGTGGCGAACGGTGGCATTCGCGGTCCAAGGCTGACGGTTTCGGATGGCCAACCTGGAAGTTGCGGTGAATTAATTTCTGAAAAGCCCGAATAAGCCTAAATCCAGGAACTATTCCACCGCAACTTAGGAGGGGATAGGTTTAGCTGCGGGGGCGGTGGCGGAGCTTGTCGATGGTGGAGTCGGTGCTTCGGCTGCGGGCTTCGGCGGCTCGGTCGCGGGCGTCGGCAGCGGTTTGGCGCTTGCGGCGGTAATCGATCATGCCTTGGATGATGGGCTTGCCAAAGCTCACGACATCATCGTTGTAGATGGCGGTTCGGGCTGCGAGGAGGCAGTCGGTAAAGTCCATATGGGTCTTGCCGAAGAGTTTGATGGCAAGGGCGACAACGGTGGGCTCGTCGACCATGACGTCATCGAGCAACTTGGTCATGGCCGTCGCAATCTTCACACGTGGGACCTTGTAGACGTCGCGCAGCGTAACGGCGACGCGTGTGATGATCTCGGGGTAGACACGAGCGGTGCGCGTGGCGATGACCTTGGCGGCGCGCGGTGACAGAACTTCGTCGTCGTCAAGCAGGTAGCGCAGGATGACGGTCTCGTCGATGATGGTGCTACTCATGGATATCTACTTCCTCGGGACCCAAAACCGACTCATCGCTTTCTGCGGCTAGGTATTCAATCCAGGCATTGCGCTCCTCGGCGCGGCGATTGGGGTCACCATATGCTTTGAGCGATCCATAGGCGGCGGTGCCGTCCTTTGAGCGCACGGCGACCGGCTGAAAGGGAAGCTTGCGCATCAAAATGCTTTGCGCGACAAAAAGGCGAACGGCCTCGGCGAGCGATGTGCCCATGGCGTCGTAGAGATGCTCGGCATGCTGCTTGTCTTCCTCGCGAATGCGCACCTGCAGGATGGCTCGTTTTTGAGTCGATGACATCACTGGCCCCCTTAATGAGCGTGCAATATAGTCGGTCAAATGCGGCATGTGCCGATACTTGAGCATCTTATAACGATTACTTTATTTCGCTCAAGTTGATAACCATAAACACGAATACAAGCGTAGTACATCCAAAACTAGAGCGCGTAAAAATCTCTGAGGCGTACGCATGTAATACACTCACCTTTATAGCTATCCGAGAATAATTCCAACCTGCCAAAACCCTGCAATACACCCGTATTGCAGGGCCTATGCTCAAGTTTGCCACCTGCAACTGCGTATATTTAGCCTGTATATCGTTGGAGGAACTCTATCGAAGCGCCTGTTTCGCCGCATGCGCTCGATACGCCGATGCCAGGCCACGGGCGGCTTGGGGCAACGTCGACAGGGTCTCTCCGGCATGGGATTCAGGAGGGAGTGAACAACATGGGCAATAAACGAGTCGTGGCTGATTCCTCACGCTGCATTGGGTGCCAAACCTGTATGGCGGCGTGCATCGAGGCACACGATATTCCCGGCAACATCGCCGCGCCGCGCCTGCGCGTGACGCGTACGTACGAGATCTCCGCACCGGTGGCATGCCACCACTGCGAGGACGCTCCGTGCGCCAAGGCCTGTCCTACGGGCGCCTTGTTCTTTGATCCAAAGAACCATCGCATCGGCGTCAACGAGGACAACTGCATCGGCTGCAAGAGCTGCGTCATGGCATGCCCCTTTGGCGCCGTGAGCGTGGCGACCACGCAGGTCCCCGTCTTGATGGGCGACGTTCGCGTGGGTTCGCAGACTAAGAGCTTCGTGCTTAAGTGCGACCTGTGCGTGGACCGTCCCGGCGGTCCGGCGTGTGCCGAGGCGTGCCCGACCAAGGGTCTCACCCTGGTAGACGAGGAGCGCCTGGCAGAACTGACTGCCGAGCGTGCCCGCGCCACCATCGAAAACGAGGCGTAAGCGTTGGGGCGACAGGCCCAATGATTGTCAAATAAGTACCGAGTATTCGGTAGCAGAGAAAGGAAGGAGGGTGTCATGGAGAAGCATAAAGTGATTTGCCCGTACTGCGGCGCCGGTTGCCAGTTTAACCTCTTGGTCCAAAACGGCCAGGTCGTGGGTACCGAACCGCTCAACGGCATCACCAACCAGAGCGAGCTGTGCCTTAAGGGCATGAGCGGCTACGACTTCATCAACGACACCAAGATCTTGACTCCTCGCGTACTGCACCCGATGATCCGCCGCACTAAGGGCGCGGATCTTGAGCGCGTAAGCTGGGACGAGGCACTGGATTTCACCGCATCTAAGATGCAGGCCATAATTGACGAATATGGTCCTAACGCTGTCATGACCACCGGCTCTTCGCGAGGCGGCGGCAATGAGGCGAACTACGTCATGCAGAAGTTTACGCGTGCGTGCATCGGCACCCACAGCGTGGACAACTGCGCCCGTACTTGACACGGCCCTACTGTCCTCGGTCTGATGGACACGGTTGGTTCAGGTTGCATGTCATGCTCCATCCCCGGTATGGAGGATGCGGGCTGCATTTTCCTCTTCGGCTATAACCCTGCCGATTCGCACCCCATCGTCGCAAGGCGTATCGTGCGAGCCAAAGAAAAGGGTTGCAAGATCATCGTCGCCGACCCGCGCCATATCGAAACCGCGCGTATCGCCGATCTCTACCTTCCGATCAAGAACGGTTGCAACGTTGCGTTCCTCAACGCCTTTGCCAACTGCTTGGTCAACGATGGCCTCTACGACAAGGAATTCGTCGCCGAGCATACGAACGGCTTTGACGAATGGTGGGAGACCATCAAGAACTACACTCCCGAATCCGTACAGGACATCACGGGTGTCGAGCCCGCGCTGATCCACCAAGCTGCCGAGATGTACGCCACGGCGAAGCCCTCTGCCATCATTGGCTGGGGCATGGGCGTATGCCAGCAGAAGCAGAACCTGAAGACGGTGCACACCATCGCCTCCATCGCCTGCGTTGCCGGCCAGATCGGCAAACCCAATTCCGGCCTCGCGCCCGTGCGCGGTCAGAACAACGTCCAGGGCTCCTGCGATATGGGCATGCTGCCCAACCTGTACCCTGGCTACCAGAAGGTCACCGACCCGGCAGTGCGTGCCAAGTTTGCCAAGGCTTGGGGCGTGCCCGAGGAAAAGCTCCCGCTCGAGGAGGGCTACAAGCTCACCGACCTGGGTCACCTGGTCGACGAGGGCAAGGTGCACTGCTTCTACAACTACGGCGAGGACCCGGTGCAGACCGAGCCCGATTCGGCCGGTATGCGCAAGACGCTCTCCGAGCTGGATCTGTTCATTTGCCAGGACATCTTTATGACGCAGACGACCATGCTCGCCGACGTCATCCTGCCCGCCACCTCTTGGGGCGAGCACGAGGGTGTCTTTACCGCATCCGACCGTAGCTTCCAGCACTTTGACGCGGCCGTTCCGCCCAAGGGCGAGTGCCGTCACGACTGGGAGATCTTCGCGGATCTGTCTACGCGCATGGGTTACCCCATGCACTACGACAACACCGAGCAGATCTGGAACGAGTGCATTAGCCTGTGCCCCAACTTTGTGGGCGCGACCTACGAGAAGATGGCTCCCGAGGGCGGTTACGCCCAGTGGCCGGTCAAGAGCACCGATGTGAACGACCACGGTACGCCCGACATGTTCGCTGGTGGCAAGTTCACCACCAAGGACGGCCGCGCCAACCTGATGGCGCACGACTGGGAGGCGCCCTCCGAGCTTCCCGATGATGAGTACCCGCTCATCCTGTGCACCGTCCGCGAGGTCGGCCACTACAGCTGCCGCTCGATGACCGGCAACTGCAAGACGCTGGCGCTGCTCGCCGACGAGCCCGGCTTTGTCCGCATGAATCCCGCGGACGCCCAGGCGCGCGGCATCAAGAATGGCGACATCGTCTCGATCCACAGCCGCCGCGGCCAGGTATACAGCCGTGCCGACGTGAGCGATCGCATCAACAAGGGCACGGTCTACATGACCTACCAGTGGTGGATCGGCAAATGCAACGAGCTGACCATTCACAAGGTCGACCCGGTCTCGCATACGCCCGAGGACAAGTTCTCCGCCTGCCAGGTCGACGCCATTGCCGACCAGGTTTGGGCAGAGGGCGAGGTGGAGCGTCAGTACACCGAGCTCAAGCAGGCTCTGGTCGACGCCGCCGCTCCCCAGGACGTTGAGCCTGGCGCCGCCAAGTTCGACGACGAGACGCACGTGAATCAAATCGTGTAGTCCCGTTCTCGTTGGCTTTTTGGGCCGGGCGTCCCGTACGTTCGGGAGCCCGGCCCGTTATTTTGAAAGGAAGTGGGGATGAACCGCTTCATCGACATCAACCCGGAGAGGTGCATCGGCTGCGGAACATGCCAGTCCGCCTGTGCCGACGCCCACCGGATGCAGGGTCTTCAGGATACGCCGCGCCTGGCGCTCGTGAAGACCGGCGGTATTTCGGCCGCCCTTGCCTGCCACCATTGCGAGGGTGCCCCCTGCGCCGAGGTTTGCCCGGTGAATGCCATCGAGCACGATGGCGATCGCATCCACGTCAAGGAGCAGGAGTGCATCGGGTGCAGGCTGTGCGCCATCGCGTGCCCCTTCGGAGCCATCCATCCCGATGGCACGTCTATCGCCGGTGTCGCAGGCATGTGCGACCCGACGCCTTCGTATCCTAAGTCCCTGAGCAGTCTGCTTACGTGGGCTCCCGGCCAGTACACCTGTGCTGTCAAGTGCGACCTGTGCGCCTTCGATCCGGACGGCCCGCACTGTGTGGCGGCGTGCCCCACCAAGGCGCTGACTGTCATGGGCGGCGCGGCCGATCGCGAGCTCGACGAGGCCAAGCGCCTGCGCTCGATCGAAAACGGTCCGGCCGTCGACGTTACCGCTGTGGCCCAGGGCCTGTCCGAGAAAGCAGAAGGGAGCGAAAACAATGGATAGCATGACGCTGTTTATCGCATCGCTTGCCGTCTCGTGCATCGGTGCGCTCGCCTCGGTTCTGCTGATCAAGGCCGATAACGCCGCCAAGACCGCCGGCTGCCTTATCGGCGCCGTCGCCGCGGTGCTTTCGTTTGTGGCCGGTATCCAGGCCGTGCTGGGCGATGTCACGTCGGTCGACACCATCGTGTTTTTCCCGTTTGCCCATTTCCAGCTGCTGCTCAATCAGCTGTCTGGCCTGTTCGTGGCGCTCATCTCTGTGCTCGCGTTTGCCGGCTCGATCTACGGTCTCAACTACTTTGATGAGTACCCGGGCAAAAAGGGCCGCGCCGGCTTCTTCTTTAACACCTTCGTGGCGTCCATGATGCTCGTCATCACCGCCGACAACGTGTTTTGGTTCCTGGTCGCCTTTGAGCTCATGTCGCTTACCTCGTACTTCCTGGTCGTGATCGAGGAGAACGAGAACTCCATCCATGGCGGTTGGCTCTACTTTGTGATCGCGCACGTGGGCTTTGTGCTCATCATGGCGAGCTTCCTCACCATGACCAACTTTGCCGGTGGCTCGTTTGCCTTTGCGGATTTCCGTGCCACGCAGTTTAGCCCCGCGGTCGCATCCGTGTGCTTTGTGCTCGCCTTCTTTGGCTTTGGCGCCAAGGCCGGTATCATCCCGCTGCACGGCTGGCTGCCCAAGGCGCATCCCGAGGCGCCGTCCAACGTGTCGGCCCTCATGTCCGGCGGCATGATCAAGATCGGTATCTTCGGCATCCTCAAGGTGGGCCTCGACCTGCTCTCCGCCTCGGGCGTTCAGGTCTGGTGGGGTCTTATGGTCATGGTCTTCGGTGCGATCTCGTCGGTCCTCGGCGTGGCCTTCGCCCTGCAGGAGCATGACATCAAGCGCCTGCTGGCCTATCACTCCGTCGAGAACATCGGCATCATTCTGCTCGGCGTCGGCGCCTCCATGGCCGCCATGGCACTCAACTCGGTCGGCATCGCCGTCCTGGCTCTGATGGCCGCCCTCTACCACACGTTTAACCACGCGATGTTTAAGGGCGAGCTGTTCTTGGGCGCCGGTGCGCTGCTGTACTCCACGGGTACGCGCAATATGGAGAAGATGGGCGGCCTGTTCCGTCGTATGCCGGCAACGGCCATCTGCTTCCTCGTTGGCGCGCTTGCCATCTCGGCCATCCCGCCCTTCAACGGCTTTGTGTCCGAGTGGTTTACCTACCAGTCGCTCTTTAACGCCGCCATGCAGGGCGACAAGGCCGTCATGATCGTGGCCGTGTTCGCTGCCGTCGCGCTTGCCATTACCGGCGCGCTGGCTGTCACGTGCTTCGTCAAGGCCTATGGCGTCTCCTTTGCCTCCGCGCCCCGCTCCGAGGCCGCGGCCAATGCCAAGGAGGTTCCCGCCCCCATGGTGTTTGCGCAGGGCCTGCTCGCGGCCATCTGCGTCGTGCTGGGCATTGGCGCTCCCGTGATCGCGCCCGTGCTGGTCGATGTCGCCGCGTCCGTGCTGCATCCGTACGGTGGCGTGTTTGCCGCCGAGGGCATGGAGCTCATGAACCAGTACTCCGGCGCTGCCACCTCCACGCCCGCGATCGCCATTGCGCTCGTGGTGCTCGTCGGCCTTGCCTGCGGTTATCGCAAGCTTAAGACCGTCGGCAAGGTGCAGAAGTCCCAGCCGTGGGCATGCGGCTATGCTCCCAACGAGCATATGCCCGTCGTGGCCACGACCTTTGCCTCCGAGGTGTCCTGGTTTATGCAGCCGCTCTACACGCTGCGCGACCGCTGCACGGCCGTCTGCTGGTCCATCGCGCACTTCTTCCAGAAGCTCACCGGTGTGGCCGAGGCTGTGGAGCCCGTACCCGACAAGGTTCTCGTCGATGCCCCGCATAAGGGTGTCGAGAAGCTCGCCGACCTCGCGACTAAGCTCGAGGGCGGCAACTACAGCATCTATATCTGCTACATCGTCGCGGCACTCGTGGTGTTCCTCGTGCTCGCCGTGCAAATGGGTTAAGGAGGGGAGAGCATGAACAACATCGTACTTGCCGTTCTGCAGGGCGTGGTCGTTATGGCCGTCGCGCCGTTCTTCTCCGGTCTCGGTCGCGTTATCCGCGCCAAGATGCACAACCGTCGCGGCCCCAGCATCATGCAGGACTACCGCGACCTGGCCAAGCTCTTTGCGCGCCCCGAGTCCCAAAGCGAGGACGCGAGCTTTGCGCTGCGCATTATGCCGCCGCTGTTCTTCGCCGTCGCCTTTATGCTCGCGATGGGTCTGCCGCTCTTTACGGCACAAAGCCCCATCCCGGTCTTTGGTGACGCCATCACCATCATGTACAGCCTGGCGCTCGCCCGCTTCTTCTTCGCCCTCTGCGGTGTGGATTCGTCCAACGCCTACGCCGGTATCGGCGGCGTTCGCGAGCTGCTCATGAGCGTGCTCATCGAGCCGTCCATGCTGCTGGCGCTGTTTGCCGCCGCCCTGGTGTGCGGTTCTACCGACATCGCCACCATGGGTCAGCACATCATGACGGGCACCATCGACGCGCCGGTCGCCGTGATCCTCGCCGGCATCGCCTTTGCGATCGCCTGCTACATGGAACTCGGCAAGCTGCCGTTTGACCAGGCCGAGGCCGAGCAGGAGCTTCAGGAAGGTCCGCTCGCCGAGCTTTCCGGCCCGTCGCTTGCGATGGCCAAGCTCGCCATGTCCATGAAGCAGGTCCTGGTCGTCGCCTGGTTCTGCGCGATCTTCGTCCCCTGGGGCGAGCCCGCAACCGTGGGCGCCGCCGCCGTTCTGGGCGCGGTCATCTTCCTGGTGAAGTGCCTGATCGACTTTGTCGTGTGCGGCGTGATCGAGAACTCCTGTTCGCGCTCGCGTTTTAAGGTGCTCGGCAATCAGACCTGGGCCGTCGTGGGCATCGCCGTTCTGGCGTTTGTCTTCGTGGTCGTCGGCGTGTAGGAGAAGGGAGAAACAATGTCATTTGCAGTCAGTCTGTCCCTTCTCGGCTTGGTCGCTATCGCGGCCCCGATGGTGGCCTCGGTGCTCGTCGCCCTGTTCCCCCGTCCGTACGCCAAGTGGTTCAGCGTTTTGGGTGCCGCCGTCTCGACGGTCTGCACCATCGCCCTCGCCGCGAATTTCGCTGGCGCCGGCATGCCCGACACGCAGGTCCCCCTGATCTCGTTTGGGCAGACCCTCGTCATGGGATTTACCTTCGATCGCATGAGCACGCTGCTCGCGCCCGCCTTTGTGGGTATCGGCCTGCTTGTCGTGATCTATTCGATTCCCTATATGAGCGAGAATAACCGTGAGCATCCCGATGCGCCGCGTCGTCGCTTCTACGCGTACCTCGCGACCTTTATCGGCGCCATGGCCGGCCTTGTGTACAGCTCGACCCTTTTGGGCCAGCTCGTGTTCTTTGAGATCACGGGTGCGTGCTCTTGGGGCCTCATTAGCTACTACATGTCGCCTACGGCCAAGAAGGCCGGCATGAAGGCCTTGATCATTACGCATATCGGTGCGCTCGGCCTGTATCTGGGTGCCGCCATCGTGTTTGCCCACACCGGCACCTTCGCCATCACCGCGATTGCCGGGCTCGACGCCAAGCTCAAGGCTATCGTCCTTTTGCTCGTGCTGTTTGCGGCCTGGGCCAAGTCCGCACAGGTCCCCATGTACATGTGGCTGCCTTCGGCCATGGAGGCGCCGACGCCTGTTTCGGCCTACCTGCATGGCGCCTCGATGGTTAAGGTCGGCGTGTGCGTGTTCGCGCGTGCACTCGTCTCTGCCGGCGAGATTCCCGAGATCGTGGGCTGGGTCGCCATTATCGACGCCATGGTCACCATGCTCTTTGGTTTCCTTATGTACCTGCCGCAAAAGGACATGAAGCGCCTGCTGGCCTTCTCCACGATCGCCCAGCTCTCCTATGTGTTCTTTGGTCTGGGCCTTTCGGTCTTTGGCAGCCAGCTGGCTTTTGACGGTGCCGTGTGCCACATCTTTAACCACGCCTTCGCCAAGACCCTGTTCTTCCTGATCGCCGGTTCGTTCTCCTTTACGCTCGGCACGCGTATGCTGCCCAAGCTTCGCGGCATCGTGAAGAAGTACCCGATCTCGGGCGTGGGCTTTGGTGTCGCGGCGCTCGCCATTGCCGGCGTGCCGCCCATGAACACGTTCTTCTCGAAGTTCCAGATCATTGCCGGCGGCTTTTCTGTGGGTGCCGGCAACGTCGCGATCCTGGTGCTCGTGTGCATCATGGTTGCCGAGACCGTCGCCACCTTCGCCTGGTTCCTCAAGTGGATGGGCTATTGCCTGCCCGGCGAGCCGAGCGAAGAGGTTGCTGCGGGAGCCCCGCTTCCCCGCGCGATGGCCTTCGTGTTCATCGTGCTCATCATCATGGTTATCGTCAGCGGCCCGCTTTCGGCCAGCTGGATCGGTTAGGAGGTAGAACGACATGGGTTATTCGATCGTCAACATCCTTGGCGGCCTTCTGATCGTCACGTCCACCATGGTGGTCGTCTCCAAGAACATCAAGCACGCCATCAGCTGGTATGCGGTGCAGTCGCTGGTGCTCGTGGGACTGCTCGCCACGCTCGGTGTCACCACCGGTGCGCAGGAGCTGCTTATGTGGGCTGGATCTGCCTTCATCACTAAGGTCGTCCTGGTCCCTTATATCCTTAACCGCGCATATAAGAAGATGGGCGAGCCGAGCGACGCATCGCTCAAGGCCGGCCTTAAGCCCGCGTGGGCCATTTGCATCATCGCCGTCGAGGTCGCGATCTGCTTTGCCGTCGTGACGCAGATCAGCCTGCCCACGGCCGAGGTCACAACTCCTGCGCTCGCCATTAGCTTCGCTCACTTCTTTGTGGGCCTCACCTGCATCATCTCGCAGCGCAACATCATGAAGCAGATCTTTGGATACTGCCTTATGGAAAACGGCAGCCACGTGACGCTCGCGCTTTTGGCCCCCACCGCTCCCGAGATCATCGAGATCGGTATCGCCACCGACGCCATCTTTGCCGTCATCATCATGTCCATCGTCGTGCGTCGCATTTGGGACGACTCCCACTCGCTCGATGCGCGCGACCTGTCCGAGCTGAGGGGGTAGTCCATGGAAACGTTGATTCTCGCCCTGCTCGCGACTCCTTTGGTGTTCTCGCTGGTCATGGCGTTTTTGCCCAAGAACACGTCCTATAACGTGTTTGCCGGTCTTAACCTGGTCTCCGTCGCAGCCGTCCTGGTGCTGTCGATTATGACGGCCGGTGACGTCCTTATGAGCGGCGAAACCGCGAGCGCTCTTGGCCTGTGGTTCCACCTCGATTCGCTGGGTGCCATCTTTGTGCTGCTCATCGGCTTTATCGGTTTTCTTACGGGGCTGTTCTCGCTGCCCTATGTAAAGGCCGATATCGAGGAGGGCTCCATGCCCGCCGAGCGCGCCAAGCAGTATTTTGCGCTGTTTAGCCTGTTCGTGTTCACCATGCTGCTCGCGTGCCTGTCCAACAACATGATCCTCACGTGGGCCGCCGTGGAGGCAACCACGCTTTCCACCGTGTTTCTCGTGGGTATCTACAAGAACAAGACGGCCCTCGAGGCTTCTTGGAAGTATGCGATGGTCTGCACCGCCGGCGTGGCCTTTGGCTTGTTCGGTACGCTGCTGATCTACGCCAACGCCGCCGACGTGATTCCCAACGCCCACGAGGCCGCATTCCTGTCGTGCGTGCTGCCGTATGCCGACCAGTTCGACCCGACGCTCATGCGCCTTGCCTTTGCGTTTGTAGTGATCGGCTTTGGCACCAAGGCCGGCCTGTTCCCCATGCACACTTGGCTGCCCGATGCCCACTCCCAGGCCCCGAGCCCTGTCTCGGCCCTGCTCTCGGGCGTGCTGCTTAAGTGCGCCATGCTCGTGATCATGCGCTTCTACGGCTTTACTATCCAGGCCGTGGGTGCCGAGTATCCGCAACTTTTGCTGTTGATCGTCGGCACGCTGTCCATTTTGGTGGCGGCACTTTCGATGTTTCGCCAGGACGACCTCAAGCGCCGCTTTGCGTACTCGTCTGTGGAGAACGTGGGCGTTATCGCCCTGTGCCTGGGTATCGGTGGCCCGCTGGGTATCGCCGCGGCCCTGCTGCACTGCGTGTTCCACGGCTTTACCAAGACGCTTGCCTTCTGCGTGTCCGGCAACATCCAGCACGCCTTTGGCACGCGTAGCCTAGCCAAGATCCAGGGTGTCGTCGAGGTTGCCCCCGCAACCGCCGCGCTCGCCATCTTGGCGCTGCTCGGTCTTGGTGCCTTCCCGCCCTTTGGCATGTTTATCTCCGAGTTCCTGACTTTTGTCGCCGGTGTTACCGCCGGTCCCATGTGGCTGGTCGTCGTGGTCGCCCTCGGTCTTACCGTGGCCATCTCCGCGCTCACCCGCATCGCACTCAAGTCGGTATTCGTCCATGCGCCCCAGGGCATGGACAAGCATGAGGCCCCGGCGCTCATGCTTATCCCCGAAATCATCCTGGCTGTCATGATCTTGTGGTTTGGCATCGCCACCCCGCTGCCTCTCGTGCGCGGTGTGGAGACCGCGACCGGCATCGTGCTCGAGCAGAGCACTGAGGAACTTCACGCGACGCCGATGTACCGCGCTGTGTTCGGTACCGAGACCGCTCAGAGCGAGGTGGAGTAACGAATGATTGAAACTGAGAACAAGGTGTATGCCCGTCGCTGCGAGAGCCATGTCGAGGCCCTGCGCCGCGCCGTTCCGGGCTGCATCGAGAAGGTCGAGTGGCAGTGCGAGGACCAGCTGACGATTACCGTCAAGCAGGACAAGCTGCCCGAGGCCGTCCACTACCTGTACTACGAGCGCTACGGCTGGATTCCCGTGATCATCGGCAACGATGAGCGCAGCCTGTGCGGCCGTTACGCCGTGTACTACGTCATCTCCATGGAGGGGGAGGATCCCGGCTGGGTGACTGTGCGTACCGAGGTCGATCCCGCCAAGATGACGTTCCCGTCCGTGACGCCGTTCGTCCCCGCCTGCGTGTGGGGCGAGCGCGAGCTGCGCGACATGTTCGGCCTGATCCCCGAGGGTCTGCCCGATCGTCGTCGCCTGGTGCTTCCTGATGACTGGCCCAGCGGCCTGTACCCGCTGCGCAAGGACTCCATGGACTACCGTTTCCGTCCCGCTCCCGCTAGCGACATGGAAAACTACGAGTTCTTGGCCGACACCAAGGGCAAGGAGACGACGCTCGTCCCCATGGGCCCGCTGCACATTACCTCCGACGAGCCCGGCCACTTCCGCCTGTTCGTTGAGGGCGAGACGATCGTGGACGCCGACTACCGTCTGTTCTACGTGCACCGCGGCATGGAGAAGGTCGCCGAGACGCGCCTGAACTATGACGCCGTGACGTTCCTCGCCGACCGCATCTGCGGCATCTGCGGCTGCGCCCACTCGGTGGCCTATGCCGAGGCCGTCGAGCGCGCCCAGGGCATTCATGTCCCGCCGCGCGCCCAGTACATCCGCGCTATCATGCTCGAGGTCGAGCGTCTGCACTCACACCTGCTCAACATTGGCCTGGCGTCGCACTACACGGGCTTCGACTCCGGCTTCCAGCAGTTCTTCCGCGTCCGTGAGAAGTCCATGGATCTGGCCGAGAAGCTCTCCGGTCACCGCAAGACCTACGGTCTCAACGTGATCGGCGGCGTGCGTCGCGACATTTTGGCCGAGCAGAAGCTCTCCACGCTCACGACCATCCACCAGCTGCGCTCCGAGGTTCAGGAGCTCGTCGACGTCTTGCTCTCCACGCCCAACTTTATTGAGCGTACGAGTGGCATCGGCATTCTGGACCGCAAGATCGCACGCGACTTCTCGCCGGTCGGCCCGCTCATGCGTGGCTCGGGCTATGCCCGCGACGTGCGCTTTGACCATCCCTTCGACGGCTACGCCGATCCGGACGTCCAAAAGATGCACGCCGCCACGGCCGACACCTGCGATGCCTTCGGCCGTACCGCCGTTCGCATCCAGGAGGTCTACGATTCGATCGACATGATCGAGACCATGCTCGAGAACTGCCCGTCGGGCCCCATCCTCACCACGGATTGGGAGTACACCCCGCACAAGTACGCCATCGGCGCCACCGAGGCGCCGCGCGGCGAGGACGTGCACTGGGCCATGCTCGGCAACAACCAGAAGTGCTACCGCTGGCGCGCCAAGGCGGCCACGTACAGCAACTGGCCGGTCCTGCGCTACATGTTCCGCGGCAACACCGTGGGCGACGCGGCGCTGATCGTCGGCTCGCTCGACCCGTGCTACTCCTGCACCGACCGCGTGACGGTGACCGATGTCGCCGCCAAGCGCGACCACGTGCTCGACAAGGAGCAGTTCGAGAACGTCTGGCGCGACAAGTCGCCGCTCGCGGGCGAGGGCACCATGGCCGCTCCGCTCGATGAGGAGGCGCTCTAATATGCTGAAGCTTTGGAAGGTTAACGCCAAGGCCGGCGACGCGACGGTCAAGTACCCGTTTGCGCCGTTCCCCACCAACAAGGACATGCGCGGCAAGCCCGAGCACAACGCCGAGCTCTGCATCGCCTGCGGTGCCTGCGGTGTGGCGTGCCCGGCCGATGCCATTCGCATGGACACCGACCTTGCGGCCGATACCATCACCTGGTCGATCGACTACGGCCGCTGCATTTTCTGCGGCCGTTGCGAGGAAGCCTGCCCCATGGAGGCCATCAAGCTCACCGAGGAGTTTGAGCTGGCCGTCATGAGCAAGGACGACCTCACCAGCAAGAGCGTCTACACGCTCGAGCACTGCTCGCGTTGCGGCAAGCCGTTTGCCCCGCACAAGGAGATCGACTACGCTAAGCGCCTGCTGCAAAAGGCCGGCGGCATGGAGGCCGAGCAGGCCGCCCGTACCGTCGGTATGTGCCAGGAGTGCAAGCGCGAGCTCGACGCCCTGCGCGCCGCCTCGGCCGTAAAGACCGGCAACGCGCACGGCATGGCTGCCAACGAGACGCTTGCGTCCGGCGAGCCCCAGGGCCCCGGCATGGAGTATCTGGGCGGCCACGGCGTGAACCCGGAGTATATCGACCGCGAGCTCAACCCCGATGCGCCCGAGATTCCCGCCGGTCTTGCACCGGTCGAGGGCATCATCATGGATTTTGATACGAAGGAGGAGTAACCATGGCCGAACCCACGCTTTTGCCCGAGCGGCTTCAGTACCGCCCGACCAAGATCGAGCTCGACGAGAGCATCGAGAAGGCCAAGGCGACCCTTCTTAAGAAGATCAAGCGCTCGGTGTACGTCTACCGTGTTGACTGCGGCGGCTGCAACGGCTGCGAGATCGAGATCTTCGGTTCCATCACGCCCGTCTTCGACGTCGAGCGCTTTGGCATCAAGGTCGTGCCCTCGCCCCGTCACGCCGATGTGCTGCTGTACACCGGCGCCGTGACGCGTGCCATGCGCATGCCGGCCCTGCGCGCCTTTGAGGCCGCACCCGATCCCAAGATCGTGGTGTCCTATGGCGCGTGCGGCTGCACGGGCGGCATCTTCTACGACAACTACTGCGTCTGGGGCGGCACGGACAAGATTCTGCCGGTCGATGTCTACATCCCCGGCTGCCCGCCCAGCCCCGCGCAGACCATCTACGGCTTTGCCATGGCGCTCGGTCTGCTGGACCAAAAGCTCCATGCCGAGACCACGGTGGAGGCCGCCGGCGAGCAGGCCGATATCCTGCACCCCGGCGTGCCGTACAAGCTGCGCGTCGCCATCGAGCGCGAGGCTCGCGCCATGAGCGGCTACCGTTACGGCCGCGACCTGGCCAATGAGTTTATGGATACGCTCGAGGGCGCGCCCAAGGGCGATATCCGCGGTGCCATGGCGCTGCTCATCGACAAGCAGGATGATCCGCGCCGCGTCGAGGTGTACTCGGCGCTGCAGGATCTGGTGCTGGCCGGAGGTCGCTAGATGGAGCTCACGGACCGCTCTGGTTACTTTGCGGGCCCCGGCATGCTCGGCGGCTCTTTTGGCGATGCCTCGCGCGCAAGCGACGAGGCCGCCGAGGGCGTCGCCGACCCCTGCCTGGGCCACGCGCCCGACCAGGTGGTCTTCTACGAGCTCACGCGTAAGTTTGTGGAGACCGAGGAAGACGTTCCCCAGGAGGCCTGCGACGTGCTGTACTACACGCTCGCCGTGGGCCACCACACCGGCGTGCTCGACTGCTTTGAGCCGCGCCTGTCGGTGCCGGTGAACGTGTTCTATTCGCTCGTCGACGCGCTGCCGGAGGGGGAGGCCAAGACCAAGTTTGAGGCCATTCGCTCCTTTGGTGAGTGCCAGCTCGATAAGGCGGCGGTGCCGTCGCTGCTCGAGGCCTGTGATGCGCTGCTCGACGAGCGCGGTTTTCGCGGTTCTGCCAAGGCCGGCATCTCGGTGTTCGATGACGACTTTGGCCTGCATGCCCAGCAGGTCGCGTTCTTAATGAAGTTTCGCGATCTGGTTGAGCGCGTGCGCGATGTGTCGGGCGTGTATCTGACGGGGAGGTTGCAGTAATGGGTCGCGTTGTGGATGGACGTGTGAACGGCGCCCTGTTTGCGGGTATCGTGCTCACGGCGGGAAGCGTGCTGCGTGCCGACGATGCCGCCGGCCCCGTGCTCTCCAAAAAGATGGAGGACGCGCCCATCGCCGGTTGGTACACCATCGACGGAGGCCAAACGCCCGAGGATGACATCATCGAGGTCAAGCGCGAGCGTCCGCCGCGTTTGGTTTTGGTTGATGCCGCCGACATGGCGCTGCCCGTCGGGTCCATCCGCTTGCTCGACAAGCGTGATGTGGCCCGCAAGTCGATGTTCACCACGCATTCGCTTCCCTTGTCGATTCTGATCGAAGAGATTGAGCAATCGTGCGAAGATATCGTCTTCATAGGGATTCAGCCGGGCGACACGGAGTTCTACAACCCCATGTCCCCGGAAGTCTTTGACGCCGTCGACGCCGTGTACGACGCCGTGGCCGCCAACGACTTTTCCCACTTTGTCCGCTTGGGGCAAGAGCAATAGCAGCGCTTGTCTCTGCTGAATAGGAAAGAAGTGATTGACATGGCAGATTCCAAGGCAGAATATCCCGCTCCCGATTGCCTGGCGCCCGCCGCGATCGAGGCCAAGACCGAGACCGCCGGCGTGACCAAGGCTAACCTGCCGGTCGCTAAGGCCTTTCTGTTGGCAATGTTCGCCGGTGCGTTTATCGCCTTCGGCGGCCTGTTCTTTACCGTGTTCTTGAGCGACAGCACGCTGGGCTGGGGTGCCCAGCGCGTCGTGGGCGGTCTGTGCTTTTGCCTGGGCCTGGTGCTCGTGTTGGTGTGCGGCGCCGAGCTGTTTACCGGCAATTCGCTTATGGTCTGCGCGCTCAAGAGCAAAAAGATCACCCTGGTTCAGATGCTCAAGGCCTGGGTCGTCGTGTGGGTCGGCAATTTTGTCGGTGCCCTGTTCATCGTCTTTTTGGTGTACATGGCCGGCATCTATAAGCTCAACGGCGAGGCGGTCGCCAACTCCATGGTGAGCGTCGCCGCCGGCAAGGTGACGATCGACTGGGTGACGATCTTCTTCCGCGGCATCCTGTGCAACATCTTTGTGTGCCTGGCCGTGTGGATCGGTACCGCCGGCAAGACCGTGGTCGACAAGGTTGTGGGCATTCTGCTGCCCATCGCCGCTTTTGTGGCCTGCGGTTTTGAGCACTGCGTTGCCAACATGTACTTTTTGCCCATGGGTGCCGTGATGCACGCATGCGGTTATGGTGCCGACGTCGCCGGCGCCGATGCGCTCAACGCTGCGGGCATTGCGTTTAACTTGTCCGCCGCCACGCTGGGCAACATCGTGGGCGGCGCGGTTCTGATCGCGCTCGGCTACTGGTTTATCTACGCCAAGAAGTCCGAGGCGTAAGATACCGTCTGTTTGACGTTGGGCCTCCCGCGGGGCGTTGCCGTGCGGGAGGCTTTTTGGGTCTGGGGCTCGTTGCCGGGCTTTTGGCCTGTTGTGTTTGGCTGATGAAAGGGGTAATCGAGATGGCACCTGCTGTGAAGCGTGACGGTCGCGCCGTGGTGACCACATGCGGGGGATGCTATGCCGATTGCGCCTTTGCGGCACGCGTTGAGGATAGTCGCGTGGTGGCCGAGTTGCCGGTGCCGGGGCATCCGTGCGCGGCGCGTGCCCTGTGTGCTCGCGGACGGCATCGCCTGGACATGCCGTTTGACGAGCGCGACCGGATTTTGCATCCCATGCGCCGTCGTCGTGATGACTCGGGGTTCGATGCGATTTCCTGGGATGAGGCGTTTGCCCAGATTGCCGAGCGCCTTTTGGAGATTGTTGACGAGTGCGGGCCTCGTGCGCTGGGCATGACGCTTGGCGTGCCCTCGTTCGACCGCTACTGGGCGTATCGCTTTATGCATGCGCTGGGCTCGCCCAACGTATACGGTGCCGACGGTGCCTGTGAGGTAAGCCGACTTACCGGTTGGGAGCACAGCCTGGGCTATAGTCCCGCCTCCGACCTGGCGCATACCGACTGCATCATGTACCTGGGGCGTTCCTTGGTGGATTCGTCGTCGATGGGGTCAGTCGATGCGCTCAACGATGCCCGTCGCCGTGGGGTGAAGATTATCGTGGTCGACCCCCGGCGCAGTGGCTCGGCTGCGCTTGCCGACCGCTGGCTGCGCGTGCGCCCGGGCTGTGACTTGGCGCTGCTGTTGGGTATTGTCCACGTGTTGATTGCCGAGGACCTGTACGACCACGAGTTCGTTGCCCGCTATACCACGGGTTTTGACGAGCTGGCGCAGGCGGCCCATGCTTGGACGCCCGAGTGGGCCGAGTCGATGTGCGACGTGCCGGCCGCAGAGATTGTCGCCACGGCGCGCGATCTCGCTGCCGCCGCGCCTGCCGCTGTGGTGGATGCGGGCTTTCATGGTGGCATCGGTATCGCGTATGCCAATAGCACCCAGACCGCGCGCGAGATTTGTCTGGTCGATGTGCTGCTGGGCTGTATTGGACATGCGGGCGGAGCGCTCAATCCACCCACACCGCTTGCGCTGGGCGACCTTGATCCCGCACGCTTTGCGACGCCGCCGATGCCACGTGAGCCCAAGTTGGGGTCCGAGCGCTATCCACTGGTCGATCCGGTGCGCGGCCTGTGCACGACCATCGGTCAGTCGATTCTTGCCGGGGACCTGCGCGGGCTGATCGTTTACGCCAGCAATCCCGGCGCGGGCTATGGCAATGCGCAGGCTTGGTTGGGTATTTTGCAGCAGCTCGACTTGCTCGTGACCGTTGATATTCGCTGGTCCGAGACGGCGCGCGCTTCTGACTTCGTGCTGCCCGACGTGACGTATCTGGAGGCCGACCGCGGCGTGGGAACGGTGATAGGCACCAACGATGCGCGCGTGTTCTACCGTAATGCCGTGCTGCCCGTGCAGCATGACGACACGCGTCCCGGTCGGGAGATCTTTGCTGGTCTGGCACAGGCGTGTGGTGCGGGCGAGTACTTCCAGTTTACGTCTGACGATCTGGCGGCTGCCCAGGTGGCACCGTTTGGGATCGATCTGGACGAGCTCAAGGAACGCGGCTGGGCCGACACGGGTGTTGCGTTGCCGTCGCGTACGGGCGAGCCGGCGATTCCCCTGGATGGCGGCAGGATTGCGCTGGCAAGCGACGTGTGGGAGCGAGCCGGTCTGGGTCGTGTACCCAACTGGATCGCTCCCATGGTGGAGCCCGGCCCGGGGATGTTTCGCCTCATTAGCGGCAACCGTCCCTTTGAGTCGCACACCTCGCGCAGGCTTGCGGCCCACGGTGCCGCCGAGGCTGGATCGGACCTGGATGCCGTGCAGATGAATGCCGATGCCGCCGCTCGCATGGGTATTGCCGACGGCGAGATCGTCGAACTCGTGAGCGATATGGGCCGCGACCGCGTGCGCGTGGAGACGACGCCGTATCTGCATCCGGCGTGCATCTTTACGTCGGCCGCCCCCGGCGGGCGTTCGTTTGGCGCCGATGCCGGTGGCGCTCAAGCCTTGGGCGTGGGCCCGCTCGACCATACGCCGCTGCGTTGGGACCCGTTGACGGGCGCCGCGCTCACCCAGGAAAACGCCGTTCGCGTGGAAAAGATCGCGGCGCGCGAGGATAATAACGAGTAATTGACTCAGCTGATGTATTCGACTGATCCACGTTTCTTTTGAAAGGCCGCACATGAGCGATAGCCAGAACATGTCCGATGAGGTACGCGCCCGCCTGCGCGCCATTCCATCCGTCAACGAGCTGCTTGCCGAGTGGCCGGTAGTGAAGGCGGCGGGGGAGACCTGCGACGCGGTGGTGCATGCCGCCGTCACGGCCGAGCTCGACGAGGAGCGCGCCGCCATTCGCGCCGGTGCTGCCCCGCGCTCTAAGCGCGACCTGGCCTCGGCCATCGAGTGGCGTGCGCACCGCTCCGCGTTGCCGAGCCTGCGCCCCGCCGTCAACGCCACGGGTGTTGTTATCCATACCAATCTGGGTCGAGCCCCGCTCGCGGAGTCGGCCGCCAAGGCCGTGGCCGAGGTCGCGCGCGGCTACAGCACACTCGAGTACAGCGTGGACACCTGCTCGCGCGGGTCGCGCAAGGAGCACGCCGCGCAGCTGATCCGCTCGCTCACCGGTGCCGAGGATGCGCTGGTCGTCAACAACAACGCCGCCGCGGTGCTGCTGGTGCTTGCCACCCATGCCGCGGGCAAAGAGGTTATCGTCAGCCGCGGCGAGCTTGTCGAGATCGGTGGCAGCTTCCGTATTCCCGACGTCATGGCAGCTTCGGGCGCCAAACTCGTCGAGGTCGGTGCCACCAACCGCACGCACCTGGTAGATTATGAGCAAGCCATCACGCCCGATACGGCGATGATCCTCAAGGTCCATCCTTCCAACTATCGCATCGAGGGTTTTCACGAGGAGGTTGGTTCTCGGGAGCTTGCGGCGCTTGCTCACAAGCATGGCCTGCTGTTCTACGAGGACCAGGGCTCGGGCGCGCTGTTGCCCGACGACATCTTGGTGCGCGGCGGCGAAGAAACCACGCCGGCTTCGGTTTCGGCAGGGCTCGATCTGGTGTCGTGCTCGGGCGATAAGCTGCTCGGTGCCGCACAGGCGGGCATTATCATGGGCCGTCGCGATCTGGTCCAGGCCTGCGGCGCACATCCGCTCATGCGTGCTCTGCGTCCGGGCAAACTGGCGCTCACGGCACTCGAGGCCACGCTGCGTATCTACATGGACGGTGCCGATGTTGCCCATCGTGATATTCCGGTGCTCAGCATGCTTACGCTGCCGCAGGCTCATCTGGAGCGTCGCGCACGCAAGCTGCGCGAGCTGATGGTGGCGGGCCTCGATAAGGCTGGCTGCCCGTGTGCCGTGCAGGTGGAAATCGTCGAGGAGTCGTCGACCCCCGGTGGCGGCTCGCTGCCTACCGTGGAGCTGCCCACGATGTGTGTTGCCGTGCGTCTTGTTGACGCGCGCCTGACGGTCGATGCGCTCAAGCGCTCGCTTGTCCAGGACTTCGACACGCCGGTCGTCACGCGAACCTCGCACGATCGCATCCTATTTGACGTGCGCACGCTCGTGGGCGACCGCGATATCGAGACGGCGGCGTCGACGCTTGCCGCATGCGTTGAGAAGGCGATTGCTCGATGAGTGAGGTTCAGGCGCTGGTGGAGTGTCCCGTTATCGTTGGCACGGCGGGTCACGTTGACCATGGTAAGTCGGCATTGATCGAGGCACTGACTGGCAAGAATCCCGATCGTCTGGAGGTTGAGCGCCGTCGCGGTATGACCGTGGAGCTGGGCTTTGGCGAGTTGGCGCTGCCGAGTGGCAAGATCGTCGGCCTGGTCGACGTGCCGGGCCACGCGCATTACCTGCGCGCCATGGTGCAGGGCGCCACGGGCATCGACGTTGCCGTGCTGGTGGTCTCTGCCGTCGAGGGCGTGATGCCGCAGACGCGCGAGCACGTGCACGTGCTGGAGCTGCTGGGCGTTACGCATATGGTGGTCGCGCTGACGATGTGCGACCTTGCCGATGCCGAGATGACCGAGCTTGCCGAGCTCGATGTCGATGACTTTTTGTCGGGTACCGTGTTTGCGGGCGCGCCGATTGTGCCCGTGTCGTCTAAGACGGGCGAGGGGATCGACGGGCTGCTTGCGGTGCTCGACGAGCAGGTAAGTGCCTGCTGGGATGCCTGCCGCGACCGTGCCGAGCGCACCGATGCCGCGCCGCGCCTGCCGATTGACCGCTGCTTTACGATTAAGGGCGTCGGCACTGTCGTAACGGGAACGTTGCACGATGCGCCGGTTGCGGTGGGCGACGAACTCGTCGCCCTGCCGTCGCGTACGGTCTGTCGCGTGCGCGGGATTCAGGTGCATGGCGATACGCCGCGAGCACTGCCCGGACAGCGCGTGGCGCTCAACTTGGTGGGCGATGGTGTTGCCGCTCTCGATCGCGGTGAGATGCTCGGCGTGGCGGACCGCTTTGGCCAGACGTTGCGCTTTATGATGACGTTCACCTACCTGGGCCGCGAGGGCACCAAGCCGCGCGTGCTCGAGTCGGGCGCGCGCGTGCATGTGATGGCCGGCACGGCCGAAGTCGTCGGCCGCATCATGCTTTTGGAGGGCGAGGCCCCCATGGCGGTGGGTGAGACCCGTACCGTGCAGGTGCGATTGGAGGAGCCGCTGCCGCTGCGCGCCGGAGACCATGCCGTGGTGCTGTCGTATTCGCCCGTTATGCTCATCGGCGGCGGGCGCGTGCTGCTATCGCGCTGCCGTCGCTCGCGCGAGCTTTCTGCCAGCGAGCTCGCACTGTTTGCGGCGCTTGAGTCCGGCGATATCGCGGGCGGTGTGGGCGCTTGGCTGGCACTGCAGATGCTGCCGGTTACGGCGGTTGATGTTGCCGAGGCTTTGGATCTTGGTGTCGGCGAGGTCGATGCCGCACTGCGCGGGTTGGTGGCGCAGGGCTCCGTTCGCAAGCTTTCCGTGGGTGATGCGGACCACTTGGCGGATGCCGCGGTGCTGGACGCCGCGATGGATGCACTGGCGGCGACCCTGTCAGCCATGCACGCGGCGTCTCCCAAGGAGACGGGCTTTACGCCCGGCGCCGTTGCCCATGCTGCGTGGCCTGCCGCTGATGATGGCGTTGCCGCGGCTCTGATTGCCGAGGGCTGCTCGCGTGGTGTGTGCGCCGCCGAGGGCGCCGAGGTATTCGATCCGCATTCGGCCGCCGCGGCGGCACGCGTGGTTCGCGAAGCCTGCGAACGTATCGTTGCCTTGCTGGACGAAGCCGGCCTCGATGCACCGACGTTGCCCGAGGTGGGCGAGCAACTGCAGCTCGATCGCGACACCATGACGCGTGCCCTGCGCGAGCTTTCGCTCAACCGCTCGATCGTGAAGGTCGAGCGCGACGTTGCCCTGTCCGCTGCCGCCGAGGCCCATGCGCGCGAGCTTGTTGCCGCCGCCATCGCCGATGCCGGTGGCGCTGCCACCACGAGCGTGCTGCGCGAGGCCCTGGGCGTGTCGCGCAAACGTGCCATCAGCATCTTGGAGCACCTGGATGCCGTGCGCTTTACGGTGCTCGACAAGGACGCCGGCGGCCTGAGGTCCCTGCGCTAGGCCGGTCACTCGCTCCCGCCTCCTCAGTTGCGGTGAAATAGTTCCTATTTGGAGGCTTTGGCAGCAAATGCAGGAACTATTCCACCGCAACTTCTTGTTCGTCTTTTTGGGATGGAGCCGTTTCGGTTTGGTAAAATACCTCCGCACTTGGGAACGGATGGGCTCCGGTGGGCTCCGCGGTCCTCAAAACCGTTGCGAGGCGTGCAAAACGTCTTGGATGTGTTCGATTCACATACGTTCCCGCCATACGCTACCAGCGCTTTTGTGCTCGCGGTCTTGCTGCGTGCCGCAAAGGCGCTGTTTTGTTTTTGCACGAGCTTTTCGTAGCGCCGCTATTTCGGCGGCTGTATTTAGCTTCGTGCACCGGGTTTCGAGCATGCCGATGGAGGTGTTTTGCCGTATGACTACCGTAAGACGTGCCGATCTTTCTTGTGTCGTCCAAGCGGGTGGGCTGTCCTCGCGCATGGGCTGTGATAAGGCGCGCATGGCGTTTTGCGGCGAGCCGCTCATCGAACGCGTGCTGGGCCGGCTGGCGCCAGTTGCCGGCGAGTTGGTTGTGACGACGTCGCGTCCCGGCGAGCTTGTCTACCTTGAGGAGCGCGCGTTTGGCGGCCTGGTGCCGCGAATAGTGTCGGACCTTGAGGGGCCGGCGGGCGCCATGCGCGGCATCGCGAGTTCGCTGACTGCGGCCCGGCTGCCTCTCGTTGCTATCGTCGCCTGTGATATGCCGTTTGTCTCTTCGGAGCTTATCGGTGCCCTTGCTGGCTGTGTCGAGGCCGAGGCACTCGACGTGTGCGTGCCGCGCGAGGAGCGGGGGATTGAGCCGCTTTGCGCCGTCTGGCGCCGTGACGCGTGTGCGCCGGTTGCCCAAGAGCTGCTCGCCGGTGACCGTCAGCGAATCCGCTGCCTGATCGACCGAGTGAACGCCGGGTATTTGGACGAGCCTCAGATTGTCGCGGTCGCTGGCTCGACGCTCTGCTTCGAAAACGTCAATACACCCGAGGAGTTTGCGGCAGCCGGGCTGCTCGCCTAGACGATTGGAGTTGGCATGTCTCACGATATTTGCCCCGACACGGGAGAGCCTTGCACTTGCGATGGTTCCGAGCCCTGTACCTGCGGCTGCGGTGGCTGTGGACATACTGCGGAAGAGGAAGCGGCCGCCGCGGCGTATCGTGAGGCACACCGCGAAGGCCCATCCGGTGATGCCCTCGACCACGAGCGCAAGATCATCGTGTCGTTTGACAGCACCTTCGATGTGATGGAATGCGAGCAGCTGTGCCTGGATGCCGGCGTGCCTGGGCGCATTATGCCCTTGCCCGGCTCCATTACCGCAGGTTGCGGCCTGTGCTGGGCCATGCCGTTCTCGGGCGATGCGCTCGCCGCCTTCCGCGCCGCCACCGAGGGCCGTATAACCCCTGCCGACTACCATCAACTCGTCCTCTAACTACCACACCACCACAAAGGTGCCTGTCCCCAATGTGGTGGTGTGGAACATGCGGACGAAACAGCTTCGAAACACGCGATTTGTGCGTCGGGTGCTCAAAAACGCTTCTACCTGCATCGTAATCAAAACGAAACATCTGCTTGTCGGCTTATGCGAAACTTTGCTGCAACAGTGCGATATTATCCATACTCGATAAAGCTCGCGGCGCATGGGGCGCCTCGAACGACACTTTTCTTTTCCATCAATTGGAGGAAGCATGAGCTACACGCAGAAAGTTCTCGACGAGCTCAAGGCCCGCTATCCCGAGCAGCCTGAGTTCATCCAGGCCGCGACCGAGATCCTCGGCACCATCCAGCCGGCGCTCGACGCCCATCCCGAGTACGAGGAGGCCGCCCTGCTGGAGCGCCTCGTCGAGCCCGAGCGCATCGTCATGTTCCGTGTCCCCTGGGTCGACGACCAGGGTAAGGTCCAGGTCAACCGCGGCTACCGCGTCGAGTTCAACTCTGCCATTGGACCCTACAAGGGCGGCCTGCGCTTTAACCCGACGGTCACCCTGGGCATGCTCAAGTTCCTGGGCCTGGAGCAGATCCTCAAGAACAGCCTGACCACCCTTCCCATGGGCGGCGGCAAGGGCGGTTCCGACTTTGACCCCAAGGGCAAGTCCAACAACGAGATCATGCACTTCTGCCAGTCCTTCATGACCGAGCTCTATCGTCACATTGGCCCCAACACCGACGTTCCCGCCGGCGACCTGGGCGTTGGCGGCCGCGAGGTTGCCTACCTGTTCGGTCAGTACAAGCGCCTGACCAACGAGTGGACCGGCGTCCTCACCGGCAAGGGCCTCTCCTTTGGCGGCTCGCTCGCCCGTACCGAGGCCACCGGTTACGGTCTGGTCTACTTTGTGGACGAGTACCTCAAGAGCCGCGGCGACTCCTTCGAGGGCAAGAACGTCGTCGTTCACGGCTCCGGTAACGTCGCCATCTACGCGGTCCAGAAGGTCGCTCAGCTCGGCGGCAAGGTACTGGCCTGCTCCGACACCCATGGCTGGGTCGAGGATCCCGATGGCATCGACTACACCGTGCTTGAGCATGTCTACAACAAGAAGCGCTCCGGCCACGACAAGGGCGTTACGCTCGCTATGTACGTTGACGAGAAGCCCAACGCCGTGTGGCACGAGGGCGACGGCCGTGGCGTTTGGCAGCTGCGCTGCGACATCGCGCTGCCCTGCGCTCGCGAGAACACGCTGCTGCTCGAGGACGCCCAGGCGCTCGTCGCCAACGGCTGCAAGGTGGTCGGCGAGGGTGCGAACATGCCCACGACCATCGAGGCCACGACTTACTTCCAGGAGAACGGCGTCGCCTTTATGCCCGGTAAGGCTGCCAACGCCGGCGGCGTGCTCGTGTCCGGCCTGGAGATGAGCCAGAACGCCGAGCACCTGTCCTGGACCTTCGAGGAGGTCGACGGCAAGCTCGAGCAGCTCATGCGCGGCATGTTCCACAACGTGGACGACACCGCCAAGAAGTACGGCGAGGAGGGCAACTTTGTCATGGGCGCAAACATCGCCGGCTTCCTGAAGGTCGCCGACGCCATGCTCGCCCAGGGCGTCTGCTAAATCTTCGCTCGACATAGCATGTGATGAGGCTCCCAGTCATCTTGGCTGGGAGCCTTTTCTATCCCGGATGACTCCTCATAACTTGCGGTGAAATACGGACTGTTTAGCGTCCCAGAACGGCTAATCAGTCCGTATTTCACCGCAAGTTATGGATGGGTGGGTGGATTTTGTCCTAAAACGGTGTGCGGCCCCTCGTTTGGTACACTTAAAAGTACTGGACAAGTGAAGAGATGGGGGAGAACGTGCTCAAGTTCGGTACCTACGTCCGTGTTGGAAACGCGGCCGAAGCCTATGAGCTCTTACAGAAGAACCGCAACAACAAGATTGTGGGCGGCGGCATCTGGATGCGCCTGGGTTCGCGTCGCGTGGCGACGGCGATTGACCTTTCGGCCTGCGGACTCGATCAGATCGAGGAGACCGAGACCGAGTTTCGCATCGGTGCCATGTGCACCCTGCGCCAGCTCGAGCGTCATGTCGGGCTCAACTCGCTTGTCAACAATGTCTTTGAGTTCGCCGTCCACGACATCGTGGGCGTGCAGCTGCGCAATACCGCCACGGTGGGCGGCAGCATCTACGGCCGCTTTGGCTTCTCGGACGTTCTCTCCGCCTTTCTCGCGCTCGATTCCTATGTTGAGTTGACGGGCGCCGGCCGCGTGCCGCTCGCGGAGTTCGTTGACATGGGCTACGTGCGCGACGTTATCGAGCATGTCGTGGTCGTCAAGCACGATTACCGTGCGAGCTACGAGGCCGTGCGCAAGGCCGCGACCGACTTTCCCTCGCTGAACGTTACCGCCGCCTGGTGGGACAACACCTGGCACGTCACTGTGGGTGCCCGCCCGCTGCGCGCGACCCTGCTGCAGGGCGAGGCGTGCGGCCTTACCAACGAGCATCCTTCCGAGGACGAGCTGCGTGCCCTGGCCGCATCCGTGCGTGCCCTGAGCTACGGCACCAACCTGTGGGGCTCGGCCGACTACCGCCGCCGCATCTCGGCCCCGCTTGCCGTCCAGGCTGTGCGTCGCGCCGCCGGCATCGAGCTTTCGGCCGCGCTTGCCCGCGAGCTCGAGGGCGTGCAAGTGCCTAAGTTTGCCACGGACGAGTATTCCTGCCGCCGCGTGCCCGGCGTCGATTCTAGCGAGGTGCGCTAATGGCTGCCAAACTCATCGATCTTTCCTTTACGCTCAATGGCCGCAAGGTCAAGGTCCAGATTGCCCCCGACACCATGCTCTTTTCGCTTTTGCGTGAGCAGGGTTGCGCGTCGGTGCGCTGTGCCTGCGAAACCACCAACTGCGGTCTGTGCACGGTGTGGCTCGATGGCGACCCGGTGCTGAGCTGCTCGGTTCCCGCCGCGCGCGTCGAGGGCCGCTCCATCACCACGCTCGAGGGCCTCAAGGCCGAGTCCGAGGCGCTCGCCCGCGCAATGGCTGCCGAAGGCGCCGAGCAGTGCGGTTTTTGCGCCCCCGGCCTTATCATGAACGTGCTTGCGCTCGCCCGCGCCGCCAAGGAGGACCCGAGCCTCGTCGCCACGCGCGAGGAGCTCTCGCGCCAGCTCGCTGGCAACCTCTGCCGTTGCAGCGGCTACGAGAGCCAGCTGCGCGCCATCGTCCGCTTTCTCAACGAGTCCGGCGTGCAGGTGGGCTTTGAGATGCCCGAGCTGCCGGTCAACGACACCAGCTGCGACGGTGTCTCTTACAAGCAGATCACTCACAAGCAGCCCAAGAAGGACTCGAAGGCCCTGCTCGAGGGTCGTCCCGTCTACGCGGGCGACCTGGTGCCCGCCGGCGCCCTGATCGTCAAGCTCAAGCGCAGCCCGTATGCCCGTGCCAAGATCCGCTCCATCGACACGTCGCGCGCCCTGAAGGTGCCCGGCGTGGTGGGCGTCTACACCTACGAGGACGTGCCCAAGCGCCGCTTTACCATCGCCGGCCAGAGCTATCCGCAGCCGAGTCCCTACGACCGCCTGATCCTCGAGAACCTCGTGCGCTACCAAAACGAGGAGGTGGCGATCGTTGCCGCCGAGACCGAGGAAGCCGCCGACAAGGCACTCAAGCTCATCAAGGTCGACTACGAGGTGCTTGAGCCCCTACTCGACTTTACCCAGGCGCTCGATAACGACATCGTGGTCCACCCCGAGGGCGACGTGACCTTTATGTTCCCGCAGGGCGGCGATGTTGCTCGCAACCTAGTATGCAGCGGCACGAGCGACTTTGGCGACTTGGACGAGGCCTTCGCCCAGAGTGACATTGTCTTCACCCGCACTTACACCAGCCAGGCCACGCAGACTGCGCCCATGGAGACCTTCCGCGCCTTCGCGACGACTGACGCGTTCGGGCGTATCTCGGTGACCACCTCGACGCAGGTGCCCTTCCACGTGCGCCGCATGGTCGCGCAGTCGCTCGACATTCCGCAGTCGCAGGTGCAGGTCATTAAGCCGCGCATCGGTGGTGGCTTTGGCTCCAAGCAGACGGGCTGCTGCGAGATCTTCGTGGCGTTTGTCACCCAGCAGACCGGCCGTCCGAGCTACTGCTGCTACACCCGCGAGGAGACCATCACCGCGGGCAACTCGCGCCACCAGATGCAGATGACCGTCAAGCTGGGCGCCATGAACGACGGCACCATCACGGCCATCGATCTGCACACGCTGTCCAACGCCGGCGCGTACGGCGAGCACGCTACCACGACGATCGGCCTCTCGGGCCACAAGAGCCTGCCCATCTACAACCACGTGAAGGCGAGCCGCTTTAGCTGGGATGCCGTCTACACCAACACCAACCGCGGCGGCGCGTATCGTGGCTACGGTGCCACCCAGGGCCAGTTTGCCGTGGAGAGCGCCGTCAACGAGCTCGCCGACATGCTGCACATGGACCCCGCCGACCTGCGCCTTAAGAACATCGTGCGCGAGGGCGAGGTCATGCCGCAGTACTACAACGAGAAGCTCAACGCCTGCGCACTCGACCGCTGCCTGCTGCGCGCGATGGACATGATCGGCTGGCGCGACAAGCCGCTGGCCGTGGATCTGGGCGATCGCGTGCGCGCCCTGGGCTGCGCGCTCACCATGCAGGGCTCGGGCATTTCCAACGTGGACATCGCCGGCATCGACATGCGCCTGGAAGAGGACGGCTTCATTACCATCGGCACCGGAGCCACCGATAACGGCATGGGCGTCGACACGATCCTGGCGCAGATTGCCGCCGAGGAGCTGGGTGTGGAGAGCTCGCTCATTGTGGTGCGCGGCGTGGACACCGATGTGTCGCCGTTTGATGCCGGCTCGTACGCGAGCTCGGGTACGTACGTGACGGGACTTGCCGCCAAGAACGCCGCGACCGAGCTGCGTGAGAAGATCTGCGCCAAGGCCGCCCAGATGTGGGACGTGGATGCCGCCGACGTGGTCTTCGATGGCCAGTACGTGCGTCTGTCCGACGAGCGTGCCGCGCGCGAGCAGAACCGCTACCTCACGCTGCGCGACTTTGCCAACCTGTGCGTCAAGAACATCGCGGGCGGCGACGCGCTCACCTCGCATGCCTCCGCCTGCCTGCCCGTTTCGCCTCCGCCGTTTATGGCCGGTATTGCCGAGGTCGAGGTCGACAAGGCCACCGGCAAGGTGACTGTGGTGGACTATGCGGCAGCCGTCGACTGCGGCACCGTGATCAACGAGGCGCTCGCGCGCGTCCAGGCCGAGGGCGGCATTGCCCAAGGTATCGGTCACGCGCTCTACGAGATTGTCGAGCACGATGACCGCGGCCGCCTGCGCACCGGCAACTTTATGAGCTACAAGCTGCCCACGCGCCTGGATATCGGCAGCATTCGCGTGGCCTTTGAGCCGAGCTACGAGCCGACGGGCCCGTTTGGCGCCAAGTCGATCGGCGAGGTCGTCATCAACACGCCGCTCGCCGCTGTGGCCTCGGCCGTGGCGCACGCCACCGGCCATCAGGTTCGCTCGCTGCCGATCACGCCCGAGAAGGCCCTGCTGGGGGAGTAGCGGGTCGGCGAACAAGTCGTAATTGGCGGGGCGGGGCAACTCGCCCCGCCTTCTGCACTCGTGGTGAGGTCGTGAGCCTGTAAAAGGTGTGCGTGCGCTTGCCGCTCGTATCTGCTATCATTCCTAGTCTGTGCGCTCATGCGGGCGTGGCGGAATTGGTAGACGCGCCAGATTTAGGTTCTGGTGGGATTCCCGTGAAGGTTCGAGTCCTTTCGCCCGCACCATCGCACCTGCGTCGGCTCACGCCGTCGCGATACTTTGTTGCATAAAGGTACCAGCACCTCAGATAAGCTGGGCAGTATGAGGAGGAACGTGTTGAACATCACCGCTTCTGACGTCAAGGACGCCAAGCTCACCGCTACGGTCACCATCCCGGCCGCCGACGTCGACGCCGCGATCAAGAAGGCCTACAAGGACACCGCCAAGAAGTACCGCTTCCCGGGCTTCCGCGCCGGTAAGGCCCCCCGTCCGGTCATCGACTCCGCTCTTGGCGCCGAGGCTACCCTCGCTCAGGCCACCAACGACCTGATCGCCGCCAACGAGCCCGCCGTCCTCAACGAGCTGGACATCGTCCCCACCAAGAACGGTGACTACAAGGAGCTCGACCTCGCCAAGGATCACGTGGACTACACCTACACCGTCGAGTTCTCCCTGCGTCCCGCCGCTGAGCTCTCCTCCTTCGACGCTGTCGAGATCGAGATGCCCCCTGCGGAGGTCACCGAGTCCGAGATCAACAACCAGGTCGAGATGCTTCTCAACTACCGTGCCACCTTCGAGGACGTCGAGGGTCGCGCCGTCGAGGCCGAGGACTACGTCACCGTCGACCTCAAGGCCGTCGAGAACGCCGACAACTTTGCCGCCGAGGGCCGCATGCTCATCGCCGGTAGCGACAGCAACCCCAAGGAGTTCAACGAGGCCCTGATCGGCGCTAACGTTGACGACGTCAAGACCGTTACCTGGACCGACGAGGTCGAGGAGGGCGAGGAGGCCGAGACCCACACCGTCGAGGTCACCGTCAAGGGCATCAAGGTCCGCAACACCCCCGAGCTCACCGACGAGCTCGTCAAGTCCGACTTTGGCTTCGACAGCATCGACGCCATGCGCGACGCCATCAAGATCGAGATCGAGCAGGACAAGGCTTCCCGCCTCCCGGCCGAGAAGGAGAACCGTTGCGTCTCCGCTCTTGCCGAGCGCCTGCAGCTCGAGGAGATGGACGCTGACTACGAGCAGTCCGTCTTTGAGGAGCTTGGCCAGAACTTCCTGTCCAACCTCGCTGCCCGCGGCATGACGCTCGACACCTGGCTGCCTGCTTCCGGCCTGACCATGGAGCAGTTCATCGGCGACCTGCACAAGCAGGCCAACGACGTTGCCCGTGAGTCCCTGGCTCTCGACGCCCTCGCCCGCGAGCTCAAGATCGAGGTCACCGAGGACGACATCAACGCCGAGTTCGAGAAGGCCGGCGTCAAGGACGTCGAGGCTTCCAAGGCCGAGTTCATCGCCGATGGCCGCATGCCTGCTGTCCGCGAGTCCATCCGTCGCTCCAAGGCCGTCGACCACCTGGTCGAGAACGCCAAGGTGACCGAGGTCGACGAGACCGCCAAGGACGCCGAGTAATTCTCGCCACCTTGCCAGCGAGCGCATGCGTGCGCCCGTGATGGGGTAAAGTTATACACCGGTTATCCGGTTGCTTCGTACGGTGCCAGCCAATGCATAGCATGCGGGCACCGTACGTTTATCTAGAACCAATTTGGTCCGCAAGAGAGAAATGGAGATGCGTATGATCGCTAAGTTCGATTCCGCCCTCGTGCCATACGTTATCGAGCAGACGCCGCGCGGCGAGCGCAGCTACGATATCTATTCGCGCCTGCTCAACGACCGCATCATCTTCTTGGGCGAGGAGATCAACTCCGTCAGCGCCAATCTGGTCGTTGCCCAGCTGCTGCATCTTGAGAGCCAGGATGCCGAGAAGGATATCTCGCTCTACATCAATTCGCCCGGTGGCGAGGTTTACTCCGGCCTGGCGATTCTTGACACCATGAACTTCATCAAGCCGCAGGTCTCCACCATCTGCGTCGGTATGGCCGCGTCCATGGCTGCCGTGCTGCTTTCGGCCGGCGCCAAGGGCAAGCGCTTCTGCCTGCCGCACTCCAAGGTCATGATTCACCAGCCCAGCGGCGGTGCCCAGGGTCAGCAGACCGAGATCGAGATTGTGGCCGAGGAGATCAAGAAGACCCGTCGCGAGCTCAACCAGATCCTGTCCGACGCCTCGGGTCAGCCCATCGAGAAGGTCCAGGCCGACACCGAGCGCGACAACTACCTGACCGCTGCCGAGGCCCTCGACTACGGCCTGATCGACCGTATCGTCACCTCGCGCGATCTCGCCGCGAAGGACGCCTAGGATGGCCGGTAACATGCAGGACAACTTTGACGAGAACGGCAACCCCATCCGCTGCTCCTTCTGCGGAAAAGAGCAGGGGCAGGTTCGCCGCCTTGTAAAGGGTCCGACCAACATCTTTATCTGCGACGAGTGCGTTGCCGCCTGCTCCGAGATCCTTGAGGAGTCGCTGGCTTCGGACTTTATGGACGCTGCCCGCAACGGCAAGCTGCCGGGCTTCCTCAACGACCACGGCCAGGCTGCATCCCAGCCCGCCGTGGACCCCGAGGCCGAGGGTTTTGAGCTCGAGGACGATCGCCAGGTCATCACGCACGTGCCGACGCCGCACGAGATCTATGACGAGCTTTCGGCCTATGTCATGGGTCAGGAGGACGCCAAGCGCGCCATGTCGGTGGCCGTGTACAACCACTATCGCCGCGTGATCGAGGGCGGTGCTGCGCTTTCGGCCTTTGACGACGGTCTGGACTCGCAGCTTGACGATGATATGGACGAGGTGGAGCTCGCCAAGTCCAACATTTTGCTGCTCGGTCCCACCGGTACCGGCAAGACGCTGTTGGCCCAGACGCTCGCGCGCATCCTCGAGGTGCCGTTTGCCATCGCCGACGCCACCGCGCTCACCGAGGCCGGCTACGTGGGCGAGGACGTGGAGAACATCCTGCTCAAGCTCATCAATGCCGCCGATGGCGATATTGAGCGCGCGCAGGTTGGCATTATCTACGTGGACGAGATCGACAAGATCGCCCGCAAGGCCGAGAACCTCTCCATTACCCGCGATGTTTCGGGCGAGGGCGTTCAGCAGGCGCTGCTGAAGATTCTTGAGGGCACGGTGGCAAGCGTTCCGCCTACCGGCGGCCGCAAGCATCCCCAGCAGGAGCTGCTGCAGATCGACACGACCAACATCCTGTTCATCTGCGGCGGTGCCTTTGTGGGTCTGGACAAGATCATCGCCGATCGCGTGGGCAACAAGGGCGTGGGCTTTAACTCCGAGATCGCCGGCCCCACTTCGGTCGACGAGAACGACCTGCTGCGTCAGGTGCTCCCGCAGGACCTCAACGCCTTTGGCATGATCCCCGAGTTTGTGGGACGTACGCCCGTCGTCACCCAGACGCAGGCGCTTGACGAGGACGACTTGGTGTCGATTCTGACCGAGCCCAAGAACGCCGTGGTGCGTCAGTACCGCAAGATGTTCCAGCTCGAGGACGTTGAGCTTGAGTTTGAGGATGCGGCCCTGCATGAGATCGCCCGTATGGCGCTTGCCCGCAAGACCGGCGCCCGCGGCCTGCGCTCCATCTGCGAGGACGTGCTGCAGCAGACGATGTTCGACCTGCCCAGCGAGGAGGGTGTTTCCAAGGTCATCGTGACCGAAGCCTCCGTAAAGGGCGAAGAACAGCCCCAGCGCATCTACGGCTAAACCAGCCTAAAACGTGTTTGCAAATAGCCTCCGACCATCCGCGGTCGGAGGCTATTTTATATATACGCAATAACCCCAACTACCTGTGTTATTCTGTGTGTTTGATTAAAGTCTCAGCAAAGTCCATTCAGACTGAAGTAATCGATACCTAAGGGGAGGAATGTAGGCCCGATTTTCGTAGATTCCGCACGAGCCGAAGACCACTTAATGTGGTCTTCGTGCGAGCCAGGACTTGACCGAGCGAAAATCGGGCCTACATTCCTCCCCGATGGGCAAGGGAGAGATATATGGAAGAAATGCCCAAGAACTACGATCCGTCGACCAACGAGCCGGCGATCCTGCAGAAGTGGCTCGACGGCGGCTACTACAAACGCCGTGAGGGCGTGGGCGACTGCACCGTCACCATTCCGCCTCCCAACGTGACCGGCAAGCTCCACATGGGTCACGCCACCGACGACTCCATCCAGGACGCCATCATCCGTATGGCTCGCATGCGCGGCAAGTCCACGCGCTGGGTGCTCGGCACCGACCACGCCGGTATCGCCACGCAGACCAAGGTCGACAAGAAGCTCAAGAGCGAGGGCATCAGCCGCCTGGAGATTGGCCGCGACAAGTTCGTCGACGCCTGCTGGGATTGGACCCACGAGTACGGCGGCATCATCGTCGAACAGATCAAGCGCATGGGCTGCTCCGTCGACTTCGACAACGAGCGCTTCACCATGGACGAGGACTATGCCCAGGCTGTGCGCAAGGTCTTCTGCGACTGGTACCACGACGGTCTGATCTATCGCGGCAAGCGCATCGTCAACTGGTGCCCCAACTGCACCACCGCTATCTCGGACGACGAGGCCGAGTACAAGGACGAGAAGGGCCACCTGTGGCACCTGCGCTACCCGCTGACCGAGCCGGTCAACGGCCAGGACTACATCGTAGTCGCTACCACGCGCCCCGAGACCATGCTCGGCGACACAGGCGTCGCCGTCTCCCCGAAGGATCCCGAGAAGGCCGCCTTTGTGGGTAAGACCGTTAAGCTCCCCATCGTCGACCGCGAGATCCCCATCTTTGAGGATTGGCATGTCGACGCCAACTTTGGCTCCGGCTTTGTTAAGGTCACCCCGGCCCACGACCCCAACGATTACGCCATGGGTCAGGCTCATGACCTGCCGCAGATCAATATCTTCGACGAGCACGCGGTGGTCGTCGAGGGCTATGGCGAGTTTACCGGCATGACCCGCGAGGAGTGCCGCGAGGCCGTCATTAAGTGGTTTGAGGAGCATGGCCTGCTCGATCACGTCGAGGATCACGACCACTCCGTCATGCACTGCTACCGCTGTGACGCCGCGCTGGAGCCGTGGCTGTCTGAGCAGTGGTTCGTCGCCGTCGATAAGCTTAAGGGGCCGGCGCTCGACGCCGTCAACTCCGGCAAGGTCACCTTCCACCCCGCGCGCTGGACGCAGACCTACACCACCTGGATGGAGAACCTCAAGGATTGGTGCATCAGCCGCCAGCTGTGGTGGGGTCATCGCATCCCCGTGTTCTACTGCGAGGACTGCGGCTGGGAGGATGCCCTTACCGAGGACACCGATGTGTGCCCCAAGTGCGGCGGCCATCACGTGCATCAGGACGAGAACGTGCTGGACACCTGGTTCAGCTCGCAGCTGTGGACCTTCGCCACGCAGGGCTGGCCGCAAAAGCCGGAGCTGCTCGAGGGCCATCACCCCACGACCGCGCTCGTCACCGCACGCGACATCATCGCGCTGTGGGTCGCCCGCATGGTCATGAGCTCGCTGTACTTCCTGGACGAAGTGCCGTTTAAGGACGTCGTCATCTACCCGACGATCCTTGCCAAGGACGGCAGCCGCATGTCCAAGTCCAAGGGCAACGGTGTTGACCCCATGGACCTCATCGGTATGTACGGCGCCGACGCCATGCGTTACAACCTGCTCACGCTGTGCACCAACAACCAGGACGTCAAGTTTGACGCGAACATCGATAAGAAGACCAAGAAGCTCATCGACAGCCCACGTACCGACCAGGCCAAGTCGTTTGTTACCAAGATCTGGAACGCCAGCCGCTTCCTGCTCATGAACATGGAGGGCTACACGCCCGGTGAGCCCGTCGTGGAGACGCCGGCCGACGCTTGGATGTTCAGCCGCCTGGCAAAGGCCGTGAAGATGGTCACCGAGGGTATTGAGAACTACACCTTTGGCGACATGGCCCGCGGCGTGCAGCAGTTCTTCTGGAACGAGGTCTGCGACTGGTACGTCGAGGTCACCAAGGCCCGCCTGAAGGGCGAGGGCCGTCTGCAGGCCCAGCGAAACCTGATCTTTGTGCTCGACACCTCCATTCGCCTGATGCACCCGCTTATGCCGTTTGTCACCGAGGAGATCTGGGACAACATGCCGGCGAGCGTGCTCGATCTGGACGCCGAGGGCAACGTGGACCGCGCCGAGGCGCTCATGATCGCCAAGTGGCCCGAGCCCGCCGACTACACCAAGTACGTCGACGAGGACGCCGAGCGCGCGTTTGAGCTGTGCCGCGCCGTCGTGTCTGCCGCCCGCGCCACGCGTTCGCGCTATCGCTTGAGCCCCAAGGCCGAGCTCGACGTGGTCGTGCGCGCCGGTGCCGAGGATATCGAGAAGCTCGAGAGCCTGCGCTCTACGATTGAGCCGCTGGCGAACACCGCTTCGCTGGTCATGGGTGCTGACGTTGAGAAGCCTGCTGCGAGTATTGCCGTGGTCGATAGCGGCGTCGAGGTCTTTGTGGTGCTCGAGGGCAAGGTCGACCTTTCGGCCGAGAAGGCGCGCCTGGAGAAGGAGATCGCCGCGGCCCAGAAGGAGCTCACCGGATGCGAGAAGACGCTCGCCAACGAGGGCTTTGTGGCCAAGGCCGCGCCCGCAGTGGTCCAGAAGAAGAGGGACCGTGCAGCTGAGCTCAAGGAGATCCTGGCGGCGCTGAACTCGCAGGTTGCTGACTTCTCGTAAGTGTTACTGGGGGACGCGGTTTGGGGCATTGCTCGCTACTGCGGACAGTCCTGCTCGCACGAAGGCCGCATTAAGTGGCCTTCGGCTCGTGCGGAACTTGTATCGAGCAAAGCGTCGGGCCGCTCCCAGTTCGTTTACGTGGTTGTTTGCGTCTGGCGTGTTAGGGCCACTGGGTTGTGGCCTTGATTCTGCTGCAATCGGGTAAAGGCTGAAATTGTCAACGCGAGGGGCTCATTCTTTTTGATGAGCCTCTTTTTCTGTAATTGGAGACTTTGGGTTATGGCTAAGCGTTCTGGGTCGTATGTCGTTCCTTTCTCGTTTGAGTTGCTTTCGTTTGATGAGGCTGTTGGGTTGGCTGCTGATACGGGGCGGATTTCTGGGGATGCTGGTCCTCTGCTCGAGACGGTTGTCGATATGCTCGATGAGCTGGGGCGTCCGGATGAGTATTTTGATTGCATTCAGGTTGCCGGTACCAATGGCAAGACTTCGACTACGCGTTTTTCGGCTGCCATTCTTCGTGGTGAGGGGCTCAAGACCGCGCTGTATACGTCGCCGCAGTTGGTGCGCTATCCCGAGCGCATGGAGGTCGATGGGCGCGTTGTGAGCGATGAGGCGTTTGCCCGTGGCGTTTCTGCCGCTGTCGAGGCGGGGCGTCGCGTGAATGCGCACCGTGTGGCGGCGGGGGAGCGCGCCTATTCCATCACGCCGTTTGACCTGCTGACGGCCGCCGCACTTGTCGTGTTTGCTGAGGCTGCGGTGGATGCTGCCGTGCTCGAGGTTGGCATGGGCGGGCGTTGGGACGCCACGAGTGCGACCGATCCCGTCGCCGTTGCCATTACGGGCATTGGGCTCGATCACACACGTATTTTGGGCGACACGCTCGAGGCCATTGCGGGGGAGAAGGCTGCGGTTATTAAGCCTGGGCGTTTGGTTGTTTTGGGCGAGGGTACGCATGAGGCGAGCGTTCAATGTGTGATGGATGCCCGTTGCCGCGAGTGCGGCGTTCTGCCGCTGGTGGTGAGCCATACGACGATCAAACTTCCGGCACACGTGGGCGACACGGTTGAGTTCAGCTGCACCACGCCGCGCGCGATCTATACGTCGAGTATGGTCAAGCCGGCGTATCAGCCGCAGAATGCCGCGTGCGCAATTATGCTGTGCGAGGGGTATCTGGGTCGTGAGCTCAACCACGATGCGCTCGATGCTTCGCTTATGGGCTGTCCCACGCCGGGTCGTTTTGACGTGCTGGGGACCGATCCGCTCAAGCTGATCGATGCCTGTCATAACCCCCAGAGCTGCGAGAACTTTGTGAGCGCGCTGGACGAGATCGATCCGTGCGTGGAGAACCGCCCCACACTGCTGTGCGCTGCGCTGGCCGACAAGGACGTGGCGGGCATCGTCGACGTGCTGATTCCGGCCTTTCCGCGCGTGGTCGTGACCCAGACCGATTCCGACCGCGCCCTGCCGGCAGATGAGCTCGCCGCACTTGTGGACGCCAACAAGCTTGCCGGTGTGTACCCCAGCGTGCCCGAGGCCCTCGCGGCCCTCGATGCCGCGGGCGAGTCCTTCGTTGCCGCCGGCACCATCACCCTAGCCGGCGAAGTAGCCGGCCTGCTCCGCTAACCCATCCCCTCAGCAGTTGCGGTGAAATAGTTCCTGTTTTTGGGTTCTAGCAGCCCATCCAGGAACTATTCCACCGCAACTTAGTTTGGGGGCTTGGGGACCAGGCTAGTCTAGGCGGACCGGATCGTGTGGGTAGGCGTTGAGAATCTCGACGCCGTTCTCGGTCACCAGGGCTAGGTCCTCGATGCGGACTCCGGTGCGGCCGGGGAGGTAGATGCCCGGTTCGATGGAGAACGTCATGCCCGGTTCAACGACCTGCTCGTTGACGAGCGAGACGTCGCCTGGCTCGTGGTCCTGCAGGCCGATCGAGTGGCCCAGGCGATGCGTGAAGTACTTGCCGTAGCCAGCGTCCTCAATCACGTCGCGCGCGGCACGGTCTAGGTCGCACATGCGTGCGCCTGGCGCGATGAGCGCCTCGGCGGCCTCGTTGGCACGGCGCACGATGTCGTAGATGCGTGCGGTCTCCTCGTCCGGCTCGCCCCAAAAGAACGTGCGCGTCATGTCCGAGCAGTAGTTGCGATGGCGTCCGCCAATGTCGAGCAGCACCACGTCGCCGCGCTTGAGTACGGTGTCGTCGGGCTCGTGGTGCGGGTCGCCGGCGTTGGCGCCAAAGCTCACGATCGGCGGAAAGCTAAAGCCCTCGCAGCCGTGCTTGCGATACAAGCCGAGCATCTGGTCGGCAATCTCGCGCTCCGTTACGCCCTCGTGGACGAGCTTGATCGCGTCGGCCATCACGGTGTCGTTAGCGGCCGAGGACGCGCGCATAAGCTCCTGCTCGGCGGCGTCCTTGTGGGTACGTGCGGCGGTGACGGCAAAGTCACCCAGGAAAAACTCGCTGGCGGCATGGCGCTCCATGAGCGGCATCAAAAAGCCGGAGCGCATGACGGTATCGATGCCAAGCGGCTTGGTCGGATCGACCTCGCGCGCAATGGCATCGGCCACGACGTCGTTGTCGGTGTGATAGGCGACGCGGGCATTGTCATACTCGAGCAGCTGATGCAGCGCGTTGACCAAGATCACAGGCTCGCTATCGCGTGCAAGCAGCACGCCGCAAAAACGCTCGAACATATCGGCATAAAAGCCGGTCAGATAGTAAATCGACCACGGGTCGTTTACAAGCAACTGTGCGCCGGGGTGCTGAGCCTCGAGCGCATCGAGCACGCGCGCCACACGCTGTTCATTGACATGTGCCATGAAACATCCTTTCGCTAGGCTGCCACCATGGTATCCCAAGCGCCCCCCACATAAGTTGCGGTGAAATAGTTCCTGTTTGCCGGGGTAATGGCCTAAAACAGGAACTATTCCACCGCAACTGCAGAGGGGGATGAAGTCCCGTTCTAAATGCGCTGCTTAGGCTGGGTCGATGTCCATGCTGGCGATTAGGTTGATGTTGGTGTTTAGGAGGTTCTCTAGCACGACGTCGCCCATGCGGATGGGGGCGTTGACGACTAGGCCTCGGATGAGGGCCATGGCTTGGGTGTGGAGTTCGAGTGGGATGGCTTCGGCGGTGCGTACGGGGAGAAGTGTCTCGTCGCCGCCGGATACGGCAACGGTGGTTGTGAGCACGCGCATGGGGCAGGTGAGCTCCTGATGTGCGAACTTATCGCCGCGCGGGCAGTTGTTGCCGGTTACGGAGCGCACTTCCACCACGGCGCCATTGGCGTCGCGCTCTACCTCTACGGTCAGAAGGCACTCGGATGGGCAGGTCGTGCAGTTGAACTGCAGCGTTTCGATCACGTTATCGCTCATAGTCTATGCCTCCTCGACGGGATCGACGGACAGGAAAATTTCGCTAGCACCTAAGTCGAGTGCGCGCTGAATCACCTTTGCCGGCAGTGGGAAGCTTTCCATAACGCTTGGCTTAAACGCGCGGACCTTGCCGGTGAACAGCTCCTCGCCGTCGGCCAAGATCCTCACGCAGGCGGCATCGACTGGCCGACGCACGCGGAAGTTGAGCTTGGTGAGCGCCACGGCCGTAATGCGTCCCGGCAGCGCGTATCCCGCGATGCCAGCAGGGGAGACCGTGAGCTCGCAGCTCGTGTCCGCGACTGCATCCGTCTCGGCTCCGCCACCCAGCGCGTATGCTGCTGCAGCTGCGCCAGCCCTCTCGGACTCACGCGTCACGTTGTCGGCCAGGTCGTGCACGTGCAGCACGTTGCCGCAGGCAAAGATGCCCGGCACTCCCGTCTGCAGGCTCTGGTCCACCACGGCGCCGCGCGTGCGTGGGTCAAGCTCTACGCCCGCGGCAACCGAAAGCTCGTTCTCGGGAATCAAGCCCACCGAAAGCAGCAGTGTGTCACACGGAACAATGCGCTCGGTCCCCGGAATGGGCGCCAGGCGCTCGTCGACCTGGCTCACCTCGACGGCTTCCACGCGGTCGTGCCCGATCACTCGCGTGACCGTGGTAGACAGATGCAGCGGAATGTCAAAGTCGTTCAGGCAGTTCTTGACGTTGCGGCGCAGACCGTTGGCGTACGGCATGAGCTCGTACACGCCCTCGACCGAAATCCCCTCGAGCGTGCAACGACGTGCCATGATCAGCCCGATATCGCCCGAACCCAAAATGACGGCGCGCGAGCCGGGCTTGAGATTTTCGATATTGATGTATCGCTGCGCCAGGCCGGCCGTAAACACGCCGGCGGGACGACTACCGGGGATCTTGATCTCGCTGCGGGTGCGCTCACGGCAGCCCATGGCAAGGACGACCGCGCGTCCGGCGAGCTGCATCATGCCGGCAGGGCTCATGAGCGTGACGGTATGGACCGCGGTGTCTTCCGTAGGCTCGCCTGAATCGATCCCAAGCACCATACTGTCCAAGAACAGCGCAATGTCGGTTGCGTGCACCTGGTCGATAAAGCGCTGCGCGTACTCGGGACCGGTGAGCTCCTGTTTAAAGTGCGACAGGCCAAAGCCGGGGTGGATGCACTGGCGGAGGATTCCGCCCAAGTGCTGCTCGCGCTCCACGATGGCCACGCGTGCGCCTGCCTTATGCGCGGCCAGCGCGGCTGCCATGCCGGCAGGTCCGCCGCCGATAACGACCACGTCGAAGGCTTGCGTAGGTACCGCCTCAACGGCATCGCTATCAATCGCGCTCGATTTGAATTCCGCCATCCTAGAGTACCCCCTTCAAAGATCCCTCAACGAGCCACGAGCCAGTGTCCTCCAGCAGTACTTCGTTGGGGTCGCACCCCAGCTCGCGGGCAAGAATCGCCACCACGCGACTCTGGCAAAAACCGCTCTGGCACCGACCCATGCCGGCACGGCAGCGGCGCTTGACGCCCTCGACCGAAACCGCGCCTGGGCGGCGTCGGATCGCGGCCACGATCTCGGCCTCGGGCACTGTCTCGCAGCGGCATACGATCTGTCCCCACGCGGGATCGGACTCGATCAGCTCCTCCTTGCGCGCAAGCGGTGCGCGGTCAAAGTCGTCCGGCGCACGGCGGACGGGATCCCAATCGGCGCGCTCGTGCAAAGCAACGCCCGCCTCGCGCATCACAAGCTCCATTCGCTCGGCAATGGCCGGCGCGCTTGCCACACCCGGCGACTGAATACCCGCCGCCTGGAAAAGCCCCGGCACCACGGCCGACTGTCCAATAAAGAAGTCGTTCGTTCCCTGAATGACCGGACGCCCGCCGGCAAATGCGCGCACCACGCGGCGCGTATCCAGATCGGGCACCAGCTTGCGCGCGCCGATCAGCAGCGCGTTCACATCGCTTGCATAGGTCTGCGTGTCGCCCGGCTCGCGCACGGCAGCCGTGGCGGTGATCACGGTGTTGCCATGCACGGTGCCCGTCACGATGACGCCCTTCGACACCGGCGTCGGCACGGGGTAGAGCGGCATGAGCGTGCGCAGCTCCTTTTCCAGCACCACGATGTTGCCCTGACGCCAGACCATCTGGAACTCCTCGGCGCCCGCCATATGCGAGATGTCGGCGGCGCCGTTGCCCGCGGCGTTGATCAGGTAGCGGCAGCGCACGTTGCCAGCGGGCGTCGCCAGCGTAAAGCGCGCAGCTTTGTCATCCGAGGCAGCAACCTCAATCGCCTCCACCGGCGCGGACCGCATAAACGTCACCCCGTTGGCCACGGCGTTCTCCAGCGCGGCGATGGCAACCTCAAACGGGTCGACAAACCCAGTCGAGGGGCACCACAACGCGCACGTTGCATCGGCACTGGCGCGCAGCTCTAACTCGTGGATGCGGTCGGGTCCGACGATTGACAGCTCGGGCACACCGTTGGTAAGGCCATTGCTCCGCAGCTGCTCCAGATGCGCGCGGTCCTCGTCGTTGAAGCCCAACACCATCGACCCGGTGCGGCAGAACAGAAAGTCCAGCTCCTGCGCCCACGTACCGTACAACTCGCAGCCACGGGCGTTGACCTGTGCCTTAACCGTGCCCGGTGTCGGATCGTAGCCGGCATGCACCAGGCCGCCATTGGCCTTCGACGCACCCAGCGCGATGTCGTTGGTCGCCTCGACCACGCAAATGGAAAGGTCAAATCGCGCGAGCTGCCGCGCGATGGCGCATCCGGTGATGCCCGCGCCCACAATTGCGATATCAAACGTTTCTGTCACAGTGCCTCCCAGACGAGTTGACAGGCCGTCAATAAGGCTATCCTACGGTCCGCACACCCCCAGTGCGGCGGCAATGCGGCGAACAGCCCCGCAATACCCGCCAACGGCAGGCGAGGGGAGATCCAGCAACGTCGACAACTTCGTCTGCCGGCTTTGATATCGGAGGTTTGTCTCGTTCTGTAACAGTAAGCTGAGGATTTGGGTTCCAGTTGTTACGGATTGAGATTTAAGTCGGGGAGAGATTCTTCAGTCTCGGTCTGTAACATCTGGGGACCGTTTTGGGGTCTAGATGTTACAGTACTGACCAGTAAGAACGACAAAATCGAACACACTGCTTACCTGCGGGTTTAAGTACGGCAACAACGGCACAAGCGCGTAAAAACGGGTTAGCACACGCACTTGGGATAATTTGGGGATACGAAAGCCACGCGGACGTGCACCCCAAATATCCGTGTTTATTAACACAAAGATCACCATGTCGCCCAGGGTCGTGATGCCGTCGGACAGCTCGTAGCTCCTCTCAGTCATTCCTCTTCCTCCATTCCTATGCGGCCTCGTCCGTGTTCCAGCCCATCAGGTCGTTGGGCGGATAACCAAGAACCTGCGAGATAGCCAAGAGCTTGTCTGCTCCAGGAATCTAATCGCCGCTCTCGTACTTCGCGAAAGTGCTGACTTTCACTCCGACCTTGGAAGCGACCTCAGCCTGAGAAAGGTCAGCTCGGGCGCGTGCGGCGCGGATATTCCCCGCCAGCTCCTTATCGAAATCCATTCGTTCCTCCTTAGAGGCGTTTTTCTGTCTGTCGAATTCCATAACGAACAGTTTCATGTCCCTGTCAACCAAATAAGCAACATTTTTTTGCGTACAGACATTTTTTGTTTACTATTCACTTAACATAAAGAAGGGAGCGAGGATGAACCTTCGTCTAAGAGAGCGCCGAGAAGCCCTGGGGCTAAACCAAAAGGAGCTTGCACAAAAAGTTGGCAAGTCATTCCGAACTATTCAGTCCTGGGAGCGCGAGGAGAGCTATCCGAACGCAGAGCTCGTAGGTGCGCTCTGCGAAGTATTCAACACCGACCCCAACGACCTGCTCGGATGGTACGATGAGCATCCCGAGGACAAGCCGACGGCGCCGGCAGGCGCGGAGGGCGAGCTGATCACCTGCTACCGGCAGAGCACCGAGAAGAGGCGCTCGAAGATCCTGGAGACGGCACGCGACCAGGCCGAGCTGTCCCAAGCTCAGGTTGCGGCTCCTGAAGGCGAAGGGCTGGAGGCGGATCAAGTAAGGTCCGCGTAGACCGCGTTATTCAATTCATTTATGGGAAGGAGTAATAACCATGTCTCAATCATTAGCGGAGACGCACGTGGAGGATCTCATCTACGAGTGCGACTGCATCACTGCGGGAGATTATGGTGAGAGCACCCAGGAACACATCGACGACCTCATGCTGCAGATGGAAGGGTTTTCCTTCCCGCTCAGGTGCACCGGATCGCTAACAATTCCCAGAGACAAGACTCTGGATGGCGTAAAGCGCGCAAAGGGATGGCTCGTGGCAAACATGGCCACGCTCACGAACAGCGGAAACGGTACGACGGTTAGCTCCAGCAGCGTCTCACAGGCCACGGCGACGGCGGACGTTTCGGTAGAGGTAAGCCAGGCGGTGACCGAAATCGGCAACGACTCCGTTCTCGACAACGAGACGAAAGAGGCACTCGAGCTGGCGCTGTCGCGGGCACGCATGGCAGCCGAGGCGAAGAACAGGACAGGGTTCGCCGAACACGCTGCAAGGGTCATCGACCTTGCAACGAAGAGCGTGGATCTCGTACCCAAGGCGCTGGTGGCCCTCGGTGTGCTCGCGAAGCTCTTCGGCGCCTAGGTGCGGTGCCGCGAATCAAATCGTTAGCACCGCGATATCTGATACAAATATGGCAATCCGAAGAAGGGCGCGATCATATGAGACCGCTAAACACGAATGATGTCGGGGCGAACTGCGAAGCAGGAAGTGATGCCGCGCATAAAAACGAGGAGCGCATGACCTACAACGTTTATTGTGACGAAAGCTGCGTCACATCTTCTCTTGCAGACGATTTTATGGCCATAGGAGGCATCATGTGCCCCCTGGACCAAAAGAGAGAGATTGTAAGGATGGTTGACCGACTCAGGGCCTATTACAACGTGCAGGGAGAATTCGGGTGGAAAACGGTGTGCCCGTCCAGACTCTCCTTCTTTCAGGCTTTGGTCGACCTGTTCTTCTCAAACCCCGAGCTGAGATTCCGCGCAGTCGTTGTCAGTAGGCGTGAGACAAACTTCGATGATACTGAGGAAATGTTTCAGAAGGTCTACTACCAGGTATTTAACAACTGGATTGACAGGAGAGACTCATACCGCCTATTTATCGATCGCCGCATTGACGAACGTGACCGAGTGGACACATTGAGGAGGTGCCTGATCGACACATTCCAATTTGGCAACTCGGTAAAATTTGTCGAAGAAGTCGAGTCACATGAGAACGACCTCATACAGCTCGCAGACTTATTCATCGGAGCCCTTGCCGCCTCAAGGAATGGACACCTGCAGCTCGAAGGGTCAAGTGCCGCAAAATTGCAAATATGCCGAGACATCTGTCAAAATTTAAATACAAGTACCCTTGCGAGCTATGAGACATGGCCTTCCGAGCAGAAGTTCAACGTGTTCCACTTTCGTGGACGAAGGAATATGTGATGCGAACAGGATACTCACTCGACCGCGACGGGCATCTCGACCTTGGGCCCTGCTACCAAGGCCTTACGTGCGATATGCTGCGCGCGTCACATCTCTCAAGAGAATACTATGACGACAATCTGCTGGACCTTGTCGCATGGGATGGGTCCCCCGTGACAAACATGCAATACGAGTCGACATGGCTACATCTCGTCTCAAAGCACGGGAAGAGCAGAGAGCAATTCAACCCATTGGTCAATCTTGATCTCAACAGGGTTGTGAGGCTTCCGGTCCTAAAAGCAACAGTGGAGGGCAGGGTGTCCGCCAACGTTTACCTTCAAAGGCAAAGGGGCCGCGAAGACAAAGTTCAAGTTGTCGCATCCGGAATCGATCAAGACTATGTCGTTATCCTCGGCGTAACGAAAAAGGGCTATGTCCTCAGAACAGCCTATCCAGGGGACAAAAAATATTCCTGCAAGATTAGCGAAAGAGGAGAGCTGGTGGAGAAAATACGCCCATAAAAAAGGCCCCGGATTTCGGCTCCGAGGCTGGCCACGTCCTGAGCTTTAAGCAAAGGGCTACCCATATTATGCCGCATTGCAACAAAATGTAAACCGAACACGTTATGGAGATTGGAGACCTTAAACGAAAAGAAACCCCACCGCGCACGGCTGGAACCTTGGCGCGTTGGGGTGATAGCAAGGATGCCGGAGTAACACGGAGATAGCTCCGGGCAACCTTGGGACATTATATGACACGCAAGCAGAGGCGCCGCGCGTGGGGCTCGATGCCGGTCGACCAGCTGCGCCCCGTGCACCTGCAGGAATGACTCCTGACTCTCCCCGCAGCAACGTCAGACACTGCCCTACTCACCCTGCGCAAGATTTACGGAACCGTGTCGGGCTTTGTCGTGCTGCCCATCGACCCATTTGCCGCAACTGTGAAATACACCGCGCCCACCCGCATGACGCGCGAGCGCTCCAAGCGCCTGTACACGCTCGCCGAGGCAAAGGACAGTCTGGGACGCCTGCACGGAACCTTACTCGAGGCGCCGTTCATCATGGCGTGCTTTGGCTCATACCGGTCGGGTGAGTCGCTGAGCATCCGCACCGATGAGGTCATGCCGTGTGCGGCGGAATCCACAACGCTCGCAACGGTCGACCTCGTGCGCCAGATGGAGCAAGCGGGCATCGAGCCCACGGCGAACAGCGTACTCAAGACGCGGAAGTCAATGCGCACAGTCGTGGTGCTGCCGGATGCTGCCGGGCGCCTACTCGAAATTGCAGGCGAGCGCCGCGCGGCAGGCTCCGAGTGGCTAGCAGATCGCGGGGACGGACTGCCCATGAACCGAGGGATGTGCAATCATGGATGGAAGAAGTGGTGCGCAGCCGAGGGTATCGAACGCATCCCGTGGTCGGACCTTCGCAATTCGTGGCGAACCATCTGCGAGATGGTGCTGCACATGCCCTGGGACCTCATGGAAATGCTCATGGGACACTCCCTGCCGGGCGTGTCGGGGCGACATTATATTCGTCCCTCCCGTGAGCAGGTGGCGCGTTCCGTTTTGACGCACTTGGGATAAATTGGGATATTTCCCAACAAACCAGCAGGTAAAACGGGCGCGGTAAATAGTGGCAGATTTAGATGAACCAATCAGTCGATTTCGAATGTCTAAATCTGTAACAGTTAGACCTGTTTATGCTGAGTCTCTGTTACAGATTGAGACGTTCGGCCTGGACGTTATCCTTTGTCTCAATCTGTAACAGTTAGCTGATGATTTGGGTTCTAGATGTTACAGATTGAGATTGAAGTCGGGGAGAGATTCCTCAGTCTAAATCTGTAACATCTGGACCCGTTTAAGCTTAGCAACTGTTACAGATTGAGACATTTGCCATGCGGGTCATCCGTTCGTCTCGATCTGTAACATCTAGACCTGGATTCCGCTCCCACCTGTTACAGATTGAGATGTTTGTGTCCGCGCCAGCCCCGTACCCAGCCGTAGTCCCATATAAACAAACCCCGTGGTAAACTTGACCGGACTGTTAATATTCCGAAAGGTACCCGTAATGTCCAAGTACATTTCTGAGCTCATGTCGCCGCAGCTTATGGGCGTCGTCTATGCCTTTGTTGGCTTTATCATCGCCCTGTATGTGCTGTCGGTCGTCTATGTGTTCATCGACGCTCGCCGCCGCGGCGCCAGCGCCTACGTGGCATGGGGCATCATCGCCCTCATCCCGTTTGTGGGCCTCATTGCCTACCTGGTCCTGCGCCCGCACTCCTACGCGTCCGACCGCGAGGAGCAGGAGCTGGACATGGCCCTGCGCGAGCGCCAGCTTGCCCAGTACGGCACCTGCCCGCAGTGCGGCGCGCCCATCGAGAAGGACTTTGTGGTCTGCCCGGTGTGTGACACCCAGGTTCGCAACGTGTGCCCCAGCTGCCATCGCCCGCTCGATGCGCACTGGAAGGTCTGCCCCTACTGCCGAACTCGCATCCAGTAACGCATCCATCGCCGGGCCGGCCGCAAGCCACGGGCACACCGCAAGCCACGCGCGCTCCACACCCCGCGCCCACACGATGAAGCATGCGTAGAAAATCGCCCGCCGTGCCATTAAGGTGCGGCGGGCGCTTGTATACCAAGGCAACCTGCCTATAATGATGCAAGTCAAAAACGCCGAGCGCATCGCATACACTTGCATCAGGCATCCGAGAGGAGAAAACATACCCATGAAGGCACTCTACAATGACGGTTCGGTGGCCGAGCTCCCGCAGGACGAGGTCACGCACGTCATCCGCCACTCCGCCGCGCACATCATGGCGCAGGCCATCAAGCGCCTGTACCCCGAGGCCGACTTTGCCTACGGTCCCGCGACCGACAACGGCTTCTACTACGACGTCGACCTGCCCGAGGGCGTCAAGATCAGCGAGGACGACTTCCCCGCGATCGAGGCCGAGATGAAGAAGATCGTCAAGGAGAACCTCAAGTTTTCCGTGTACGAGAAGCCCCGCGCCGAGGCCATCGCCCTTATGGAGGAGCGCGGCGAGAAGTACAAGGTCGAGCACATCGGCGACTTGGACGACGACGCCCGCATCACCTTCTACCAGCAGGGCGACTATATCGACATGTGCGTCGGCCCCCACATCTGCTACACCAAGGCGCTCAAGGCCTTTAAGCTCACCGGCGTCTCGGGCGCCTACTGGAAGGGCGACAAGGACAACAAGATGCTCACCCGCATCAACGGCGTCGCCTTTGCCACCAAGGAAGAGCTCGACGAGCACATGCACATGCTGGAGGAGGCCAAGAAGCGCGACCACCGCAAGATCGGCCGCGAGATGGACCTCTTTATGATGCGCGACGAGGCCCCCGGCTTCCCGTTCTTCCTGCCCAACGGCATGATCCTTAAGAACACGCTGCTGGACTACTGGCGCGAGATCCACCACAAGGCCGGCTACGTGGAGATCTCCACGCCGCTCATCATGAACAAGCAGCTGTGGAAGACCTCGGGCCACTGGGACCACTACAAGGACAACATGTACTCCACCGTCATCGACGACGAAGAGTACTGCATTAAGCCCATGAACTGCCCGGGCGGCGTGCTGGTGTACGCCTCCAAGCCGCACTCCTACCGCGAGCTGCCCATTCGCGCCGGCGAGATTGGCCTGGTGCACCGCCACGAGCTGCGCGGCGCCCTGCACGGCCTGTTCCGCGTGCGCTGCTTTAACCAGGACGACGCCCACCTGTTTGTGCGTCCCGACCAGCTGACCGACGAGATCGTGGGCGTGGTCAACCTCATCGACTCCGTGTACCAGAAGTTTGGCTTTAAGTATCACGTCGAGCTTTCCACCCGCCCCGAGGACTCCATGGGCTCGGACGAGGACTGGACGCGCGCCGAGGAGGGCCTGCGCACCGCTCTTGAGCAGCTGCACATGGACTACGAGGTCAACGAGGGCGACGGCGCCTTCTACGGCCCCAAGATCGACTTCCACCTGGAGGACTCGCTCGGCCGTACCTGGCAGTGCGGTACCGTCCAGCTCGACTTCCAGATGCCGCTCAACTTTGACCTGGAGTACGTGGACGCCGACGGCACCAAGAAGCGCCCCATCATGCTGCATCGCGTGTGCTTCGGCTCCATCGAGCGCTTCATCGGTATTCTGATTGAGCACTTTGCGGGTAAGTTCCCCACTTGGCTGGCTCCCGTGCAGGTCAAGGCACTTCCCGTTTCCGAGAAGAGCCGCGACTACGCCCACGAGGTGTGCGCCAAGCTGGAGGAGGCCGGCATTCGCGTGGTCTGCGACGACCGCGACGAGAAGATTGGCTATAAGATTCGCGAGGCCCGCAGCATCGACCGCGTGCCCTACATGCTCATCCTGGGCGAGAAGGAGGTCGAGGCCGGCAACATCTCCGTCCGCGATCGCTCCAACGAGACCGTTCAGATGAGCGTTGACGAGTTTGTTGCCAAGGTGACCGAGGAGATCAAGACTCGCGCCTAAGGCAAGCTGCACAACAATTAACAAAGGCGACCGTCCACAAAGGGCGGTCGCCTTTTTTCTTCAAGACTTTAGTCTGCTGGCCGCGCAGCGGCCAGCTTTAAACCACCCGCTACG